>FMTG01000032.1 GCA_900099715.1 Ruminococcaceae bacterium YRB3002 | reverse complement strand
TTTCGCAGATATCTTACGTTTGCGGGTAAAGTCGCGTTCCGGGTCGAAGCAGTAGTCTTGCGGATGTTCTGCGATCTCGTTGATTGCTGAGTTGAAGTGCTTTTTGATTTGTTTGATTCTCATGTTGTGCCTCCTTGGAATCGAGTTTCCTTAATTCCAAGGGCCTCATTAGCTCCGAGCTGGTGGAGCTAATGAGGCCGCACATTTAGGCTGCAGTGTCAACTGTTTTCTTGAAAAAAGTAAAAAAATACTCGGCACCATTTGAAATGCCGAGTATCAGAGAAAAATTTCTTAACTTAATGACATTGGGAACCGTCCCCATTTCACATTATCGGGCTAATAAGTTATAATATATTATTATTTTGGAAAAAGGATGACGGATGTTTATGCTTAGAAAAAGGTTTGAGGCTGCTCTGTCGATGATTCTCGCAGTCAGCATGATCGCCGGGAATGTGGTCTTTGCGGATACGCCTGACAACGGTGACGATGATGTTGTTGAAGTCTCTGTCGATGTTTCCGACTATGTAATTCAGGCCGGCGGCACACCGGGTTCAGACGATCTTGATGATATAGACGATATACCAGAGGAGTATGTCTCGGGTGATTACGATATCTACGAGGAGACTCTTGAGGACAGGGAAGGCGGCAAGAACTCCTTAAGACCGGACGGAGAGCCCGAAGATGTTCAGGATGAGGACATCGCGAAAGAAGATCCCGCAGATGCCGCTGAAGAACAGACTGTTGTGACTTCTGAAGAGGAACCCGTTGACATAACTGAGCCTCAGGAGACAGAGGAGACTGCGGAACAGGAGACGGAACAGGACACTGAGCAGGAGCCTCAGGAGACAGAAGATCTTTCGGAAGAGCCTGTTGGTGATGATGAAGAAGTAACTGAAGAAGCAGAAGCTCCGGTATATACAGCCTATAACGAGACATCCGTGATGAATGCACTTGCTGAGGCATGCAGGAATTGGGACGGTTCATCCCAGTTTGTCGTTGATGTTTCTTCCTGCGGACTCGTCAGGGAAGACACGAAGGAAGTTTATGTTAAGTTCATGAATACGCACGGGGAGTTTTTCTTCCTGTCTCCGCAGTACAAGTATTCTTACAAGACTTCCGGAGCAGTTACAAAATACACCCTGAATGTGCTGCCCGGATTCACCAAAAGCGACGTTAACAAGTTCAACACAAAGGTGAACGAGATCGTTGGCAACATCAACAGTTCATGGAGCGCTGTGGAGAAAGCACTGTACATCCACGACTACATCGTTACCCATTGCAGTTACGATGAGGATCCGGATAACTACCATTACAACGCATACGACTGCCTCATTAACGGGTCGGCTGTATGTCAGGGCTATTCGATGGCCTTCGATCACATCGCTTCGAAGGTCGGTCTCGATTCCTGGCTTATCTCAAGCAAGGATCTGGATCATGCATGGAACATGGTAAAGGCCGGTTCGAATTATTACTTTATCGACAGCACATGGGATGACCCCATGTATAACTATAAGCCCCTTTATCCCGGATTCTGCAAGCATGAGTATTTCCTGCTCAGCAATGCCAAGATGCACAAGAACAAGCACAATGTAGATGACTGGATAATCGACGGTTCCGAGGCGTGCGGAAGCAAGGGAACAGATACCACATACGATTCATATTTCTGGTCAGAGTCTGTGGCGAGAGTCGTCCCGGTGGGTTCAAGGAACTGGTGCTACATCACAAAGGATTCCAAGACGGTGAGCGTGTATGATTTCACTTCGAATTCATCATCTACATATGCCACACTCCCTGAGTCTTTCTACAATGCATCGATGACAGGCAACGGCACACTTGTGTTCGTATCGACGGCAAAGAAGGTTTACAGGCTTCCCGGCAAGGGTCAGACACCCGAGCTGGCTTTTACCTATACAGGAACTGCAGGAAAGATATTCGGCATAGATCTGGAAGGCAACACACTGCGTTACTACATCTACAAGGACAATCAGATCACATTCGTCACCAGCGGGGTTTTCGAGATAAATTCCGGATGGGTGAAGATGGAAGGCGCATGGTATTACTGCATCGACGGAGAGCCTGTAAAGGGTCTTAAGGAGATCGGCGGAGACACCTATTATCTTGACGAGACGACAGGTGCGATGTTCACCGGCTGGAAGATCATAGACGGCAAGCAGTACTTCTTCAAGGGCAACGGCGTCATGGCCAAAGGCTGGGCGAGCATTGAGAACGAGTGGTACTATTTCGCAGCTGACGGTGTGCAGGTGAAGAACGAGTTCGTGAAGTCCGGATCCAAGACATATTACATCGGAAGCAACGGCAAAATGGTAACAGGCTGGAATACGATCAACGGTCTTAAGTATTTCTTCAACTCTGACGGCGAGATGGAGAAGAGCTGCTGGAAGAAGGTCGGCACCAAATGGTATTACCTCAACAGCTACGGTTCTGCCGTAAAGAGCAACTTCTACAAGGTCGGAAGCGATACATATTACTTCGACAAGGATTCCGTGATGGTTACCGGCTGGCAGCAGATCGGAGGCGTATGGTATTACTTCGCTTCTTCGGGTGCGATGAAGACAGGCTGGCAGAAGATATCGAAGGTTTGGTACTACCTTGGTACTGACGGCAAGATGGCAACAGGGCTTACGAAGATCGGTAAGAATACATGCTTCTTCAAGAGCAGCGGTGCTATGGCTACAGGCTGGCAGCAGATAGACGGCAACTGGTACTACTTCAATTCATCCGGATATATGCAGACAGGATGGACCAAAGTCAGCGGCAAGTGGTACTACATGAATTCCAGCGGCGTAATGCTGAAGAACACTACCGTAGATGGTTACAAACTGGGACCTGACGGGGCCTGGAAGAAGTAAGAAGACCAAGACAGAAGGAGGTACGGATAATATGGCAGAGATCGAGATAAATGAAGCTAATTTCGAGCAGGAAGTATTGAATTCAGACATTCCGGTACTTGTGGATTTCTGGGCCCCCTGGTGCGGGCCGTGCAAGATGCTGGGTCCGGTGATATCAGAGATCGCAGAGGAATATGAGGGCAGGATCAAGGTCGGCAAATGCAATTCCGACGACAATCTCACGCTCGCACTCGACAACAACGTCAGCAGCATCCCTGCGGTCAAGCTCTTCAAGGACGGGAAGATCGTGGATGAGAGTGTGGGATTTGTGGCTAAGCAGAAGCTCACGGCCATGATCGACAAGTATCTCTAGAATACAAAATCCGGGATCCAATCCGTCCCCGATGCGTCGCCTTCCTGCATAAAATGCTCTCCGGAGCCTGTCATGGCAAGGTAGTCGCACATTGTCTCATAATGGTTCTTATTGACCCTCTCTCCGAACTCCGGCGGGAGGGTTCCTTTTTGGCATGCGTCAATGGCTGGTGCGGTGGGGGTGTACTGATCCATCAGGCTTATGATTATGTCTTTGTCATATGTATCCACCAGATAATCGATGATGTGCTTGGTATCGTATATATGCTTTGGCAGCATCAGGTGGCGCACGATCACACCCGACCTGAGAAGCCCGCTGCCGTCCTTCACAGGCGCGCCTGTGATACTGACCATAGCCTCCAGAGCGCTGACCGCCTTCTCCCGGTAATCCTTCACTCTGCACACACTGTAAGCCAGATCGTCAGACCAGAACTTGAAGTCCGTAAGAAATATATCCGCCACCTTCTCGAAAATCCTGACAGTCTCAACATTCTCATACCCGGAAATGTTCAATGCCACCGGGACATTAAGCTCCCGTTCCTTTGCCTTTATTATCTGTTCCCTGACTGTGGGGGCGAAGTGCATGGGTGTTACGAGATTGATGTTGTGTGCCCCCATCTCCTGAAGCTTCAGCATCATGTCAGACAGTTTATCGCCGTCCGCCACGATTCCCTTGCCTGTGGGGCGCATTGAGATCCGGTAGTTCTGGCAGAAGGCACACCCCAGGCTGCATCCCTCGAAGAATATGGTCCCGGAACCTTTTGTGCCGCTGATCACCGGCTCCTCACCGAGATGAAGCCTGCAGAGATTGACCACGGGAATATCACCCATCCCGCAGTATCCACGGGCATTGCCCGTTCTGTCCGCTCCACATCTTCTGGGACATAGTACACAGTGTCTGTAAGGCTGTCCGTCCATAACACTATTTATACACAACTTTCCCAAAAGGCAACAGGTACAAAACCTAAATTTATACTTTATAATAAGGAACCGTGTAACAGACATGATGATAAAATCGTTAATGGAATATGAGCAGCGGTAATAACACAAGATACAGAAGATCTGACAGCAGAAGATCAGTAGATAACGGAAATGACAATATGGCCTGGGCTTTCAAGGGACTGGCCGCAGTCTGTGTCATGCTCGTTTTACTGATCGTTGCCGCCGTCATCGGATTCTTCCGTATGCAGGAAGAGAACGTTGTGAACCATGTTACCGTCGAATGCGGAGAGCAGGTGACAAGGGAGGATTTCTTCAAGTCGATGATCCTGTTCTCCGATGAGGCTGAACTGTCTGTTGACCTGAGTCAGGTGGATACAAATATCCCCCAGGAATTCGATTTTAATATCACCCTGTTCAACATGACCTATCCGGTAAGACTCACAGTGGCGGATACGATCGCGCCTACCTGTACGGTCGTTCCCTACACGATGTATGCCAACGAGAAGATGCCGGAAGCCGATAAACTGGTAACCGACATATACGATGTGCAGCAGCCCGTCACAGTCGAGTATATGACAGAGCCTGATCTGTCCAGGACCAATACATCTATCGTTTATGTGAAGCTCGAGGATCCGTCGGGCAACATCAATGTTGTTGAAGTTCCTTTCTACATCTCTAACGATGTCACAGCCCCTGTTATCTCAGGCGCCAAGAACATCAAGGCATTTGTCGGTGATTCCATCTCCTACAGGACAGGCATCACGGTAACAGATGACTACGATCCCAACCCCACCCTCGATATCGACAATTCTGCTGTCGATATGAATACGCCGGGAACATATACGGTTACTTACGTCGCCAGGGATGCTGCAGGCAATATCGCCATGACAGATATCAAGCTGACGCTCAAGAAGAAACCGGCCACATACGTGGAGCCTGAGGAGCTCTATGCTGTTGCCCAGAAGATACTGAACAAGATCACAAAATCCAACATGACAGATATGGAGAAAGCCCTCAAGATCTTCCACTGGTGCAGGTATAACATCAACTACATCACGAGCACTGACACATCATCCTGGACAAGAGCCGCATATGACGCTCTTGTGAAGAGACAGGGCACATGCTATTCATTTGCCATGGCTGCATGGACTCTCCTGGACTGTGCAGGCATCGAGAATAAGATCGTAGAGAGGGAACCTTTCAGGTGGTCTGCCCACTATTGGAATCTCGTCAAGATAGACGGCCAGTGGTATCACTGCGACAGCACTCCGAGACAGCATTACAACAGCTATGTGTTCATGCTGACTGATGCGGAGCTTGCCAGGTTCACCGGCGGCGGGTTCAACGGCTACAACTTTAACCACAGCAAGTATCCTGCTTCAGCGACCCAGTCGGTCCAGAACAGGATCAACTACGGCTCGGCAACAGTAAAGAAATAGTAACGGCGGGAGCATGAAGAAGTCAGTACGTACAGCATTGATCGTAACGGCAGGACTCATCCTGGCAGTCCTGGTATTTGCTGCCATCCAGAGACTTCTGATACCCAAGTATCAGACCGGTACGGTTGAAGGCTCCATGATCGAGGAATACTATGATGCCAAAGAACCTCACGAGATACTGATCCTGGGTGACTGCGAGGTGTTTGAGAACATCTCTCCCGTTGCACTGTACAGTGAATACGGCCTTTCTTCGTATATCAGGGGCAGTGCCGAGCAGTACATCTGGCAGTCCTATTATCTCCTTGAGGACACTCTCAGATATGAGACTCCGAAGGTCGTGGTCCTCAGTGTTCACTCGCTTCAGTTCGACCAGCCCCGCAAGGAGGAATATAACCGGATGACTCTGGACGGAATGAGGTGGTCCGGGACCAAGATCGAGGCAATAAAGGCCTCCATGCTGCCGGAAGAGAAATTCGTCGATTACGTATTCCCGATACTCAGATATCACTACCGCTGGAGTGAACTCGGGAGTGATGACTTCACCCATTTCGCGTCGAAAGACAAAGTCTCCCACAACGGCTATTATATGCGCTGTGACGTAAAGCCGTATGAGGGTTTTCCGCCTGCGTTCCCGCTCGCTGATTACACCCTCGGCTCCAATGCCATGGGTTATCTGAACAGGATCATCGACCTGTGCGAGGCTAAGGGGATAAAGCTGGTGCTCTTCAAGGCTCCCATAGAATACCCGTCCTGGTATACCCAGTGGGACGAACAGATACAGAAGGTGGCCGACAGCAGGGGGATCCCTTATATCAACCTGATCGGCAATGATGATATCGGCCTCGACATGAGCGTTGATACGTACGATGCCGGACTTCATCTGAACCTCACGGGCGCCGAGAAATTAAGCAGTTATCTGGGTAACTGGCTCATCTCAAGATACACGCTTACCGACTTCAGACAGGACGCTGAGACGTCGGCTGCATGGGAGGAGAAGATCAGTTATTACAACGCGATGAGGGACCGTCAGATGAGCGAGATCGAGCAGTACGGGCACCTTGTGAGTTTTGGTGCAAGTGCAATAAACTGATGCCTTTTTGTCCTTATTGTTTGGGATTTATTTATAAGACTATGTGATAAAATACCCCATAGGTTTAAGGAAATTTTATTTTATGGAGGTATTAACCTATGAATCTTAAGAGAATATTGGCTGTCGCACTTACTGCTGCAATCGCAGTCAGCGCATTCACAGCATGCTCAGGTGCACAGGGCGGTGATGACGGAGTAAAGGTAATCAGCTCGGAGTCTTCCGCACAGGGTACAGCACAGGCTCACATCGCTAACATCGATGATGAGGGTTATGTCCTTGAGGTCAACGGAACAAAGATCCGTGTCAACACAGATGCCAAGGATGTTATCGCAGCACTCGGTGATGACTACATCTACTTCGAGGCTCCTTCCTGCGCAGGTATCGGTATGAGCAAGACATACACATATAACAACGCAGCATTCGTTATCAACACAGTACCTGTTGGCAATATCGACCTCATTTCCAACGTCGGTATCTTCCTTGATACAGTTACAACACCTGAGGGCATCTTCATCGGAAGCTCCAAGGATGATGTAATCGCTGCATACGGTCAGCCCACATCTGACGTAGGTGACACACTCGTTTACGAGAAGAACGACACAATGCTCGTTATCTCCATGAACGAAGGTGTTGTTGCTGGTATCGCTTACAACCAGATCGTGTAAGCATGATGCCGGGCATCAGATACTATCGAGCTTAACTGACGGTGCAGCATCTCCGGGTGCTGCACCGCATTGCTTTACATAACATGACAGGAATGTGGCATTACGGAGGCATTTCCCGTCCGGTTAGAATTGCCATGGGATTAGTGATATAATAGAATTTGGTATTTTGGATAGATATTATCAGGCATAAATAAGAAAACAAGTTAACAGGAAGATAGACAGAAATATGGCTAACAGGAACGTTCATACAAACAGAGGCGGAAAGGGAGGCGGCAGCGGCAGAAAGGCCGGCGCGCCCAAGGCAAAGTCCAAGGGAACTTTCATGAAGATCCTCAAGAAGATCGGTGTCACGAACCCGCTTCTGCAGGTGGCATTGCCCGTGGCTCTTGCTGCGGTAGTCGTTACTATCGGAAGCTGTGCTTACTACAACAGCACCAAGGCTATGTACAACATCAAGAAAGAGGTCAGCGTTACATACGATACGCCGCTGACTGTCGATCTTTTTGTTGAGGAGGGCGGAGATCCTTCCAAGTGCTCGTTCGTATCTGACGTGTCCGTTATCGACATGTCCAAACTCGCATCCTATGAGCTCACACTGTCTTCAGGCGGTCACAAGGTAACATCGATCCTTAACGTTATCGATGATGTTCCACCTGTTGCTGAAGCAGTTCCGCAGACTGTATATTCCATCGAGCTTCCCGATCCTAACGACTGCGTGACCAATATCCAGGATAAGTCCGAGGTTACGGTAAACTACGCGGAGGGAACAGATCTGTCAGCAGGCGGATCGCTCCTGGTCAGTGTCGTTCT
Source organism: Ruminococcaceae bacterium YRB3002 (assembly GCA_900099715.1). Classification (GTDB taxonomy): domain Bacteria; phylum Bacillota; class Clostridia; order Saccharofermentanales; family Saccharofermentanaceae; genus Saccharofermentans. The sequence continues at coordinate 18,724 of FMTG01000032.1, read as the reverse complement.
TACGGACGCGTATATGAACCAGTCAGTCGTAGAGGTACCCTTCACGGTAACAAGTGACTTCAATGCACCTCTTATCTTCGGTACCCATGATATAACATTCAAGGCCGGTGAGATCCCTGATTACAAGGAAGGCGTCACAGTATCCGATGATATGGATCCCGATCCTGTTCTCATCGTTGACGATACTGAGATCGACGGCATTACTCCCGGTGAGTACCAGCTCTACTACATCGCGTCCGATGCGGCAGGCAACGAGACCATGGTGGTTGTTAACGTTACCGTAGAACCCGGTGACGGAAACATCGCAGCACCCACATCCAGTGCCGGCGGCGGTGGAGGCGGCTCCAATAAGAAGTACAGCAACTGCACAACTGCTGATGCCTATGCGAAAGCAAGTTCTATCCTGGGTTCCATAACAAACGGATCCATGAATACAGTCCAGAAGGGTCTCAAGATCTTCTACTGGGTCAACCATCATATCGCTTTCACCAGCTGGGGTACAGACCATACATCCTGGGCTGCAGCTGCTTGCCAGGCTTTCGGTGAGCGTCATTCTTCCTGCTATGGGCAGTGGGCGGCATGTAAGGCTCTCTGCGATGTTGCCGGTATCCCTAATTACAAGGTATGGCGTTCCGGATCCGCCAAAGTTCACGTATGGTGTCTCTGCTATCTGAACGGCGGATGGTATCACTGCGATGCCACACAGTGGCCCGGAAGAGGACACTACTTTATCTACATGATGACAGATGCTGAGGTTAAGTCAGCTCCCGGTAACCATAAGTTCATAGCTTCCGGTCTTCCTGCAAGAGCGACAGTATCAGTCCAGAAGTATATCAACATCAACTCGGCAACAGTAAGCTCGGCGATGGTCATCTATACACCGACTCCTGTTCCGACCACGGAAGCAGTACCTACCGAGGGAACAGATACGACAGCAGCTACTTCGACACAGGCTCCTGCAACACAGACACCGGCACCTGCTACAACAGCTCCTGCCGTTCAGACAACGACACCTCCGACGGCACCACCGACGCAGGCTCCGACCACACCTCCTCCCACGGAGACTCCGGAGACACCTGCGCCTCCTACGAATCCGCCAACGGAGGCTCCTGCTCCCGATGACGGACAGGATAATACAGGCGAATAGTATCAGTTAACAGGGAACATAATCTGCAACAGTCATATTTTAAGGGATGATATGAAGGGGAAGAGAATATGGGATTACTGAAGAAAGCAACTGGAGGAAGTATACTTAGCAAAGTATTGTTATTCGGCGTACTGCCGGTGGCAGTTCTCGGCGGCGGAATTACCGGTGCCGTTGCCCTGCATAATAACAGTGTAAAGGCAGAAGCGCTGAGTATCATCAAGAGTGAAGTAACGATAACATACGGTACTCCGCTGACGGTCGATCTCTTTGTAGAACCGGGGGCGGATGCGTCCAGGTGTTCGTTTGCTTCTGACGTGTCAGTCATCAACACGGATGATCTGGCATCATATGAGCTTTCCATCATAAGCAACGGATACAAGACCAAGTCGAAGCTGAATGTGGTAGATGATGTGCCGCCTACGGCAACTGCTGTTCCTCAGAAAGTTTATGTTCATCAGCTGCCGGATCCTAACGACTGTGTTACTGATGTCTCCGATAAGTCTGCCGTTACTGTTCAGTTTGCTGAGGGCGTTGATATCGGTCTTGGCGGTCCGAGAATGGTAGATGTGGAACTTACCGACTACTACGGCAATAAGACAGTTATCCCCGTTCCTTTTGAGGTGATCGACGACCATACAGCTCCCGTTATAGAGGGCTGCCAGGATCTGACATTCATCGTGGGTGATACACCTATGTTCAGGACAGGCATCACGGTTACTGATGACTATGATGAGCATCCTGTACTCACGATAGACAATTCACAGGTCAACATGGAAGAAGTCGGCACATATCCTCTTATCTATACTGCTGTCGACGAGTGCGGCAATATGAGTAGCGTCGAGGTAACAGTTAACGTTATCGAAGAGGAGCAGGCTGAAGAGGTGGCAGCCGGCGGCGGAACAGTAAATTACGGCGGTGGCGGCGGTAACTGGCACAAGTACGATAACTGTACGAACGCCGACGCATATGCTGCAGCGAGCAAGATATATAACAGCATCTGTAAGTCATCCCAGAGCGACGTTCTCAGGGGACTCAAGATCTTCTACTGGGTCAACCATAATATCGGATTTGCACTCCATCATACAACACATGCTTCATGGGCTGCTGCTGCATGTCAGGCATACGGAAGAAGATATGCCAGCTGCTACGGCCAGTGGGCAGCATGTAAGGGGCTGCTTGATGTTGCAGGTATTCCCAACAGGAAAGTATGGCGTAACAGCGGCAACCACATCTGGTGTCTCTGCTACCTGAACGGCGGATGGTATCACTGTGACTCCACCCAGTATCCCGGCGCAGGTCACACATTCTCATACATGATGACCGATGCCGAGATCCGCAAGGCTATCGGATATCATAAGAATTTCAATACGAGCAGCCTGCCGCCCAGAGCAACTGTATCTGTTCAGAAATACATCAACGTACATAAGTGTACGGTAAGCTCCGGACTCAAGCTGGTGACACCGACGCCGACGCCTATACCGACGCCGGATCCGACGGACGATCCGGCGGCACCTACATCGTCGTCGGCAACTTCTCAGGCAGCATCAACGACGTCTGCTTCAACAACGACGTCTGCGTCAACAACTACAGAAGCTTCGCCTACTACAGCTCCCGCCACAACGGCGCCTGCTGAGGAGACGACTGCACCCGCTGATCCTACAAAGGCTCCGGATCCTACACAGAAGCCGGATCCTACGGATACTCCTGCTCCTCAGCCTGATCCTGATCCGGATCCCGGTGCGGGAGGTGAATGATATGAGCGGGGAGAACACTACCCCAAGTTATCTGTGGAAGCGTGTGCAGGGAGCAAGCCAGCGCATCGCTTCCATCTTTGTGATACCTCTTCTGCTGGGACTTCTTATCGGTTCTGCAGTATGTCTCTACATCTATAACAGGAAAGTTGCCGCTCTGGACAAACTCGTATTTCAGGAGGTGACCATCGAGTATGCGCACCTTTTTGATCTGTCTGATTTCTTTACGGTAGTTCCGTCAAATGCGTCATTTGTGACTGATATCAGCACTATAGACACATCCAAGGTAGGTTCTTATCCCATCGAGATAAGCGTCGGGGACAGGGTATATAAGTCCAAGCTCAACATTGTCGATCTGACGCCTCCTACGGCCAATCCCGTAGCACAGGAGATATACACAAACAGGCCGCCCAAGCCTGAGGAGTGCGTGAAAGATGTTTTCGATCTGTCAGGGTGTATCATCGAGTTTGATGACCCGGATTACCATTTTGATTACGGCGGACATTTCGCGCTGCCCATAAGGCTCACGGACGGATACGGCAACAGCGACGTTGTGCAGGTTCCCATATACATCAAGGATGATCACACGCCTCCTGTTATTGAAGGTGCCCATGACTTCAACCTTGTCATTGGTGGCGAGCTCACATACAGAGACGGTATTACCGTAACTGATGATTTTGACCCGATGCCCGATCTCGAGATTGATACGTCAGCGGTAAATCTGAATACTATCGGCACTTATCCTGTTGTGTACACAGCCACGGATGACGTGGGCAACCAGAGTCAGGTCACAGTCAACGTTACTGTTGTTACGATGAGAACTGCGGGTGTTACGGATGAGAACGACGAGGATTCCATCGAGCGCGCATACCAGATGGCCGACAAAATACTCGCCAAGATTACTGACAAGAACATGAACGATGTCCAGAAGGCTATGATCATATTCTACTGGGTGCGTCACCACATCTCCCCGTCGAGAGGTACGTCGGACTACAGTTCATGGGCAAACGCAGCCATCAAGGCATTCAAGACGAGAAGAGCTTCATGCTACGGATCATGGGCGTGCTGCAAGGCGCTCCTTGACCGCGCCGGCATCCAGAACATCTGCGTGACCAGATATCCCAAAGAGGCGTATAACGGCAGGACGCATTACTGGTGTCTCGTCTTCCTCAATGGCGGCTGGTATCACTGCGATGCGTACCCCTGGCAGGGAATGAACTCATTCCTGTTCATGATGACTGACCGTGAGGTCAAGAGTGCAGGCGGCGGCCATATGTTCAATGAGTCCATCTATCCCGCACGTGCGACAAAGTCGGTTCAGGCGTATGTGAATCCGGGGAACTGTACGGTAAGCAGGAATTTCCCGTATCAAACATAACAGGGCTCGCGACCACTTGCTCGCTTCAGTCCTCGTCGCTTCGCTCCTGCGGTAAGTCCGCTCGCAAGGGCAGCGCTCGCCCTTCGGGAGTAGCTGAGTTGCGGCACAAATTGTGCGTTCTCGCTTCGGGAGTAGCTGAGTTGCGGCACAAATTGTGCGTTCTCGCTTCGGGAGTAGCTGAGTAGCGGCACAAATTGTGCGTTCCCGCTTCGGGATTTTCAGAGTGATGGGTTATCTCAAAAAGCCTTAACTTGACATCAAACCCCATTATAAAGCAGAATAAGTGACGGTGGGTAAAAGCTGTAAGGCAGAATCGGGTTATGAATAAGGCAAAAAAAGGTAAGTTTAAATCATTCATTTTCAAGGTGTTTGGAAAGGCACGCTGGTTTTTAATTGCCATTGCTGTCTTTCTTGCTATTTACTTATTTCTCGAATTCACTTCCGATGGCGATACAAAACTGGCTCAGGTTACTGATTCATTAAGCGGCGAAGATTATGCTGTTGATAACTGCTCCGGCGGTTCTGTAAATGATGAAGGTTATGCTTCTTTCTTTTTTATGAAGGACGGCACGACTCTACTGGGTATTGAAAACCTTGAGACGAAGGAACAGGTTGTGGCAGGTGCGCCATATGTAAAGATGGGTGAGTACTACTATTATCCACATATAATCGAGATGGGCGAAGGTCAGAAGTATTACGGCCTCTGCATTGATTACGGCGGTGATTATGACTCTGCGGTTACCAACGAGTCTATTGTTGCTTACGAAAAGGACTTTAAGTCAGCACAGAAGATTTTCGAGGTTCAGTATGACCTGTCGGAAAAGATACGTTATGCCCAGATCAGTAAACTCAATTATTACAATGGTGAACTGACTTTTGCTGTGGTCGGAAAGGATGAGACCCGGCTTTATTCCATCGACACCGAGACGCAGAATGTCAGAATGAGCGACCCGTATCGTGCGGATGAGAACGGCAACTATGTTGTTGAAGCAATCCCGCTTGATGGCTCTTTCCTGTTTATTTTGAGCGATGGTGAGGTCTATCAGCAAAAGTTCGGTGAGCCTTTGGAGAATCTCATTTTTACTATCAAAGCAAGTGCCTATGATATTGACAGAGATCAATCTTTCGATGATGCAACTCTCGCGGGAGGCAAGATCTATGTTTGCAGAAGAGATAATACCGGAAAAGTATTCTGTCTCGAGAATAATACTTTAACTGAAGTGCTTGATCTCAAAGGCCCGGAATATAAAGGTGACCAAAGAGTCATCTGGGGTATTGATTCATACAGGAGCGGCGATAAGGATCTGCTCTATATTGCAACGGGAAATGGAATCGTTTTGTTTGACGGAACGGAAAAGACCGATCCCGGGATCGTAGTTTTTCTGAAGAATCATATCTACGCAGACCTTGAGTCTATTTTAGAGATTGCGATCTTTGTTATGCTGTGCGCTCTTGTTGTCAATCTTATCATCCGCAGGAAAACATTGATGTACAAGCAGATACTTGTCACACTTCCGGTTATCATCATTCCTGCAGTTTTGCTGTCGATGAGTCTGTACTCTGAGATCCAGGAGGATAATATTGCACGTACCAGGCGGGATGTTGATCAGGTGTGCAGGATGGCGACGTCTGCTTTTAACGGATATGATTTCTCGGCCTTCGATGAGCTGAACAAGGATATCGGAGCGGAGTCGCGTAAGGTTTTCGACATGCTTCAGAGCTTTGATACTGTGGACGGCAATTATGTTTTTTCGATAGTCCACAGAATAGATGACAGCCACGCGACGGTACTGTGTATTTCAGACAGAGTCTCAAATCCTCTATACCTGACTGGCTCCTTTAAGACGGCAGAGGAAATGGCGGGCGCCAGGACTGATGACGGTTTCTACAGGTTTGACGAGTTGTCAGGCGTCATTGATGACGATGCGGACTCGAACAGGATCTATGCCTACGGTGTCATTAAGGATGCCAAGGGAACGGGCGACTACTACATGAGAGTTCAGACAAACAGCTGGAATTTCTGGGTTTTGAGGCGTGACTGGTTCGCGGAGATCGTCAAGTTCGTCCTCATCATTATCGTTGCCCTTGCCGCAGTTACGGTCTTGACTTCGCTTATTATAGCAAGGACGATCAAGAAGGCGACGACTACGGTCAGCAAGATCGCGGACGGCGATTTCTCCGCGAGGATCAAATACAAATCCAAGGATGAACTCGGCGAGATCTGTTCCCAGGTCAACACGATGGCGAACAGCCTCGAAACGATGTTTGATGAGAAGGACCGCACCGAGAGATTCTACTACAAGTTCGTTCCGGAGCAGTTCCGCAAGTTCCTCAACAAGGAGAATTTCACGGACCTTCAGCTCGGCGACGCAAGGAGCAGGGAGCTGACGGTGCTGTTCTGCGATATCAGATCTTTCTCGATCAATTCGGAGATCATGACCGCCAAGGAAACATTCGAGTTTATAAACAAGGTTTACGGCATGGCAGGCCCGATCGTAAGGCAGAATAACGGCTTCGTCGACAAGTACATAGGCGATGCTGTCATGGCTCTCTTTGAGAATGCGGACGATGCAGTAAAATGCGGCATCGAGATGTACAAGGCTATAGCTCTCGATCCTGCCATGGCAGAGTCCCTTGGTGTCAGCGCGATCAACATCGGCATCGGTATCCATTCGGGCATGTCTATGGTCGGAATCGTCGGCGAGACCGAGAGACTTTCCGGCACGGTCATCTCAGATACTGTAAACCTGAGTTCACGTCTCGAGTCCCTGACGAAACAGTTCAAGACCGGCATGCTCATCTCCAAGGATTCAGTCGACAGATTAAGCGATGCCGAAGCCTACGATCTCAGATATCTCGGCATCCTGCAGGTTGCAGGCGTCAACGAGGTTAAGGGCGTTTACGAAGTTCTCGACTGCCTCCCCGCTGATGTCAGGGAAGCAAGGTCATCCCACAAGAACGATCTCCGCGAAGCGATCCGCCTGTTCCACATGGGCGAGAGGGAAGAGGCTGTTAAGATGCTGTCCGGAATTGATGCTTCCGAAGAGACTGATGGTGTAATTAAATTGTACGAGAATTACATAAGCGGGATGTCTGATGAAGAGCGCGGAAATGTCTTCCGTTTCACGCGAAAGTAAGAGATTGTCACTCGGCGACGCTGATTACGCGAGCAAAATGGAGAATCTTTGAGATTTTGGAAGAATCCTTAAGATTTTTTCTGAAAACCTATTGACATGCATTACAAACGCTAGTAATATAAGCGGGCGCCCTCAAAAAGGGTGTGAGTCAATTTTGCAATAATATTAAGGAGATCAAGGCATATGAAGACTTATGTTGCTACAGCTGCTACGATTGAGAGAAAGTGGCTTCTGATCGACGCTGAGGGCAAGACGCTGGGACGTCTCGCTACTGAGGTCGCAAGGCTCCTCCGTGGCAAGCACAAGCCCACATACACACCTTTCATCGATACAGGTGATTATGTAGTGGTTATCAACGCATCCAAGATGGTGCTCACAGGCAAGAAGCTTGACCAGAAGTACTACCGTTACCACACAGGTTATCCGGGAGGACTGAAGGAAGTATCTTACAAGAACCTGATGGCTAAGAACCCCGAGAAGGCTCTGGAGCTCGCTGTTAAGGGCATGCTTCCCAAGAATTCTCTTGGACGCCAGATGTTCAAGAAGCTTCATGTATATGCAGGCGCAGAGCACGGGCAGGCAGCTCAGAAGCCTGAAGTATACACATTCGAAGGTTAATGGAGGACAAGATAAATGGCTAAGAAATCTGCAAAGGTTTACTACTATGGAACAGGCCGTCGTAAGGACGCAGTAGCTCGTGTACGTCTTGTTCCCGGAACAGGTAAGATCACTATCAACGAGAAGGATATCGACGAGTATTTCGGTCTTGATACACTGAAGCTCATCGTACGTCAGCCTCTGGAGGCTACAGATACCGTATCCAAGTTTGATGTTATCGCTAATGCCCAGGGCGGCGGAATCTCCGGCCAGGCAGGCGCTATCCGTCACGGTATCGCAAGAGCACTCGTTGTTGCTGACGAAGAGGCTTACAAGTCAACACTTAAGGCTGCAGGCTTCCTTACAAGAGACTCACGTATGAAGGAGCGTAAGAAGCCCGGTCTCAAGAAGGCTCGTAAGGCATCACAGTTCAGTAAGCGTTGATCTCCGGCTGTATATAGCTGTAATCGTGAACTTTTGATAAAAATAAACCCCGTGACCTTTTCAGGTTGCGGGGTTTGTTTTATTATTATAAGTATGAAAAAGACATACGTTAAGGACACAACCCGTAATATAGGCAAACAGATCGTTTCCTATCTGTCGATCGTCGTTATCTCCATGCTGGCGGTCATGGCTTATCTCGGTATCAATTTCGCCTCTGAGTCGATCGCACAAAATGGCAACAGGTTCTATGATGTTACAGGTTACCGTGATCTGGAGATCATATCTACAATGCTCGTTACACAGGAAGATCTTGATGTGCTCAGGTCTGTTGAAGGCGTGCGGGATGTGGAAGGCGTTTATTACACCACAGGCAAGGTCAATGTCAACGGTATTCTTACAGATGTTGATATTGTTTCTCTTTCCGAGCGGATCAACGTCCCTCAGGTTGTCGAAGGACGTCTCCCTGCAGATGTAAGTGAATGTGCCATAGAGCAGTCAGTGTCTGATGATACCGGACTTAAGATCGGTGATACGGTCCACCTTCAGGATCATGACGGCTTGAGTCCCGATTACCTGACGGTGGGTGATTATGTGATCACCGGTATCGTCCTGCATCCGGATCACGCGACGTGGCCGCTCCAGGTTCCCGGCAACAGGGATGTTGTGGTTATGAAGGAGGCTTTCGACCAGGGGAAGCTGGAAGGAAATTACATGAAGGCGGAGCTCCTTGTGAGCGGTACGGAGGGCATGTCCAGATTCGGCAAGGATTACCGCGAGACTGTTGACGAGGTCATGGCCCGTGTTAAGAGTATCGCGGAGGAAAGGGAGATTGCCCGTTATAACCAGCTCCACGATAAGTATCAGGGCGAGATCGACGAGGGTCAGGCTGAACTTGATGATGCACAGACAAAACTTGATGATGCCAGGAACGAACTTGATACGAACAGGAATAAGATAGAGACCGGCGAGTCTGAACTTGCTGATGCGGCAAGGCAGATAGAGGATTCGGAGAGACAGCTCGCGGATGCCGAGACACAGCTGCAGGATGGCCGCCGCGAACTTGATGAGAACAGAGCAAGGCTCAATGACGCAAGAAGAGAACTGAACGATGCCAAGAAGCAGCTTGATGCAGGTGAGGCCCGTCTGGCAGACGCGGAACGCCAGCTGGAAAGTGCGAGGAAGCAGCTCAGAGAGGCAGAGGCGGAACTTACAAACGGATACAATGAACTGGTTGACAGTTATGACAAGATAGAGGATGCAAAGTCAACCGTCAGGGATGCGCTCTACAATGCGCTCTACCTTGTCATCGGAGATTATGTTGACAGGTTCGACTGGGCGACAGCATCTTATTCCCCTGATGTGGAAGATAAGAATGCCACAGCTACACAGTTCAAGATAACAAAGGGCATTACGATCGATCTCAAGAGGTCGATGAGTGACAATATCTTTGCACAGCTGTCGAAGCTGGCACTGACCGAGGATGAGTGGCGTGATGCGTATGAGGCTGCAACAGGAAAGATCCTTGATATCATCGAAGGACATACGGTTCTGGAGACGATCGTTGCAATAGTTACCGACACATATGACGGCATAGATTCACGTTACGAGGAGTTCGCCGGATATGCAAGGGACTGGGATAAAGGTCACGACAAGTACATTTCCGGTCTTGAAGAATACAGATCGGGACTCGCAGAGTATAACAGCGGACTTGCAGAATATAACGACGGACGCGCCACTCTGGACAAGAAGTGGAAGGAATACAGAGCAGGACTTGCTCAATACAATGCAGGTGTTGCCCGGCTGAATGAAGGTCAGGACAAATATGATACAGGACTTCAGGACTACGAGAACGGAATGGCTGAACTGGAAGACGGACGCCGCCGTTATGAAGAGGGTTCGGAAGAACTGGAACGCGGCAGGGAAGCACTGGCACAGGGCGAGACCGATTATCAGAACGGACTTGACAGGTATAACGAAGGTGTCAAGACACTTGACGATGCCAAAGAGAAGCTTGCGACCATGGATGACTGCCGGTGGGTAGTCCTGAACACAGCGGGGAATCCCAGTTTCTTCATCATCAGCGGTAATGTGGATGACGTAGGAGATATGGGAGTTACTTTCGCGCTGGTGTTCGTGATCGTTGGCGCGATGGTCATCTATGCAACTGTGGGAAGGATCGTTGATGAGCAGAGGAGCCTTGTGGGTACCACGAAGGCCCTTGGATTCTTCAACTGGGAGATATCGGGCAAGTATATTGCTTTCGGCGTGACCGCAACGGCGCTCGGAATGATACTCGGTGTTATCGCCGGATATTACGGGATACAGAACATCCTTATGGCGGTCTATGGCAAATACTATGTATATCAGTCTGATATGCGTGCGTTTATCTGGCTCATGACATCTCTTGTATTCCTGGGAGGCATCATCATATCCACGCTTACGGTACTGTCTGCATGCCTGAACCTCGTGAAATCCGCTGCCATCGAACTGATGCACGATAAGATGCCCGTTACAAAGCGCAAGGGCAAGAAGAGCAAGACGAAGGGCAGTCTCTACGGAAGGATGATCATCTTCAATATAATCAACGACAAGAAGAGGGTGGCAGTTACGATCGCAAGCATCGCCGGCTGCTGTACGCTCCTTGTCGCAGGCATGACGATGAAATACAGCATCACCAAGGCACTCGACAGCCAGTTCTCCGATATCGAATGCTACGATATGAAGGTCCTGTTCGACAGGAAAGTCTCGGAGACTGCAGAGGAAGACATAAAGAAGATCCTTGACGAGGCCGGAACGCGTTATGTTGCTTATATGGATGTGGAGCAGGCATATAACATCAACGATGAGATGGACAGCACAGAGCTAATTTGCGGTGATCTGGACGTTATGAGCGATTTCTTCTGCCGTCTCGTACCCGATTCAAAGACACAGATCAACGGACAGGGGGATGGAGTGTGGGTGCGCCAGAAGACGGCTGAGGTCTATAACCTCAAGGAAGGTGACGAGATCACACTGTATAATTCGGCCATGAAGCCCTATAAAGTCAGGGTCGCAGGATTCTTCGAGAACTACGGCGGAAGATTCATGGTGATGTCCTCAGACAGCTATACCAAGTATATGGAGAAGGAGCCCGTCAATTCAGGATTCCTTGTCCTGACAGGCGATGCGGATGTTGAGGCACTCAAGGCGAAGATATCTGCAACGGAAGGATTTAAGGAAATAAAGCTGACAAGTGATCTTGTGGCGACATATAAGACATTTACGGATGTGCTTGATCTCATCGCACTTCTGTTTATCGCTATCGCAGGCCTTATGGCATACTTCATTCTGCTGAATATCGTTGTTATGTATATCAACCAGAAGAAGCGCGAACTTACCATAATGAGGATCAACGGTTTTACCGTAAGAGAAGTCAAGAAGTACATATCGCTGGAACTGATAGTCTCGACGGTCGTAGGTATTCTGGCCGGATGCGGACTGGGTTCTCTTCTGGGTTACCGTGTTCTCCTGCTGATCGAAGGTACCGGTCTCAGGTTTATCAGGAGCATACAGCTGGAGGCATGGGGGCTGTCCGCGCTTATTACAGTTATCTACGCGGTCATCATTGCCGCCATAGCAATGCGCAAGATCAAATACCTTAAACTGACAGACGCTGTATGAGAGAAGAGATATACTCGACCGTATTTTTCTATTACGGGACTGATGATAAGTCCCGCAACACGCTGTCAGGCAGGCTGGAGTGCAGGAATCCTGTTGACGGGGAGGCTTTCGGGCGGGCTGTTGCTTCTGTGGAGGAGCGGTACCCGTATCTTAAGAAAAAGGTTGTTAAGGCATTCGGCCGCAAGGTCATTGAAGACAACGATCTTCCGTTTGTTGTGGTTAAGGGAGACAGAAGCCCCGTCCTCGGATCGGCAGAGGCAAACTATCACCTGTTAGCTTTCTCCTGGGATGAGAAGAACATATATATACATGCATTTCACGGCCTTGTGGATGGTGTCGGCATTACGAACGTAACCAAGACAATGATGTACTATTATGTCTTATACCGCGAGAACCACACCGCAGATCCCAAGGGCTTCAGACTCACAGGTGACGTGATCTCCGAAGCTGAGTACGCTGATCCCTTTCCCCGCAAAAGGATCACCGGCATAGAACCGTTATGCAGGACACCAAGGTTCCTCGGGGCTATGAAACTGTCGAAGGAACTTAAGAAGATGGGCCATTCTGCCGAATGGGATCCCCATGTATATCACATCAGCATACCCAGGAATTCACTCAATGATATGCTCGACAGATACGGTGCTTCCCCCGGGCCGTTTATAAGCGTTCTTATGGCGGAGGCAGTCAGAAGGGTCCATCCCGGCAGCAGACGTAAGGTATGCGTAGGCATGCCGATCAATTTCAGACCTGCCCTCAAGGCTTTTGAGAGTTACAGATGCATGATCTACAATCTTCATCTTATTTACGATGACAAGGTCAGATCTCTGCCCATTGACAAACAGTGCACTGCCTTCAGGGGAAGGATCTTTCTTCAGTCCGATCCCGGTTCGGTGCTTGCCGAGCTGAACTTTCAGCGCAAGATATTTAACATCTTCAGATTAGTCCCCGGAAGGGCACTGAAGCGGCTGGCTGCCAAAGGGATACTCGCATTCAACATGGGCGACGAGACTTTCGCGGTGTCCCATACGGGACAGTCGAAGTTCGGGGAGATCGGAGCTTATTTTGAACAGTTTGAGGCGCTGGTGGATCTGTGCGGGGAAGAACTCATGATCGAGATAATGCTCATCAACGATACATATTCACTGACATTCATGCAGTTCTGCAAGGACAGCATCTATGTCGATGCTTTTATGGAGCAGATGAAGGAGACGGGGCTCGTAGCGGAGATAACCGGCGTAGAGAAGTTCGATCCGCCGCGGGTGAGCATCTGATCCTTTCTTCTTATATTAAATTGAAAAATAAACCCAAACACACTATAATTACTTAGTTATTCTTTACATTTGGAGGCTAATCATGTCTGACAGTAAAAAGTTTTACATCACGACCCCGATCTACTATCCGTCGGGCAACCCGCACATCGGTCATTGTTACACCACGCTCGCCTGCGATCTCGTAGCGAGGATGAAGCGAATGCAGGGCTATGATGTAATGTTTCTTACAGGTACTGACGAGCATGGCCAGAAGATAGAGAAGAAGGCTCAGGAAGTGGGCGTAACTCCCAAGGAGTACGTTGATGATATCGTTGCTAATTTCAAGAAGCTCTGGGGAAGACTCGGCATCACATATGACAGGTATATCAGAACAACTGATGATTACCACGTTGAGTCAGTTCAGAAGATCTTCAAGGAGCTCTATGACAGAGGCTACATCTACAAGAGCGAATATAAGGGCAAGTATTGCACCCCCTGCGAATCATTCTGGACAGAGAGCCAGCTGGTCGACGGCAAGTGCCCTGACTGCGGAAGAGACGTTACAGATGCATCCGAGGAGGCATATTTCTTCAAGCTTTCCGAGTTCGGTCCCAAGCTCAAGGAACTCCTTCTCGATGAGGATCGCAATTTCCTCGAGCCCAAGACACGCGTTAACGAGATGATCAACAATTTCATAGATCCCGGACTTCAGGATCTGTGTGTATCAAGAACAAGTTTCACATGGGGTATTCCCGTATCTTTCGATGAGAAGCACGTTGTTTACGTGTGGGTCGACGCGCTGTCGAACTATATCACGGCACTGGGCTACATGAACAGCGCTTACGATGATTTTGACAAGTACTGGCCGGCTGACATCCATGTCATGGCAAAGGAGATCGTAAGATTCCACTCTTTGATCTGGCCTGCACTTCTTATGGCGCTTGATATACCGCTCCCGAAGAAGATCTACGGACACGGCTGGATCACATTTGGCGGCGGCAAGATGAGCAAGTCATCAGGCAACGTTATCGATCCTTTCATCCTCGCTGACAGATACGGCGTTGATGCGCTGAGATATCACCTCTTAAGAGAGATGCCTTTCGGTTCTGACTGTCCGTACAACAACGAGATGATGTTCAACAGGATCAACTCCGACCTTGCAAACGATCTCGGCAACCTCGTATCAAGAACTGTTGCGATGGCTGTCAAGTATTTTGACGGAACACTTCCTGCTGAGAAGGAGTTTACTGATGCGGATAACGATCTGCTCGCTCAGCTCGATGAACTTCCCGCTTTTGTTGCAGAGAATTACGAGAGCTTCCATATCGCTGATGCGCTCGAGAGGATCTTCAAGGTTATCGCAAGAGCAAACAAGTACATCGATGAGAACGAGCCCTGGGTCCTCGCGAAAGACGAAGCCAACAAGCCGAGACTTGCAGCCGTCCTTTACAACCTCCTCGATGCGGTAAGAAGATGCACGATCCTGCTTTCACCTGCAATGCCTAATACAGCGCCTCTGATCTATGAGCAGATCGGTGCGGCAGATGCAAATACAAAGTGGGAGGATGCGTCAGTTAAGTATTCACTTCCCGCTGACGTAACGGTAAAGAAGGGACCGGTTCTCTTCCCGAGGATCGATGTTGCAAAGGAACTCGAGGAACTGGACGCTATGAGCGCACCCAAGAGGGAATTGCCCTCCGAGCCTCTGAAGGACATTACGAAATTCGATAACTTTGCTGCACTGGATCTTCGTGCTGTCAAGGTAATCAGCTGCGAGCGCGTTCCCAAGTCGGACAAGCTCCTGAAGTTCATCGTTGATGACGGGTTCGGCGAGAGACAGGTTCTGTCAGGTATCGCAAAGTACTACGATCCCGAGGATCTCATCGGCAAGACGCTTGCGATGATCGTTAATCTGGAGCCACGCAAGATGATGGGTTACGAGTCAAACGGCATGATCATGTCTGTAAGGGACGGTGACAAGTTCAGAGTCGTCGAGTTCCCTGACGATATCAAAGCAGGCGCTGATATTTCCTGATCTTAAGATCCACGATGAGAGAAGCAAAACACTACAGGGGAGCCACAGGATTCTTTGACACACATGCGCATCTTTACGACGCGAAGTTTGACAAGGAAGGGATGGCTCCTTCTGATATTCTCAATGCCGCATCGGAGGCGGGTGTGACGAGGATACTGATCCCCGCCGATAACCTTGACACATCAAGGCTGGCAGTAGAATACCGGAGAGCGCACAATGGTGAATGCGGCGTGGAGCTCTATGCCTCCGTGGGCGTTCATCCCCACGAGGCGAGCAGCTGGTGTTCTGAGGTTGAGCAGGAGATAATGAACTTTGTGGACAGCTTTTCGCGGCGTGAGAGGGGAATAATGGCATTGGGCGAGATAGGCCTCGATTACTACTATGACCTGTCTCCCAGAGATGTGCAGCGCAGTGTGTTCAGGCGTCAGCTTGAGATAGCGCATGAGGCTGATATTCCCGTTATAATCCATGAGCGCGATGCGACGGGCGACATGCTCTCTATCCTGCGCCAGGCATCTGCCGACGGTATCCTTCGCGCGTCTCCGGGCGTGTGCCATTGCTGTTCCATGTCACGTGAAGCGGCTTCGGAGATGGTTAAGATGGGCTTCTATATAGGTGTTGACGGACCGCTGACATTCAAGAATAATAAGAAGACTCCGGAGGTGGTGCTGAACACTCCCATCGACCGTCTGGTCATTGAGACGGATTCCCCGTATCTCACGCCCGAACCCAACCGGGGAATGATCAATGGCCCGGAATATGTGCCTTTCGTGGCAGCGCGGCTGGCCTCGCTGCTCGGCATGTCCGAAGAGGAGATCTGCCGCATAACTGCGGAGAACGGACTGAGGATGTATGAGATCGGGACTTCGCTCACGCCATAGATTACACCAGCATTACACCAGCTTGGCGAAAGTACAGAAAATGGTACAGCAGTTGCGTTATACTAATATCAGAAAGATCAAGAGGTAAGAAGATGAGCAAGAGAGACATAATCCTGATAGCGATCACCGTAGTGCTCGTGGGCGTCATGATAGGAGGCTTTGTTTACGACAGGACACCGGCCCTGATAAACAGGACAAACACCTACCAGTTCGCTGACGACAAGAACATCAAGGTGATCGCAGCCGAGAAGAAAGGCATAACATACAGACGTGTCTATTACGAGGTAAAGCTTCAGATCCTCAACGGCGACTGGGAATCATATGCTCTGATGTTCTCCGATATGACGGGCAACATGGGTGCGCTCATGACTGCAGAGCAATATACCGAGTACGAGAACAAGGCGCTTGCAACGGCCGTTCTTAAACCGGTGCCGGCAGAGGATTCACCTACGTGGCTCCTGGCGCTGGATGATGAAGATTACTCGCTTGTCTACATGGCCGACAAGGAGGCGGACGGCAACGCTTACTTCTACATCTACTACAACCGTAAATGATCAGGCAGTTTTTTGAACGAGGTTTTTGATATGGCATTCAAGGATAAATACAAGAAGATATCTGACATGGATTTTGGCGAGTCGGTCAAGGACAGACCTGTGCTCCTTGTGAGCATGGAGGAGCGTCCCCAGAAGACAAGCGGCTCCTACGTGGCGATGAAGATCTCCGACGGATTCGACAAATACGATATCAAGATGTTCAATACAGGCATCGCATCATTTGAGGCGGCCGGCATCAGGGAAGGCATTGTTGTTGATGTCGATATTACCGTACAGAATTTCAATAATGCCAAGAGCCTCAGGGCGGACGACGTCAAGATCACAAAGACATCCGGAACGCCCGCCGACTTCCTGGTGGCAGCTCCCGTTGACGTGAATGCATCCTTCGACAAGATGATCACATATCTGAACACTATCACCGAGAGCCACAAAGGCGAACAGTATACATGCATCACGGATCTTGCCGTAAAGCTTCTTGAGGAGAACAAGGCGGCATTCCTGTTCTCCGGCGCGGCAAAGGGAATGCATCACGATATCATCGGCGGCCTTGTGTACCATACCTACAGGATGTTCGGTATGGCGACCCGCGTCTGCGAAGTCTATAAGACACTGGATATGCCGCTTCTCATAAGTGCAGTTGCTATCCATGATATAGCCAAGATAAGGGAGATGAACACCTCCGATGCCGGCGATATAACATACACTCCCGAAGGCCAGCTTATGGGGCACCTCTACATGGGCGCAGAGATGATCCACGACATGGCGCTGAAGTACCCGGGCAAGTACGATCCGGAGAAAGTCATGCTCCTGAAGCACATGATCCTCTCCCACCACCTGAACCCCGAGTGGGGCGCTGTCAAGGGTCCTTCCACTGCCGAGGCGCAGATGCTCCACTATATCGACCAGATCGATGCGAAAATGTACGTGTTCGAGAACAGGTTCGGCGACCTGAAGCCCGGTGAAGTCACGGAGAAAGTGCCGTTCGGTCTGGAGAACTACGTCTATAAGCCGATGAGCTACGGGGGTTGACATGGCGTCCGTTCGCAAAATGTGAAATCGGGACGGTTCTCAGTTGTCACATTTTTGCGGCGGTTGTTTGTATGGGTAAGCTTGCTGGCTGCTGCGGTGCAGTATACCCATTTCACAATTATCGAGATTTGGGTCCATGCTGATGGACTCATATCAAGATTATTCAAATATAGGTCCATAGTTCATGAGGTGTATAAGCATGAAGGTGGCAAATATTTATAATTATAAACAAAATTGTGATATTGGCGGAAATGTTGCGATTGCGCAATACATTTAGGCGGGCTTTATCGAGATGTTTTATGGACCCAGATTATAATTATTGCAAAATGAGTCGAACTTAATGGACCTATTCTACATTTATTTGGATTTGGGTCCATGCTGATCGACCCATATCAAGATTATTCAAATAAAGGTCCATAGTTCATGAGGTGTATAAGCATGAAGGTAGCAAATATTTGTAATTATAAACAAAATTGTGATATTAACGGAAATGTTGCGATTGCGCAATACATTTAGGCGGGCTTTATCGAGATGTTTTGTGGACCCAAATTATAATTATTGCAAAATGAGTCGAACTTAATGGACCTATTCTGCATTTATTTGGATTTGGGTCCATGCTGATCGACCAGAATTGTCCTTCCTCGCTTCGCATTTCCCTGCCGAATCTGCTGTTGTATGTCAAAGTTCTAAAAATCGATATTTGACATACAAAAATGGTCTACTTTGTATGTCAAAACCTTAAAAAATGAAATTTGACATACAGATATTGAGATTTTGTATGTCAAACTCTCGAAAATGCAACTTTGACATACATTTTCATGTGATTTTGTATGTCAAACTTCTAAAAATCGACTTTTGACA
>FMTG01000005.1:84225-187927 GCA_900099715.1 Ruminococcaceae bacterium YRB3002 | reverse complement strand
AATCCGTGAGTTGGTGCTATGGTAACTCCAGCAGGTGAAAAATGTGAAATGGGGACGGTTCTCAGTTGTCACATTTTGGGGCAAAATGTGACAACTGAACTGCATTTTGCCTGATTTCACATGTGACAGGGGGACAGGTCTGACCACGTTAGCACTCTATGTTTTACTCTACCTTGGGTAGTTAAGATAGAGCAAAAGGTAGAGTTATGAGAGTTATTCTATGATTTGCTCTATGTTCCACTACCTACATAGAGCAAAACATAGAGTGGATCTTTGCAATAATGTGACACTTCAGAACCGTCCCCATTTCACATTTTGATCTCAACACTCAGGAACCCGTCACTGACGGAGGCTGATATGCTGCCGCCGATGCTTTCGACGAGGTCGCGGGCGATGGAGAGACCGAGGCCGGTGGATTCCTTGCCGTCGTTGACGGTGTAGTATTTGTCGAACATCTTGGAGACCTGAACGGGGGTCAGCGAGGGTGCATCGTTAGTTATGGTGACTACGCGCGAGGACGAGAGGGTGACGGACAGGGAAGAGGTGGCGTATTTCGCGACGTTGGAGAAAATGTTGTCGAAGATGCGCATGAGAGTCTTGCGGTCGCAGTTTACGATCACGGGTGATGACGGGAAAGAAGTGGATGGCGTGATGCCGCGGGAGGATAATTCGCCGAAGAAGGACAGGAGGCTGTCCTCGATGATGCGCTGGAGATCCAGGTCCTCCGGGTTGAGACGGGATTCGTAGGAGTTGTCGGATGATACGGAATACTTGAACAGCTCCGAGGTCATGTATTTTAGCTCCGAGGTGCGGTCTTTGATGCGCTCGAGGTATTCGGCGCGTTTGGCCTCGTCGGGTTCGGTGGAGAGGAGGTCAACGTAGGAGTTGATGGCTGTGAGGGGCGTTCTGAGGTCGTGGGAGATGGCGGTGACGTTTGCTTTCATGCGGCGGTCGCCGTCCTGGAGAACGATACGCTCTTTGTGGAGCTGCTGGAGTTCCGCGTCGAGATTGTTGGCCAGGGAACGGGCTTTCGGGTTGGATGTGGAGAGTTTGAACGACGATGAGTCGCTGCCGTCCATATGGTCCCTGACCTGGTCATCTATCTCGGTGAAAGCCCGCGACAGCAGCACGATCTTGATGACCAGGACGGTTATGATCGCAACAAAGATAACAGACAGCAGTATCGGTATCCACATTCAGTTGATGTTCCTCTTACGGATGATTACGGCGCTTAATCCCGCCAACAGTATTATATACCCTGAGGTGACGATTATGTAGCGCAGGAGTACGCCGTCTCTGTAAAGCGGATATGAATTAAACACCATTAACTCGAACGGGAGGTTCGGGACTCCGAGACGCCAGAGCGTCTGTTTCAGCGCGACACTTGTATCGCCCGCATATTCCGGATTGAGCTCATCCATTACGTAATCGTTATACAAGGTTCCGTCTGCGTAATTGATGCTGTAGATGTTGAAATTGTTGACGGGGATATACCATTCGAAGTCGCTGCCGTGGTCTTTGCAGTGGATAATAAAATCAGAGAATGCCTTTCCGTCCAGATCATACTTGGAATCAAACGCTCCGGTAATGTCCATTGAATTGTTGATTATTGCCAGGACCACAACGCATGCCGCCAGCACAAGCAGAGCACGTATCGGTTTCTGAGTGAGAAAGATAACAAGTATTACGGCCATGCCCGCGAGGATCCCGATCAGGAGTTCGGCCAGAAGGGCAACTGCGACCGAGGGAACATAGATTATCGGATAGATCCCGAAGATCAGACAGTAGATGGCCAGGGCAGCTGCGCTGACAGCGGAGAAGATGAGCAGGAACAGTGTGTTTACAATGACAGAAGCAAAGTAGATGCAAAGCTTTCCGGCGCCAGCCGACATCATGTTGCGTATGGCATTTTTGTTGAAGAGGTCACCGAAGAAGAGTATTCCGTAAACGACGGAGAAGATCAGTATGATGATTCCGGTCTCGACGATGGCATTGTCCACTGTTGAGACATTGACGAGCGAGTCCCTGTAAAGGATATCGTGACCTGGAACGTTGCGGTAATCATTGTCTCCCATGAGGAGATGTTTGTTGACGTTGAGAGCATCCTCATCTTCGAAATGCACGATGACATCCTTATCGTATTCCGACGGCACGTTGTTCTTCATCCAGTTTCCGCTCAGCCCGAAGAGCAGGATGGAACCGCACAGGCAAAATCCGATTGCAACGTAGAAGAGAATGCTGTGTGTTGCTCTGTACATCATCGATCTGATTATTCTTAACATTTTGATCACCTTCAGTCTCGTGTAGTAATTCAATTGTAATTGCGCTTGCGTACTGCCAGTGCACCCGCCGCGACGAGTATCACAAGATAGCTTCCGGATAATATTGCATATCTGGTCATGAGGCCGTCGCGGTACATGGGGTAGATGAACCACATCATGATCTCACACGGATACATCATAATGTTGGCGCGGTATGCCGTGCGCCCTGCGATGCTAACCGCCTCACCCGGATAGTACCTGTTTGGCTCTTCCGACAGGAAATCAAAGGTTATGTCCTCTGAAGGAACGTACGCACGGCCTATCTCGAACCCGTCTACGGGGATGTACCACTCCTTGTCGCCGAGTATCCTGTAGCCGCTCTGGTAGAACCTTATGGCCTCGTTCTCGTTCAGCACGTACTCCGTCTCGAAAGGCATGCCAGGGTAAACCCTCAGCGAGTAGCACGTCCACGTCAGTGTACAGAACATCGCGATAAGAATCGCAGTCAGCACCGCGTTCTTCACCATGAACAATATGAAGATCATGAGAGCGTTCAGCGTTACAGTTATCAGCAGCCCTATGAGTATTGCAGCAACGAAGCACGGCACATATATCAGAGGATAAAGGCCTGCAGCGGCTGTGTATACCGCGATAACGGAGAAGACTGATAAATACATGACGATGCATACCAGCGTATTGATCATCAGAGCTGACAGGTATATGTGCTCCTTACATGTTTTGATGGACACCATGTTGCGGATCGCGTCATTATTGAACATATCTCCGAAGAAGTAGGTTACGAATATGGCGTCCGCAATGAATATCAGTATCAGTATGTACGCAAGAAAAATACTGACGGAAGCAACGTTGGACACAGATGCTTCATACTTGAGCTCGTAACCGGGGACGTTGTCGATGATGCCGCTTACAACGCTCTGTGTTATCTTGTTGACGGCCAGAGGATCTTCCTCCTCATAATTGACCATAACCTGCTCGTGATTGTGATCATGAGAGTGTTCGTGATCCTCATCGCACGATGTGACATCATGATATGTGTGATTCCTGAGAGTGTCGGTCGTCAGTCCGACGGGACCGTCCAATCCCGAGAATCCGCCCACATATATAACCATCTCCGCGATCACCAGAACGATCAGGATCGCCCATACGATCTTATCGTGCGTAAGTCTGTAAAACATCGACCTTAGTATGCGTGACATATCATCCCTCCAGAAGATCGATAAAGTAGCCTTCAAGGCTCGTGTCCACGTAGTTGAATTCAAGCAGTTCGCAGCCGGCTCCCTGCGTGAGTGAATCAAGTTTTGCCAGCGTTATCTCGCCATCGATGGTGAATTCGCTGTCGCCTGACAACTCGTACTTGAGACCGTTGTCGTCCAGGATCCTGCAGAACGCCTCTGCGTTCGTGACTCTTGCACGGATCATGCGGCCGGCCTTGCTGTGCATCTCCTCCGCACTTATCTGCCTGATAATCTGTCCATTGTCGATGAACGCGTAGTGAGTGGCGATCTTAGCCAGCTCGTCCAGCAGGTGACTGGAGATAATGAACGTCGTTCCGCGCTCTCTGTTGATCTTGAGGATAAGCTCCCTGATGGCGACGATGCCCTGCGGATCGAGACCGTTGATAGGTTCGTCCAGGATGACCAGATCAGGGTTGCCGCAGAGGGCGATCCCCAGCCCCAGCCTCTGACGCATGCCGAAAGAATAAGACATCACCGGTTTGCGCCCTGCAATATCAAGTCCCACCATATTGATGATGTCCGGAATGTCCCCGTAGGATGTGAGTCCCAGGTTGATGAACTGGATCTTCAGATTCTCGTAGGCATTCATTGTGGAATAGTAGGCGGGAGTGTCGATGAGCGCGCCGATGTAGGGACATGCAATGCTGACCGTGCCTTTGTTCGCTTCCTGAAGACCGGCGATGATGCGCATGATCGTTGTCTTGCCGGCGCCGTTCTTGCCGATGAGACCGAAGATCGATCCCTTGGGGACTTTGACCGTCACGTCCTTGAGCGCTTCGTGCTTGCCGTAGCTCTTTGAGATATCGTTGAGTGTAAGTATAAAGTTATCGGAATCCATGTGAGTGTACCTCCATGGCTTGAGGATAACGTATTTGGTTTTCTGTGAATAGTTAAGAAATGGTTAACCTGTTACGGTCAGCCTGAAACCGATGCCCCACACAGCCTCGATCTCCACATTGGAGCCCGCGCTCTTGAGTTTCCTCCTGAGGTTGCTCATGTGGACCTTCAGTGATTCCTCAACCAGATCAGGCGTGATCTTATTGGCCTCCTCGATGAGCTCCGTCTTGGAGATGACTCTGTCCCTGTTGACGAGTAGAACTTTTATTATCGCGTACTCGGTAGGGGTGAGGCGTGCCGGTGTATTGTCAACAGATATCGTGTGCGCCGCATCGTCCATGGTGAGATTTCCCAGCGTGACCGTCTGCTGTTCTTTGCCTGCAGACCCGTTCTTGAACTTCAGCGCCACCTCGATCCTGGCCAGCAGCTCATTATTATCGAAAGGCTTGGTCACATAATCAACACATCCCAGCTTCAGAAGATCCACCTTGTCTTCAACCGTGCTCCTGGCGCTTACCGCGATGACAGGAATTGTTTTTTTGTTTCTGTTTCTGTTCCTGTCCTGAAGTTCCGTGAGCAGCTCCTCTCCGGTGGTGTCGGGCAGCATGAGATCCATGAGAATGAGGTCGGGATCCTGCTGCATGAGAGGCCGCGCCTCAGCCCCGTTAAAAGCGCGCATCGTGGTATATCCTGCGTTAGTCAGCAGGCTGTTGAGGATATCGTTGATATCGCGGTCGTCTTCGATGATGAGTATTCGTGTCATGCTGATATTATAGCAAATGTGAAAGGTGAAATGGGGACGGTTCCTTTTTCACCAAAACGGTGAAAAAGGAACCGTCCCCATTTCACCGAGTGATATAATGAGATTATCGGAGGTGGACTGTCACGATAGGCGGCAAAGACTACGTATTCAGCCAGTCCGGAGCATGCATTAATCCCTAAGTAATCAGGAGGCCCATATGTTCAAGAAGATCATGTCGATAATACTGACAGCAGCGATGCTGCTCACCATGCCCGTGCTGACCGCATGTGATTCGGAGGCGGCCCAGTACGAGCCTCTCGGTATGAAGTTTTACAAGGTTTCCATGATCAGCGGACCTAAGACACTTGAGGGCTATCCGTCGCCGAATGACGCCTATGTGTGTAAGATTGGTGATACCTCGGAGACCAGCATCACCGTGCCTTCTGAATTCAAGGGAAAACCGGTGGTCGCTGTGGTAACGGAAAACTACAATGAGACGCTTACTGACGTTACGATATCGGAGGGCGTGCTCTATGTGGACCAGGCTTTCTACGGGTACAAGGCGCTGGCGAACGTATCGCTTCCGGGGTCGCTCAAGGCCATATGCAATTCTTTCAGGCAATGCGATTCGCTGGTGTCGATCGAGATACCGGATGGCGTGACAGTCTGGGACGGTTCTTTCGAGAACTGCAAGAATCTGGAGACTGTGACATATAAGGGGACGTCGGTAAATGTCACGGATGATTCATTTAAGAACTGCCCGAAATTAGGCGGCGAAGAGGCAGACGGCCTTACGGATGACGAGTGGGCAGAACTCCTGTGGAACGATGCGTACGGCAAGCTCGTTGAGGCGGGCATCGTTGGCGAGCCGCTCGAATTTGACGGTAACGG
This sequence comes from Ruminococcaceae bacterium YRB3002, assembly GCA_900099715.1. Lineage (GTDB taxonomy): Bacteria > Bacillota > Clostridia > Saccharofermentanales > Saccharofermentanaceae > Saccharofermentans. The sequence continues at coordinate 181,940 of FMTG01000005.1, read as the reverse complement.
AAAGCCCAAGATAGGGCGGATGAGCGCCTTCTCCGGCGTGAGCGGCAAGGTGATCTGGGCCGATCTGGGAAGTTTTATTGAAGACGAACTAAAGCCGAAAGTAATCCACAAGAGCCCGAACGACAAGACGGAGGGAATTACGGAGTATACATGCATGTCGTTTAATGACGTTCCTTTCGCGAACGAGAGGTCAGAGTGCGATTACCTGATGCTGTACGGTGGCTTCAAGTCCAGGGTGGATTACGGATTCTACATGGGTGACGTTGACAGGATAACCACGACCACGCTGGTCTTTGTCATCAATGTGGCCAAGCGCGAGATCGTGCACATCGAGTGCATCGGGATCGACTGCCCCGGCATCACAACTGATCATACAACGGGATATACCAAGGTGAACGAAGCCAGAACGTATATGATGGATATCTGCAGTTGAAAAAGTGAAATGTGCGTTCTCGCTTCGCACCTGCGAGCCCTTTTCACGATCGCCATACTGCGTTATAATTAATAAATACGCGAGTAAAAAAACGCGATTATGGAGGGTTTGATAATGACAAAGTGTAATTTTTGCGGCGCTGAGAATGATCCCAACGCCAAGTTCTGCCAGTTTTGCGGTGCAGAGATGCCCAAGCCTGAACCGGAGCCCGTGGCACCCGTTCCGGAGCCTATAGTAGCTCAGCCGGTACAGCCTCAGCCTGTTCAGCAGCCTGCACCTCAGCCTGTTCAGCAGCCTCAGCCGGCACCCCAGCCCGTACAGCAGCCCCAGTACCAGGCACAGCCCCAGTACCAGGCACAGCCCCAGTACCAGGCACAGCCTCAGTATCAGGCACAGCCTCAGTATCAGGCACAGCCCCGGTATCAGGCGGCACCGGTATATACCGCACAGGCTCCCAAGAACAACGGATGCTGTATTGCAGGTCTTGTTGTATCCATTGTTTCCTTGTTCTGCTGCGGGCTTACGAGCCTTATCAGCCTGATCCTGTCGATCATCGGACTTGTTCAGGCAGGAAAGAAGGGACAGAAGGGCAAGGGAATGGCTATTGCAGGTATTATTATCTCTGCGATCACCATGATCACACTGCTTCTCTCGTTCGTGTTCTATAGCGCTATGTGGACGAAGGCAATAAAGGAAGCCGGGTTTGATAATTTCGCAGAAATGATTGAAGAGGCGCAGAAAACAAATCCCTCTAACCGCAATTACTACGACGACGATGACGACGATGATGATGACGATGACGACGATGATTACTGGACGACAAAGTCAACAACATCAGACGACGATGATGACGACGATGATGACGACGATGACGATGACGATTGGACGGAAGCATCTTCTGATTATTCAATGCCCGGATCGATCTCTGTTCTCGGCGATTCCATGACAGGTACTGTCGATCTGACACAGGGACACTGGTCACCCTGGACAGAGGCAGGCGGATTCCCCGAGCAGGTTATTGCACATGCTCAGGCTATAAATACTGACACTGCTGCTATCGTTACGCTGATCGCATACGATCTCGATACTGAGCCTGATACAATGGCACAGGCTACTATGGCCAACATGGAGAACAACAACTGCTCCGGCATCACAGGAGCGAGAGTAAAGCTTGGCGGTTATGATGCTTCACAGGCCTACGGTCTCTATCCTGACGGAACGGTTTTCGTCGCATGGTACTTCAGGGGAGATGACGGATATCTGCACTATATCGCAGTAGAGTTCGGTACCAATGACTACGCTTCTTTCGACATGGTCGAGAAGAATTACAAGCTTGACAGGTAAGCTGGAAAAAACATAACAACAGGGAGGACACGCCATGTTTATCAGCAACGACATCACATACGCAGGTGTAAATGACCATAAGATCGATCTGTTCGAGGGACAGTATGTTGTGCCGAACGGCATGGCGTACAACTCCTACGTTATCAGGGGCGGAAAGATTGCGGTAATGGATACCGTGGATAAGAACTTCACACATGAGTGGCTGGATAATCTTCAGCATATTCTTGGTGACAGCAAGCCCGATTATCTGGTTGTTCAGCATATGGAGCCTGACCACTCCGCGAATATCGAGAATTTCATGAAGAACTACCCAGAGGCGGTTATCGTATCGTCTGCCAAGGCGTTCACCATGATGAAGAATTTCTTCGGTACCGAATTCGAAGACAGAAGGATCGTCGTGGGTGAAGGGGATACACTGGAACTCGGCACACATACACTGACATTTGTTGCTGCACCGATGGTTCACTGGCCCGAGGTCATCATGACCTACGACAGCACAGATAAGGTGCTGTTCTCCGCTGACGGATTCGGTAAGTTCGGTGCGCTTGATGTTGAGGAGGACTGGGCGTGTGAGGCCCGCCGCTACTACATCGGTATCGTCGGAAAGTACGGTGCCCAGGTTCAGGCTGTCCTGAAGAAGGCAGCAAATCTGGAGATAAAGACAATATGTCCGCTCCACGGACCTGTGCTTACCGGTGATCTAAGCCCTTATCTCAAGCTGTACGACACATGGTCTTCATATGGTGTGGAGACAGAAGGAATCGCGATCTTCTACACGTCAGTATACGGTCACACAAAGGCTGCAGTGGAGTTGCTGGCCGATAAACTTAAGAATAACGGCTGCCCCAAGGTGGTTGTCAACGATCTGGCAAGAGAGGATATGGCCGAGTGTGTGGAGGATGCTTTCAGATATGGAAGGATCGTTCTTGCCACAACGACATACAACGCCGATATCTTCCCGTTCATGAAAGAGTTCATTAACCATCTTACGGAGCGCGGATTCCAGAACAAGACTGTTGCCATGATCGAGAACGGTTCATGGGCTCCCCAGGCCATCAAGACGATGAAGGCAATGCTGGAGAAGTCGAAGAATATTACATACACTGAGACGAACGTGAAGATCATGTCCGCTCTGAACGATGATTCCAAGGCGCAGGTGGATGCACTTGCAAAAGAACTGTGTCAGGATTATCTCGCACAGAAGGAAGATACGGCCAACAAGAACGATCTTACAGCCCTGTTCAATATCGGTTACGGTCTGTATGTTGTCACGTCCAATGACGGCAGGAAAGACAACGGACTTATCGTCAACACGGTTACCCAGGTTACAAATACGCCCAACCGTATCGCTGTTACCATCAACAAGCAGAATTACTCCCATCATGTTATACAGCAGACGGGTATCATGAACGTTAACTGCCTGTCAGTTGAGGCGCCTTTCAAGGTGTTCGAGAATTTCGGATTCCAGAGCGGACGTAATGTGGACAAGTTCGCTGAATGTGAGAATATACTGAGGTCTGACAACGGCCTCGTGTTCCTTCCCAAGTACATCAATTCCTTCATGTCACTGAAGGTTGAGGACTATGTTGATCTTGATACACACGGCATGTTCATCTGCTCCGTTACGGAGGCGAGAGTGCTTTCTGACAAGGAGACAATGACGTACACATACTATCAGAAGAACGTGAAGCCGAAGCCTCAGACGGAAGGCAAAAAGGGTTATGTCTGCAAGGTCTGCGGATACGTTTATGAGGGAGATGAACTTCCGGAAGATATCGTATGTCCGCTGTGTAAGCACGGGGCTGCTGATTTCGAGCCGATAGAGTAGGTAGAGCAGATAGAGAGGGCAGAATAAGCAATAACAGCGGCAGAGTTCTGGTACGTATATGGTCAACACTTCCAAGAGAACAAGTATTGGTACAAAGATGTACATCTTTCTTATCGCGACGGTGCTGTTCGTCGCGGCAGGAGTATGTGCCATCGCGTACGCCATCAATGCGGATCAGATCGATACTTATTTCAAGCGGCTTACGGTTAACAATGCCATGAACTATGCAACTCTCGCCGATAAGGATTTTCTCGTGGAGCTGCGCGCAGTTGCGGAATCCGATGAGTACCAGGCACTCCGTGACAAGGCTGAGGAAGAAGAGAACGAGGAGATCGTTATCGAGTATCTTCAGAGCAAAGGCCTCTGGGACAAATATGTTGAAGAGCGCGAGAAGATGAGAACGTATGTGGAGAATATGCAGGATATTGAATATCTCTACATCGTTGCATGGGGCAAAGAGGGGACAAACCACGACATGTACGTCATCGATTCTGACGATGTCGAAGTGTATGAGACCGGGTATTTTGAGGAGCGCGAAGCTGAATTCGAGGGAGTTGATCCCACACAGGTGATCCAGCCTGTTATCAATAACGGTGACTGGGGATGGCTGTGTTCCGGATATGTCCCTGTCTATGATGATGACGGAAATCTCCTGTTCCATGTTGGCTGTGACATAAGCATGGAAGATGTTATGAGCGAGAGAAGGAGCAACCTGTACTCCATGATCACTTATTCGCTGGGACTCACTGCCCTGGTTATGATCGGTGCTCTTATCTTTGCCAACAAGTCTGTAGTATCTCCGCTTAACAGGATCTCCAACGAGATGAAGAAGTTCTTACCCGAGGCCGGAAAGAATTATGAGGAGACCGGTGTCATCGGTCTGAAGATGAGGGGCAATGACGAGATCACGGAGATCCACGACGAGATCCGGTCGATGCAGAAGAGGATCATTGACTACATCAACGATATCACTGCGATACGTATCGATAAGGAGAAAGCAGAGGACTACATCAAGCACAAGGATAAAGAGCTTGGTGAGATAAGCCGTGAGGCCTTCAAGGATGCGTTGACCGGTATCGGCAACAAAAACGCATATACACGCAGGATCTCCGAGATAGATGCAAAACTGAAAGAAGGGCCTCTCGAGTTCGCCATCGTCATGATGGACGCCAACGGTCTTAAGAATATCAATGATTTATATGGTCACTCCGCAGGTGATGCATTCCTCAAAGGATGCTGTCACGTTATCTGCGAGGTGTTCAAGCACTCTCCTGTCTACAGGATCGGAGGTGACGAGTTCGTCGCTATCCTGACAGGCGAGGACTATATCAACAGGGAAGAGCGCATCAGTGAGCTGCGAAAGGCTTTCGATGAGGCATACGGCAGGGACGACCTCGAGCCCTGGGAGAGGTTCTCGGCATCTGCCGGAATGGCTGAATTCACGGCGGATGACAAGTCTGCCGAGGAAGTCTTCAAGCGTGCCGACAAGGCAATGTACGACGATAAGGAAAAATTCAAAAACAATAACTAAATAACAACGCGAAAGGATTTTGGCTTACATGAAATTAGTAGATCTCACATGTCCCAACTGCAACGGTAAACTTCAGAAGGAAGGCGACAACATCATCTGTCAGTCCTGCGGCGCTGTCTTTGCCCTCGACTACGACGAGTCTGATGTCGAGCACGAGAAACTGCTCACAGAGGAAGAACGTGCCAAGCGTGAGTTTGAACATGAGAAGGAACTGCTGGAGATAAAGCACCGTCAGGAGCAGGAGGCGAGGATCGCCGCCGAGAAGAGGGAGCAGAGGCGCCAGACGACTCAGTCGGTGAAGAAATACATAAGCAATAAGGTATCAGCCCTGATCGGACTTCTGATAGTCGTCGGATTCTTCTACGGTTCCTACAAACTGTGCGTTCACTGGGGCGTGGTCCCGCCGATGAAAGACATCATCGCGTCGGCAACCGCATCGAACAGAAATCAGTATGCTGTTGAGGCAGCGGACATCACATCCGATATGCTTGAGAATATGATCTCTGCAGGTCAGGTCACAAAGCTCAACACGCACGGCGGTGTCCGCGACCTGGTTGACAACGCCTGGGTCGATTACTCCCTTGATTCGGTCGAGTATGACAGCGCGTACTTTATCAGCAATGCATCACAAGGACAGAACAGGGTCGTCATCATCTACAAACTTAATTACACATCGAGCATCGGTGATAAGGTTACTTATGACGGAACATATTTCGACGGGCTGAAGTATAACAGCGACGATAGTGTTGTGTGCGACTACGAAGCCGAGGCGATTTCCAGGAGTAAGGCGGCATGGCACAGGGACTCATATGTTGACCGTGAGCAGTGCTACCGTGAGAATGTCCTGGCGTTCGGCGGAACCGTAACGGAACTCCAAAGAAGCGCAGATGACTGACCATCACGAGATAAGGGCGGTCTATACTGATTCCACGATCAGAGTGTACCAGGCGTACAACAGATATATTGCGGACGAGGCCGTCAGGCTCGGCAGATTCGGCAGCAGCTTCAGCATGAACAGGATGACCTGGATCAAGCCTTCGTTCCTGTGGATGATGTACCGCTGTGGCTGGGCGTCAAAGGAGAATCAGGAGCGCGTCCTGGCCATCGATATTACCCGTGAAGGTTTTGACAGCGCAGTCGCATCGGCTGTCGTATCGACTTACAACCCGTCTCTGGGCATGAGCAGGGAAGAGTGGCAGTCGCTCGTGAAGGCTTCTGATGTCAGGGTACAGTGGGACCCTGAGAAAGACGTGTCCGGCAGCGACCTGCCGTACCGCTCCATCCAGCTTGGCCTCAGAGGGCAGGCTGTGCAGTCGTATGTGAATGAGTGGATAGTTTCAATTGCAGATATTACAGACCGTGTTCATGAGCTGGATGCTCTGCGTAAGGCCGGTCAGGACATAACAGATTTTTTGCCAAAGGAGTGCAGATATGAGTGCAGATGTGAGTGCTGAAGCGAGTGCAGAGAAGAAATGTCCGTCATGCGGCGGTATCCTGCTGTTCGATCCCGGATGGGACAGGCTCGTCTGCCAGTCCTGCGGAAATAAGTTTGATATTCCTGAACTTCAGTCGGACGAGGCGGCCGAGGAGATAGACATTGCCACGGCCAAGAGCATTGCCAGCCACGACTGGGGCATCAAGACCAGGGTCATCCAGTGCGGCAACTGCGGCGCCGAGACGGTAAACGACGCGCTCCAGATGTCGGGAAGATGCCCATTCTGCGGATCGACCATCGTCACGGCTCTCGAAGAGGACGACGATATGATCGCACCTACTGCCGTCATCCCGTTCAAGGTCTCCCAGAGCCATGCCGAAATGTACTTCAAGCAGTGGATAGGCAAGCGTTTCTTCGCGCCAAGCGATATCAAGGACGGATCCAGACTCAACGGGTTCACCGGCATTTACCTGCCGTACTGGACATTCGATGCGGATACGACGACTGACTACAAGGGCAAATACGGCTACACCTACGGCTCCGGCGACGACGAGTACACAAAGTGGTATACAAAGTCCGGCCACTTCGACAAATTCATCGACGACTATACCGTGCCCGCCAGCAGACGTCTGACCGACGATAAGTTCATCAGCAAGGCCGCCCATTTCTCATTGTCCGCCGCGAAAAACTACACGCCCCAGGCTCTGGCCGGCTTCGTGGCAGAGCGCTATACGATTGGCCTCGAAGAAGCCTGGAAAACAGCCAGGAACGGCATCTTTAAGCTTCTCGAATACGAGACCAAGAATCTCGAATCCGCCGACACATACAAGAATGTCAAGATGTCAACAACTTACCGCAACATCACGTTCAAATATGTTCTGGTCCCTCTGTGGATCTCGTCCTTCACCTACGACGGAAAGCTATACAACATCGTCATCAACGGCCAGACCGGCGAGGTCTTCGGCGAGTGGCCGAAATCCCGCAAAAAGATACTCATTCTCGTCGGCATCCTGTGCCTGATCTTTGGACTTCCGATATTGCTGACGATTGCAATGATGATGTTCTCGATGATCATGAGCCTTTTTGTGTGAAATAGGGCTCGCGACCACTTGCTCGCTTCAGTCCTCGTCGCTTCGCTCCTGCGGTAAGTCCGCTCGCAAGGGCAACGCTCGCCCTTCGGGGATTTAATGAAAAGTTTGTGAAATAGGGCTCGGAAGAACAGAATTGTCCCGCACGTCGCAGGCTCCAAAGGTGCGGGACAATTGTTCTTCCTCGCTTCTTAATGAAAAGTAACACGTCCCCTTTTCATACAATTCCCGAAGCGAGAACGCACATTTTGTGCTGATAGTTCCGCACAAGCGAAGCGCGGAGGACCTGTTCGAATCAGCACAAAATTGTGCGTTCGAGCCGCGTTCTCATATCATACTTGACGGCTAATTGCAATTAGCCTATAATGTGGCTAATCCAAATTAGCCACAGGTGCAACAACGCACCCTCCACAGAAAGGAACGCACCTCAAATGAACACAAAACAAAGGATCCTCGACGAAGCGTTAACGCTCTTCTCTGAGCGCGGTTACGCCAATGTATATGTGGGCGATATAGCAGACAGGGTAGGCATCAAGGCACCATCTCTTTACAAGCACTACAAGAGCAAGCAGGCGATCTTCGAGGCGATACTTGATGAGATGAGCGCCAAATTTCTCGAACAGGCGGCAGCGCTTAACATATCAGGCAACAACGCTGCCACGGACGTGGGTATATACGAGAATATGAATGAGGACAGCCTTGTTAAGCTGGGCAAGGATCTTTTTCTGTTCTTTCTGCATGACGACTATAACAGGCGGTTCAGGAAGATGCTTACCATCGAACAGTTTCATGACGGCGGCCTTGCTGAGATCTATTCGCAGCAATATGTTGAAGGACCGCTGGCTTATCAGGGGATGATGTTTGCCATGATGAGTGCCCATGGCTTCCTGATACCGGAGGATCCGGAGATAATGACACTTCATTTCTATGCGCCGATCTACATGCTGCTGACGGTATGTGACAGGCAGCCGTCAAAGGAACAGGAGTCGCTCATTATACTCGAGAAACACATCAGACAGTTTGACAGATTATACGGGAGAAAAGACATATGAAGATCACAGTTATCAACGGTACGGAGAAGAAGGGAATAACATACAGGCTCAAGGAGATCTTTCTCGAGCCCTGGCGCGGGGACGCTGAGATAACGGAGTTCTATCTGCCGAGGGACTGCCCGAATTTCTGCGTAGGGTGCACCACCTGTTTCATGAAGGATCAGAACCTTTGCAAGGATGCGCAGTACGTGCAGAGGATCGAGAAGGCACTGCTGGAGGCAGATCTGCTGGTGTTTACTTCACCTGCTTATGTTTTCCACGCGACTGGCGCCATGAAGGCTATGCTGGACCATCTGGGATACCGCTGGATGCCGCACCGCCCGGCAAAGGAGATGTTCGGAAAGCGTGCGGTAATAATCACACAGTGCCTCGGCGCCGGCGGAAAGTCCGCTGCCAAGGACATCAAGGACAGCCTCTCCTGGTGGGGCGTTGCCAGCATAAAGGTCGTAAGCCTGAAGCTGATGAGCGACATCAACTGGGACAAGATCCCTGAGAAGAAAAGAACGGAAATGAGCAACAGGATCCTCAAAGTATCCCGTAAGATGAGATCCGTCGACTATTCAAGACCCGCGCGCACCCCGTTCATGACAAAGTGCAAATTCTACGCTGTCCGCATGCTTCAGACAAACCTCGGCAAGGAAGACCCTGAGTACACTGATTACAAGTACTGGAAGGAAAACGGATGGACCGGCAATGTCAGACCGTGGAAGTGATGACACACTGTCATTATTATGCGATATAATAAAATAATTATCATCTCGCGAAAGGCGGTAGTGACCATGGAGAAGAAATTACCTGTTATATTGTCGATAATAAGCATCTGTCTGTCAGTGGCATGTATCGTTCTGATACTGCTCGGAAGGCCCAAGGAGCCTCAGCCTCAGCAGGATCAGCCCGCTCCGGCTGCACAGGGACAGGAACAGGGACAGGATGAGAACAGCGGTACACAGTATGTTCTGTACGTCGGTACAAATGACAAGGACACATATGCGCCCAAGTACACCCAGGAGGAGGCGAAGACTATCGTTGACCAGGTGTGCCTCAAATATTTCGAGGGGTATACATTGCAGGAAGCTATCGGTTCCTGGACTGATGAGACAGGAACGCCTACGCATGAATACACTATCGTGTGCTATTTCGACGGGGCGGACGAGGAGACTGTGCACAAGGCGGCTGATGAACTGCTCGTGGCACTGAACCAGAATACGATCCTTATCGAGTCTTCCACGATGCACATGGAATACTACAGCGGACAGAACTGATAAGCATATGAGCGAATTCGAGGATTACATCCGCAACAGGTTTGAGGGCGTCAGCAAGATCACTGACGACGATGCGATGCCCATGGATTTCTGGTATTCTGCCGTTGAACAGTCGAAGACACATGAGAACGGCGCAGCCGGGGTGATCAACGCACGTATCTGCAAGGCTATTCCTGTGGAATTCAGGGCTCCTGAGAAGGTCAGCATTGAAGTGTTTGATTCTTTCGCAGGGGAGATCCCTGTTATCAGCGCAGGTGATCCCGGTGATTTTGAGGATCTGGTGACGAATCTCGTCCACAAGGGCGTGCGGTCAGAGAACATTTCCAAGACAGGAGCTTCTTTCATCTACGGCAAATCCGTCAGGTTCATCATCCTGTCATCAAAACCCTACAGCAACGTTACAGCCGGAGAGGTAGGACTGGATGAGGAGACATGGGCGGAGAAGTCGATGCTGATCAGGAGAAGCCACGAATGCACCCATTACTACACCAAACGCAATTACGGAATAACATGCAATATCCTGCATGATGAGCTGATGGCTGACTTCATTGGCCTGTATGACGCTTTCGGTTTTTATAAATCCGAGTGGTTTTTGAGATTTTTGGGTATAATAGAGGGAAGCGGCAAAAGGCTGGATGTTTATACAGAGGGCCTGTCTCCGGAGACAGCTGATGCTGTTAAGAGTATTGCCGTAAAGGCTTCCGGAGCTCTTGAGAAGTGGTCTCTGACCGGGGATTTCGAGAGAATGACGAATGCCGAGAGGATTGACGAGATGTGCAGAGCCGGTCTTGCCGGCATTGCGGGTTGGGAAGACAGGCTATGAGAAAGAAGAGGAGTAAGAGCAAACTTCTTGTTGAACTGCTGACAGCAACAGTTCCTATCTTTATTCTCGCCATAGGTTTTGTGTTCTTTCTCCTGTACAGAAGCATCAAGGATTCATATCTTACTTCTCAACAGGATTATATGAGTTCACAGCTTGAACAGATCGAAGATAGGGTTGTTAACCTGGATCATCCCTGGCTCCTTGATTACTGGGAGCAGAACCCTGAGGAATCCAAAGAGACCATCGATTTGGATGAATCGAATAGGTACAGCGAGTACCTTGACACAGTCGAGGAGTGGGATGATTATTTCTGGTCTGAGAATTGGATGGAGAACCTCGAAGATCCTGTGCTCAAGTCTTATGTGGCAAAACAATGCTATGATTCTCTGGGCTATGCCGTTGTTGAAGAAGCCTTTGCCAGGGATTTTAAGCACATTGTGATCTTTGACGCGTCCAGAGAGAATGCAGGATTTGTATTTGCGATGTCTGATGCAAAATCTGAGTACTATGATCCCGGCTACGAGAAGACTCTCGGAACTATACTTAATTTTAATCTTGATGAGCATAAGGTCGTACGCGATTCTTTGTCAAAGAATTCTCCAGAGATCGTGTATGAGAAGACGGACGGATTCCCCGGAGAAGGCAGTTACTATGTTGCATATAAGCCGCTGATGGCAAATGGCAAGATACGTGCATATCTGGCGGTGTCCCTGGACTGGACCGATGTCGTATTCAATGTTGTCGTACCGTTCATGATATCTGCGATACTGGCGCTTAGCGGGATCGCACTGATATTTGTAATTTTCTTTATCGTTCTGTATGTCAGAGCCATAAAGCCTGTGGATAAGATACAGCAGAGTGTCCGGGCATATATTGGCGATAAGGACAGTTCCAGGGTCGTTTCCAAGATGAGCGAGATAAAGTCCAAAAATGAGTTCGGTCAGCTGTCCGATGACATATCCAACCTTGCCCTCGAGATCGACCAGTACACTCAGGATATCGTCCATATGACCGGAGAGAGGGAGAGAGTCGCTACAGAACTCGATATGGCCCGTAATATCCAGGCAGGCCTTCTGCCAAGCGTTTTCCCGCCGTTTCCTGACCGCCACGAATTTGATATATACGCATCCATGACCCCCGCGAAAGAAGTTGGCGGAGATTTCTATGATTTCTTCCTGGTGGATGACGACCACCTGGCTCTTGTAATCGGTGACGTATCAGGCAAGGGTATCCCTGCATCTCTCTTCATGATGATGACCAAGATGCTCATCCACAACATGCTAATGCATACTATGAATGGTCATACTCCTCATGAGGTTCTGGAGCGTACCAATGCCTCCATCTGCGAGAACAATCCGTTGAAGATGTTCGTTACCGTGTGGCTCGGTATCCTGGAGATATCAACAGGCAAGGTCATCGCCAGCAATGCCGGACATGAATATCCGGTTATCAGACAGGCTGACGGTACGTATGAACTGTTCAAGGATAAGCATGGTTTTGTCATCGGAGGCATTCCGGGCAAGAAATACAAGGATTATGAATTCACGCTCAGCCACGGCGGAACCCTGTTCGTGTATACTGACGGTGTGCCGGAGGCCACCAATACAAATAATGAGATGTATGGCACAGACCATCTTATCGAAGCAATGAACGGCATCGGTGATACATCTCCCGAGGATCTCCTCAAGCGTATTCACGAGGACGTTAACGGATTCGTCGGTGAGGGTGACCAGTTTGATGATCTGACAATGATGGGACTGAGGTTCAACTGACGTGAGATGTCTTATGAGCAGAGCGGTCAGGATTACGTGCATCGTGCTTTCAGCCGTGATGGGATTAGCAATTGTTTCCTGCAGTAATATACAGAGTACTGAGGAGACTACAACACGAGTGGCAGATAGAACAGGACGGACGCGAAGTACATTGCTTCGGAACCAACAGGGGTGAGATAGCCAAAGCTATATGGAGTGACGGCGGCTGGTTCTATTCTGTATATGTTCGTGGCGATGAAGGTGCGTTTTATGCCCTGTCAGAGGATGATCTCCGTATGATCGTCGCAGGAGTAAAATAGAATGGTGAAAAGGGGACTGTCCCCATTTCATCATGTGATATAATCAGAACATAAAAATGTATCAGGAGGTACGGATCTTATATGGAGATAACAATGAACAGAGTGGATAATGAGCTTACGGTAGCGCTCGAGGGAAGATTGGATACTCTTACATCTCCTGAACTTGAGCAGAAGCTGGAGGCTTCACTTGGCGGAGTTGAGAGCCTGATATTTGATTTCGAGAAGCTTGAATATATTTCCAGTGCAGGGCTGAGAGTACTTCTCACGGCTATGCAGATCATGGAGGATCAGGGCAAGATGGTCGTTAAGAATGTCTGTGAGGAAGTCATGGACGTTTTTGAGATAACAGGATTTATCGACGATCTTACGATCGAATAAATGTGTTCCCATGAAGGAATTGGATATCAAGGCTGTATGCGAGAATCTACCTGAAGTCCTTAGCTTTGTCGATGAGCAGCTGGCGCATTTGAGTTGTTCGCATAAGGTTATCTCACAGATAGATGCCGCGGTTGAGGAGATCTTCGTGAATATCTCGAGTTATGCATACGATCCGATGATCGGATCTGCGACGATAAGGATGGAGTTCTCTGATGATCCTCTGTCGGTCATTATCAGCTTTGTTGACGGCGGCGTTCCGTACGATCCGTTGGCAAAACCCGATCCCAATCTTAAGATTCCAGTCAGGGACAGAAGGAAGGGCGGACTTGGTATTTTCATAGTGAAGAAGACTATGGATGATGTCTCGTATGAGTACAAGGATGGTCAGAACATACTGACTATCATGAAAACACTTGAATAAAGGATAAGGCAGGACAATATGGCAGAACAGCAATCTACCCTTTTCAGGAAAGAAGCATTGCAGAAGATCACTGCACCTGAGCAGTTAACGGATTACCTGAAGGTTACCAATCCGGGGATCTGGCTTGTGCTGATCGCAGTTATCGTTCTTCTGATCGGTCTGTTTGCATGGTGTATCGTGGGTAAGCTTGAGACTGTCAATCCATGCATTGCCTCCGTCAAAGACGGCACGGCCCAGATATATGTGACTGATACGACGAAGGGCGAGGTCACAGAAGGAATGACGGTCAGGATAGACGGGCATGATTTCACGATCAACCGCGTTGACAGGGATGATTACGGGAGGATGACTGCTTATGCTCCCGTCAATGTAAACAATGGTTCATATAACGTTGATGTGATAGTTGAGAGTATATCTCCCATCAAATTCCTCATCGACTGAGCAAAGGTGACTGATGGCTTCAGAGGGTAAAAAGATCAAACCGACGATAACAAAGGGAGCCGCTAAGGTTCCTGTTATCATGCAGCTGGAGGCACTGGAGTGCGGTGCCGCCTCTCTTGCCATGGTCATGGCATATTACGGTATGTGGGTGCCGCTGGAACAGGTCAGGCGCGACTGCGGCGTCTCCCGTGACGGATCGAACGCCAAGAATATCTACCTTGCCGCCCAGAACTACGGATTCGACGTCAAAGCATTCAAAAGGACACCGGAGAGCCTCAGGAAAGAGGGTAACTTCCCCTGCATAATACACTGGAATTTCAATCACTTTGTTGTTCTTAACGGGTTTAAGGGCAAGCAGGCATGTATAAACGATCCGGCAAGAGGTTTCGTAAAGGTAAGTGCAGAGGAGTTCGACTCATCATTTACCGGTGTCGTGCTCGTTCCGGTGCCCGGTGAGAATTTCAAACCATCCGGAAAGCGTAAGAGCACTGTTACATTCGCCAGGAAACGTCTTATCGGCGCAGGTGTTGCTGTCGTATTTGTTATGCTCACAACGATCATATCGTCCGTGTTCGGCATTATCAATCCGATCATGACCAAGATATTCATGGACAGGCTCCTGACAGGTATCAACAGGGAATGGCTGTATCCGTTTATCGGTGTGATGGCAGCACTGGCGGTCCTGCAGATAATCGTCGCATGGGCGCAGAGGATATACAGCCTCAAGATCAACGGTAAGATGGCTGTTCTTGGCAGCACGACCTACATGTGGAAGGTCCTGAGGATGCCGATGGATTTCTTCTCACAGAGAATGGCGGGCGATATCCAGTCGCGTCAGGTAACAAACGAGACGATTGCCGGAACACTGGTAGAGACTTTCGCGCCGCTTGTGCTTGAGACGATCATGATGGTGTTCTACCTGATACTCATGCTTCGTCAGAGCCCGCTGCTTACTGCGATCGGCCTGAGTACGCTTGTGATCAATTTCTTCATGAGCAGGATCATATCCGAGAAGAGAGTCAATCTCACAAGAGTCCTCATGCGTGACAACGCGAAATTAGCATCCACAACGGTCGCAGGCGTCGAGATGATCGAGACGATAAAGGCCAGCGGCTCAGAGTACGGTTTCTTCCAGAAATGGGCAGGCTATCAAGCTTCCGTTAATTCTCAGAATGTCAAGTCTACGAAGATCAATACATATCTCGGAATGGTTCCGGTATTCTTCTCGACTCTGGCCAGCTATGCGGTGCTCGTGCTTGGCGTATGGCTGATAATGCAGGGTGAATTCACACTCGGTGCACTTCAGATGTTCCAGGGATTCCTGACATCCTTCATGTCTCCTGCCATGACGCTGATCTCTGCGGGACAGACGATCCAGGAGATGCGTACCGATATGGAGCGTGTGGACGACGTCATGGAGTACGAGTCTGACCCCAACGTTGTATATGAGACCAGGGCTGAAGAGAATGATGATTTCCGCAAGCTCAGAGGTCTCATTGAGATGAAGAATATATCCTTTGGCTATTCCAGACTGTCCGCCCCGCTTATCCGTGATTTTACAATGACAGTTAAGCCGGGCAGCCGGGTGGCTTTTGTAGGTCCGTCCGGATGCGGCAAATCAACACTCTCCAAACTCATATCGGGTCTTTATGATCCCTGGGAGGGAGAGATTCTCTTTGACGGACGTCCCCGCCGTGAGATCAACAGATCGATCATGACGGGTTCCATCGCAGTCGTCGATCAGGACATAACGCTGTTCGAAGGCACTATTGGCGACAACCTGAAGATGTGGGACGATTCGATAAGTGATTTCGAGGTGATACTGGCGGCCCGCGATGCACAGCTTCACGACGATATCATGACACGTGACGGCGGTTACAATTACAAGATGGCATCAGGCGGAAGGGATTTCTCAGGCGGACAGCGTCAGAGGCTGGAGATCGCCAGAGTCCTGGCACAGGATCCGTCGATAATAATCCTTGACGAGGCGACGAGTGCTCTCGATGCAAAGACGGAGTACGACGTAGTGAAGGCGATCAAGGACAGAGGCATTACCTGTATAGTAATAGCACACAGACTGTCAACCATCAGAGACTGCGATGAGATCATCGTTCTCGATAACGGCGTTGTGGTGGAGAGGGGCACCCATGAGGAACTCATGGCGCTCGGCGGCACCTACACAGATCTTGTGGCGAATGAGTAAGGAGGAAGAACGTTTTGGGTTGGTTTGAACAACAGATCCAGCAGAGAAGCGATCTCGACCAGCAACAGTTCGAGGACTCTTTCGTTCGCGTCGCCGGCATAGTCATGGGACATAAAGTCGCCAGCAAGATAAGTGACGACAGGATCGTCACCAAGCGTGCTGTCGATGATATCCTCAAGTACTACCATTGCAAGCCCGTTGAAATCCCTTATACTGTTAAGAATCCCGATGATCAGATGGATTATTGCCTGCGCCCCTACGGCCTTATGAGAAGAGCTATTATCCTGGAAGGCGCATGGTACAAGGATGCGTACGGTCCAATGCTCCTTTACACGAAGGACGAAGGCGAGCCCGTCGCTGTTCTTCCGCGCAAATCATTCGGCTACTACTATGTAGACCATAAAAATGACCGCAGGGTTATCATCAACAAAAAGACTGCAGCACAGTTCTCGCGGGATGCATTCTGTTTCTACAGGCCTTTGCCGCAGCGCAAGATAGGAATACCCGATCTCTTAAACTACATGAGAAGCTGTATCAGCGTGAATGATATAGTTCTTCTCCTGATAGCTTCCCTCGGAATAACAGGTATCGGTATCCTGATAACAAAGATCACGAAGGCACTGACAGGTCCCGTTATATCAAGCGGCAGTGCAGCAGTCCTGATAGGAATTGCCATCTGTATCGTATGTTCGACCATATCGTCACAGCTTATCAATGCGGTCAATTCTGTCATAAGCGCCAGACTGCAGAACAAGACATCTATCTGCGTAGAATCAGCTATGATGATGAGGCTCATGAGCCTTCCGGCAAGTTTCTTCCGGCAGTACAGCGCCGGTGAACTTACGTCCAGATCCTCGTCGGTGAACCAGCTCTGTACGCTGATCCTCGGCATGTTCGTCGGTACGGGTATTACATCGCTGACATCACTTCTGTACATTACGCAGATCTTCAGATTTGCGCCGGTGCTCGTTGTCCCGTCACTCCTGATAATACTTATAACTGTTGCGTTCAGTGCTGTGTCATCTATCGTTCAGCTCAAGATAAGCAAACAGCAGATGGAACTTGGAGCCAAGGAATCCGGTCTTACATACGCTCTCATCAGCGGTATCCAGAAGATCAAGCTGGCAGGTGCCGAGAAGAGGTTCTTTGCCAGATGGCTGAATATGTATTCCGACAGTGCAGAACTGATCTATGCACCGCCAACGTTCATCAAGATCAATGATGTCATTACTACAGCCATCACGCTTATATCCAATATCGTCCTGTATTTCCTGGCTGTAAGCAGCGGTGTAACGCAGTCTGATTATTTTGCATTTAATGTGGCGTTTGGTGCTGTCACAGGTGCGTTCTCATCGCTGGCGGCCATTGCTCTGTCAGTCGGCAGGATCAAGCCGATCCTCGATATGGCCGAGCCGTTCCTGAAGACTGAACCCGAGACGGCAGACAATAAGGAGATCGTCACAAGGCTTTCCGGCGGCATTGAACTTAACAATGTATATTTCAGATATGGCGAGAATAAGCCTTACGTCGTTAACGACCTGTCGCTCCGTATCCGTCCGGGCGAGTATGTTGCCATCGTCGGCAAGACCGGATGCGGCAAGTCAACACTGATGCGTCTGCTCCTGGGCTTCGAGAAACCCGAGAAGGGTGCGATCTATTATGACGGGAAAGACTTGAACAATCTGGATCTCAGCTCCCTCAGGCGTAAGATCGGTACCGTTATGCAGTCCGGCGGCCTGTTCCAGGGCGACATCTATTCGAATATCGTTATTACGGCGCCGCATCTTACAGTCGATGAAGCATGGGAGGCAGCGGAGATCGCAGGTATCGCTGATGATATCCGTAAGATGCCAATGGGTATGAATACCCTTATCTCCGAAGGTCAGGGCGGCATATCCGGCGGTCAGAAACAGCGCCTCATGATCGCACGCGCAGTTGCGCCCAAGCCGAAAATCCTCATGTTTGATGAAGCTACCAGTGCGCTTGACAACAAGACTCAGCGTCAGGTCAGCGAGGCACTCGACAATATGGGCTGCACGAGGATCGTCATCGCACACAGACTGTCAACTATCCGTCACTGTGACAGGATTCTTGTATTTGATCACGGAAAGGTTATCGAAGACGGAAAGTATGAAGACCTTATCGCTGCAGGCGGGTTCTTCGCGGAGCTGGTGGAGAGGCAGAGAGTCGATCAGGGCTCGTGACCGAACGCTCACTTCAGTCCTCGTCGGCGAGCAAATGCATTTTGCGGCGCTTCGAACAGGTCCTCGGGGGCTCGCGACCGCTTGCTCGCTTCAGTCCTCGTCGCTTCGCTCCTGCGGTAAGTCCGCTCGCAAGGGTAGCGCTCGCCCTTCGGAAGGTGTACTGTCTCTGAAACTGTACCTGTAGTTCCGGTTACAGAGACACTTTCAGGGACAGTCCCTCAAACTGTACCTGTAGTTCCGGTTACGGAGACACTTTCAGGGACAGTCCCTCAAACTGTACCTGTAGTTCCGTTTACAGAGACACTTACAGGGACAGTCTCTCAAACTGTACCTGCAGTTCCGGTTACGGAGACACTTACAGGGACAGTCTCTCAAACTGTACCTGCAGTTCCGTTTACAGAGACACTTACAGGGACGGGTGTGTGCAGTTGTTCCGTCAACCTTTTATATTTCGCGAAGAATGTTATAATATATAAATAATAAATCAAGGAGGCATCTGAAATGCTGAATATCAACAAGACAGTAGATAACGGTACTGCAACAATCGCGCTGGAGGGAAGACTGGATACTGTTACTTCTCCCGATCTTGAGGCTACGATCAAGGATACTGTTGAGGGGCTGAATGAGCTGATACTGGATTTCGATAAGCTTGAATATATTTCTTCTGCAGGACTGCGTGTTCTTCTTGCTGCTCATAAGACAATGAGCAAGGCTGGCGGCATGAAGGTTGTCAACGTCAACAGTGCAATCATGGAGATCTTTGAGGTTACCGGTTTCTCCGATATTCTCGAGATCGCATAAGAAGCCACGTACAGATTGTCTTTTTTGCTTGACGCCCGGCGGGCGTGGAGTTTTTGTAATTTGACGTCTGACTTGTTTGAAAGCACAAGAGCTTTTAGGAGGAATGATTATGTCTGATAGTGTTAAGATCGTTCTTGAGGGAAGAATAGATTCTAACAATGCCAGTGAATTCGAAGCACGCATCAACGGCGAGCTTGAGGGTACCGGAAAGGCACCTGTCGTTCTTGACATGTCAGATCTTGCTTACATCTCGTCCGCAGGCCTGAGAATCCTCCTTAGGATCAAGAAATCACATCCCGATATGTCATTGATCAATGTCAGCTCCGAAGTCTATGAGATCATGGAGATGACCGGATTTACGGAGTTGATGAATGTTTCCAAAGCCTACAGGGTCGTGTCAACCGAAGGCTGCGAAATCATTGGAAAAGGCGCCAATGGTACCGTGTACAGGATCGACCATGATAACGTGCTTAAAGTTTATAATAACGCCGATGCGCTTGAGGACATCCAGCATGAGAGGGAAGTGGCCAAGCTGGCGCTGATCCTCGGGATCCCGACGGCGATTTCCTATGATGTCGTGAAAGTTGGAGACAGTTATGGTTCTGTTTTTGAACTGCTGGATGCCAGGTCTTTCGCGAATATTCTTTCGACAGAGCCTGAGAAGCTGGACTGGTGCGTTAAGGAATTCGTTACGCTGCTCAAGAAGATACACAGGACGAAGGTGCCTGAGGGGAAACTCCCTGATATCAAAGATACGGCCGATTTCTGGGTTAACCAGCTGAAGGGGCATCTTCCTGCCGACAAGCACGAGAAGCTCAGAAAGCTTATATCCGGTGTGCCTCACTGTGATACTATGATCCACGGCGACTATCACACAAAGAATGTCATGGCAACCGGAGACGAGGTTCTACTTATTGATATGGATACGCTTTCGGTGGGTAATCCGATCTTCGAACTCGGGTTTATCTACAATGCGTGCATCGGTTTCTCCGAGTATGATAATGAGCAGATAAAGAGGTTCCAGGGATTCGATCTGAATCTGTCCAAACAGTTCTGGCACAAGAGCCTTGCGATGTATCTTGGCACCGATAATGAGGAGAAGCTCAGAAAGGTTGAGGACAAGGCCAGGATAGTCGGTTATACCAGGCTGATAAGAAGGACTTTCGACAAGGACGGGAATTATGACCCCAAGAATAAGCCTGAGATCGATCTGTGGACATCAGAACTCATTGATCTGCTCGATAAGTATGATACATTGACCTTCACACCTAATGAGATCGTGGTGGATGCTGTTCTCGAGAATCTTACAGAGGTGCAGGCTTTTATCGATGAGCATCTGGAATCTGCTGAATGTTCCATGAAGATCCAGATGCAGATCGCTCTTGCGGTTGAGGAGATCTTCGTTAATATCGCGCATTATGCATATGCTCCGAAGGTTGGACTTGCGACTGTAAGAGTTGAAGTTTCCGAGAATCCGCTGAGTGTTACTATTACATTCCTCGACAACGGTATCCCTTACGATCCGCTTGCCAAGGAGGATCCTGATGTAACGCTTCCCGCCGAACAAAGGAACATCGGCGGCCTTGGCATCTTCATCACCAAGAAAACAATGGATGATGTAACATACGAATACAAGGATGGGCAGAATATCCTGCGTCTCAAGAAGAATCTATGAATTATCCCGTAAAGATTGACCTCCACATGCATTCGACAGTCTCTGACGGTACCGATACGCCGCAGGAGATCGTGGATAAGGTCAGACAGGCGGGTATAAATATGTTCTCGCTTTCCGATCATGATGCAGTGGAGGGAAGCCGGATCATCTCATCTATCCTCAAGGACAGCGGACAGGATCTTAAGTTTATTACCGGTGTCGAGTTCTCATGTAAGGACGACTACGGCAAGTATCACATCCTCGGATACGATTACGATACTGACGGAGAGCCTATCCTCGGTCTCGTCAGAAGAGGTCACGATTTCAGGCTCAGAAAGATAAGGATCAGGATCGATTATCTGGCTGAACACTTCGGGTTCAGGCTCCCTGATGAGGATGTTGAGACACTCCTGGGACTTCAGAATCCCGGCAAACCGCATCTGTCAAATATGCTTATCAAGGCGGGATATGTCTCAAATAAGCAGGAGGCATTTGATTATATCGATAAGGCCAAATTCCCGGATGAATACATAAAACCTGAGGAGGCGATCTCCTGCATCACAGCATCAGGCGGAATACCGGTTCTGGCACATCCCGTCTATGGTTCAGGCGATCAGCTTATCCTTGGCGATGAGATGGATGAGAGGCTGGCACGCCTCACATCATCCGGTCTTATGGGCGTCGAAGCATTCTATTCCGATTTCACCGCGAAAATGACGTCCCAGATGCTCAGCTTCGCCGATAAGTACAATCTCTACATAACTGCAGGCAGTGACTACCATGGCCTAAATAAGATGATCGAACTCGGTGACAACGGCCTTGACGATGCAAACGATGCTCCGGAAGGACTCAAGAGATTCCTCAGAAAGGTGCTAAAATATGACTGACACCAGATCTGATACCAAGATGCTCTCTAAACTGATGTTCAAATTGCTGCCTGTGCAGGTGCTGCTTGCCGCAGTCGGCGCCATCAACGGCATCGTATCCACGTTTTTCGCTACAAATTTTGTCGGCGTAGATGCTATGGGCGCCGTTGGTCTCTTTGGACCTATCAATCTTCTCCTTCAGGCGGTCAGCATCGTAATGTTCGGAGGCTCCGTCATTATGTGCGGCAAATACATGGGGCAGAATAAGCAGGATAAACTGCTGTCGTGTTACTCCGTCAACATAGTATTTACAGTGCTCCTGTCCATACTGTTCGTGATAGTATTTGTGGTTCTCGGAGTATTTGACCTGACAGGTTTCCTGGCATCAGATCCCGTAGTCCGTAAACTCTTCAACAGGTACCTTCTCGGTCAGGCAATAGGCGTACTGCCGTTCTTTATCGGCAATCAGCTGCCGGCGTTCCTGTCACTGGAGAACAAGTCCAACAGAACGATCGTGGCTACAGTAGTCTATATTGTCGTGAACCTGATACTCAATTTCGTGTTCGTCCAGATGATGAAGCTTGAGGCATTCGGTCTGGCACTGGCGTCCTCTCTCGGAATGTGGGCGTTTATGGGTGTACAGGCACAGCATTTCTTCTCCGGAAAGTCCCACTTCAGATTCAGTATCAAAGACTGCGACTGGCGTGAAGGTCTGTCGATACTCAAGATCGGTTATCCCGGCGCATTGAATCAGGGATATCAGGCACTCAGAGGATTTATCATCAACGGACTTCTGACTGCATTTGTAGGCAGTGTCGGTATCTCCGCTTTTGCTTCTGCCAATAATATCCTCTGCATTTTCTGGTCGTTCCCCACGGGAATGCTTGCTGTGTCGAGAATGATAATAAGCGTAAGCATCGGTGAGGAGGACCGTCAGACACTGACTGACTGTTTTCGCGTTATGCTCAAAAGGTTCATACCGCTCATGTGCGGCATCTCGCTTCTGCTCACGCTTCTTGCCGAGCCTCTGACCATGATCTTCTACAGGGATCCTTCCCAGGAGGTCTATATGCTTACTGTGTGGGGCGTAAGGCTTTTGCCGTGGTGTCTGCCGCTGGCGATAGTATCCCAGCATTTTGTATGTTACTGGCAGGCTTCGGGACGCCACCTCATCGTACATATTCTGTCGGTGCTTGACGGCTTTGTCATCGTGTGTGCATTCACAGCTCTCACGATAAGGGCATGGGGTCTGAACGGTCTTTACATCGGCAATCTGGTAAATGGCGCCGTAATCATTATTGTCGCAATTATCTATGGTCTTGTTGTCAACAGGCGCTTCACGTTCAGGCTGGACGATCTTCTGTGCATGCCGGTCGGGTTCGGTGCTGCTGATACGGACCGTATTGACATTACCATAAGGGATGTAAGCGAGGTTGTGGCTATTTCAGAGGCAGTTCAGGAGTTTTGCAAGGTCCGTGGTATCGATGACAGAAGGGCTTTGCTGTCCGGTCTGGCTATGGAGGAAATGGCCGGCAATATCGTGGAACACGGTTTCACAAAGGATAAGAAAAAGCATTCTGTCGACGTGCGTGTCGTCCATAAGGATGACGGCGTCATCATGAGACTTAAGGACGACTGTGTGCCTTTCGATCCGGGTGAGAGACAGAAGATCGCGGAGCACAGCGACGTGACCTCGAATATCGGCTTGAAAATGGTTTTTAAGATTGCCAGTGATGTGGAGTATCAGAGCCTTCTCGGACTGAATGTTCTGACTATCAGGATATGACAACATGAACAGGGTCGGTCTTGGTATCTGTGTTGTTGCTTTCGCGGTGTCATTGTCCATGACCAGATGCACAGGATTTTCCTCACATCCCGACAACAACACCGGTACAGCGCTGCCTGCCCATTCCTACACGCTCAAGTCCTCAGTGGAGGTCAAAGGGCGCCAGGGCGTATGCGCCGAAGGTGACCGTTACTGGGTCAGCGGTTCCGCGACGCTGGCCTGCTACGATAAAGACTGGAACCTTCTGGCATTCAATGACGATCCTTTTACCGGATACGAGATCGAAGTCAACCATATCGGTGACATTGACGTGTATAATAACGAGCTTTATGTTGGCACGGAATATTTTATGGACGGTGTCGGAAAGAATATCCAGATTGCAGTCTACGATGGTGATACGCTGCAGTTGAAGCGCACATTTCCTTTCGAGGTGACGAGCGGTCAGATGGAATGCTCCGGCATTGCAGTCAACCCTGACGACAGGACCGTATGGATGTGCTCGTGGGTTGGTGAGGATAGCGGAAGATACATCTACAAGTACGATCTTGATACGGGAGCCTATCTGGGCAAAGTCGAATTGCAGATGCCGCCGCAGTGGGTGCAGGGGATCGCGTATTATGACGGGTGTTTCTACCTGACGGCTGACGATGGTTCGGCTGATGATAAAGAGCCCGATCACCTTTACAGAACTGTGATTGCTGATGGAGCGGCCTGCTGTACCGTGACGCTTGAGAGGACATTCGATGATGTAACATTTCAGGGAGAGATAGAGGGTCTTACATTCGACAAGACGGCGGGACAGCTTCTGCTTCTGTATAACCGTGGAGCGAGGATCGTCCTCGGTATGCCGAAAGGCTTCTATGAAGGATATGACCATGAGATCTCCGAGGTGTTTGTATACGGTATAAAATGAGACACGGTTTGTTTGATTCGGTTCCTGTTATCAGAGGTGACGGGGTGGTGTTGAGACCTGTTACGGAATCTGATATTCCTTCTCTGGAAGAGCTTGTTTCCAGCGATGTGGTCTATAGATATGAGCCGACGTTCATGTTTGAGAGGAATGTCAGTGACATATCGACAATCGTGTCTTCTTTGTACGGGGAGCTTTTTGCTTCCCGGGAGTCGCTGATACTTTGTATTGAGGTTGATGGTGCGTTCGCGGGGCTGGCTGAGTTCTATGGCTTTAGGGATGAGCTGCACAAGATTAGTATAGGTTACAGGCTTCTGCCGCGGTTCTGGGGTCAGGGCATTGCCACGCGCACCGTAGCTGCTATGGTGGAATACCTGTACGGAGAGACAGATATTGAGATCATTACTGCCAGTACTATGGTTGAGAATAAGGCGTCTGCGCGTGTTCTCGAGAAAAACGGGTTTGATCTGGTGGTGTCCTGTGTCGGTGAAGACTGGGGGTATGAAGGGGAGACGATGGCGGATAAATGGATAAGATAGGCTCGCGACCACTTGCTCGCTTCAGTCCTCGTCGCTTCGCTCCTGCGGTAAGTCCGCTCGCAAGGGTAGCGCTCGCCTTTCGGGAATAACTTGCGACGCAAATCACGCGTTCTCGCTGGCGGGGTGCTAGTCCGCTCGCAAGGGTAGCGCTCGCCTTTCGGGAATAACTTGCGGCGCAAATCACGCGTTCTCGCTGGCGGGGTGTAAATGTGAAATGGGGACGGTTCTCAAGTGTCACAAAAAACCACCGGTTGACTGATCGAAATACCACTTTTTGATTTGAAAGCGTCATTTTGTGAACGAATAGTGGAATTCTCATTATGGGAGACCTGTCCCCATGTCACATGAAAGATCCGGTAAACAGCAGTTCAGTTGTCACATTTTCCACGAAAATGTGACAACTGAGAACCGTCCCCATTTCACATTTTATCTGATCTCGCCGCCGGAGACTTTCTTCAGCTCTGCTTTGTCTGCGTACATTTCGATGTCTGACCTTTTGACCGCGTCGAAGGGAGACTCGCCCGGAAGCATCATGGCGTATCCGAAAGCGCATGTATAGGATGCGTCAGTTATCTTCCTTCGCATAACCGCAATAGCCTGGGTGATCATGTCCTCGGTAGCGTCAGAGTAGATGATTATGAATTCGTCTCCGCCGATACGGTAGGGCGTGCCGGAAGAACCGCAGTTCTCGGCCATGATGAGTGCGATCGTTGTAAGAGCGATGTCTCCTGCTTCGTGACCGAAATTGTCGTTAAGGTACTTGAGATCGTTCATATCGATCGATACGACGCCTGATATGGGGCGTGACTGCTCCTCGATGTCCTGGTAGAGACTTTGCCTGTTAAGGAGCTTTGTCATCGGATCGGTCCTTGCCTTATGAATGTAGATGAACGTGAAGTAAATAAGAACAGCAGATGTGAACAGTGCACTGTAATCGTTGCCTGAATTTGTCAGCGCATATATCGCAACGCCAATGAATGGCCCGAGGACGATATAGAGCATTATGAGACGGTTGCGAAGTGAATAGTGCCTAAGATAGATCGCATTATGCATCATGAAGATCAGCGCATAGAATCCGAACAGTATGTACGGCAGATCAGCGAGGGGACCGCCTGCGTAGTGGTTATCCTCGTGATAGTAGAAAACGAGATGCGTCCACTGCGACGAGTAGAAAAGCGGGATGCAGATGTACTCGGGGATCATCAGCAAAAGTACGTGCTTGCGCGTGAGTTTCGTGGTCGTGACCTGAAGCATTACGATCAGGATGACCGGATAAATGGAATAGATCGTCGCGGTCAGGAGCGGCCTCAGAATGCTCAAGGTGGGAAGTGTCTGTGTCCAAAGCTCCAGATTGAACAGGATCGTCTCCAGAAAGAGCATACCGACGACACAAATGGTACGGAACTTGATCTCCCGCGAAATATGCGCGCTGACAAAGAGCAGGACCATGATACCGATCAACTCGAAGACCATTCCGTAATTCTTGAGCGTGAAATCAAGTAATGTCAATTTAAGATCCTCCCCAATCACTAAATTGTAACATTTTGGGGTATAAAAGTAAATTTGACCGCCTGTTGTTTTTGTTGGAGACGTGCAACATTTTCGCGATGCCGGATGTATTAATGGTATATATGTTAGATGAGGAGGACTTGATGATGAATAATACGATTCGAAAGCTGGTGTGCTGCGGGCTGGCAATGGGACTTATGGCAGGTTCTGCCGCGGCCTGCTCGAGAATACCGGGCGAAGATTCTCCGTCAGCTGCGGATACGTCTTTGGAGGTGTCAGAAACATCTGAAACATCTGAGACATCCGCTGCCGTGACCTACGGCGATTTCCCATCCGAGGGCAAAGTGGGTGATTATGATTACGTGATAATTGGTGAAGGTGACGATGCCATCGAGCTGGTGAATTACAACAGGGGATACTATATCACCAAATGGGACCAGGCAGAATCGCCATACTTTATCGTGATCTGTTCCGGTGAGAGGAGTACGGGCGGATACGGGATAAGGATCGTTGATATCAACGCGGATGATCCGGACTGCATGATCATAACGGTCGAGGAGACTTCGCCTGCACCGGGTACCATGGTTACTGAGGCATTAACGTATCCCTATTGTGCGCTGGCACTGGTGAAACGGCCTCAGGAAATCGTGGTGGTCAACACCGGAGGAGTTGTGTTTGAGAACGATGATGAGTACGATTATCCGGACAGCGTGGCTGACGGTTATATCTGCAGGCTCGGCGGCGGCTCCGGCGAAATAGGTTACTGCACGTACGTGTACAAGACAGACACAGGTTACAGATATATCAACACCTCAAAAAGAACCGAGTCATGGGGCTCCGCCCATTGGATCGAGTGGGTCAGCGGACACGGTACGGCAGCAACCCGGGAGGAGATCCTGGAGATGGCGCAGGCACGCGGTTCGGGAGATTATGTAATGTATCCAGGAGACAATAATCCGTATCCTGCGAGTGGGTTCCTGACGGCGGATATCTGAGGGCTCGTGACCAAGACGCTCACTTCAGTCCTCGCCCTTCTTTGAAAAGTGACACGTCCCCTTTTCACATGTTATACTCATGATACAGAAGAAAAATCAGGAGGTGCGCTATGCCGTTTATTGACCTTAAGATAACCGTTCCGGTGGATGAGAAGATCAAGGAGGAGCTGAAGAGCGACCTTGGCCTTGCAATTACCGCGCTTCACAAAACGGAGACATACCTGATGGTAGGTATTGATGACAATTATGATCTGTGGCTGGGCGGCACCAGACTCGACAAAGGCGCATACGTGTCAGTCAGCCTCTACGGCAGTGCGTCATCTTCGGATTATGACACGATGACCGGTAAGATCTGCGATATTTTGGAGAGCCGCCTCTCCATTCCCGGGGATAAAGTATATGTTACCTACCGGGGCGTAAATGATTGGGGATGGAACGGACGTAATTTCTAATCTATAATTATTTCAGAATATGACGTAAGTGAGGTGCTTTGCCTATGGGTATGACCATAACTCAGAAGATACTGGCGGCACATGCAGGACTTGATTCGGTCGTTCCAGGACAGCTGATCGAGGCATCGCTCGATCTGGTGCTCGGCAACGACGTTACGACTCCACCGGCGATAGAAGTTTTCAGGAAACTGGGCGTTGATAAGGTCTTTGACCGGGATAAGGTGTGCCTTGTGCCGGACCATTTCACGCCGAACAAAGACATCAAGTCGGCAGAATTGAGCAAGTGCATGAGGTGTTTCGCGCGGGAGCAGGAGATTACTCATTATTACGAGCTTGGACGCCGCCAGATGGGTATCGAACATGTCATCCTGCCGGATAACGGAATGGTATTCCCGGGAGATGTTATCATAGGCGCTGATTCACACACGTGCACTTATGGTGCTGTCGGCGCTTTCTCTACCGGAGTCGGATCCACGGATCTGGCCTGCGCAATGGCCAGAGGCAAGACGTGGTTCAAGGTTCCTGAGGCCATCAAGGTCGTTCTCCACGGCGCGAAAGCCCCCCTCGTCACAGGCAAGGATATCATCCTCCATCTCATCGGCATGATAGGCGTTGACGGGGCGCTGTACAAGTCTCTTGAATTCACAGGTGACGGCGTTAAGTGTCTGTCCATGTGCGACAGGCTTACGATGTGCAATATGGCTATCGAGTGCGGTGCCAAGAACGGGATTTTCGCAGTTGATGAGATGACACTTCAGTACATTTTTATGACTAACCCCGAGCGGGTTCAGAAAGGCGCCTTCAAGGTCTATGAAGCTGATGAGGATGCAGAGTATTCCCAGGTGATCGAGATAGATCTCGCGAAGGTTCCTCTAACTGTGGCGCTTCCACATCTTCCTTCAAATACTAAGCCGGCTTCGGAAGTGAAGAACATGAAGATCAATCAGGTCATGGTCGGTTCGTGTACGAACGGCAGGCTGGAGGATATAAGGATGGCCGGCCTCATGATGCAGGGTCATAAGGTCCATCCCGATGTGAGGTGCATCATAATCCCGGGTTCAGAGCAGGTTTACCGCGCTGCACTCGATGAGGGTATCCTGGCAGTCCTCGACGATGCCGGATGTGTCATATCGACGCCTACATGCGGACCGTGTCTTGGCGGGCATATGGGCGTCCTGGCGGCGGGTGAGAGGTGCGTATCGACAACGAACCGCAACTTTGTAGGCCGTATGGGTCACGTGGATTCGGAAGTTATCCTTGCGGGGGTTCCGGTTGCCTGTGCTTCGGCCATTCTCGGACGGGTCGGAACGCCTGATGAGCTCATGGCGCTGCGCAGGAAAGACTAACGGGGGTGCATTTGTATGAAAGTAAGCGGTAAAGTCTTCAAATACGGCGATAACGTTGATACGGATGTTATCATTCCTGCGCGTCATCTGACTTCGGCAGATCCTGAACATCTGAAGCAGCACTGCATGGAAGATATTGATTCCTCGTTTGCCGGCAATGTTAAGCCGGGCGATATCATGGTGGCGGGAAAGAATTTCGGCTGCGGGTCTTCCAGGGAGCATGCACCTGTAGCTATTAAGGCAAGCGGGATCTCGCTGGTGATCGCGGCTGATTTTGCACGGATATTCTACCGCAATGCGATCAACACGGGACTTCCTATAATGGAGTGCCCTGAGGCGGCCGGGAGAATCAGCAACGGTGACGTTGTGGAAGCTGATTTCGAGACGGGTGTGATAACGGATGTTACGACCGGTGAGACATTCCAGGCGGCAGCTTTCCCCGAGTTCATCGGCAATCTCATCGCGGCAGGCGGCCTTGTGGAATACACGCGAAAGGAATTAGGCCTATGAGTACGTCTTCTCCATACAGGATCGCCGTGATCAAAGGGGACGGCATCGGTCCCGAGATCGTGTCGTCGGCGATGAAAGTATTGTCTTCAGCCGCAGCCAGGTTTGGTTTTGGCGTAGAGTATAACGAGGTTCTAGCCGGCGGCTGCGCCATCGACGCGTGCGGAGTGCCGCTGCCGTCATATACACTTGATGCATGCCGCGCTTCTGACGCTGTTCTTCTGGGCGCTGTCGGAGGTCCCAAATGGGACGGGATCGAACCTTCCCGGAGACCCGAGCGCGCATTGCTGGGACTCCGGTCCGGACTGGGTCTGTACGCCAACCTGAGACCGGCGCTGCTCTTCCCGGAACTTGCTTCCGCCTCACCTCTGAAGAACGCCGGAGCCATAGATATTCTTATAGTTCGTGAGCTTACAGGCGGCATCTATTTCGGCGAGAACGGCAGTTACGAGAGTTCCGACTTGCTTGCCGACGGGACCGTCAAGGGCAAGGTTGCGTACGATACGGAAGCTTACTCGGAAGGGGAGATAAGAAGGATCGTTAAGCAGGCTTTTGAATTTGCCCGCGGGCGTGGCCGCAAACTGACTCTGGTGGATAAGGCTAATGTCCTGGCATCATCCAGATTATGGCGTGAAGTGGCCTCATCAGTTGCTTCGGATTACCCTGACGTTGCACTTGACTTCCTGTATGTGGACAACTGCACGATGCAGTTGATAGGAAGGCCTTCGTCGTTTGACGTAATAGTTACGAGCAATATGTTCGGCGATATCATATCCGATGAAGCAGGCATGATCACAGGCTCTATCGGGATGCTGCCATCGGCATCTCTCGGTGCGCCGGAAACGCCGGGTATGTATGAACCGATACACGGATCGGCGCCTGATATAGCGGGTACGGGCAAGGCAAATCCTCTGGCGACCATACTGTCTGCCGCCATGATGCTCCGCTGGTCGCTTGGCGAGAAAGCCGCAGCTGATGCTATTGAGGATGCTGTTAAGAAGGTCGTTGCTGACGGGTACCGCACACCTGATATCGCTTCAGGTGCAGATGGCGAGATATCGGTTGATACAGACGGAATGACAGAGGCGGTGCTTAAGGCACTGGGGTAATCAACCGCGTGGCGGGGGCGCGGCAGGCCCCCCTCAGATCTTATCATATACAGGCATTCAGAAAGCTCCGAAAACATACGAAAACATACGGTTTTCGGAGTTTTTCGTATGTTTTTGTTCACCCTTTTCGAGCCGTGCGGAAGTATAATCTGTATATGTTTGAACCAAGATATTACGAATTGAAAATGAGCTATCTCAAGGACCGGATCTCCAGGATCCCTCACGGTAAGGTAACAACTTACCGCGGATGTCCTGTCGTGATAATCGATTACGATCCGTTTGACCCGAAAGTCAGCTCACATAACAGAAAACGCTATAATATCGATTCGCGCCGGGGCGCCATGTATCTTGCGGTCGTTAAGGAATATAACGCACTTACAAGGGAACTCGAGCAATTACAGTATCAATGGAACAGTCTGTTCAGGATGCCGCCGCGGGACATAAAATATCCCCTCAAGAAAAGACGATACAGCATGTTTGACAGTTCGTTCTATGAGAAAGCAGTGCCCAATTCAAATCCGCTGCCGATCGAGCACCCGATCAAGCATAAGGATATGTTTCTCCGTTCCAAGAATGAGCTTGCCGGATGTATCAAACTGGACGAAATGGGCTACGAATACAAAGTCGATGTTCAGGTCGTGATCGATGAAAGGATCAAGATATGCCCGGATATACTCATACACGATCCTTGCCAGTGTAAATGCATAAGTACGGAAATAGACGGTGCCATGGATCTGACGAGGTATGCATTCAAAGCTACGAGCAGAAGGATGACGTACTACAGTCTAAATCTGCAGCAAGGTAAGGATATCGTGTTTTACGAGATAGCTGATGCACATGAATTTGACGATGCGCTGTTTGAGTCTCTTATCAGAAGCGCGCTGTCCGCGAATCTTGATGACATTATCTTTCCGGATGGATTTTACTAGAGCCTGCGTGGGCGGAAAATCCCGCAAACGATCCCGCAGGAGATTGTTTCAAAGCCGTTTTGCGGGATTTTCTTCAATAATCCCGCAATCAATCCCGCAGGAACATGTTTCAACCCTGTTTTGCGGGATTTCCCAACGCGAAAAAACACCACGCAGGCAGTCCACAACCAAAACGCCCGGCCTCCAACAGGAGACCGGGCGCCGTTAACATAATTAACTTAAACTACACTATCAGCCCTTTTCCAGTGCCAATGTTCTAGTTGTGATGTCACAAACAGAAGAAGGTCCATAGTACTGGATAGCACCGGGGTAGGTAAAACAAGTCTCAACAGCCCACTTATCACGATTTGCCTCGAAGAACTTGAAGGGCTTGCCGTCCAGTTCAACAAGAGCCTTACGGATAACCGGCTTATCTGCGCCGTTTCTGCGCTCGATGTTCATCATCTTGTATAAAAACGCCAGATCATTGATACTTAGATAAATCTAGTGACGAGCGTCCTGCAAAAAACCGTGCTATACTACATATATACGCATAGGATGAATTATGTTTGTGATCGGAGGCCAGTATGATCAAGTTTACTGCATTTGTACTTGCTGTTGTTATGGGGTGCTCATCTCTGTGTTTTGCTGATGAGAGTGATGTAAGGCCTGAGGGCGCTGTAGATATCTCTGAAGAAGAGATCGCCTATATCGAAGGTGAATTGGAGAATGGCAGAACGACAGAAGAGATAGCGATCGATCTTGCTAATAACGCTGCAGTATCTTTTACTTCCTACAGCAGTGTCACTTGGGTGAAGAAGAGTGGTAAGTGGTACTGTAAGGACAGTTCTGGCATTTATATCAAAGGCTTTGCTAAGATCAGCGGTGCCGTATACTACATGAATTCAAGCGGAGTTATGCTCACCGGATGGCAGCAGATCAGCGGGACCTGGTATTACTTCGCTTCTTCAGGCGCCATGAAGACGGGCTGGCAGAAGATAAGCAAGAAATGGTACTACTTCAACAGCAATGGCGAGATGCTCACCGGCCTTCAGAGCATTGGCGGATCCTACTACATCTTCAACAGCAGCGGCGCTATGGCTACCGGTTGGAAGCAGTACGAGAACAAATGGTATTACCTTAATTCCTCCGGCGCAGCAAAAGTAAGCACCTGGTTTAAGAGCGGCAGCACCTGGTACTACTTCGGAAGCGATGGAGTAATGGCAACAGGCAGTGTATCCATTGGCGGTAAGTACTATCTGTTCAACGGAAGTGGAGCAATGCTCACCGGCTGGCAGAAGTATAACGGCGAATGGTACTATCTGGCATCAAGCGGTGCAGCCTATACCGGCTGGATCGTATATGGCGGTCAGAAGTACTTTCTTGACGTCAAGGGCATGATGCTTCACGATACTGAGGTTGGCGAATATGAACTTGATAGTGAAGGCCATATTATCACGAGACCGGAACCAGACCCTGAAGAACCGGACCCTACTGGTTATTTTAAGACCGATGCTGAAGATGAAGCTGTTACTCTGATCAATAATATCAGAAAAGCAGAAGCAGTAAGTATTAAAAAAGAATACTATGTGCCGGTTGTCATGGATAGTACAGCTAGAGATCGTGCTCATACTCGTTGTAAAGAGATAGTATCTAATTTTTCACATACTTCTGCAAGTGGAAATTCTATGGGCTCTGAATGTATTTATGAAGGCGACGGTAATAAATCTGCAAGTCAGATTGTTACTGCTTGGAAGAATTCAACTACACATTATAATCTTTTAAATACTGGTTTAACAAAATCAACATGCGCTAGTCATAACTGCGGTATAGGAATTTATGTGGAAGGCGGAAAAACTTATGCTGTTTTTGGTACACGCGGCGCTAATACTGGTACTCCTCCCGCATCAGGTTATGTAGCTCCTACAGCAACTCCTAATTCCTATACATCCGATGAAGATTATATTTCTCAGGACAATATAAGTTAAATATATCTGAATGGTGGTGCGCACCCCTTATCGGTGTGCACCCTTTTTATCGATATGCACCCCTTGCCGATATGCACCCCTTGGCAATTTGCCCTCCACCTTTATGAGAAGAACAAAAGGTATCGCACAAAACGATTATGAGATTATACGTAAAGAGATAGTCTCTATTTTCGAGGATAATTACAGGAGTTATGGTTATCGCAGGATAACCGCCGAACTGAATGCAAGGGGATACCATGTAAATCATAAACTCGTTCAGCGTCTTATGAAGGAAGAGAATATTAAGTGCGAACGCCACACGAAGACGCCTCCTGATAGTGGAGATACTCCTTTCGGGACGTATAGCGAGCATTTTGGGAAGAAGTGTGAGGATCTCCTGAATCGTGAGTTCAGAGCTTTTGAATGTGATGAGATCTGGGTAACAGATATGACCAGGATCAAGACAGGTAAACTGACTTTGTACCTGACGATCATTGTTGATCTTTATAACACTGAAGTTATTGCATATAACATATCAGATGAGGCAGATCTGAGGACTGTGTTGAAGACGGTCAGGTTTGCTCACTACAAGCACCCGAATGCCAAGCCGATACTTCATTCTGACCGGGGCTGGTTCTATTGCGCCGATTACTATATCGATCTTCTGGATTCATATGGATATACAAGGAGCATGTCAGAGACAGGAAGCTGTTATGATAATGCAGTAGCTGAGAGTTTCTTTGCGCAGCTGAAGAAAGAACTGATATATCCGCGTGAATGGACAGACAAAGCTGAATTGAGCCGTGAGATCCACAAGTATATCAAGTATTACAATACCAAGCGGATCAAAAAAACACTCAATTACCTTACTCCGGAAGAGTACAGATCAAGGTCTAAGGACTGGATGAAGGGGTAGCCTGGATCTTGCTTAGGAGAGGGTTTGATTCAGTATAAGTGTCAGTATTTGTTCTCAATACTGACGATAATACTGAATGCCATCATATACTGAATGAGCTAACGATAATAAGGGACTGCCTTACGACAGTCCCTTATCTTTTACTTGATATCTGATCCCAGATCATCAGCCCTTCTCAAGAGCGAGTGTCCTTGTTGTGATGTCACAAACAGAAGAAGGTCCGTAGTACTGGATAGCACCGGGATATGTGAAGCATGTCTCGACAGCCCACTTCTCACGGTTAGCCTCGAAGAACTTGAAGGGCTTGCCGTCGAGTTCAACAAGAGCCTTACGGATAACCGGCTTATCTGCGCCGTTCCTACGCTCGATGTTCATCATCTTTGTGATAGGCATACCACCTGCGACCCACTCCTCAGCGGGCTTACTGATATTGGATACCTTGGAGAGGTAACCTGTGTAACCATACTGGATGAGCATGCATGCGTTGTAGCCAAGTGAGTAGCAGTAGTCTGCGTCGAAGTTGGAAGGGAATGCACATCTGCCCTCATAACCGAAGAAGTGGTGGAGGGGTGAGAACTTGCCGTTATATGTGCCTGCTGCCTTACGCTTCTTGAGCTCGTTCTTAACGAGTTCGGAGAAGAGCTTCTCAGACTCGATGAGGGATACCTGAACGTTGCCGTGAGGATCACGCTCGAGGAAGAGCTGCTGCTGGATGCCAGCAGGAAGGATATCAAATACTGCGAAAGCAGACTCAGACAGACCAGCCTTGATGAATGCATACTTGTCGTCCCATGTGGGAAGTGCATTGAACTTATCTGTAGCTTCGCCGGCCAGGAGCTCGTTGATCTCTGCGATGAGTGCGGAGAACTCAGGTACGAACTCTACGATACCTTCAGGAATGATAGCAACACCGAAGTTGTCGCCGTTAGCAGCTCTGTTAGCAACGGAGTCTGCGATGTAGTTTGTGATCTGAGCCAGAGACATCTTCTTAGCTGCAACTTCCTCACCGATGAGGCAGATGTTAGGCTGTGTCTCGAGAGCGCACTCCAGAGCAACGTGTGAAGCGGAACGGCCCATGACCTTAACGAAGTGCCAGTACTTCTTGGCTGAGTTAGCGTCACGCTCGATGTTGCCGATGAGCTCTGAGTATGTCTTTGTAGCTGTATCGAATCCGAAAGAAGCCTCGATATCCTCATTCTTCAGGTCGCCGTCGATTGTCTTGGGGCAGCCGATTACCTGGATGCCTGTGCCCTTTGCTGCCATATATTCTGCAAGTGTAGCTGCGTTTGTGTTGGAATCGTCGCCGCCGATGATAACGATAGCGGTGAGACCGTTCTTCTTTGCATTCTCTGCAACGATGTTGAACTGCTCTTCCGTCTCGAGCTTTGTTCTGCCGGAACCGATGATATCGAATCCGCCTGTGTTCCTGTAAGCATCGATGAATGCATCGTCGAACTCAACGTAGTCGTTCTTGAGGAGTCCGTCGGGACCGCCCTTGAAGCCGAGGAGAACGTTCTCCTTGTTTGTTGCCTTCAGAGCATCGTAAAGACCGGTGATAACGTTATGTCCGCCGGGAGCCTGTCCGCCGGAGAGGATAACACCGACAACCTGCTTCTTGGCGGGAGCAGTGTTCTGACCCTTCTCGAAAGTGATCTCGCACTTGCCGTATGTGTTGGGGAAGAGGGCAGCGATCTTGTCCTGATCTGCAACAGACTGAGTAGGAGCGCCTTCCTTGACGCAGATCTCTGAAATGCCGTTACGGAGCATGCCCGGAAGCTTGGGGCTGTACTCGTATCTTGCCGTCTGAAGTGGTGATAAGTTCATAATGAGTACTCCTTTATGATAAATTTTGTGTACATGTTTTTGAACAAAATACATAGTAAATTATTTCTTTGAGAATGTAAATCACATTAGCAAAGATATATTTATTAAAAATTGTTTTTTTGTTATAATCTTCATCATGAAAAAAGTGTGGGTTTATATCAAGGACTTGTTCTTCAAGATGATCAACGTCGGTCTGTGGACTTCGGCGCTGGATGTCACATTTGTTGTCGGCATTATCGTCTTTCTCGTAACCACGGTCCTTAATACTCTCGGCTTCCTTGTTGCATCGTCATTTATGGGGGCGCCTCTGACGCTCATAGCCAGGAATATGATACCGAGTCAGGTGGCTCTGTTCTGGTTCTTTGTGATGCACACTGTGATCACAACGGTCGTTATCACGACTATGTTCGTCAAGCTTTTCGAGAGGCTGATATTCAGTCCTGTCAGAGACATCAAGCAGGAACTGGCGGGGCTGGTAAAGAGCGATCTGTCCGAGTATTACGTATCCGGCAAGATCAGCAAGCCCTTCAGGGATCCCGACAGCGCCATTACGTGGGAGGATCAGGTCAAGTTTTATGTTGATGCCGCCTCTGTTGAGAAGTACATGGATGAGCTTACGGGATGCTTTAACCGCAAGTATTTCACATACAAGCTGACGAACTACATGGAACTGCAGAAGCTATCCAAGGGTATGTCCAGCACTACAAAGGTCAAGATGTACGGCTCTGACGTATATGCCGTGTTCATGATAGATATCGACCATTTCAAGAGCGTTAATGACGTTTACGGACATGCTGCAGGTGATGAAGTCCTGAAGGCCGTAGGCAAACTCCTGAGGGAGACGGTCGGCGATAAGGGAGTTGTCGTGAGGAACGGCGGTGAGGAGTTCGTTATCGTTTACAGTGAGAAGTATCCGTTCGACTTTGCTCCCATAGCCGAGAAGATCAATCAGGCATTCAGGGATCATATCAAGGTGCCTAATATGGGTCAGCTCAAGGGCAGGGATGTTACCTGTTCCATCGGATTCGTGAAATATCCTTTCTTTGACGGTGCAGAGGGTGTGCTGCCCCTTGAGAAGCACGTGGATCTGGCCGATATGGCAATGTATGCATCCAAGCAGTCCGGAAGGGACAGATGGCACGAACTCGTGGCAGGAAGAGCCCCCACGGACAAGGTTGACATGGGACTTTATGTCAGCAACCTCGAGTACGGCACAAAGCGCGGCTATTATACCCTGAGAGACCGTAACAGCACTGACAAGTAAAAATACTTGACAGTATTATTCCCATCTGTTAATATGCTTCAGGTCCAACAGGGAGGAGTATGCCATGAAGTCATTCACAGACAGTCTGCTGCTTGATTTTTACGGCAATCTTCTTACTGACAAGACCAGAACGACCCTGGAGCTTTATCTTGATGATGATCTCTCTCTTGCGGAGATCGCAGACAGCGAGAATATCACGAGACAGGGTGTTCACGATACGGTTAAGAGAGGTCTTAACCAGCTTCGCGAATATGAGGCCAAACTGGGCCTGGCAGACAAGTTCTCCGGCCAGATGGCGATAATCAACGAAGCGATAGAACTGATAGACAACGATGACCCCGAGGGTGCTAAGGCACTGCTCGAGGCGCTGAAGACGGAGATATAAGAGAGAATGTTCGAGAGCCTGTCAACAAAGCTTCAGAATATAACTTCCAAGATGCGCGGCAAGGCACGCGTAACGGATGACGATATCAAGGAGATGATGCGTGAGATACGTATGGCTCTCCTCGAGGCAGACGTTAACTACAGCGTAGTCAAGGAATTTGTCGCTGATATGACGGAGAAGTGCAAGGGCGCTGACGTTCAGGGCTCCTTTACTCCGGGACAGCAGATAGTCAAGATAGTAAGAGAGTCACTCGTGGAGCTGCTCGGTACGGGCGAAGCGAAGCTGGTGACAGATCCTTCAGGTTTTACGGTCATAATCCTTTATGGTCTTCAGGGTGCAGGTAAGACCACAACGGCAGTAAAGCTCGCCAAGCTCCTCAAGAAGGACGGCAAGAAGCCTATGGTCGCATCTGTTGACGTGCACAGACCTGCTGCTGCAAGGCAGCTGGAAGTCCTCGCCAAGGGAGTAGGTGTTGACTGTTATATCGATCCCGAGTGTCCCGATGCGGTGAAGATAGCCCGGGATGCTGTTGACAGGGCAAAATACCTTCTGTGCAATTACCTGATCATCGATACTGCAGGACGTACTGTAGTAGATGACGAGATGATGGAAGAGCTGAAGCAGATCAACAACTCTGTTAAGCCTTCCGAGAAGCTCCTCGTAGTTGATGCCATGATCGGTCAGGAAGCAGTTAATGTGGCTCAGAGCTTCGAAGATGCCATTGGTATGGACGGTTTCATCATGACGAAGCTGGACGGTGACGCCAGAGGCGGTGCCGCACTGTCTATCAGAAAGCTCACGGGCAAGCCGATCAAGTATATCTGTGTAGGCGAGAAGGTTGACGCTATCGAGACTTTCTATCCCCAGAGAATGGCTGACAGGATCCTGGGAATGGGCGATGTCATATCGCTTATCGAGAGAGCATCTGTCAATGTCGATGAGGAAGAAGCCAGGAAGCAGCTCGGCCGTATGATGAACAACGAGTACGATCTCAACGATCTGTATTCCCAGTTCGAGCAGATGAAGAAGATGGGTTCCCTCAAGGATCTCGTAGGTATGATCCCGGGTGCCGCAGGCAAGGTTAATGAAGATGATATCGATGACGCCATAATCGATCACAACATGGCGATAATCTCTTCCATGACCAAGAAGGAGAGGAAGAACCCCAAGATACTTGATGCCAGCAGGCGTAAGAGGATCGCGGCGGGTGCAGGTGTATCTGTATCTGATGTTAATAAGCTCATGCAGCAGTATGAGACATCCGCTAAGCTCATGAAGCAGATGAGCAAGGGTGGTCTCAAGCTTCCCAAGGGAATGGGCGGCATGGGTGGCCTCAAAGGTCTTGGCGGTATGGGCGGAGGCATGGGTCTCGGCGGCCTCGGAGGCGGCGGACTCGGGTTCGGCAAGCCCCAGGGCAAGAAGAAGCCCAAGAAAAAGAAGGGCAGAAGATAAGTTGTGTTATTGTTGTTATTTTCGCTGGGATTCAGCGTGATAAATAAAAGAAGAAAAAACTAATTTTTTGGAGGACAGAAAAATGGCAGTAAAGATTCGTTTGAGAAGAATGGGTAAGAAGAAGGCACCTTTCTACAGAGTAGTAGTTGCTGATTCAAGATATCCCAGAGACGGCAGATTCATCGAGGAGATCGGTACATACAACCCTCTCACAGATCCTGCTGAGATCAAGATCGACGAAGAGGCCGCTAAGAAGTGGATCAGCAACGGTGCTCAGCCTACTGATACAGTAAAGGGCCTTCTCAAGAAGCAGGGTATCATCTGATAGGCGGTGCAGTAATGGATCTACTTACTTTTATTGTTAGAGAGCTTGTTACCAAGCCTGATGAGGTAAGTGTCAAGGAGACTAATAAGGGCAACACGGTAATCTTCGAGTTGTCAGTGGCTCCCGAGGACACGGGTAAGATCATCGGCAAGAACGGTAAGCGCGCACAGGCCATCAGATCGATCATGAAGGCTAAGTACGCCAAGAGCGGCAAGCGCGTTGTTGTTGATATCTTAGGATAATGAACGGGCTGATAATAATCGGCAAGATCGTCGGTGTGCACGGCGTCCGCGGGGAACTTAAGGTTTACCCGATCACGGACGATGCGCACCGTTTTCTTAAGCTTAAGGACTGTTTCCTCTGCAAGTCTGATAAGGATCCGAAGCAGGACAGGCCCGCAGTGGTGAAGAGCGCCAGGATCGATAAGGAGATGG
The DNA here is from genome assembly GCA_900099715.1 of Ruminococcaceae bacterium YRB3002. Classification (GTDB taxonomy): domain Bacteria; phylum Bacillota; class Clostridia; order Saccharofermentanales; family Saccharofermentanaceae; genus Saccharofermentans. Next base: position 141,477 of record FMTG01000005.1, on the reverse strand, counting down.
TCCTTATCAAGCTGGAAGGCCTCGATGACCGTACGCTGGCAGAGGAATACAGGGGACTATTCATCGCTGTCACGCGCGAGAACGCCGTCAAGCTTCCGGAAGGTCACTACTTCGTTGTTGACCTGATCGGTCTTGAAGTGATCGATGATGCAAGAGGTCCGCTCGGCAGGATATCAGACTGCTACGAGACCGGAGCCAATCACATTATCGAAGTGAAGCGCAAGGGCAAGAAAGACCTCCTGATCCCATATCTGAACGCAATCTGCTACGAAGTGGATCTGGAGGGCGGAACGTTTAGAGTAAGGCTTCCCGAAGGCTTATACGAGATCTACGAGTAAACTGGCAGGATATCTATGGATTTCTACGTCGAGACATTGTTTCCCGAACAGGTTGATTCCTTCCTCAGGGCGAGCATTACAGGCCGCGCTCTGACACGTGGCATAATAAGTCTGGAATGTCTTAACATACGTGACTTTGCGGTTAATGATTACGGCAAGGTCGATGACACCATGTATGGGGGCGGAACGGGAATGCTGATGCAGTGCGGTCCTGTCTATGACTGCTGGAAGTCCGTTGTTGACAATCGCGGCGGCAAGGCTCCGTATACTGTATATGTGTCACCCAAGGGTTCTGTGCTTACTCAGGCGAAGGCCCGTGAGCTGGCTTCCCGTGACTCGCTGCTGATCATCTGCGGTCATTACGAGGGTATAGATTCACGTGTGATCGATGAGATCTGCGATGAGGAGATATCCATCGGAGATTATGTGCTGACGGGCGGGGAGATAGCGGCAGTTACCATAATAGACTGTGTATCACGTATGATACCTGGAGTGCTGCCGTCAGAGGATGCTTACATGAATGAGTCCCATATGTCCGGGACGCTTGAAGGACGTCAGTTCACAAAGCCTTCGGAGTGGCACGGACGTAAGGTCCCCGATGTGCTCATGAGCGGCGATCAGGCCGCGATAGACGAATACAACCGCATAAGCGCGCTTGTAGAGACATGGCAGAAGAGACCCGATATGCTGGAGAGACTTGAGATCTCCGAAGCGGACTGGGAGAAAATGCTTGCCATGCAAAAAGCCTTATGATAAAATCATACAGCTTTATCAGGATGGTCCTCTGCCCCGATTCCAGGCACGAACATCTGCAGGACAAGGAGGAAACTTAATATGGATTTGGTAAAAGTTGTTGAGGAACAGAACCTCAGAAACAGCTACTCCGAGGTCGAGATCGGTGACTACGTAAAGGCTCACCTGAAGATCAAGGAGGGTACCCGCGAGCGTATTCAGGTATTCGAAGGTTACGTTATCGCACGTAAAGGCAGTGGACTTACAGAGACGATCACCATCCGTCGTATCTCTTACGGCGTAGGTGTAGAGCGTATTCTTCCTGTACACTCACCCAAGATCGAGAAGATCGATATCGTACGTAAGGGCCGCGTAAGAAGAGCGAAGCTTTATTATCTTCGCGGACGTCAGGGCAAGGCAGCTCGTATCAGAGAGAAGCTCTAATTGCTTTGTTTTGCAGCAAACGGACGCCGTCTTCGGACGGCGTCTTATTTATGCTATAATGTCTTGAAAGTCTGTGAATCTGAGTGTTTCAAGGAGGCGTAATACTGCAATGTGGAGACAGGTGCGGCAGATGAAAGGAGTGTGCTAATATCGCGAAATGAGTGACAACAGATCTAACATAAACTGGTTCCCCGGACATATGCGCAAGGCCCTCAATCAGACGGCCGAGAATCTGAAACTCGTGGATATAGTCTTTGAGACTGTGGATGCGAGGATCCCGTTCAGCAGCCGAAATCCCGAGCTGAACCAGATAATAGGAAACAAACCCCATATCATCCTGCTCAACAAGGCGGATCTGGCGGATCCCGACAAGACTAATGAGTGGGTGCAGCATTACAGGAAGCAGGGCCTTCGCGCCATTCCGATCCAGGCAAACCGCAAGGGAGGTATCGACAACCTCAAGAAGGCTGCCGAGGAGGAACTGTCTGATCTGCTGGAGAAAGCAGCATCAAAAGGCCGCACAGGACGCCCCATACGTGCTATGGTCGTTGGTGTTCCCAACACCGGTAAATCCACTCTTATTAATGCGCTGGCAGGCAAAAAGAGCGCTGTCACCGGCGACCGCCCCGGTGTTACGAGAGCGCCTAAGTGGATCAAGACCGATTCGCGCTTTGAGCTGATGGACATGCCCGGAGTACTGTGGCCGAAGATCCAGAGCAAGCGTTCCGGCATCGTTCTTGTAGCGACAGGTGCGGTGAAGGAAGAGGTCATTGATGTGCTCGAGGCATCTTATGAGACCATGAAGATACTGAATTCGCTGTATCCGGAGCTGATGAGCGAACGTTACAAAGTTGAACTGCCCGCTTCTGATGACTACGAGACTTTTCAGGAAATGGCCCGCAAAAGAGGCTGTCTCATGAGCGGCGGAAGGATAGACGAGGACAGATTTGCACGCCTGCTCCTGGACGATCTGCAGAGCGGCAGGATCGGCAGGATAACGCTTGAAGTCCCCGTTTTGAAGGAGAATACGGATGGCTAAGATAACACAGGAAATGCTCGAGGCAAAATATGCCGAGCTCAGCGTATACGAAAACGACTATGCAGCACGCGGCTACCATGTTATAGCAGGAATCGACGAAGCGGGAAGAGGCCCCCTGGCCGGTCCCGTAGTGGCGGCCTGCTGCATTCTTGACCCGTCAAAGCCCGTTTACGGCCTGGACGACAGCAAGAAACTCTCCGAGAAGAAGCGCGAGGCGCTGTTCCCCGTGATTAAAGAGAATGCCCTGGCATATGCCGTTGTCGCAGTAGATGCGCAGACCATCGACGAGATCAACATCCTTGAAGCCACCAAAAAGGCGATGCGTCAGTGTGTCGCTGATATATCAGCATCGGCCGTTCCCGATCTTCTGCTGATCGATGCAGTAAAGCTCGAGGGCGTTCCCCAGGAAGTCGTGCCCATAATCAAAGGCGACGCGAAATCAAATTCCATAGCAGCAGCATCTATCCTGGCAAAGGTAACGAGGGATCACATGATGATGGAGTACGATAAGGAATTCCCGGGTTACGGATTTGCCAAGCACAAAGGCTACGGAACGAAAGATCATTATGCCGCTATAAGAGAGCTGGGCATGAGCCCGATACATCGGAGGAGTTTTCTGAAGGTGATCCACTAAAGCTCGAACGCATATTATGCGGCGCTAGCGACGAGGACTGAAGTGAGCGACTTGTCTGCGAGCCCAATTTCACCTCTTGACAGATCAGGCATTACAGGCTAATATATGCAAGTCAAATAAAGCAGAACTGTTCCGTTCTCACCTCAAGCGCTTGAGTGAAGAGGTCACAGACTTTTTTATTGCTGTAAGGCAAAGGGTTGTTGTGAGAACGGATCTGATCCGTTCTTTTTTTATGTTGGGAGGTGAGTGAACATCGCTAAAGGAGCTGAGACACAGATGGTAGGTGACGCCATCAAGTTTGCACAGGTCAGACTTATTGACGCAGACGGTAACATGGTGGGCGTTGTGCCTATCGAGAAGGCCAGGGAGATGGCCGAGGAAGCAGATCTGGATCTGGTATGCATCTCTCCGAATCCTGAGAATCCTGTGTGCAGGATCATGGACTACGGGAAATTCCTTTTCGAGAAGGGTAAGAGAGAGAAGGAAGCTAAGAAGAAGCAGAAAGAGACAGAACTTAAGGAAATAGGTTTGAAGCTCAATACCGATGTTCATGACATCGAAGTAAAGAGAAAGGCAGCGATCAAGTTCCTGTCGAACGGCGACAGAGTCAAGGTGAATATCAGATTCCGCGGCCGTGAGATGGCATTCCAGGACCAGGGTTACAAGGTAATGGAGAGCTTTGCAGAAGGGTTGTCCGAATACGGGACGATCGACAAGAAGGCGAAGGTAGAGGGTCGTAACATGGTAATGTACCTGACGCCTGTCAAGAAGAAGTAATTAAACATGAGGAGGACAGTATAATGCCTAAGCAGAAGACACACAGTTCATCGAAGAAGAGATTTAAGGTCACAGCAAGCGGTAAAGTGCTTCACAAGCAGTCTTTCAGAAGCCACATCCTGAGCAAGAGGCCTACCAAGAGAATGAGACATCTCCGTCATAGCCAGGTTTGCGCAGACGCTAACGCTAGGGTTATCAAGAAGATGATCCCTTACGCTTGATCAGAGTAATTACGAGAATTTAGGAGGAAATAAATATGTCCAGAGTAAAGAGAGGCATTCGTACAAGAGCCCGTCATCATAAGATTCTTAAGCAGGCTAAGGGATATTGGGGTCACAAGAGCAAGCTCTTCAAGGTAGCTAACCAGGCTGTCCTGAAGTCAGGCAACTACGCTTACCGTGACAGAAGACAGAAGAAGAGAGATTTCAGAAAGCTTTGGATCGTTCGTATCAACGCTGCATGCAGACTGAACGATATGAGCTACAGCAAGTTCATGGGCGGCCTTAAGAAGGCTGGCATCGATCTCGACCGTAAGGTTCTGTCCGATATCGCTATCACAGATCCCGCAGGGTTCACAGCACTCGTTGAGAAGGCTAAGGCTGCTATCTGAGATCCTGACCGATCAAATAAATGAAGCTGTCCCGTGAGGGGCAGCTTTTTTACGCATCGAGAAGCGGGTTATTAAACTTTCAGTCTTGCATTTTACTGATACCCTTACTTCCGCCTCATTACCTCCACATCCAGCTCATCCAGATGCGCGGCCTGGTTGGCGATCTCGACAGGCATCATACCGACCTTAGCCGATGTGACGAGGAAGTCGATGATCAACGTCAGTGTGCCTGCGATACCGAGGTTGGTCGACGGGATACTGAACTGGGCCAGGATAACTCCAAGACCAATAAGCGTGCCGCCTGATACAGGGGGCAGGGTAAGTGACACTATCGTGATAAAGAGCCATGCCATTATGAACCAGCCTGCATCGACACTGATGCCCTCTGCTTCGGCAAGATAATAGATGATGGCGATGTAGCCGCCGCTGGTTGTTCCGCCATACAAGAGAGCTCCGATAGGAAAGGAGAACCTGCCGAGCTGGCGGGAGATTCCAAACCTGTTCTCGCATATATCAAGGGCGGGACTGAGGGCTGCGATGGATGAAGCGGTAGTGAGACCGATAAGATATGTCGGTATGACTTTCTTAATCAGCAGAAAGGGACTCGTCTTATACCGGACCGAAGCTATGAAGATCTTGCCGAACATTATCAGATTGGCCAGGATCATTGAGTAAACGATGGGCTTCCAGATCGTCTTGAAGATCGAGAACCCGTTGCTCCAGAACAGCAGGGTCAGGGATGCCACGATGTACAAAGGCATTATCCGGCAGATCATTTCCATGATGCGCATATACACTGAACTGGCCTGAAGGATTCCTGTCTGAAGGACGGAGACTTTATTCCCCAGCATGAGCAGTGCGGCGCCGATGATCAGAGCCATAAAGACGATCTGAAGCATATTTCCCTCCATGAAGGGCTTTACCGGGTTTGGAGGGACTATATCAACGATCATCTTAAACAGTTTATCAAGCTGGGAAGATGTCTGCTTCGTTCCCCATACGAACGAGAAAAAGGGGATCATAGCGGCGCCCATTATTCCGGCACAGACAAATGACATAACAAGGTATCTTCCTGTCACGTACTTTCCGACTTTGCTAAGTTCAGATACGTTGCCCATGCCGCATATTCCCGATACAAGAGCCAGAAATACCAGCGTGCCTGCGAAGGTGCCAAGCAGGTTTATAAATACTGTCTCGATCGGTTCAAGTACAAAATCTGAAAGGATATTCACGGTCTGTTCGGGAAGGACATTTCCCAGAGCCCCCAGTATCACTGCCAGAACTGCGGATCCCAGCAGGATCATCTCATCCTTGATCCTCTTGCGCGGAATGCGGATGGACAGCTCATTTATGCCGTCTTTGTACCTCCAGGATGGTGTTACAGCGACAGTGGACAGGATTGTGGAGGTCCACTCGTCACTCACCTCATCCTTGAGAGGGTTGTAGGATTCTCCCTCATACCTGACATACAGCGTATTGGTACCGAGAAATCTCTTCATGGACACAAAGACATCCAGACTGCCGCCCGTGTGCTCGGAGAGAGCAAGGACAACGGTCTCTACAGTAATACGCGCCCGGGTGAGGGAGATGCCCTTGATCCCGGAGCTTTGCATCCAGTCAGCAACGGTGGATGTAAGCTCATCTACGCCTTTATTGTCCAGCAGGATCTTTTTTTGATCATTCATGCCCATATTCTACCACACTGTTTTTGGATACTATGTGTTATAATCTAACGCATATAATAAATAATAAAATAACGGAGCTTAAGCTTAACGTGCACAGATATATATTCAACAGCAGGGATGTAGCTGCTTACATCAAGTATTTCTCGGTGCCTCAGTACCTGGAAGTGTCATATATGCAGTACATTTTCAATCTTGGCCCCACGGTGCTGGCGGTTCCTTTGACGAGGGATTTCGAGGCGTTTAAGAAGGATGTCTACAGAGAGCTTTATTTCCTGTGGGCCAATGGCTTTGAGGATGAGAAGAGCGATATCGCCTGTATGATCGAGAGGGGACAGCTGACCCTTATATGCGATCAGGACTGCATCAACCTGGAATCTTACATGAAACTGATCACGCTTCATCTGATATTTACGAGGAGCCTTCCTTATGCAAACCTGAATTTCTACGGGCTGCCGCTGCAGCTGGGGATCAGGTGTGATTTCGCTGATTATGAGCGTAACGTGGTTATGATCTGCGAGGCGCTGCAGCTTACCGTGAAGGACAGGTTCGGCATGATCTTCGACCTGAACAAGGGCGTGCCTGATGAGCTCCTGAGATTATCACTCAATGATGATGTTAAGAAGATGCTGAACGAGAGTGCTGACTTCAAACAGGCACTCCGTGAGGCTGAGAAGCAGCATATGGCTGAGCTCCGCGAGAATTCGCGCAAGGTGTTCGGATCCGATGATGTAAAGAAACGCGGAAGAGGACAGCGTGCGAACAGGAGCCAGCCGGGCAGTGCAAGGGCGGCAAAAGAGAAGAAGGTCGGAAGGAATCTGTATGACGGTACCAGCGACTCCAAGAGCAATAAGCAGCCCAAAGGCGCACCCAAGATAGCGCCCAAAACCAATACTTCCAATGGCAAAAAAGGAGACAGCAAGTAATGAACAACCGCTACAGATTAGGACTTGATATCGGTTCCACGACCATCAAAGTCGTTCTGCTTGACGGAGACGATATAGTACACAGTGAATACAGAAGACACCATTCCGATGTATCGGGACTTCTTAACACACTCTTTGAAGAGCTTGATGCGAAGTTTCCGGGCATTGATGTCAGCGTAACGATAACGGGATCCGGAGGCCTTTCCGTTGCCAACTGGCTGCACCTGAAATTCATTCAGGAGGTCATGGCCGAGACTGTTGCCATCAACAAGTATCATCCTGAGACAGATGTCATAATCGAGCTCGGCGGTGAGGATGCCAAGATCACTTATATGCATCCCGTACTCGAGCAGAGAATGAACGGTACGTGTGCCGGCGGAACAGGTGCTTTTATCGACCAGATGGCATCACTCCTGCAGACAGACGCAGACGGACTCAATAACTTTGCCAAGGACTACAGGTCTTTATATACGATCGCCAGCCGATGCGGCGTGTTCGCCAAGAGCGATCTGCAGCCTCTGATCAATGAAGGCGCCGCCAAGGAAGATCTGGCAGCTTCCATCTACCAGTCAGTTGTTAACCAGACCATCGCAGGTCTTGCCTGCGGAAGACCGATCAAGGGCAACGTGGCTTTCCTCGGAGGTCCGCTTTACTTCAATTCAGAGCTCAGGAATGCTTTTGAGAGGACGCTTTCCGATAAGGTCGATTCGTTCTGGATGCCAGAGGAGGCACAGATATACGTTGCTCTGGGCGCTGCGCTTTCTGCCGACAGCGAGCCCGTCAATCTGAAGGATCTGCTGGAGAGGTTCAAGAACAAGGAAGGATTCAAGCCTGATATCATCAGGATCTCACCGCTGTTCAAGGATGAGGCAGAGAAGAAGGCATTCTACGACAGGCATGAGAAAGCAGCGATCCCGGTCCAGGATCTGTCCAGACAGTCGGGAGAGCTCTATCTCGGTATCGACGCGGGCTCGACCACTACAAAGGCTGTAGTCATCAACTGCAATAAGGACATCGTCTATACGTTCTATGAGAGCAATAAGGGCAACCCTGTAATGAGTGCCGTTAACATCCTCAAGGACATCTACAAAAAGATGCCGTCATCCTGCAATATCGCATATTCCTGCGTTACGGGATACGGAGAGAATATCATCAAGGCTGCTCTCGGTGTTGACGAGGGCGAGATCGAGACAATGGCGCACTTCACGTCCGCCAAGTTCTTCTGCCCGGATGTTGATTTCATCATCGATATCGGCGGTCAGGACATGAAATGCATGAGGATAAGGAACGGCGTCATCGATTCCATCATGCTGAACGAGGCGTGCTCATCCGGATGCGGTTCGTTCATTCAGACATTCGCGCAGACACTGGGCATGGGTTCAGAGCAGTTCGCTAAGGAAGCGCTGAAAGCGACGAATCCCGTCGATCTCGGTACGAGATGTACGGTATTCATGAATTCCAAGGTCAAGCAGGCGCAGAAGGAAGGCGCATCCGTCGGAGATATCTCTGCCGGCCTTTCTTATTCAGTCGTTCGAAATGCGCTCTACAAGGTTATCAAGATAAGGGATACAGAGCAGCTCGGAAAGAATATAGTCGTTCAGGGCGGTACTTTCCTCAATGACGCTATCCTGAGGTGCTTTGAGATCATTTCCCAGAGAGATGTTATAAGACCTAATGTGGCAGGCCTCATGGGTGCTTTCGGTGCGGCGCTGATCGCGAAGGACAGATGCCCTGAACTGCTGTCAGACAGGGATGAATATACAAACAGGTCGAGGATACTCGGGCCTTCCGAGCTCGATTCTTTCGAGATGGAGACAGAGAATACGCAGTGCCCGGGATGTACGAATCACTGCCGTCTGACGATAGCTACATTCTCCAACGGACGAAAGTTCGTATCGGGTAACAGATGCGAGCGCGGTGAGGACATTGCACTGTCCCAGAAACACGACGATAAGGAAGCCATCCCGAACCTGTTCAAGTATAAATACGAGAGAACCTTCAAGTATAAGCCTCTCAAGGCTGAGGATGCGCCCAGAGGCGAGATCGGAATACCCAGATGTCTCAACCAGTACGAGAACTATCCGTTCTGGTTTACGGTACTTACGAAGCTGGGATTCAGAGTCGTCATATCTGCAAGATCCTCGCATGCACTCTTCGAGAAGGGCATGGAGACGATCCCTTCGGAGTCAGTGTGCTATCCTGCAAAGCTTGCACACGGTCACATAGAGAATCTTATCGCCAAGGGCATCACGACGATCTTCTATCCGTCTGTTCCTTATGAGCAGGTGGAGAACCAGAATTCGGGCAATCACTACAACTGTCCTATCGTCTGCTCTTATCCTGAGGTTATCAGGAACAACGTGGAGAACCTCAAGGAGAAGGAGATAAGATATCTCAATCCTTTTATGCCGCTTGATAATATGGAGACGGTTGCTTCCAATCTCGCCAAGTGCTTCGAGTATTGCGGCGTTTCCGTGGATGAGGCCAGGGAGGCTGTTGAGGCAGGATGCGAAGAGTACTATAACTTCAAGGAGGATATCCGCAAAAAGGGTGCAGAGATCCTTGAGGATATCAATAAACGCGGCATCAAGGGTATCGTACTCGCAGGAAGACCGTATCACATCGATCCTGAGATCAACCACGGCATTCCTGAGATGATCAATTCACTTGGACTTGCCGTGCTGACGGAGGATTCCGTAGCTAAGCCGGGAAGACTCAAGAGACCTATAAGAGTCGTTGACCAGTGGATGTACCACACAAGGCTTTATGAGGCTGCGGCATTCGTTATTACAAGACCTGAACTGGAACTTGTCCAGCTTACCAGCTTCGGCTGCGGTCTTGATGCGGTTACGTCAGATCAGGTTCAGGAGATACTGGAGCAGTCCGGAAAGCTCTACACGCTTCTCAAGATAGATGAGGTATCCAATCTCGGTGCTGCCAGGATAAGGATGAGATCGCTTGTTGTTGCCATGAACGAGAGAGCGGAGATGGCAAAGCGCGGCGAGGGGCCTTCTGAAGATCCCAACAAGATAGCGGAAGAGGGAAGATATACTCTCAAGCGCGCCGAGTTCACTAAGGATGCGAAGAAGAAGCATACTCTCATAGCACCTCAGATGGCACCTATCCAGTTTGATTTTGTGGAGGCTGCATTCCATGATGCTGGATACCATCTGAAGCTCCTTAAGCAGGCTACAAGAGAAGACATCGAGTGCGGACTTAAGTACGTTAATAACGATGCCTGCTTCCCGACGATCGTTGTAGTTGGCCAGATGATGAATGCGGTGCTGAAGGGTGAAGTCGATCCCAATAACTGCACGCTCATGATCACTCAGACGGGCGGCGGATGCCGTGCAACGAACTATGTTGCGTTCCTGAGAAAAGCTCTCAAGGATGCAGGCTTCCCCCAGATCCCTGTCGTTGCCATTTCCGTTCAGCAGTTCGAGAAGAACGAAGGATGGAAGATAACACCTTCATTCGCGTTTACAGCCATCAAGGCACTTTGCCTCGGTGATATGCTGACAACATTGCTTCTAAGGACAAGGCCTTACGAGAAGGTTAAGGGTTCTGCAAATGCCCTTTACATGTACATCAACAGGATCGGACGCAAGATGCTCAATCCTTCAGAGAAGGATGACGATCTCACGCCGAGATATGATCAGGTCATGCCCAATAATTACTGGGACAGACCCGAGGACGAGAAAGCCGCCATCAAGGCATGCCTCAAGGAGATCGGTGCAGATCTCGACAATATCCCCAGAGTGAGATCTTACAAGAAGTTCGTAAGTCTGGCAGTTACCCTGTTCGATAAGCTTCCTCTTCAGGATATACCCCGTAAGCCCCGTGTCGGTCTTGTAGGTGAGATCCTAGTCAAGTTCCATCCGGATGCCAACAACAATGCTATCGATGTCATTGAGGCTGAAGGATGTGAAGGCGTGCTCCCGGGCGTTCTCGATTTCTTCCTGTACTGCTGCTACAACCCCATCTGGGCTGAGAGCAACCTCGGAAGGAGCAAGAGGACAGCAAGGATCAATCAGGCGGCCATCGACGTTCTTGAGAGGTTCAGAAAGCCGATCAATGAGGCGTTTAAGAAGACAGGCGGCAAGTTTATGCTGACCGAGAGGATCGAGGAACTGGCTTCCAAGTCATCAACAGTCCTCAGCTGCGGTAACTTCTGCGGTGAGGGATGGTTCCTTACAGCTGAGATGATCGAGCTGATCCAGGACGGTGTGCCTAATATCATATGTGCACAGCCTTTCGCGTGTCTGCCTAACCACGTTACCGGCAAGGGCATGATCAAGGAGCTCAGAAGACAGTATCCGAATTCCAATATCATACCGATCGATTACGATCCGGGTGCTTCGGAGGCTAATCAGCTGAACCGTATCAAGCTCATGATCAGTACTGCGCATGCGGTCAGGAGAAGAGAGATAGAAGCGGAGGGCAAGTAATGGGCAGGCTCCTTCTTGTAGATGGCAACTCCATTATAAACAGGGCTTATTTCGCAGTAATCGGAAGAGCTCCGATGACTGCGCCTGACGGTACACCGACAGGTGCCGTGAACGGATTCCTGAATTCACTTCACGGTGTCATGAAGGAATATGAACCTGATAAGATCTGCGTCTGTTTTGACCTCAAGGCACCGACGTTCAGGCATAAGATGAGCGCCGATTACAAGGCTAACCGTAAGGGCATGCCTGACGACCTGTCAGCTCAGATGCCGGTGGTCAAGGATCTTCTGGACAAGTGGGGGATCGCACGCATGGAGCTGGAAGGCTACGAGGCTGATGACCTTATCGGCACGCTGTCCAGACTGGGTTCCGAAGCAGGCGATACTGTGTATATCTTCAGTGGTGACCACGATGATTTCCAGCTGATTTCCGACAGCGTGTCAGTGATACTTCCGCAGTCCGGCAAGGGCAAGGATCCAAGGGTGCTGTACGACCGCGCCATGTTTGAGACAACCTATGGCGTTAAGCCGGAAGTTTTCGTATATGTTAAGGCCTTGATGGGCGATAATTCCGATAATATCAGGGGCGTCGAGAAAGTGGGCGAGAAGACTGCTTTCAAGCTTATAGCGCAGTATGGTGACATAGAAGGTGTGCTGTCGCATACAGATGAGATGTCGCCTTCTTTGGCAGCCCGTCTTAACGAATCGCATGAACTGCTCGATCTCAATATAAAGCTCTGTACTATCGACAGGGAAGTGCCTGTTCCCTATGGCATAGAGGCTACTGATTACCATGGCCTGCCAACTGATGAAGCGGCTAATGATGCTCTGTACGATGAACTGAACAGACTGGCATTACGGAGCTTCATCAAGAAGTTAGGAATATCACGCAAGGGGGCTTATGATCCGGATTCCGCTGTGGCGGCTTCCTCTTCGAATGGTGTTGATGAGGAGATCCTTGAGAAGATCAAGGCTTTCATTTCTTCCGATATGAGCGTCGTGTATGTTGATGATCCCTCCGCTGTCAGTGATAGCCTCATGAGCCGTGAGATGTCCGTCGATTTTGTGAATAATAAGATGATCGTCGTCAGTGAAGGCGACTGCAAAGTTTACGTTATGGAGCCGGAGACTGCGGTTAAGGTTTTCGGGAGGGACGGGGATGTTGTGCCTGTGGCTTTCGAGTATAAGGACAAGTCGAAGATACTTCCCGTTCCGCTTCCATGCGTGGATAAGGTATTTGATACCGCGGTGGCAGGCGCGGTGCTCAATATGGCTGAGGGCGGAAAGCCTGATTTCACGAGGCTTTATGAGACTGCGACGGGACTGATGTATCCTTTCAGGGAGGATGCCGCCTCAAGGCAGCTTACAATGGATTTCCTGATGGATGACAAGGCTGAGGAGAAAGAGTTTATTGCCGCAGGACGGAAGGCGATGCTGAACCTCTTTGTTGCACAGCTTCAGAAGAAGGAGACAGAAGCACGCGGCCTCGGGAATCTTCTCTACGATATAGAATTCCCTCTGGTCATTACCCTTGACGCTATCGAAAGGACCGGCATGCACGTATCCCGTGACATGCTCGATGACCTCCACGCAGAATATACAAGGCGCCTCGACATTTTGTCGGCACAGATCTACGAGATGTGCGGCAAGAGGTTCAATATCAACTCGCCAAAGCAGCTGGCAGACGTTCTTTATGAGGCGGACGGACTGGCGCTGCCTCACGGCAAGAAGGGCAAGACGGGAGTATATTCCACAGGAATAGATGAGCTCAACAGACTCAGGCAGTATCACCCCGTGATCGACCTGATCATAGATTACCGTGAACTGTCCAAGCTTGATTCAACATATGCGGCAGGACTTATCAAATCCATAGACAGTGACGGCAGGATCAGAACGACTTTTACGCAGACACTGACTAACACGGGAAGGCTGTCTTCCACTGAACCGAATCTTCAGAATATCCCCGTCAGATCTGATGAGGGGGCCAGGATAAGAGCGGCGTTTACTGCGGAAGACGGAAAACTGCTGGTCGATGCCGACTACTCCCAGATCGAGCTGAGACTGCTGGCGGCACTGTCAGGGGATAAGGATATGTGCGATGCTTTCGTGCATGATCAGGACGTACATAAGATGACTGCCGTGAAAGTGTACGGCCTCAGAAGCACTGATGAGGTTACATCCAAGATGAGGGCGGCAGCGAAGACGGTAAACTTCAGCATTATCTACGGAATATCGGAATATGGTCTGTCCAACGATCTTCAGATCGGATTCAAAGAGGCGGCTGATCTTATCAGAGAGTATGAGAAGCAGTTCCCCGGGATCATGGGTTTCCTCAACGGACTTAAAGCTGACGGCGAGAAGAAAGGTTATGTAGAGACGATATTCGGCAGGAGAAGATATCTGACGGAGCTTAAGAGCCAGAACAGGAATGTCCGTAATTTCGGGCTGAGGGCTGCAATGAACACGCCTATTCAGGGCAGTGCTGCAGATATCATCAAGATTGCCATGAATAAGGTGTACCGTGCACTTCTCAATGAATACCCCGATGCGAGACTTGTTATGCAGGTTCACGACGAGCTGATCGTGGAATGCGGTAAGGGCGAGGAGATCGGCGTTGCGGATCTGCTCAAGAGAGAGATGGAATCTGCGGTGAATCTCGCCATCCCGCTGATAGCCGATGTGGGTATCGGAGATAACTGGCTTAAGGCCAAGTAAGCCATACGTTACAGGGAGTTTATTGAATATGTTTGTTCTTGGAATTACAGGCGGTATAGGTTCCGGCAAGTCAACTGTAAGTGCTTATCTTCACGATAAGGGTCTCATCGTTGTCGATGCTGATGAGATATCCCGTAAGGTTACTGATGCCGGCGGTGTGGCGGTCCCGGCGATCGAGCAGATCCTCGGCAAGCGCGCCGTCAGGGAGAATGGTGCGCTCAACCGTAAATACGTGTCTTCCATAGTTTTCAAGGATAAGACAAAGCTCGACGATCTGTCTGCCATCATCCACCGCTATGTCCTGGAGGATATGGAGCATGAGGTGGAGAAACTCCGCGAGAAGGGAACCAAGTGTGTCGTCCTTGACGTACCGATCCCGGTCAACAGATTCGTGGCACTCTGCAACCAGATCTGGGTCGTGACATGCGACACTAAGATCAGGCTTGCAAGGCTTGAGAACAGGGGCATGGACAGGGAAGATGCCATAAGAAGGATCGCCATGCAAATGACAGACGAAGAGTATATGGAACTGGGCGAGCATGCTATCGATAACTCAGGTTCCATTGATGAGACTTATGCTGCCGTTGACAAACTCATCGAGAAAGAACTGAACGGAAGAGGTATCAGGCTTTGAATACTGTAATTGCCGCTTCCGTAAGCGCTCTTGTTATCATATGGCTTGCCATTGTGATCGTCAGGTTCAGGAACAAATTCATTACGGCAACTACGGCGGTGTATCTGTCGGGGACATTGGTGCTCACGGTCATGACTTTTGTCATGCAGGGGCTGCCAATGATTTTCGTGGTGATATCGGAGGTGTCGATACTGTCCGTGTACCTGATCACCATGTGGGCGATAATGAGGATTGTGAGGAATATAGGGGAGATCATGAAGGAAGTGGAACAGGGAAAGGTAAAAAGTATAGATGAAGAACAAGAAGGAAAAGATGATAAAGAAGGCGGAGAGCAGCTCTAAGGCAGTCCGTATCTTCAAGAAAATGCTTGCCGTGCTGCTTATAGCGGGACTTGTGGCGGCGCTGTCCTTCGGCGTGGCAAATACGATAGTGGTCATGTCAACAGACAGCGTGCTCTATGATCTCGATGAGATCAGCGGCCCTGAGGAAGACTGTGACTGCATTATAGTTCTCGGCTGCGGTGTCTATGATGATGAGACGCCGACTCCGTTTCTGCACGACAGGCTGGCAACGGCCGTGAGCCTGTATCATCAGGGATATGCCCCCAAGATCCTGATGAGCGGAGACCACGGCAGAGATGACTATAACGAGGTGGGTGTCATGCGCAAGTTCGCGCTGGACAACGGCGTGCCATCCGAGGACATATTCATGGATCATGCAGGCTTCTCCACATACGAGACCATGATCAGAGCCAAAGAGATATTCGGCATCTCGAAAGCAATAGTAGTTACACAGTCGTACCATCTTGCCCGTTCAGTCTATGACTGCCGTGCCTTCGGTATCGACTGCAAAGGTGTACGTGCCATCCAGGGCAACTACATCGTCAAACCCTACAACTATGTGCGCGAGAGCATAGCCAGATGCAAGGACCTTATCTGGTGCATCTTCAAGCCCGCTCCCACGTACAGAGGCCCGGCAATCGATATTCACGGAAATGGTGAGGTGACACTGGATTGAGAAAGCGTTCTGATTATCCGCGGACAATAACTGAATTGATAGCGGGGATTGTCTTTATGATAATCCCGCAGTACATCTCGGGACTTCTGTGGATAATCTCTGCTGTCTTTTTTATCGCGCTCGGAATATATGAGATGGTCAGGTATCTGATAGTTGCCTCACGTGACAGGAAAATGGGTGACCGTCACGTTCTGTTCCTCGTACGGGCAGTCCTGATGATCATATTCGGTGCAGTGATCCTGCAGTATAACAGCATCTTTGTCACGATCGCTTCGATAACATTCGGCATTTTCTTCATAACCGAGGGTATCGTCGAACTGATGAAAGTGATCTCTTCAGAAGGTTTATCAGGAGCTGCGAAATGGTTTGGTATAGCAGCATCAGTTGTGTCGGTTATTCTCGGAGCGATAATCCTCAGCCCATGGGGCGGGATAGTTACAGTCATCAGGCTGATCGGTGCTGCACTCGTTGTGTCTGGACTTGGTGAAATGGGGACGGTTCCTTTTTCACCAAAACGGTGAAAAAGGAACCGTCCCCATTTCACATTTTCCGCAACCGCCGCATTCCCGAAGCATCACAAATTCGTGCGTTCGAGCCCTTAGACGTTAAACCTGAACAGAACTACATCTCCGTCCTTCATGACATATTCCTTGCCTTCTGATCTTACAAGGCCTTTTTCCTTAGCTGCGTTGTAGGAGCCGTTTGCAATAAGATCATCATATGCAACAACTTCCGCACGGATAAAGCCGCGCTCGAAGTCAGAATGGATCTTGCCTGCGGCCTGAGGCGCCTTGGTACCCTTGCGGATCGTCCATGCACGGACTTCCTGAGGACCGGCTGTGAGGAAGGAGATGAGACCCAGGAGCTTATATGAAGCCTGGATCATCTTGTCGAGACCGGCACAGTCGAGACCAAGATCCTCGAGGAACATCTCGCGGTCTTCAGGATCGAGCTGGCCCAGTTCGTCTTCGATCTTTGCTGATATAACAACTACCTCGGCATCCTGTGCGGCAGCGATCTCGCGCACTTTGTTTACATAGGGGATGTCGGGATTCTTGATGTCGCTTTCGGCGATGTTGGCACAGAAGAGGACGGGCTTCAGGGAGATGAGCTGGCAGTCACGGAGCATCAGCTGTTCGTCCTCGTCGAACTCGAGACTCCTTGCAGGCTTCTCGTTCTGGAGGCAATCATAAATGCGCTCGAACAATTCGAGCTCCGGCGCGAAAGACTTGTCGCCGCCTTTCATCATCTTCTTGACGCGCTCGATCCTTTTCTCCACGATCTCCATGTCGGAGAGGATGAGCTCGATATCGATAACTCCTATGTCACGCTCGGGATCTGCGTTGCCGTCAACGTGAACCACGTCGGGGTCGTCAAAGCATCTTACTACGTGAACGATGGCATCGCACTCGCGGATGTTGGAGAGGAACTTGTTGCCAAGACCTTCGCCCTTGCTGGCACCCTTTACGAGACCTGCAATATCAACAAATTCAACTACTGCGGGAGTATATTTCTCCGGGTTATACATCTCGGCAAGTCTGTCGAGACGGCTGTCGGGGACAGCGACGACTCCCACATTCGGTTCTATTGTACAGAAAGGATAGTTGGCTGACTCTGCGCCTGCCTTTGTAATCGCGTTAAAGAGCGTGCTCTTGCCTACGTTTGGGAGACCTACTATTCCGAGCTTCATATCGTTCACCTCTTATAATTATTTTCCAGCCGTGTATTTTAACACAAAAAACGACAAAATCGACAAAACCGTATATTTTCGTATTATTTCGGAGCTTTTTTGAGGCAGATCGGTGCTAACCTCGAATTATATATCAACCGAAGGAGGTAATCAGAAATGACTGTAAGGCACAAGGTGGTTAAGATCGAATCATGCTTTGTTGACGGCGTGCTCGCGCAGAGATCCACTATAGAGATATCACTGTCTCCGGGGATACCTACTTTCGATATAGTGGGTCTGTGCGATTCTTCGATCAGGGAATCGAGAGGGAGGATAACGTCCGCGGTAAGGTCGATGGGATTCCTGATGCCAAAGGGACACATAACCGTCAATATCACGCCGGCATATATGCATAAATCGGGATCGGGCTTTGATCTCCCGATAGCACTGGGGATCCTGTTCATCTCAGGCGTTCTGGCATACCCGGCCGGTATGAGGGTATATGCCCAGGGAGAGCTGTCTTTGAGCGGTGACGTCAGAGGCACCCCCGGAGCTGTCCTGAGGCTCATGGAGGAGGCGAGGGATCCCGCAGATATCGTAATCATTCCGGAAGACGAGAAGTTTGCTGCCGCATGTTCAGGTGTGGGCTGTATGTGTGTAAAGGATCTGTCTGAGACATGTGCGATCTTCGAGGGCGTCGGATACAATGCGGAGATGTTCAGGATCAACATGGATGTTGGCGGCGCGGAGGATGCAATAAGACTGTCAGAACTGTACGGGCAGCCTAAGGCGATGGAGGCTGTTGTGACTGCCTGTGCGGGCATGCACAGCATACTTCTTATGGGAAGTCCCGGCGCGGGCAAGACGATGGCGGCACAGATAATAGAAGGACTTCTGCCACCGCTTGACGATTATGAGGCAAGACAGGTAATGGCAATGGCGGAACTTAGCGGAGACCGCGGCGGACCGGTGCGAAGGCCTTTCAGGAGGCTATACAGCAACTGTACCGCATCTAAGCTTACAGGCAAGGTCAACAGTGTGGTGCCGGGCGAACTGGCGCTCGCCAATAACGGTGTGATATTTGCCGATGAGATCAATGAATTCCCCATCAGGACGATCGAGGAACTTAAGGTCCCTCTGGAGGAGCATACGGTCAGGGTTGTAAAGGACGGGAAGGTCAACAAGATACCGGCGTCGTTCCTTTTTGTGGCGGCATGCAATCCCTGTAAGTGCGGCATGATGTTCGAGGAAGGCAACAAATGCAGATGTACCCCGACGATGCGCAAGGCTTACCTGAACCGTCTGTCAGGCGCTTTTCTCGACAGGATAGATCTGTTTACGGAGATGAGGTCAGTTAAAGCGGAAGATCTTCAGGCTATGACCGACAGCAGATCAAAGGAACTCAAGGCGATCGACGAGGATGCAAGAGCCAGGATAGACAGGGCGTGGAAGATGCAGGAGAGGCGTTATTTCTGGTCATACGGCTGCAACAAGGTGTTCAACGGGACGAGCCCACGTGCCGATAAGAGGCTGTTCAAATACAGCGACAAGGTCTCGGAATTCGCTGCGACGGCAGCCAAGTCGGCAGGACTTTCCGGCAGGGGCTTCATCAAACTCATAAAAGTGGCAAGGACAATAGCAGATATGGAAGGGTCAGAGGAAATCGACATCAGACATGTGAGACAGGCTCTGATATATAAGGTGAACATATATGAGACATGATATAAACAAAGCGTTAATGTACTGCACGATAATGAATAATTCCCTGGTGGATTTCAGGTGCATAAGGGAACTTGAGGAACGTAACATCATAGGCGGTTATAAGGATCTGTACGAGACTTTATGCAGGGGTATAGACCTCAGGCTGCTTACAGAGGGCTCGCGGGTAAAGATAAGCGAACTCAGGACACACATGAGCATACTCGAGGCCAAATATGACTACTATTACAACATAATCAGGAGTAAAGGCATAAGCATCATCGACGATGAAAGCGAATTCTATCCCGTGATATGGGAAGGGATCAGCGGTATCCCCAAGGTACTGTTCGTCATCGGCGACCCGGCGAAGCTCAGGAGCATCGATGCGAGGGGTGCCGTGTCCGTTGTCGGTTCCAGACAGCCGGGGCGGTATTCTGTCTATGCAACCGGAGATTTTGTAAGGAAGCTTACAGAGCGCGGCATAGTTACAGTGTCAGGCATGGCAATGGGTATAGACAGAACGGCACATGTTGCATCTATGGATGCAGGCGGCATAACAGTTGCTGTCATGCCGGGCGGGTGTGATGAGATCTACCCGAAACAGAATGTTGATGTCTACCGGAGGATCGCAGAAGGCGGCGGTGTCATAATATCCGAACTTCCGCCATCCAGCGGGGTAAGAAAGCAGTATTTTCCATCGCGAAACAGGCTCATATCGGCTCTGTCAGATGCCTGTCTGATAATGGAGGCAGGGGAATACTCGGGCACCCTGCATACCGCTTCTTTCGCGGCGGCACAGGGCAGGGATGTGTATGTGCTTCCCAATAATATCTATGCAGACAACTGCATGGGCGGACTGAAACTCATAGGCGACGGGGCATCTGTGCTGCTGGACGAGAATGATGTGATCGATTCTGTTGCGGAAAGGCTCCTGTCGAGGAAGGTGTCCTGCGGAACGGGTGTTCTCAGGAAAGATCCTGAGATCATTGCCGCGGAGATAAAGCGTAAGATCGATAAGCTTCCGGAGGAAGTCACCGACAAGGATATCGAATTCCTGATAAATGATGAGCTTCAGGTGAGGGATCTGTCCGTCGATGATCTGGTGGCCAGGACAAAGATACCTTTCTACCGGATATCTCAGATATTATCTGATATGGAGATACGGCATATGGTGTTCATACAAAAGGGAAAATACTCTTTGACAATGTCGCATTAATGAATATTATATATTAAGTACATTATTAACGGGAAAAGAGAGAAAGTTGAATAATTATGGGTAAAACACTGGTAATCGTTGAGTCTCCCGCCAAGGCAAACACTATCGGGAGATATCTTGGCAAGGAGTATGTGATAAAGGCGTCCAAAGGTCATATCAGAGACCTGCCGCAGAAGGTGATGGGCGTTAATACAAAGAATAATTACAAGCCTCAGTACATTGATTCCCCTGATAAGGCGGCAGTCATAAGAGAAATCAAGGAACTGGCAGCCAAGTGTGACAACGTGCTGATCGCGACGGACCCTGACCGTGAGGGAGAGGCTATTGCATGGCATATCGCTACGGTCCTTAAGATAGATCCTTCCACAAAGTGCAGGATCACCTTTAACGAGATCACAAAGAAAGCAGTTCAGAAGGCCGTGTCAGAGCCCCGTGAGATAGATCTCAACGTTGTGGATGCACAGCAGGCCAGAAGAGTGCTGGACAGATTGTGCGGCTATGAGCTGAGTCCTTTGCTCTGGCGCAAGATACATAAAGATCTGTCAGCAGGGAGAGTCCAGTCTGTTGCAACAAAGCTGGTAATGGAGAGGGACGACGAGATAGCTGCTTTTGAGCCGAAGGAATACTGGGAGATCGTGTCATCAGTATCGCATGAAGGAACGAAGCTCAAGAAGGACAGGTTCGATATTGAGTATTACGGCGAGTCGGAGGAAGAATCTGTCAGGAAAGTGACACTTAACAATGCTGATGAAGCAAATGCCGTAGTTGATGACGTTAAGGGAAGCAATTTTACGGTAAGCAAGGTTACAAAGGGTGAGAAAGAGCGTAACAGCGCAGCTCCTTTTACAACATCCACGCTTCAGCAGGAGGCTTCCAGAAGACTGGGTTTTGCCCCGGCCAGAACGATGAATGTGGCACAGATGCTCTATCAGGGTGTCAATATCGCAGATCAGGGATCTGTGGCTCTTATATCCTACATGAGAACAGACTCCGTAAGAATATCTGATGAAGCTGTTGCTGCAGCAAGAGATCTCATCATGAAGAAATATGGCAAGGATTACCTCTGTCCGTATAAGCGCGAGTTCAAGAACAAGAATTCCGCACAGGACGCTCACGAGGCAATAAGGCCGACACACTTTGACCTTGAGCCTGATGTCGTGAAGTCATCACTGACCGGCGATCAGTATAAGCTGTATAAGCTCATATGGGAGAGGTTTATTGCTACCCAGATGTCGGGAGCAAGGCTCGATACGATGACGGCTGACATCGTAAACGGCGGTCACGTGTTCAAGGTGTCAGGCGAGGTCGTTACTTTCGACGGATTCCTGAAGCTTTATGATGACCTCAGGGAGACAGGCGGAGACAGCAAGAAGAAGGAGACAGTGCTTCCTGTCATCAATGAGGGGGATGTGCTCGTAAATCACAGCACAGACGCCGTTCAGAAGTTCACACAGCCGAAGCCTCACTATACGGAAGCGACGCTCATCAGCACAATGGAGAAGAACGGTATCGGAAGACCTTCAACATACGCTCCGACCATATCTACCATTGAGAAGCGCAATTATGTGGACAAAGAAGGCAAGAGCATCATCATTACCGATATCGGAAGGCTCGTTACCGTGTTCCTGCAGGAGCATTTTGAGGAGTTCATGGATGTTGGGTTTACTGCCGATATGGAGGAGAAGCTGGACTCCATCGAGAGCGGTGATGCTTCATGGGTAGATATCATCGACGGATTCTATCCAAAATTCCACGATCAGATCGAAGAAGTCGGCAGGAACGCCGAGAAGATCACGATCGAGGATGAGAAGACAGGTGAGATGTGCCCTGAATGCGGCAGTGAACTGGTATTCAAGAACAGCAGATACGGAAGGTTCATCGCATGTTCCAATTATCCTGACTGCAAGTTCAGCAAGAACATCGAGGTTAAACTCAAGGATACACCGTGCCCGTACTGCGGCTCGGAGATCAATATACTCAAGTCCAAGAAGCATAAGAATAAGACATTTTATGCTTGTGACAGGAAGGGTTCTGATCCTGACTGCCAGTTCATATCATGGGATCCTCCGGTGAAGGACAAGAAATGCCCTACATGCGGTTCTTTCATGGTATATAAGAAGTTCAGGGGCAAGACGTACCAGAAGTGCGGCAACAGGGAATGCCCGTCCAATGAGAAGCGTAAGAAGACATGAGTAAGGTCACTATCGTCGGAGCAGGACTTGCAGGCAGTGAAGCAGCATATCTTGCGGCTTCACTCGGAGTCGACGTTGACCTTTATGAGATGAAGAAGGTCAGGAAGAGTCCGGCACATCATTCGGACGGATTTGCCGAACTCGTATGCAGCAATTCTCTCCGCGCGGCATCTACGGAGAATGCTATAGGCCTTCTTAAAGAGGAGCTGAGACAGCTGGGTTCTCTTATTATGGAAGCCGCCGACAGAAGTGCAGTTCCTGCAGGCGGAGCTCTGGCTGTTGACAGGGAGGAATTCTCTTCATATATCACCGGGAAGATCACTTCACATCCGCGTATCAGTGTTTTCCATGAGGAGATGGAGAAGATCCCTTCTGACGGTATAGTCATCATTGCAACAGGTCCTCTGACAGATGGTGCTCTCTATGATTCCATCAGGGAGATGACGGGATGTGACGATCTGCATTTCTTTGATGCGGCTGCTCCGATCGTGTCCCTTGAATCGATTGACATGACAAAGGCCTTCAGGCAGTCGCGTTATGGCAAAGGCGGTGACGATTATATCAACTGCCCGATGAACCGTGATGAATATATTGCCTTCAGAGAGGCGCTGGTAACGGCTGAGAGGGCAGAGGTCAAGGATTTTGACAGGGAGATAGTATTTGAAGGATGTATGCCTATCGAGACAATGGCTTCGAGGGGTGAGGATACCATGAGATTCGGCCCTCTGAAGCCTGTCGGTCTCGTTGACCCGAGGACTGGCGAAGAACCGTATGCGTGTCTTCAGCTTAGGCAGGATGACAGGGCCGGAACGATGTATAATCTTGTCGGATTCCAGACAAGACTTAAGTGGCCTGAACAGAAGCGCGTCTTCGGAATGATACCGGGACTTGAGTATGCTGAATACCTGAGATATGGTGTTATGCACCGCAATACGTATATCAATTCCCCTCAGCTCCTGACTCCTCATTATGAGATGAGGAAACGTCACGGGCTGTTCTTTGCGGGACAGATGACTGGAGTTGAAGGTTATATCGAATCCACTGCATCAGGTTTTGTGGCAGGTTACTATGCAGCTATGGAGGCGCTTGGTGTAAGCGACGTTATAGAACCGTCGCAGGTAACGGTTATCGGTTCTATGGCGAATTATGTGGCTGACTCAAGACTGAAGAGTTTTGTTCCGATGAATGCTAATTTCGGGCTGGTTGCGCCTTATCCCGCCAAGTTCAAAGGTAAGGATAAGAAGAAACAGAAGAATCAGGCCATAGCGTCAAGGGCGCTGGAAGCAGTCGGTGAGGCGGCATCCAAGATAAATGGAATGAGGTGTTCCGATGGGGTTTAAGATGAAAGTGTCAGACAAGGATTATGTATCTACGGAGCATGGTCCGATTTATAACTTCTTCTACAGTTTCTGGACGCATATACTTCAGGTCATGTCAGTAAATGTACTGCTCCTGATATTTAATATCCCTTCGATGATACTGGCTTACTTTGTGTCCATGTTCTTCCTGCCGAGGATCAACAGTTCATTTGAGCTGGACAATTTCATTCAGCTCATGCTGGATAACGGCATCATCGGTAATGATACTATCAACAACGACATTTCCGGTGAGGATGCGGCCGTGCAGTTGTATTTCCTTCTCATCGTTTTCTGTGTCATATTCCTTATCAGTTCCACGCTCATATGTATCGGTCCGTTCCAGGCAGGTTTCTCCCAGATATACAGGAACCTCAGAAGACAGTCCGGCGTGTATTTCTTCCCGGATTTCAAGGAAGGTATCATAAGCAACTGGAAGCAGTCGCTGGCAGCGTCGGTAATATCCTGCGTAGTAACATGTCTCGATCTGTTCGCGGTAAGCTTCTATCTCAACAGCGGAACAAAGTTCGGTGCCTTTATTGCTGCTTTCTTTATCGCGTTCTTCTTTGTGTTCATGCTGATCCAGAATATCGTCTATCAGATAATGGTATCCCGTGATCTTCCTCTTACAAAGATCTACCGCAATGCATTCCTGTTCTTCCTCATGGAATTCGGTCCCTGTCTGGGAATGATAGGCATGATGGCCGTGTTCCTGATCGTCATTCCGTTCATGCTGATCCTTAATACTTCCTACCAGACTCTTGGTATTTTTGTTTTCCTGTATGGATTTATTATGATAGCATTTGTACAGTACCTTCTTGCATTCTTTACAGGCGGACTCCTTCACAAGTTCATGCCCGCATCGAAAGCACCGGCCGAAGAAGATGATGATACAGAGGAAGTGAATACAGAGCAGGACGAGGATGGTTGAGCTTTTTGAGATCGATTTCAGGCTTGGAATGGCGGTGTTTATATCGATACCGGTATTCCTTACTGCGTTAGTCGCTTTCTTCTATTTCCTTGACAATTATTTTAACCAGTACCGCAAACTGTTCAGCGATAACGGACACACCGACCGTCAGCTCAGGTGCAGGATCGCTTATTTCTCCGAGAGAGGCGCACGCAAAAGACAGGAGGATTCATATTATATCTCTCCTTTGCGCAATGCCAGCCAGGACGGCGTTGTTGCTGTTGTAGCCGACGGCATCGGCGGCCTCAAATACGGCGACGATATTGCCAAACTCGTAACAAACGGCGTGGGTGACAATTTTCCCTATGTTTTTGATGATCCCGAGACGAACAGCACGATACTGCGCGGCATATCCCGCAATATCTACAACCACTATCATCTGGAGGGCGGTGCCACGCTGGCGATGGTACATATCCGCAATAACTACATGAATATGTACAGCTGCGGTGACAGCAATATCATTCTCGTGAGAGATGATAAGGCTTATATCCTGAATCCCAAGCAGAACTATCTCTCGGTGCTCGTCGAACGTCATTCCAGCCTCGGCGAGACGACAAAGAGCGCTTATCTCGATAAGGATGCGAAAGCCCTTGTAGATTTCATGGGCAATTCATACTCAAGAGTAACAAGGACTTTCCGTCCGGTAAGACTTTATGACGGCGATTATGTCATCGTGTCCTCCGACGGCCTGACCGATGCGATCCCCCTTGAGAAGATCCCGGAGTATCTTCATAAGCGGGCTGTATCATCTGCGGAACGTCTGAAGTTCACTGTAAGGAGCAGCAGGCGTCCGTCACAGGACAACTATACTGCTGTTATCATCCGCATGGAATATGATATCGTCTGAGGTGCAGCAATGATCGAGTATTATCTCTTTACACATAAAGGCGGCCGTGCACAGTATCTTGATGAAGTGTTCCCTGTGGTAAACCCGGAGCTTTCTTTCGGGATATTGTCATCGGCAAAGCTGGGTGATAAAGCTGCCCTTGCAGGCCGCAGGTTCAAAGAGATCCTGAGTTCCAGTCTCATCGAACTCGAACTTCCGGCTCTGTGTGCCGAGATAGACCGTAACATGCCGGACAACGCTGAATACATGATCTTCAGGATCAGCGATGAACGTATAGTCAGTCTGCGCCGCGGCAACGTCTACGGCAAGATAGTCAAGGAGGGGGAACTCAAAGTGCTTCCTAATGGTGTGCTGTCGCTCGAGGATGAAGACAGGATCATCTGCGGCAATGAAGAGTTCTTCCGCCATCTCGAAGATGAAGAGATACTCGCAGACAGCCTTTTTGCCGAAAGCAGCCAGGAATGGATGAATTACATGGTCAGAAGGATCAGTGACATTAACTGGTTGTCAGAAGGAAACATGTCTGCTGTGACTCTGATCGTCAGAAGCTCGGTCGTCAAGGAGTGGAGCTCAGAAACGTGAAAAGGGGACGTGTCACTTTTCACATTTTTACATTATATCTGGCACCTGCATACTTCGCGAAATACTCGTCCCTGAAATCTCCGAGACTGTCGGCAGCAATAGCTTCGCGTACCCTTTCCATCAGGTGGAGCAGGTAGTAGATATTGTGATATGTAGCCAGTCTGAGACCGAACATCTCTCCGGCTTTGAAAAGATGCCTGATATATGCAGAAGTGTAGTTCTGACATGCATAGCACTTACAGCCGGGATCCATAGGTTCGTACAGCTCCGCGTGCTTCTGGTCGCGGATTATCTTGCGCCCTTCATCCGTCAGTATCGTTCCGTGGCGGCCGAGCCTCGTTGGCAGGACACAGTCGAACATATCGATGCCGGCAATGGCACCCTCGACAAGATAGTCAGGAGTTCCTACACCCATCAGATATCTGGGCTTGTCTTCAGGCATCAGCGGAGTCGTGCAGTTGAGTACTTTATAGAACAGTTCAGCAGGTTCTCCCACCGAGATGCCTCCGATAGCGAATCCGGGCAGATCGAATGATGTGATATCAGCAGCGCTTATCTTACGCAGATCCTCATACATGGATCCCTGGATTATTCCGAACAGCCCCTGTGAATCGGGTTTCTTATGAGATTCGATGCAGCGTTCCAGCCATCTTGTTGTACGGGCCTGGGAGCGGGCTGCATATTCGTGGGTGGACGGGTAGGGACAGCACTCATCAAATGCCATTATGATGTCTGCGCCGAGATCGTTCTGGATCTTCATGGAAAGTTCGGGCGTCAGCAGATGCTTGGAGCCGTCTATATGTGATCTGAAATGAACACCTTCCTCAACGATGTCCTTGGGGGTGGCAAGGGAGAATACCTGAAATCCACCGCTGTCTGTAAGTATGGAGCGGTCCCAGTTCATGAACTTGTGAAGACCGCCGGCGGCATCAACTATCTCTGAACCCGGTCTCATCCACAGATGATATGTATTGGACAGGATGATACCCGCACCCATGTCCTTGACCTCTTCGGGACTCATTCCCTTAATCGTGGCCTGTGTGCCAACAGGCATAAATGCAGGCGTCATGAAAGACCCGTGGGGCGTGGTAACACGGCCGAGTCTGGCACCCGTCTGTTTGCATACATGGATCAATTCGTAAGTAACCGGGTATTTTGACATATCAGGTCTCCTTGGAGCTGTTATCTGAGGCGTTGAGGTCTGTTATGAACATGGCATCGCCGAAGCTGAAGAATCTGTAACGTTCCTCAACGGCCTTGTGATATGCGTTCAGAACATTTTCGCGGCCGGCAAGGGCTGAGACGAGCATTATCAGAGTGGACTCGGGCAGATGGAAATTTGTGATAAGCGAGTCCACGCATTTGAATTCGTAGCCCGGGTAGATGAAGATGTTTGTGTAGCCTGTTGCCGGCATCATTGACGGATCAGCGGAAGCTACCGTCTCCAGGACACGGGTTGATGTTGTACCGACTGATATGATGCGCCTGCCTTCAGCGCGGGCCTTGCGTATAACGTCAGATGCAGACTGGGGGAAATCATACCATTCCGTGTGCATCTCATGCTCGGAGATATCTTCTGCTTTAACGGGTCTGAATGTTCCGAGACCCACGTGAAGAGTCAGCTCGGTAACGATTACACCGCGGGATCTGAGTGAATCCAGCAGCTCATTGGTGAAGTGAAGGCCTGCCGTAGGTGCAGCCGCAGATCCTGATGTCTTGGAATAGACGGTCTGGTAACGCTCGGGGTCATCAAGCTTCTCGTGAATATAAGGCGGCAGAGGAATCGTTCCCGCCTTGTCGAGAACTTCCTCCCAGATGCCTTTATAATCGAATCTGATGATACGGTTGCCGCTCTCGAGTATCTCTTCGCATTCCGCCTCAAGCTCGCCGGGGATAAAGGTCATCCTGCGGCCGGGCCTTACTTTCTTGCCGGGACGGACAAGCGTTTCCCAGTGGTTATCGTCGATCCTCTTGAGAAGGAGCAGCTCCACGAAAGTTCCCGTATCGGATCTGACACCGAGAAGCCTGGCGGGAATAACCCTCGTGTTGTTGAGGACCAGCACATCGCCCTCACGCAGATAATCACCGATCTGCGCGAAATGGTCATGCCTGATCTCACCGGTTTTCCGGTCCAGGATCATGAGCCTGGATGCTGTTCTGTCGGCCAGAGGGGTCTGGGCGATGAGCTCCTCGGGCAGTTCATAATCGAAGTCTGATGTTTTCATGCATAAGAATTTACTATTTTCTCTCGAAAATATCAATGTTCACAGACTTTCATGTCATATATTTATGTTAAAATAGTCGGGTAAAATAATAAAAAGAAGGAAAACATATGGCATTACGTAACCTAGTTTTGGAAGACGACCCCCTCATCAGGAAGCACTGCCGTCCTGTTGACGAGATAACTCCCAGGATCCTCAAGCTCCTGGACGATATGGCTGACACCATGTATTACGAGAACCGCGGCATCGGTATCGCTGCGCCTCAGGTAGGCGTTCTCAGACGTGTATTTATCGTTGACGTAGGCGACGACCACGGCCTCATCGAATTCATCAATCCCGAGATAACTTATACCGAAGGGAGCCAGGTCGGAAGTGAAGGCTGCCTGTCAGTACCCGGCAAGACCTGCGAAGTTGACAGGCCACAGAAGATCAGGGTAAAGGCGCTCGACCGCAATGGCGTGGAGTTCGAACTTGAGGCGGAAGACCTTCTGGCCAGATGCATCTGTCACGAGAATGATCATCTGGACGGCGTTCTCTTTATCGATAAGTCCGTTGACGGCAAAGTTTACAGAATAGAGGACAACGATGAATAAGGAAGATATCAGGATCGTATTCATGGGCACGCCGGAGATTGCCTGCGGCATCGCGGGCGCTTTGATGGAGAACGGATACAATATCGTTCTCGGCGTATGCCAGCCCGATAAGCCTGTGGGACGTAAACAGATACTCACGGCACCGCCTGTGAAGGATGTGCTGTCCTTAAGGGAGATTCCCGTTTATCAGCCCAATTCCCTCAAGACAGAAGAGGCTTATGAGCATATCGTTTTCTTTAAGCCTGATCTGATCGTGACCTGCGCGTACGGCAAGATCCTTCCCAAGAACATTCTTGATATCCCGAAGTACGGGTGCCTGAACGTTCATGCGTCGCTGCTTCCTGCAAGACGCGGTTCCGCACCCATACAGAGGGCCATACTTGACGGTGATGAGGTAACAGGCATCACGATCATGAAGATGGATGAAGGGATGGATACGGGCGATATCCTGGCTGTAAGGGAAGTCCCCATCGGAGATGATATGCATTCCTCCGAACTCTTTGAGATAATGGGAAGGACAGGCGCCGGGCTTCTTCTCGAGACCATAATGCCTTATATAAACGGAGACATCACACCCGTAAAGCAGGACAGCGATAAAGCAACATATTGTCCGCCGATCACTTCCGGGGAAGGCGCTATTGACTGGACAAGATCTGCATTTCTTATCCACAGGCAGGTCCATGCCTTGTCCACATGGCCGGGAGCCTATACTTTCTTTGGAGGAAAGAAGATCAAGATCTACGATACTTCCCTTGTATCTGATGATGAGGGACTTTCCGGTGAGCCCGGTGAAGTCGTGAAGGCACATAAGAAGGATCTGTGGATCGCCACTGGCGACGGGATCATAGCAGTCAATGTTCTCCAGCCGGAGGGCGGAAAGAGGCTCAATGCCATCGACTGTGCCCACAACTACAGGGCAGGACAGAGATTCGGCGGGATATGAGACAGCCTGTTCTAACCGATAAGGTGATAACCGGTCTTATAAACAGCAATAATATGAGGGAACTTTGTGCCCTCATGTTGTATCAGGTCTATTTCAATGGCGCATATACCAATCTCGTGCTCAGGGATGTTGACAGGCTGTCTGACAACAGGGCTAATCTAAGATCCCTCAGAGCTATGTTCTACGGTACCGTTACTTACACATATACGATCGATTTTCTCGTCAGACACATAACGAAGAGAGATGTTCAGGAACTTGATGACATCACAGCCACTCTCATAAGACTTGGCTGCTGGCAGATACTGTTCTCCACATCGATCCCTGTACATGCCGCAGTATCTGAGACGGTGAACATTGCCGGCAGATACACACCGGGCTCCAAAGGGCTGATCAATGCGATACTTCGTAAGATCGCTGATGCACCCGATGATATGAAGGATCCGGATAACTACAAGCCTGATGTTGCCACATCTCTTAAAAGTGAGATATACGGGATCCTCAAGAGGGATTACGGCAGGAAAAGGGCATATGACATAGGCAAGGCTCTCCTTGCATCTCCGAGGCTTACCATAAGGTTCAACCCTGAGAGGATATCCGCTTCCGCTCTGGAGAACAGCCTCATGGAGGATTCCTTCAGTGTCAGCGGCGCATCGTTCCTTCCCGAGGTGCTTGCGGTTGAGACTGGACACAAATCTATAGAGTCTTCGGAAGCGTACAAAAAGGGGCTGTTTATCGTTCAGAACGAGGCGGCAGCTCTTGCGTCCCATATCGCTGCTCCCGCGGCAGGTATGAAGATCCTGGACTGCTGTGCAGCACCCGGCGGCAAGACGACACATCTGGCTGAACTCACAGGAGATAATGCCGATATTCTGGCGCTTGACAGTAATCCTTCCAGACTCGGGCTCCTCAGGGAGAACGTTGAGCGGCTCGGACTGAAGAGCATCAGGTATCAGACTGCCGATGCCACAGATATGTCACGGATCGACGGGCTTTTTGACATAGTTCTCGCGGACTGCCCCTGCAGCGGACTCGGTATAATGTGCCGAAAGCCTGATATAAGGCTCAATATGACCTATGACAGGATCAGGGATATCATGGAAGTGCAGCACAGGATAATCAGGGAGGCTGCAACAAAAGTAAAGCCGGGCGGGGCACTTATCTACTGTACCTGCACGGTCAATAAGGACGAGAACGAGGCGCAGGTCAAGTCATTCCTGGAAGAGAATGGTGATTTCGGAAGAGATGATATACTGCCGTACCTGCCGGGTGATATCATTATGGATGAAGAACGCATCAATGATGCGAAGAACGGAAGTATAACGCTTCTGCCGGATAAGGATTCCTGCGACGGTTTTTATATTGCAAGGCTCGTCAGAAACAGATAAGGGGTAATTGATCGTGGAAAAGAGATTCTGTCTTGATCTGACACAGGATGATATCAAAGAATGGTGCAGCACACGGGGTGTTGAGTCCTACCGGGCATCCCAGATATACAAGTGGCTGTCGTCAGGTGTTACCGTTACCGATGAGATGACAAATGTGTCCAAAAAGGTCAGGGCCATGCTTGAGGAGGACTTTATTTTCGACGGGTTCAAAGTGCTGGAGAAATATGTATCCAAGATCGACGGGACAACAAAATTTGTTTATCTCCTTCATGACGGCAACATAATCGAGTCGGTCGTTATGCGCTATAAGACCGGACTCGCCGTATGCATATCGAGTCAGGCCGGGTGCAAGATGGGCTGTGAGTTCTGTGCTTCTGCCAAGGCGGGATTCGGCAGATCGCTGTCTTCGGGAGAACTTTTGGCGCAGGTCCTCATATCGCAGAAGATCATGGGAGAGAAGATCAGAAGCGTAGTCGTGATGGGAATAGGCGAGCCTTTCGATAATTATGAGAATATCGTGAACTTCATCGACCGCATAACTGATCCTGAGGGCCCCGGAATGGGGGCTAGGCACATTACCATCTCGACGTGCGGTCTCGTGCCGAAGATCAGGGAATTCGCATCCCTCAAATCACAGGTCAATCTTGCGGTGTCGCTCCATGCGCCCAACGATGCCATTAGAACGGGGATAATGCCCATAGCGCGTGCTTACTGTATGGAGGAGCTCCTTGATGCCTGCAGGGAATATACAAAGGTCAC
Source organism: Ruminococcaceae bacterium YRB3002 (assembly GCA_900099715.1). Taxonomy (GTDB): domain Bacteria; phylum Bacillota; class Clostridia; order Saccharofermentanales; family Saccharofermentanaceae; genus Saccharofermentans. The sequence continues at coordinate 109,051 of FMTG01000005.1, read as the reverse complement.
GGGCAGAAGGATAACCTTCGAGTATTCACTTTTTAAGGGCATCAATGACCGGAGGCAGGATGCTGACGAACTGGCATCACGCCTCAAGGGAATGCTTTGCCACGTGAATCTGATAGCGGCGAATGAATTCCCGGGAAGTGATTTCCACCGCCCGGACAGAAGAAGTGTCAATGACTTCAAACAGTATCTCGAATCTAAAGGTGTAAATGTAACGCTGCGCCGCGAAATGGGGACTGACATAATGGCCGCCTGCGGGCAGCTCAGACGGGGCATCGAGGAGGGCACGGAATGATATACTCAGCCGCAGGCTCGGTTACCAGCCCCGCCAGATCGAATAATGAGGACAGCTACAGGGTCGGAAGGATCAGCGATGATGTTGCGGTCCTGATAATAGCTGACGGCCTTGGCGGATGTCCTGCGGGTGAAGTGGCCAGTGCCGTTGCTTCTGACTCCATGCTTGAATCGATGGAGAGTACAGATCTTGCAGGTTCTGCTGATGCGGATATCATCAGCAGGATATACTGGGCTTTCAACAAGGCAAATATCGATATTCTCAGGAACTCAATGGAGCATCCGGAACATGAGGGAATGTGCTCCACTCTTACTGTTGCCGTTATCAGGAATGAAGAACTGTTTGTCGGACATTACGGTGACTGCAGATGCTACCTTGTACGTAACGGCGTGGCAGAGTGCCTTACTGAGGATCACAATCTGGCTGCGCAGATGGTCAGGGAGGGCAGGATAAGCCGGGAGGAGGCGAAGACTCATTACGGCAGATCAAGCCTCATCAACTGTCTTGGCGAGAACAGGTTTATCAAGCCTGATATAAACAGATATGATATAATCAGCGGGGATTGTGTTATACTTGCGTCGGATGGGTTGTATTCTCTCATGGATGAGAATATGACGCGGGATATAAGTGAACACAGGAATAACGTGGAGGAACTTGTCAGAGTCCTTCTTGAACGGGGTGACTCGCGTTATGCAAAGGACAATGCTACGGTCGTGGCGGCATATGTCGAACGGCCGTGAACAAAGAGGATGAGTTATGAGTAATGTGCAGGGCCCTGAGGGCATGACATTTGCAGGCAAATACAGGATCGTCAGGCTTATAGGCAGGGGCGGAATGGCTAATGTCTATCTGGCTACCGATATTACTTCCGGTGTCAATGTGGCCATCAAGATCCTCAAGCCTGAATTCTCTTCAGACGAGGAGTTTATCAGAAGATTCGACACCGAGGCCAAGGCCGTATCGATGCTGAACCATGCAAATATCGTTAAGGTGTTCGGCGTCGGCCACGAGGCTAATTTCAGATATATCGTTCAGGAATATGTTGAAGGTATTACCGTCAAGGAACTGATCAATCAGAACGGGCACCTTGACTGGAAAGTGGCAGTTCCGATCGTTATCCAGGTCGGCATGGCTCTTGAGAATGCCCACCAGAACGGTATCGTCCACAGAGACATCAAGCCTCAGAATATCCTGATCTCAAGGGACAGGATCGCGAAGATAACCGACTTCGGCATTGCAAGGGCTTCCACCAACAGCACCATTACAATGACGAGCGGCGGCGCGATGGGTTCTGTCCATTATTTCTCACCTGAGCAGGCAAGGGGCGGCAACGTCGGTCCCGCTTCAGACATCTATTCTGTCGGTGTAATGCTATTCGAGATGGTGACGGGAAGGGTTCCTTTCGACGGGGACAGCAATGTGGCAATTGCCGTAAAGCATCTTCAGGAGGCAGTCCCGAAGGCGTCTTCTTTTGTACCGGGAATTCCTGCAGGTCTTGATGCCATCATCAACAAGTGTATGCAGAAGACTCCGGATAAGCGTTACAAGACGATGATGGAGATGGTTACCGAGCTCGATGCGATCCTCGTTGATCCTGACGGTGTATACGGTGTCATCAGCAATACAGGACCGAGCGAGACAGAGGCAAATCTGTCATTCAGACAGGATCCCAGCTACGATAAGATCGGTGATATAGAGAAGTCAGTTGAGGCAAGAAGGATGTCAAGGCTTCGCGATAATGTGCTCCTCATACTTATCATCGTTGCCATAGTGGGTGTTCTTGTCGGTCTTTCCGTTCTGGTCATCACATCGGTCAAGAACGCCACCAAGATAGAACAGAGCGATGATTACGAGGTCCTCAATTATGTGGGCAAACTGATAACCGAGGTCAAGGAGGATCTTGACCGCAACGAGATCAATTACGAAGTCCAGTATGAGAAGAATGACACAGTCGAATCCGGAACTATACTTGAACAGAGCATAACCCCCGGCGTACGTATCTCCTCCAAGAGTGCCGTGAGCAAGCTGATACTTACGGTTGCGGCGCCGAGTGAGTCTTCTGTGCTGTCGGATTATGCCGGTATGCAGTATACGGATGCTTATCAGTCTCTGACTTCGCTGGGTCTCGTGGTATCTCTAAGATCAATGCCAAGTGATGAAGTTGAGGAAGGCAAGGTCATAAGGACGGAGCCTGAGCAGGGCACGACAGTATCTGCAGGTGATTCCGTATGTATCATCTATGCTACCGAACCTACGAGCAGCGTGATCCCGGATCTCAGAGGATCAACACTTAAGGATGCCAGGACAAAGCTTACAGAGTGCAATCTTATCGTAGGTCAGATCGAAGGCTCTCCTGACGTATTGTCTCTGCCTGAGAATCAGCAGTTCGTAATGTCGACGAATCCTGCAGCTGGAACGCCCGTTCCGAGAAGGTCATCCATCAAGCTCATCGTAGGTTCTTCTGATGATGTTGCCAATGGCGGTACACCTACACCTACACCTGTAATGTGTCAGATCAATGTACAGATGGAAGGTTCCGGTATAGTCCAGGGCGGCGGGCAGTACGCTCCCGGTACGACTGTAAAGATCACGGCTGAACCTGCTGCTGATTATACATTCTCATATTGGAGAGACGGCTTTAATAACATTGTGGCTTATTCTGCCGAATATACATTTGTTGTTGGAACCGGAAATGCTACGTACACGGCGGTATTCCAGAAGGCTGACACGCCGACACCGACACCTACGCCGGTGCCTACCAACACCAATACACCGACGCCTGTTCCTCCTACGCAGGAACCTGATCCGGACCCCCATCCGACCGGCCCGGACGGAGAGGTGATAGTTGGCTAATATCTTATCCGGCATTGTTACCAAAGGTGTGGGCGGACTGTATGAGGTCAAGGTGACTTCATCGTGTGAACTTGAGGGCGCCCGTGTAACCTGCGGTGCCAGAGGCGGCATAAGGCAGACTAAGAAGATCCCTACGATCGGTGATCACGTGGACATATCATCTACGGGAGATCCGGATGTCCCTTACATAATAGACAGGATACACAAGCGCAGGAATATACTCGTCAGACCGCCTGTCTCGAATCTTGATACCATTGTCCTTGTATTTGCGTGCAAGGATCCGGTGCCTGATCTTAAGCTCCTGGATAAGATGCTGATAATATCTGCGGGACTCGATATCAGGCCTGTAATAGTATTCACCAAGGAGGATCTTGAGCAGGACAGCTGTAATGAACTCAGGGGGATATATTCCCGGGCAGGGTATGATGTGTTTGTATCCGACCGCGGAAGCGCTGCCAATGATAAAGCACTTATAGAGATGATCAGCAAGGGGATAACCGGATTTGCGGGACCTTCCGGAGTAGGCAAGAGCACGCTTATTAATAGTTTCTTTGAAGATGAGATCATGAAGACGGGATCGGTGTCAGACAGGCTCAAGAGAGGTAAGCACACGACAAGGCATGTCGAACTCGTGGATTACGGGGAAGGATATGTTATTGACACTCCCGGATTTACCTCCTTGTCTCTATTTGAACTTGGTGTAGAATATACCGAGGTAGTCAGGGGCTTTCCCGAGATAGCAGAGCTTGCGGAAGGCTGCAGGTTTGATGACTGCAGACATATCAACGAGAGAGACTGTGCCGTTAAGGCTGCTCTGGAAGAGGGCACTGTCGATCCCGGAAGATATGAGCGTTATAAAGAATTCTATGAGGAGCTGTATGCTCTTCGCAATACATACGGCGGGAGACCTAAGAAATGAATGACATCGAGATAGCACCTTCGATACTGTCAGCTGATTTTGGTGTGCTGGTGGATGAGATCAGGCAGGTGGAACCACTTTGCAGGTTTCTGCATATTGATGTCATGGATGGTCATTATGTTCCCAATATATCGATCGGGATCCCTGTGATCAGAACTCTCCGCAAGCATACGGATATGATCTTTGACTGTCATCTTATGATCTCGGAACCTGAGAAGTTCATTAAGAGGTTTGCCGATGCGGGATGCGACTATATTACTTTCCATGTGGAGTGTACTGATGACCCTGAGAGGCTTTGCAGAGAGATAAGGGATCTGGGGAAGAAGCCGGGTATTGCCATTCATCCCAACATGCCCATGGAGAAGATAATGCCCTTTGTGAGGTGTGCGGACCTTATACTCATCATGTCCGTTATCCCGGGATTTGGCGGCCAGAAGTTCATGGAAGGAACCCTTGAGCGCATTGCTGCCGTGAGGGCGGAACTCGACCGGCTTGGATCCGATGCCATTATATCAGTGGATGGCGGGATCAATAATGACACAGCCCGGATGGCCTGTGATGCAGGTGCAAGGCTTCTGGTTGCAGGTAATGCTGTCTTCGGTCAGGAGGATCACGCCGGGGCAGTAAGGGATCTTCTGTCATGTGCATCGCAGTCGTAACAGGCGGACCGATCCCCGATGCAGCGGCGGTGATCGCTTCAGGCGCGGAGACATTGTATTGTGCCGATTCGGGACTTGACCACCTTATATCCTGGGGACTTAAACCCGATCTCTTTGTGGGTGATATGGATTCCGTCTCTGATGAGGGCAGGGCTTTCCTCGAGAGATACGATATACCTCGAAAGCTTTATTCATCTGACAAGGATATGACAGATACCGATCTCGTGCTGAGCCTGTGTCCGCCGGGATCTGAAGTGATCCTTATATGCTCGCTGACGGGAAGGATAGACCATGTAGTCACAAACCTTGATCTGCTCATCAGATATAAGGAAGCCGGAGTTGAGATAACGGCAACTGACGGAGTTACTGATGTGATTCCGGTCATAGGCGGGAACGGCGATCCGGGCAGCGTGAGGCTGTCAGGTATAGAACATCCGGAGGAACTGGCTGTATCTATACTTCCTTTCGCGTGTGATATGGCTGAAGGTGTGACCACAAAAGGACTTCATTATGAACTTGATAATGCAACACTCCTGGCGGCGAGCTCTTATTCCGTATCCAACTACCCGGAGGATGGCATTGATCTCATCGAAGTCGGCGTCTTGAGAGGAAGATTGCTCGTTACATTAACGAAACGCGTGTAAAACTATATAAAATAAGGCTTTGAGAGAGTTTTTGCGTGAAGAGATTTGCTTTTTTACCCCCCGAAATTGAGACTCTCGGCTATTGCGTGAGACACATATGACGTCGTATAATTAAACTGCTTAAATATATATCTGCACAAACGGAACGGACCGGCTTTACGCCGGCCCGTTTTTTGTTGCGCGGAGGAAAGGATCTGTTATGACAAAAATGAACTTAAAGGAATTCGGGCAATGGGCGGCGAGCGAGGTGCGGGATTATCTTCCCGAGGACCTCCGGGATAATGAACTGAAGTTCGGCTTCGTGACCAAGCATTCCCGCAGGTATTACGGAATGTTCTTCAGGAGGGGACCTAATATCCCGGCATCAGTAGTCGATCTTGATATGTTCTACGATCTCTACTGTCAGGGTACTGACGAGGTTACGCTGCTGAGCAAGATCGCTGAAGTGCTTTGTTTCAAACCTGCGGGTCAGTTCAATATCGGACTGGACATCATGGACTACAAAAACATCAGGGACAAGCTCTTTATCAGGGTAAGCAATAAGAAAAACTGCGGAAGCAGGTTCGATAATGTCCCTACTACCGAGATCGATGAATTTGTGATCACTTACAGCATCAGGCTGACAACGCCCGATTCGTTCCAGGCGGCGGTGCTTATCGACAACGATCTTCTTGATCATTACGGCATATCCAAAGAGAAGCTGCACAGGGATGCGGTGAAGAGCAGCAGCAACCTTTTCCCGGCATGCTATGACAGCTGTTTCGACATTATGGAGAAGGTCGGAGGGGGTGACTTCAGTCTGGATATGGAACTGATACCGGAGTGCATCAGGAATATGATCATCCTGTCTGATAAGTATTCCCGTACCGGATCTGCCGTCATGTTCTATCCGCACATACTGGAGAAGATAAGCACAAAGCTTAAGGGGGATTATATCCTATTTCCGTATTCGGAGAAATGCTCTCTTGCTTTTCCTGCGAGATATGAGGACAAGTCGGATGAGTATATCAGTTTCGCGAATTCCACATATAACCCTGAGAGCGACGGCCCCGTCCTGTCGCAGAATTTCTACTATTTCGACGCTGTAAGCAAGAACTTGTCGTTGATCGACTGACGGAAAAGGAGGTAAGTCTTATATGAACAAAAAGAGAAGAGTGATGTCTCTTCTGATGGCATCACTGATATTCCTGATGTATGCATTGCCGGCCGTGGCAGCAGGGTGGATAGATCCGACAAAGGACCTCAGGTCGCCGCTGACATGCGAATACGTGGATTCGAACATCACAAATGTGTCTACCAAGATCAAGAATGTCTGCTATGATCTGCAAAGTGTTGATCCTACGTCGCTTTACCATCTGGAGGCTGACGGAAGAGGCCATGATGCCATGTGCGTGGCTGCTGACAGAAGTGCTCCCGGCAATGACGGCAAGGCATATAAGCTTGACCTGTCAGGGCTTAAGGATTACAAGGGTTCCTATTCACACCTTCTGGAAGCATCGGCCAACCTGACTGCTACGGACTCGGATTACTCGGTATGGTTCAGCGCATTCTACTACTCAGATCTGTATCAGTACAATGACGAACAGATCCTGCGTAAGATCGCGTGGCTCATAGATGACGGCAACTGGACTTATTATCCGCTGTCAAAGGACTATGAGGCCGATGACCTGTATGACGGGATCGAACTTGACTTTAACAGCCCTATCAATGACTCCAATATCTACCGTGATCTGAAGATAAGCAAGGATGCACAGAACAGGTATTATGCATTTGATATAGCTTCTTCGAGGGTAGGCGCAAACATAAGCGGTCTTTACGGATCTGCCCATGCGATCGCCAGCAGGATAATATCAGGTGACAGATACCACCTGTCCGGCACCATCTATTATTCATTCACCAGGACTGAATCCGACAAGGGTACATATCAGAGGGGAAGTCATGCCACATACGCATATGGTGATAACGGTAACGGACGCAATAATAACAAGTTCAGAAGGATACAGCTTACACAGTATTTCAATATAATCGCACATGCGCCCGAGTACGACGGGAATCTGTACATCTACTCACCTGATCAGAGGTCAGGAGTAGGCCAGCAGTGGCTGATGTACGTTGACAGGACAACTGACCGTAAGAGCGAGAAAGCTTATATCAGACCTGCTGCAGACAAGAATACTGCAGGCGGAACAGATATGAAAGGTGCTGAGTTCACTATATACAGTGACAGCAGCATGAGCGATGTGCTGGGCGTAATAACCGATGAGGACGGAAATGGCTATTATTCCGATTACGATAACAGAGAGCAGGGCGATGACCAGCGCAAAGGTCTGCTCAAACTGGACAACAATCTTGACGGAACACACAGCAGGACGTTCTACATCAAAGAGACAAAGGCACCAGACTCTCTCATATCCGCTGAGGGCAATAAGGCTATTCTCAGGGAGAACATAATCGATGATAACCTTTACAAGGTCACGGTGAAATATGTGTATAAGACGGGAAAACTGACTGTTGATGTCAGTATGGACGGCAGTAAGGTCTATTCCGGAACTGTAAAGGGCTACGACGGTGACGGGGAGCCCGGGAACTGTTATATCGGCAATAATCCTGACGGCGATTATGTTGATGGAGCAGGCCTTAAGGTAACAAAGGATACCTCAACGGGTTTTGATACGACAAATACGGTATTCAGCCTTTATGAAGGCACGGACACGGATTCTTCCGCGCTCGCATATTACAGATATGCTGACGGATGGGGCTGGTACAAGGACAGGACAGGCAGCGATTATCTCGGAAGCAGTTACCCGGTTCTGCCTTCGGCAGCATATACGCTTGTGGAGGAGTATACACCGGATTATTACGCGGATACCGGTATACCTTATACTGTTATCAACACATCCGGTTGGAACAGGGTCGGCGACAATAAGTATTCATATACTTTCACGACCGAGGGCATGTCATTCGGTGATGAGATGACAGTCAAATGCAATAACGACAGGGTAGAATCATCCATTACCATCTCGAAAGCCTCGGATGACAAGGTTATAGAAGGACGCGGCTTTGATATAAGCTACCTGGGCAACGGGAATTCAGCTGACAGCGGAGACGGTGTTCCCGCAGCTCACGTTGAGACAAACAGCATGGGTATGGCACAGCTTACAGACCTGCCTCTCGGGTGGTACCGCATATCGGAGACGGATCCGGAGGATTACCGTCTGACATGGGCACAGGGAGTGAATGTAAGAGGTTCGGATGCGATCGTTCATCTTACGTCCTCCAACATAAACAGCGTTACCGTAAGCGCCATGAATAATCTGTCGGTAAGGATCGCAGTCACCAAGAAAGACGCTGAGAACGGTGAACTTATCGGAGGCGCCGTATTCAGACTCTACAAGGACACAGACGGTGACGGATTCCTTGATGCAGATGAGGAGAAGGACTATATCGAGCTTAAGGATTCCGACAATGACGGTATCGTTGTAGCTGAAGGTGTAGGTGTCGGTAAATACCTGGTCAGAGAGTCTCAGGCTCCGCGCGGATATTACAGAAGCGATGATGTGATCGCTTTTGATATAACCGGAAGAACAACCGATACGATCATCGTTAATGGAATGGAGATGAGAGCATATCAGGGTGAGATCGAAGACGCCAGATATAAGGCGCCTGTTTATGTTTACAAGACGGACAGTTCCGACAGCAGCATAAAGCTGACAGGAGCCGAATTCAGGATCTATGAGGATTCGAACGGGAACGGTACATACGATGCTGACACTGATCTTACGGCCAAGGTCAACGAGAACGGAAAGACATATGATGTGTTCTTTGCTGAGCGTAACGGACGGTATGAGACGTGTTACGATGACGGCACGGTTAACAGTGCGCTGCTGAGCTTCGGAACATACTTTATCGAGGAGGTCACTGCTCCGGAACTCTATATAAGAACTAAACGGATCAGGAAGATCGTTATAGATAGAGTTGATACTTCAGAGTTGAGTGAGCCGGATCCGTGTGAAGTGACTTTCGCGAATGATAAGGATTTTGGTACGTCTCTTACGGGTGTAGGCAATTCCAAGAATGTTGAGCTGTCTTCAGAGGCCGTTCTGAAGGATTCTGTAAGGTATGGCAATCTTGTCGTGGGCAGGACTTATACTCTCAAAGGAGAACTGATGATCAGGAATGAGGACGGAAGCTGCGAACACACCGGAATAACAGCTGAGAAGAGTTTTACTGTGAAGGCTGACGGAGAAACGAGGACGTCAGGTTCTGTGGAGATGAAGTTTGTGCTGGATACAAATAAATACAAGGGGAAGACGCTTGTGGCTTATGAGAGCCTGTATTACAGAACGAGACTTATAGGAAGCCATGAGGATATCAATGATGAAGGTCAGACTGTCAGGATCCCGGATATAGGAACAGTTCTGACTGCAGACAGGACGGGAACCCATACGTCACCTGTGGCACCCGGAACAACTTTTACTGATATGGTCAGATATGAGGGGCTGATCGCGGGAGATGAATACACATTGACGGGAGTTCTCGTCGACAGGGAGACCGGTGAGGAGCTTGCCGATTCCGAGTCGGTACTTAAGCCGGATGAGGCAGATGGTATCGCTGAAGTTCATTTTGAGCTGGATACATCAGAACTGGAGGGCCGCAGTATCGTTGCGTTTGAGTATATAAGTTACGGAAGCTCTATTGTGGCAAAGCATGATGATATTACAGATGAGGATCAGACTGTTGGTATCCCGAAGCTTATAACAACAGCTTCGTCTGATGGAAATAAAGTGATGAATGTATCAGCAAAGACCACCATTGTCGATACTGTGCACTATGAGAACCTCACTCCCGGCAGAATGTATGTCATGGAAGGATCCCTGATGCATTCGGGAAGCGGTGCCGTATATTTTGATCCACGCAACAACATGGTTAGGTCCGAGGTGGAATTTGTACCTGAGACTCCGGAGGGTTCTGTAGAAGTTAAGTTTGTTTTCGATTCATCCAATCTGGAGGAAGGAGATAAACTGGTGGTCTATGAGACGGGATATATGGCTCTTGATGATAATGAGGACGGTGCCAGACTCCTGCTCTGCGAACACAGAGACCCCAACAATAAAGACCAGACTGTATCTGTCAGAAGAGATGTTCCGAAGACAGGAGATGATGGCATCGATATGAGCTATGTTGCAGGACTTGCCGCAGCACTCGGGACGGTCATAGCACTGATCGGTATAGGATCACTGATGAGCAGCAGGAAGGCAGACAGCTATGAGAAGCCGGATTAAGGCTGTCATCAGGACGTGCTGCATTTGCGGAGCAGTAACAGCAATGGGCTGTATGGTGTGGTGCCTTATCCCGGTTGCCGAGAGGAGTATAGATGATATCTCATCGATGGCATATTACGACACTCTGGCACGCGAGGCTGAAGTTGTTACGAGAGAACAGAAGATCGAAGACCTTGCAGGAGAAATTGCAGAAGACCTTGTAGGAAACAAATTCTCTGCACCTGAGCTGTCGATGACTGTAGCCGGCTGGATCTATGTGGAGGGGACAAAGATAGATTATCCGGTCATGCAGGAAACATCTGATTCTCAAGGGTATTATCTCGTGCACAGGCCGGATGGTGTGAAGTCGTCTTCGGGGAGTCTTTACATCCCCGAAGATGACAGCATACAGTCTGATAACGTGATCATCTACGGGCATCACATGCGCAACGGTTCCATGTTTGGAAGTCTTACCAGATACAAGGAGCGGGACTGGGCAATGGACCACAGGAATATAACGCTGGTCACTCCTGACGGTCTGCGTAAATATAAAGTTATAGCGGTGATCGTTCAGAGTGCAGGGAACCGGACTCTGTTCTGGGAGGATTACATCGGTTTTGATGACAGAACTGACTCCATGGAGTATCACGACAGATGCAGGAAAATGTCAGTTGTTGATCTGCCTGACATTATCGGTTACGGATGTGAAGACACAGGACCTCTCAATTATCTTACGCTGGTCACATGTGAATACTCAGTCCCGTCGGGGAGACTGGAAGTGGTTGCGGTGGAAGTTCCGGGAGTTCAGAGCTCAGTTTTGTGACTTATTCCGAGATCCTTAGCGACGGCAAAGAAGGCTTTCCTGGAGTTGATTATCGTCTGCTCGGATACGCAGAAAGCAAGTCTTGCATAACCCGGCTTGGCGAATGCAGCTCCTGAGACCAGAAGCAGTTTGTGTGATGCACATGCAGCTGAGAATTCTTCGTCACTCATGCCCTGTGGTGTATTCATGAATATATAGAGTGCACCGCAGGGCTTGATGGCGTTGAACCCGGCATCGATAATGTTCGAGTAGAGAAGATCCCTTCTGTGCTGGTAATTGGCCACATCCACCTTGGCATCGATGGCTCTCTCGATGACCTTCTGCCATATTGCAGGCGCATTGACGCTGCCAAGGGAACGGTTGGAGATAACGATAGCCGCCGTCAGTTCCTTGTAGTCCTCGTGAAGAGGGCTTACAAGCGTGTATCCGATCCTCTCTCCCGGAAGTGACAGGGATTTGCTCCAGGAGAAACAGATTATGAGATTGTCTATGTGCTGGAGGGTACAGGGCACTTTGATACCGTCGTAAGCGAGATCGATATAAGGCTCATCGGAAATAACGTGTATAACGTGATCCATTGAGTTGAGCATCGTGTTCAGTTCCTTGAGGAAAGACGCAGGATAAATTACGCCTGACGGATTGTTGGGTGAATTGATTATTATCGCTTTGGTTCTTGGTGTGACAGCTTCCCTGATCTTGTCAACACTGGGGTTGAACCTTTTGTCCGTATCTACGATTACGACTTTGCCGTTGTGGTTGGCGATATAACCGTTGTATTCCATGAAATACGGTGCGAGAACGATTATCTCATCTCCGGGATCGGTAATGGAATGAAGGACGTCGTTCATGGCTGCAGCGGCACCAACCGTCATGCAGACCGCATCAGGAGATATCCTGAGACCTGACTTGACGCTCATCCTGTCTGCTATGACTCTGCGTGTGGATTCATAACCGTTGTTGCTCATATACCCGTGCATTCCGGGAGTCGGATTCTCAGCCAGGTCGGCAAGAGCATCGAATACCTCTCTGGGAGGCTCAAGATCCGGATTGCCAATGGAGAAATCAAATACATTCTCTTCTCCGTAGAGTTTCTTGAGGCGGCTTCCTTCTTCGAACATCTTTCTGATCAGCGAGCCGGAAGCAAGCTGGTCTCTCATTGCATTGGAAATCATGGGATACCCTCCTTAACGTGCTGCTGTAATTATATAACTTTATCGAAAGCGAGGCAAAAATGAACAGGAATAACAATACAAGGGCCAAGGGAGACATGGCTGAGGAATATGTTGCAGAGATATTCAGATCCAGGGGATACAGGCTGCTTGTCAGAAACTACGGGATCCACAATGTCGGTGAGATCGACTCGGTCTTTGTGGACAAGGATACGGTCTATATAGTCGAGGTAAGGGCAAGAGTTGTCTCAGAAGGATACCCGACTCCGGCAGAGAGTGTGACCGGTTCCAAGAGACGCAAGATAATGAAGACAGTAAGATATCTTGTGAGAGATTTTGATCTGTACGACAGGAATATTTACTTTTTGGTGGGACAAGTGACACTTGACAGGCGCGGTTTGGTACAAAATGTAGAATTCATTCCGTTCTGACACTTATAAATGAAAAATCGTTGTACAAAAATTGCAAAATTAATATAATTATCGAGGCTTAACAGGCAAATTACCAGATAAATGAAATTTTGACACCGCGATATTTTATTTTCGCGCCGAGAAAGAGGAAAACGATGAAGTCTTACAGAGAGATGAATGCCGAAGAACTCAAGACGGAGAGAAAGCTCCTGGAACAGAAACTGGAGCAGTACAAGGCAATGGGTCTTGCGCTCGATATGACGAGAGGAAAGCCCTCACCCGTACAACTCGACCTGACAAATCATATCTATGATTCACTCGCTCAGGACGGGTTCAAGACAAAAGAGGGACTCGATACGAGAAACTACAGCGCTCCTGCCGGCATTCCCGAGATGCGTGAGGTATTTGCCCAGATCCTCGGTACTTCTGCCGATAAGATCTTTCTCGGCAATTCATCGAGCCTCAATCAGATGTTCGATTCTCTTATGAGAGCGCTTGTGTTCGGTGAGCATGATTCTGATAAGCCATGGGGTCAGATCGAGGGAAGAAAGTGGCTCTGCCCCGTTCCCGGATATGACAGACATTTTAGGGTTACACAGACTCTCGGTTTTGAGCTGGTCAATGTGCCCATGACTGAGAATGGTCCTGATATGGATATCGTTGAGGAACTTGTTAAGGATGAGAAGGTTATGGGTATCTGGTGCATTCCTGTTTACAGCAATCCTGACGGTATTGTTTATTCCGGGGAGACATGCAGAAGACTTGCTTCCATGAAGACAGCTGCCAAGGACTTCAGGATCTACTGGGATAATGCATATGTTGTACATCATCTCTGTGATGATGAGGCAGAGCAGGGAAGAGTTCCCGATATACTCGGTCTCTGTGAAGAGTATGGCAATCCTTCGAGAGTTTATGAGTTTGCTTCTTCTTCCAAGATCACATTCGCCGGCGCAGGTATCTCCTGTCTGGCTGCCAATAAGGATAATCTGGATCAGGCTAAGAAGATCATGGCTGTCCAGACGATCTGCAATAACAAAGTCAATCAGCTTGCTCACGCGAGAATGCTCCCTGATCTTGATGCCGTAAAGGCACATATGAAGAAGCACGCAGCACTTCTGAGACCTAAGTTCGAGAAGACACTTGATATACTCGGCAGTGAACTTGAATGGACCGGAACAGCTCACTGGCATAAGCCCAACGGAGGATATTTTGTCAGTATTTTCGTGATGCCGGGTACAGCATCACGAGTTGTCGGGATGTGCAAGGATTTAGGCGTCGCACTGACTCCCGCCGGAGCAACATATCCCTACGGCAAGGACCCTGATGATTCCAATATCAGGATCGCACCCAGTTTCCCCTCGGTTGATGAGATCGACACTGCGGTGAATGTTCTCTGTGTTTGTGCTAAAATAACTGCTGTCGACAAATTATTGGAGGAGCAGTCATGAAAGACACATATGAGAGCCCTTTGAATTCCAGATATGCAAGCCGCGAGATGCAGTATATCTTCTCGCCCGATAAGAAGTTCAGAACATGGAGACAGCTCTGGATAGCCCTGGCTGAATCAGAAATGGAACTTGGCCTTAACATCACACAGGAACAGATCGATGAGCTCAAGGCTCATGCGGATGATATCAATTATGATGTCGCAGCCGAGGAAGAGAAGAAGAGAAGACATGATGTAATGAGCCATGTCTATGCCTACGGCAAACAGTGCCCAAATGCAAAGGGTATTATCCACCTGGGTGCTACTTCATGCTATGTCGGCGACAATACGGATATCATTATCATGCGTGAGGGACTGGAACTCATCCGCAAGAGACTTGTTGTAGTTATCAAGGAGCTTGCAGATTTTGCAGATAAATACAAAGCAGTACCTACACTCGGATTTACACATTTCCAGCCTGCACAGCTTGTTACCGTAGGCAAGAGGGCATCTCTCTGGCTTCAGGATCTGACATTCGATCTTGAAGAGGTCGTTCATGTGTCAGACAGTCTGAAGCTTCTCGGATGCAAGGGTACTACCGGTACTCAGGCAAGCTTCATGGAACTCTTTAAGGGTGATCACGAGAAGTGTGTCCAGCTCGATAAGAAGATCTGCGCCAAAATGGGTTTTGCTGATTCCTACTATGTATCAGGACAGACATATTCGCGCAAGGTCGATTCGATGGTGCTTAATGCGCTCTGTGGCATTGCACAGAGTGCTCACAAGTTCTCCAATGATATCAGGCTTCTTCAGCACCTTAAGGAGATGGAGGAGCCTTTCGAGAAGGGACAGATCGGATCTTCCGCTATGGCTTATAAGCGTAATCCGATGAGATCCGAGAGGATCGCTTCGCTTGCAAGATATGTTATCTCAGCTTCCTCAAGCCCTATGATGACTGCTTCCGAGCAGTGGTTCGAGAGAACGCTCGATGATTCTGCCAATAAGAGAATATCTATACCTGAGGCATTCCTTGCAGTTGATGCCATCCTCGGCATCTATGCAAATATCGCTGATGGACTTGTTGTCTATGAGAAGGTTATCAACAAGCACATGATGGATGAGCTGCCTTTCATGGCTACAGAGAATATCATCATGGATACAGTTGAGAACAGAGGCGGTGACAGACAGGATCTCCACGAGAGGATCCGTGTGTATTCCATGGAGGCAGGTGCCGTCGTCAAGGTCGAAGGCAAGCCCAATGACCTTCTTAAGAGGATCGCAGCTGACCCTGTGTTCGGCATCGCTCTTGAAGATACTGATAAGTTCATGGATCCTAAGCTCTACATCGGCAGATGCCCTGAGCAGGTTACAACTTTCCTTGAGGAGTGCGTAAAGCCTCTTCTCGAGAAATACAAGGACGATCTTGCTGTTGAAGAAGTAGAACTCAAGGTATGATCTACTTTGACAACAGTGCCACCACGAAGCCCTGTCAGGAAGTAATCGACAGGATATCAGAGAATCTTACAGGCGACCTCTTCGCAAATCCGGGATCGCTTCATACTCTAGGACTGAAAGCCGACAAAGAGTATAAGTCAGTTACTTCTTCCGTTGCATCGATGCTGGGCGCAGGTGCTGATGAGATATACTTCACATCATGCGGAACGGAAAGCGCCAACACCGCTGTCAGAGGTTATCTGTCCCGCAATAAGCGTGCCGGCAACAGGATCATTTCCACAAGGACAGAGCATAAGGCTACGCTGGAGACACTGAAACTGATGGAGGCTTCCGGATATGAAGTCGTGTATGTCAGTGTGGGATCTGACGGCAAGCCCGATCTGAATGAGATAAGAGACAACCTTGAAGGGTGTGCGCTTATGTGTTTCACTCATGTGAACAATGAGACGGGCGCAATACTTCCTCTCGATGATATCGTGACACTCAGAAATAGCGTCAACAGGAACTGTAAGATATATCTTGACTGCGTTCAGTCTCTGGGCAAACTTGATATCAACCTTAAGAAGACAGGCGTTGATATGGCATCGTTCTCAGGTCACAAGATACACGGTATCAAGGGCGTTGGAGTACTGTATGTTAAGAACAGCGTGAGGATCGATCCTCTCATCCTGGGAGGCGGACAGCAGAAGGGCATGAGGTCAGGGACCGAGAGCCTTGTGCTGGCATCTTCGTTCGAAGCGGCCCTGGCAGCTGCCAGGGAGCACAGGGAGACGGCTTTCAATAATGCTTCTGAGATCAATTCCTATCTCAGGGAAGAACTCTCGAAGCGCGGGAACACGATACTGTCACCTGACGATGCTCTGCCTTTTGTGCTGAACTGCTCTTTCGCGAAATTTGAATCTGAGACTATGTTACACTGTCTCGAGATTTATGATATATTTGTATCCACGGTCTCCGCATGCTCATCCAAGGCAAAGAAGGTCTCTTATGTTCTCCTGGAGTGCGGCGTTGACCGGAAACTGGCAGCAAATGCGGTGCGTATATCCCTGTCCAGATATAGTACAATGGACGATGCAAGGGAGTTCATCAGGACAGTAGATGAGATCTACGACCGTTATCTTGTCCAGTAAGATCAATAATTGATATTCGGAGTATATCTATGAGTAATGTAATCCTGGCCAGAATGGGCGAAGTGACGCTTAAAGGTCTTAACAGAGGTAAGTTTGAAGCGCAGCTGAAGTCTAATCTTAAGTGGCGTCTGAGAAACTTTGGCAAGCTCAGTATCTTTCAGAGCCAGAGCCGCATATGGATTGAGGCGAAGGATGAGAACAATCCTAATTTCGCGGATGCGGAAGCTGCCAAGGACATCCTTCATGCAGTTACACAGGTGTTTGGCATCGTGTCCGTAAGCTTTGCCGTCAAGTTCGAAGGAGACTTTGACAGGGTGAGGGCAGAGTCGGTTGAGTACGTCAGAACGTTCCTGAACGAGCATCCTGATTACAAGACATTCAAGGTGGAGGCAAGGCGAGGGAATAAGAACTATCCGCTGGATTCACAGGAGATCTGTGCTGAGGTTGGCGGGGATATTATCGAAGCGTTCCCGCAGCTGAGCGCCAAAATGAAGGATCCTGACTTTGTCCTTATGGTGGAGATCAGGGAATTCAATTACGTGTATTCAGGCAAGATAATGGCTCACAGAGGTCTGCCGGTCGGATCCGCAGGAAGGGGAATGCTCCTTCTGTCCGGCGGTATCGACAGCCCTGTTGCGGGTTATATGATGGCAAGCCGCGGTATGCCTCTTGACTGTGTGTATTTCCATTCACATCCCTACACGAGTGAACAGGCCAAGGAGAAGGTGATCGAGCTCGCCAGGATAGTGTCCGGGTTCTCCGGCTCGATCAGGCTCCACATCGTGAACTTCACACAGATACAGCTTGATATGCTGAAGAACAGTCCTCAGGATATGATAACGATAACCATGAGACGTGTCATGCTCATGATCGCTGAGCAGCTTGCGCTGCAGAACGGATGTCAGTGCCTGATAACGGGTGAGAGCCTGGGCCAGGTGGCAAGTCAGACACTTGAGGCTATCAATGCTACAAATGAAGTCGTTAAGATGCCGATCCTGCGTCCGCTTATAGGAATGGATAAGCAGGATACATGTGACATCTCGAGGAAGATCGGTGCTTTCGAGACGTCTATACTGCCGTATGAGGACTGCTGTACGATATTTGTCGCCAAGCATCCCAAGACGCATCCGTCTGCCAAGGATGTTGAGGAGGCAGAGAAGAACCTTGACATTCAGGGAATGGTCGAGATGGGTCTGAAAGATGTTGAGACAATCACGATCTGAGATGTTATAATAATAGTCTTGACTATCATTCAGGCGGTTTTATTATGAACGAACTTAATATAAATATTTTCTGCAATCTGTCCAACAACGGCATCGAAGATGTGATGAAGTCGGTAACCTTCGGTAATAACGTCAACGTCAGATTCTGTGATATGTTTGAGGATGCTGTGGGTTATTCTGTGCTGCTTTCGGAGAGCATAGAGGAAGCAACCGCATTCAAGAGTGCGGGAAGTTCCAGGTCGAAGCTCTTCTCGATATTTATCGGTGATTCCAGACTGGCTGAGAACAGGTGCGATACGCTTGATGATATCTGGCCTCCCAAGGAGAATGCCAACATTATCAAGGGCAGGTTTAAGAAGCTGATCGCCTATATCGAATCTCTGCATAATTCATGGTTCTACAGGAATCTGTACGAGACCGCCATCGACTCACTGCCCGATCTTGCATGGTGCAAGGATGTGACGGGGAGGTATTTCAGCGTCAATACAAGTTTCAGTGATACGGTCCATAAGACCAAGGCTGAGTGTGAGGGCAAGGATCATTGCTCCATCTGGGATGCCGATAAGGATGCCAATGCCAAAGAGGCAATAGCATGCAAGGATTCCGATGATATTGTCATCAAAGAGCAGAGAACCCTTAAGTTCGAAGAGAGCATTACATCATCCGATGGTATGATGAAGCTTGTTACATATAAATCACCTTTGAGCGATGAGTTCGGTAATACGGTCGGTATCGTCGGAATAGCACGTGACATTACGAATGTTATGAATATCGAGCGTGAGAAGGATCTTATAATCGACAGTGTGCCTTTCCCGGTAATCGTTGTTGATGCTAACTGGAAGACAACAAGGATCAATGCGACCATGAGAAGACTCCTTGGTCTTAAGGGACCTGATGAGAGCTTTGATTATCTCACGTGGAAGAAATACTTTCTGACACCCGTATCCGAGCTTATGGTAAATGAGGAGAGGCATTACACCAATCAGATCTTTGCCGCTAACGACAGTGTTGTTCCGTTCCATTTCCAGATCAATGAACAGGACATCATCGATGTGTTCGGAGAACTTCAGGGACACATCATCATCCCGAGGAAGCTCGGTCCCAATGGTGAGATGCTGGGTGTTACTGTCAACTTACACGACAATTGATTAACGATTATCAGCTTTGTCAGATTGCGGGTTTACTATTATTAATAAATAAAGTAAACTATACCGCGGTGTTTTGATAATAATAACCGATACTGGAGGTATATATCATGTACGATCACATCAGGGCTGAAGACCCGGAAGTATTTTCTGCGATCTCGCAGGAGCTTGACAGACAGCGTAATAAGATCGAGCTTATTGCATCCGAGAACTTTGTAACAGAGGCAGTTCTCGAAGCGGCAGGCTCACCCCTTACCAATAAATATGCTGAAGGTTATCCGGGAAAGAGATACTACGGCGGATGTGAGTATGTTGATATTGTTGAGCAGCTTGCTATCGACAGACTGAAGCAGCTGTTCGGTGCAAAGTATGCAAATGTTCAGCCCCACTCGGGTGCGCAGGCAAATACTGCAGTTTACTTTGCGATCCTCGAACCCGGTGATACTATCCTCGGTATGGATCTGTCCCACGGCGGTCATCTGACACACGGCATGAAGCTCAATGTGTCCGGCAGAACATATCATTCCGAGTTCTACCAGGTGGATCCCGAGACACAGATGATCGATTATGAGGCAGTCCGTCAGAAAGCGCTGGAGTGCAGACCTAAGGTAATCGTTGCAGGTGCTTCGGCTTATCCCAGGATCATTGACTTCAATAAGTTCCGTGCCATCGCTGATGAGGTGGGAGCATATCTCTTCGTTGATATGGCTCATATCGCAGGACTCGTGGCCGCAGGACTTCATCCTAATCCGGTACCTGTCGCCGATATCACTACAACTACAACACACAAGACATTAAGAGGTCCCCGTGGCGGCGTTATCATGTGTAACGACGAGGCACTTGCTAAGAAGATCAATTCTGCAGTGTTCCCCGGTCAGCAGGGCGGACCTCTCATGCACATCATCGCTGCAAAGGCTGTTGCTTTCAAGGAGGCTCTGTCTCCCGAATTCAGAGAGTATGCAAACAATATCGTTAAGAATGCCAAGGCTTTGTCCGAGAGGCTTCTTGCCAATGGTGTTAACCTTGTCTCCGGCGGTACGGACAACCATCTGATGCTTATCGACCTCCGCGGTACAGGAATCACCGGCAAGGATCTGCAGCTCCGTCTTGATGAGTGCAATATTACAGCAAATAAGAACACGATCCCCTTCGATCCGGAGAAACCGACAGTTACTTCCGGCGTCAGGATCGGTACTGCTGCCGCAACATCACGCGGCATGAAGGAAGAGGATATGATCGAGATCGCTGATCTTATCACACTCTGCATCTTCGATTTTGACAACAAGAAGGATGAAGTGATCGAGAGAGTCGCTAAGCTCACAGCTAAGTACCCTCTCTATCCCGATCTCAAGTAATACACATAATAGAGATGCCGTACACTAGTGAGAGCGAGCCTCTGGCCTACAGGATGAGTCCGAGAAATCTTGACGAATACGTAGGTCAGGAACACATAATAGGCAAGGGCAAGATGTTAAGGAGAATGATTGAGGCAGACCGTCTGTCCTCAATTATTCTTTTTGGTCCTCCGGGAGTCGGCAAAAGCGCTCTGGCACGTGTGATAGCACTGACGTCCAGTTCGAGGTTTGAGCAGATCAATGCTGTTACGGCAGGTGTGTCTGATATCAAGAACGTCATCTCTGATGCGCAGAATCCAATCCTTAACGAAGGCAAGAGAACGGTTCTGTTTATAGATGAGATCCACCGGTTCAACAAGCTTCAGCAGGACAGTCTTCTTCCGTTCGTGGAGGACGGGACGATCATACTTGTCGGGGCAACTACGGAGAATCCTTTTTTCGAGGTGAATAAGGCGTTGATATCAAGGTCAACCGTGCTGCAGCTGAAGCCTCTGACGGATGAGAATATTATCACCATCATCAGGAATGCGATCTCGGATAAGGAAAGAGGATACGGCGATACTGAAGTTGTCATATCCGATGAGACCATCGCGAAAATCGCGGAAAACAGCAACGGAGATGCTCGTAATGCCCTCAAGGCCCTTGAGCTTGCAGTCATTACTACGGCTCCGGATTCCTCGGGACGAGTGGTGATTACTGATGAAGTCATAGCTGACTGCATGCAGAACAGGATCGTTATCTTTGACAAGGACGGGGAGAGCCATTACGACAATATCAGCGCCATGATCAAGTCGATGCGCGGATCTGATCCCGATGCGGCGATCCTGTATCTTGCAAGGGCGCTGAAAGCGGGTGAACCGATAGAATTTCTGGCGCGCCGCATTATGATATGTGCTGCTGAGGATGTGGGTCTGGCAAATCCCAATGCCCTGCTTCTTGCTGTTGCCGCTTTCCAGGCGGCTGTCGCTGTCGGTATGCCTGAGGCGAGGATACCGCTTGCAGAAGCATGTATCATGGTCGCCACTTCTCCTAAGTCGAACGCATCTTATCTGGCGATAAACAAGGCTCTTCATGAAGTGGAGACAACTGACACGGGTGTTGTGCCGATGCATCTGAGAAATGCACCTGCCAAGGGGATGGAGGACCTCGGATACTCCGTGGGCTACCTTTATGCACACGATTACCCCGGTCATGTGGTAAAGCAGCAGTATATGACCGACAAGACTGTCGGACACGTCTATTATGAACCGACATCGATCGGGTATGAGACAAAGATAAGAGAATATCTCAAAAAAGTTGATGAGATAATCTACGGACAGGAGTAGTTTTATGAGAAGAAAGATAGGTTGTATCCTTATGGCTCTGACGTTTATTGTCAGTGTTGCCGGCTGTTCAAAGAATCAGGTAAGCAAGATGGATATCGATGAGCGCGTTACCATTGAGAATGTTAATACTTCATCCGCCATGGTCGTAAAGGGAATGTTCGAGAGCATGTTCGATGGCAACAGGGAACTGTTCGAGCGATGCTTTCCCGCTGAATTCATTGCAGATCTGAAATCAGAAGGCATAGATTTCTTCGACAGCTATTCCAGAGGCTTCGAGCTTCCCGGAGAGTTTAAGGGGACGCAGTATCTTAATTACAACGAACTGAATGCAGAGGGCGGTTATGATGACTGGGAGACATTCAGGAGCAGTATTTCTCTCGTTCAGGGCGTGCCTGAATCTGAGATCGATTCTATGCAGATAGTGCATATCAAGGTTTATTTCGAGATAGACGGTGAGAATAAGTACCAGGAGATCTACGCGATCGCATATCACTATGCCGATGCCTGGTATATGTATGATATTCAGGATGCCAATGCGGAGTTTGACAATAAATGAGATTCGTAATCCAGATCGTAGATAATGCCCACGTAGATGTGGAAGGCGCGACAGTAGGCAGGATAGATAAGGGTTATCTTGTTCTGGCAGGCATGTGCGAAGGGGATACCAGATCCGTTGCCGATAAGATGGTAGCCAAGCTTCTTAATCTCCGTATATTCAAGGATGAGACTGACAGGATCAATCTCTCTGTCAAAGATGTTGGCGGTCAGATACTGCTGGTATCACAGTTTACGCTGTATGCTGATACGCGCAAGGGCAACAGACCTAATTTCATCTCATGCATGGCTCCTGACGAGGCGAATGAACTGTTTGAATACGTTGTTGAACGTGTCCGTTCGGAAGTCGAAGTAGTGGAGACGGGTGTTTTCGGCGCGCATATGTCAGTGGGCCTTGTCAATGATGGTCCTTTTACAGTGATACTGGATTCGGCTGATCTGAAGATATAAGGGTTACTGTCTTAAATCCTACGATCTGTAACTTCCGTTGATCTTCACATAATCGTACGTAAAGTCACATGTGTACATTCTGTCGGAGAATCCGCCTTCGTGCAGGATGATCTCGATCTTTATGTCGTGCTCAGCCAGAAGCTTTGAAGCCAGCTCTTCATCGAAATCAACAGCAATGCCATCCTTATAGGTAAGTAGTCCGTTAAGCTTGATATCTATTTTCTCAGGATCGAACTTCGCTCCGCTGTATCCGGCGGCAGTGACGACTCTTCCGCAGTTTGCATCCTCGCCGAAGATCATTGTTTTTACCAGAGGTGATCTTGCCACTGAAGTAACAACCAGCTTGGCATCGTCTTCTGTCGCGGCACCTTCAACAGTGATCTCAACAAACTTGGAAGCACCTTCGCCGTCAGAAGCTATCATTCTGGCCAGATCTTCAGAGAGACTCTCTAATGCCTCAGCGAAAATCCCGTAATCTTCGCTGCCGTCCTCTATCTTTGAGGCTCCCGAAGCACCATTGGCCATTATTATGACTGAGTCGCATACGGAAGTGTCCCCGTCAACGCTCACACGGTTGAATGTATGCTTAACAGCTGCCTTAAGAGCCTTGCTGAGTGTTGAACTGTCGATCAGGGCATCAGTGGTGAAGACACAGATCATGGTGGCCAGGTTAGGGTGTATCATACCTGATCCTTTTGCCTGACCTGCGATAGTGATCTCCTTGCCGTCCTTGAGAGAAATAGTTGCAGCAACTTCCTTGGGAACTGTGTCGGTAGTCATCATGGCGTACTCGGAATCATGAGCAGCATCGCTGTCAGCAGAGAGTCCCGATGTGAGTTCGGGAACAACACCTGTGATCTTATCAACAGGAAGTCTTGAACCGATGACACCGGTGGAGGCTGTGAGGATCTCATTGGATGAGCATCCGAGCCTGTCCGCTACAGAAGCGGCGATCTGTTCGGCATCTTCTTCGCCGGCCTTTCCGACACAGGCGTTTGCAACTTTGCTGTTGATAACGATGCCGCGGACACTTTTGCCGCTGTTGATGATGCTGATCGATCTGGTCAGGGAATGACCTTTGACCAGATTGGATGTATAAACCCCTGCAACAGAAGCAGGTGAATCACTTGCTATAAGAGCTACATCAAGGTAAGAAGACCTCGGGTCGTCTTTGTTGATGTTTGCAGGATCACTGCATTTCATTCCCGCAGAAACGCCGTTTGCCTTGAAACCCTTAGGTAATGTAATATATGCTTCTTCCATGATAAAAACCTCTGCTGGTGTAATTTCGAGAGATATTATATTACTAGCGTGCTTGATTTGTATAGGTCTCTTGACTTATTTTGGATAAAAAGATAGAATACATCAGCACCCTTGGTTGGCAAGTGCCTTATCCAAAATGGTGGGATTAGTTCAGTTGGCCTAGAGCGCTGGTTTGTGGCACCAGATATCCTGGGTTCGAATCCCAGATCCCACCCCAACTTTTTTTATTCACTGTCAGAAGACTTATGTCACTGGGGTGTAGCCAAGTGGTAAGGCACGGGTCTTTGACTCCCGCATTCGCAGGTTCAAGTCCTGCCACCCCAGCCAGAATGGTTCACTAGCTCAGTCGGTAGAGCACTTGACTTTTAATCAAGGGGTCGAGAGTTCGAACCTCTCGTGAGCCACCAGAAGAAATAAGGATCGTCCTCCATGCTCAAACAGGCAAGTCCTTCGGACTTAACTGCGCGTG
>FMTG01000005.1:0-84045 GCA_900099715.1 Ruminococcaceae bacterium YRB3002 | reverse complement strand
CCTCCATGCTCAAACAGGCAAGTCCTTCGGACTTAACTGCGCGTGAAGGGCTATTAAATTCCCTTGCGGAAAGCGGGTGTCCTTCATGCTCAAACAGGCAAGTCGTGTGTTAGAATAGTCACATAGAACAATCGGGGGCGCAAGAGATGTCATATGAACTCATTGAGCAAAGATATGGGGACGAGGTGACGGGGATCATCACGGATCGTCTGAGAATGTCTGTCCTGAAACGCAGTGCCTGGCGTAAAGTGACTGATTATGTTGTGCGCAATAAAGATTTTCATAAACAGTTTGCCCAGACACATGAGGATACCTACTATACGGCACAGGCTCAGAAGGAATACCTGGATTACGATGTGAGGGAGTTCAAGCGCAACAGGCTCGTGCCCCTGTGGATCACACTGAAAGATGATCCGGGGACGATAATAGGGAGGGTGTCGTTCTTTAATATCGCCTACGGCGGAATGATGCTGGCACAGATCGGATATCATCTGGATAAGGACCACACCGGTCAGGGTTATATGACAGAAGCTGTTAAGGAATCGTGTCAGATGATGTTTGATAAAGTGAGGCTGCACAGGATCGAGGCTTTCGTGCTGCCGGAGAATGACAGGAGTATCAGTCTTATTGAGAGGTGCGGTTTTACTTATGAAGGGACGAGAATGTCATATATGAGCATCAACGGCAAATTCCGGGACCACGAGACTTTCTATTTGCTCAAAAGTTAATGTCACACAATTTACATATAAATTACAAAAGATGTGTGAGATAATCAGAATATCGAGATAAGGTACTTTTAGGAGGATTGATGATGAGACGTGCTGATAAGTTTATGATCGTATCCGTTGCTTTGGTTAGTTCGATCCTTATTGCGTGCGCAGGATGCGGCAAGAAGCCTGTTGAGACATCGGCTTCCAGCACCACGACTACAACGACCATTGCTACCATAACAACTACAACGACTACAGCGGCTACACTGCCTGTGTACTCAGGACCTCTGGAGACTTCTGAGACTGTTGAGATGACATGGACCGAGACGACGGTAGCAAATGGTGAGGTTACACTTTATGCACATGTGTCAGCCGGTAACTTTCTCCGTATCAGGAGAGGCCCGGGAACGAACTATGATATAGCTGGAACACTGACCCGCGGTCAGTCTGTTGTGGTGGTAGCTTCCACAAACAACGGCTGGTACAAGACGCAGGATGGCTTCTATGTATCAGGCGAGTATGTCAAGGCATCCCAGCCCACCTGATCCCCGCGCGAAATGATTAACCAAAGGCTTCGGATCTTCCGGAGTCTTTTTTATGATTTATAATGGTGCGAAATATTAAGAATAATTATAAAATATAAGACGAAAAGAACCTGAATCCGGAGGTCTGCACCGGAATCATGGGCAGCGGTCTTGTTTTGGTCAATATGATCAGCAGCAGGAACCCCCTTATATTGACAA
The DNA here is from genome assembly GCA_900099715.1 of Ruminococcaceae bacterium YRB3002. Lineage (GTDB taxonomy): Bacteria > Bacillota > Clostridia > Saccharofermentanales > Saccharofermentanaceae > Saccharofermentans. The sequence continues at coordinate 82,592 of FMTG01000005.1, read as the reverse complement.
ACCCTGATCGGGCTAAGTTCAATTCGATATAGACAATTTAAATTCAATAGTGTAAACTAATTTAGCGTTGCAGTGATGCAGCGCTAATACGCGGGTGTAGTTCAATGGTAGAACTTCAGCCTTCCAAGCTGACCACGTGGGTTCGATTCCCATCACCCGCTCCACATATGGGTCACTAGCTCAGCTGGATAGAGCAACAGCCTTCTAAGCTGTGGGTCGGAGGTTCGAGTCCCCCGTGGCTCACCAAAATGCTTATAAACAGGGGTTTTGCCCCTGTTTTTGTTTGTCCGGAAACGTGAAATATCCAATTGTGGCGCAAAGCTGTGGGTCGGAGGTTCGAAATATGAGAATGAACAACTTCGTCCACTTTGTGGACGAAGTTGTATAAGATAGCCGATAATTTTTATAGTTCCTTTTTGACTAGTCCTTCCTTCCAAGAGAATTGATATATCTGCAGGAAAGCTGCGTGTGGAGATGTCTGAAGAGGATATGGATCTTTCTGCTGCTCATGGGAAAACCTCGTATGGTGAGATTAAAAAGCATGTAAAAGATAAGACCAGGTTAAATGTAACGAGTTTGAATATTGCACAAGTTAAACGCAAATACGGGATGATTGAAAGAGTTAATCATAATCTCCCAAGAGCAGAGAAGCCACGCAGGCCAAATTGCACTCCGCAAAAAGAAATGGCGATTTTGGATGCGTTTGGCAATTTTGGAATGAATCCTCAAGTCTGAGAATCATAATAAATGTGTTTACATAGCGGTTATTCGAAAGAATGACCGTTTTTGCATTAAAATTGAATTCTAAATGGGATTTTTGGGATGAAATTTCCGTCTAATGTAATGTAGAGCAGAAGTGGAGGACGCTCTGACCGATGCTTTACAGCAATGCGCGCACAGGAGTAGAAGTTTAATGAGTAATACAGAGAACTTCAAATTGATACAAAAGGCAAAAAGGCGGGATCCTGAAGCCTTTACTGAACTAATGAACCTTTATACGAAGGATATGTATCGAATTGCGGTCGCAATACTGATGAATGATGCAGATGCTGCAGATGCGATACAGGAAACTATCCTTGCATGTTGGGAACGGCTTAGTTCCCTTCGAGACAACAAGTTTTTTAAGACATGGATGACAAGGATTCTGATTAATAAGTGCCACGATATCAGGAATAAGAGAATAGAAACTGTAGATATTAGTGAGCATGAAGAACTTGCCTTTCATGAGGATGAAAGCAATTTGGAATTAAAGGAAGCCTTAGAGCAGCTGGATGAAAAATACAGGGTACCGATCATGATGTTTTATGGTGACGGGTATAGCATCAAAGAAATTGCAGCTATACTCGATGTCCCGGTAAGCACCATTCAGACGAGGCTTTCGAGAGGCAGGAAACGGTTGGAACAATATTTCGAAGATAGTGAGGAATAATCATATGAAGGATTTTGATCATGCAGTGAAAGAAATAAACGTGCCTGATATAGTTCAGAAAAAGGCTCAGAACGCTTTTACCCAAATTCAGGAGGAAAGCAGAATGAGAAATAATAATAATGTTCGAAGAAGATTTTTAATGAACCCGGCATTAGCGGCAGCGGCTATAGCCGCAGTCGTACTGATAGGCTGCGGTGCAGTGTGGGCAACAAACGGCGGACTAGCCGGATTTCTGTCCAAGTTTATGCCTGAGGAAGAAGTAAACGGGAGATTGGATATTCCATCGGAGAATGAGATAGAGATCAATCAAAGTGAGGATGAAGACTACGGCCCTCTTTGGACAATTGAAGAATACTGGTATGATGGAGCGACTTTATACTTTTCTGCAACTGCTCCGCAGAAGGTAATCGATGCCGGTAACATGATGGTTGAATGGAGTGACCACGCTGATGTGAACGGCACAGATTGCCAATTGTCGGCTGATGGATGCTGGGATGAAAACACTGGGGAATATAACGGACACTATATCTGTTATGTTGATCTCTCTAATGCGGATACCAGTTCCGGGAATGTATCTCTTGTAATCCGTCTTAGACTGAAACAATACAAAATAATGCCTGTATTTTTTACGGTTCAGGAAAACAATGAAATAAAGACGATAACCGAACAGGAGTTGCGTTTTGATTTTGAGAAACCCAATGATGCGCGTCAGCTGCGGAAAGAAAACCTTTCTGTCGAAGGCGGAGTTGCAGATATAAGCGTAACTGTTGCACCATCAATGTTCAACGTAAGTATCGTCTATCGATTGAATGATACATCGAAGTCGATTAAAGATATCGTAAAATACTGCATTACCGACAGCAATGGAAATAGTACAACAGTTTGGATTGACGGTATTGATTCCGATGATAACAGCGTGACCATTACTATGACAGATTTGGAGGGCCTTGATCCCAATGCTAAGAGTTATACCTTCGAACCTTTATGTTTTCAGATAGATTCTGAAGGAGAAAGTGTCCCCGAAGCTTTTGATTCTCTTGAATGGGGCGGGTTTACGGTTAAGTTTAATTAAAAGTGTGATATTCACAGCGTTGCGGTTTGTAGTACTGCAAATGACAGAATGAGACTCCTGAGAATCAGGGGTCTCTTCTTTACGTTCAGAAATAACACTGGCGTGTGGATATTTCAGATGATGAGAACAGGACTACAAAGAAGGATAAAGCCGGCCACGGCTTCGGTGTGCATAATATCAGGACAGCTGCCGCGAACTACGGTGGAGAACTGATGAGCGAATGTAAGGAAACTCCCTACGGATATGACTTCATCCTGGAGATAATCTTTCCTGTCGGATAATGCTGCTAAGTTGTATACATTAATAGCTAGTGCTAATATAGCCATAACTATATCTTACGGCAATGATCAGATTAAGATAGTCAATGAGATTGCTGATACTGTCAGCGGAGGAACCGGATTGGGGATAGCCATAGCAGATAATGATCTTGCGATGATCAAATACAGACTAAGCGCAGGAACTGTTGGAGATAAATATGTCTGCGTGATTAGATTGAGATAGTAATGATGTTTGCAATATATCTTTGGGTAATAGCAAACGACCTTAATTTATGACGCTTCGTCCAACTAATCGGACATGATATTCATTATAATATTTATGTAATTAACCATTCAAAAGTTCTTGCTTTATTGAATGTATCTGTTTGACATATATATGCGAGGTAGATATAATTTAGATGATCAAGAGTTTTTCAGATAAAGAAACGGCGAAAGTGTTTCAGCAGCAGTTTTCCAGGAAGCTGCCCCATTCTATTCAGGGGATAGCTTTGAGGAAGATGATAATGATGAACAATGCTAAAGTGATTGATGATCTTCGGGTTCCGCCAGCAAATCACTTGGAATTGTTAAAGGGAGACAGAAAAGGTCAATACAGCATCAGAATAAATGATCAGTATAGAATATGTTTTAGATTTGAACAAAGCGATTGTTACGATGTTGAGATAACAGATTATCATTGAGGAGTGCAACAGATGAATAATAAAATACCCACACCTTCAATAGGCGACATTCTTAAAGAGGAATTTATGGAACCACTCGATATCTCAGCATATCGTTTGGCGAAAGATATACACGTTCCAACTTCACGCATTCTTGAGATCATACACGACAAGCGAAAGATAACGGCAGATACCTCGTTAAGATTGGCAAGATACTTTGGAGTGTCAGAGAAATACTTCCTGGATCTTCAGAATGAGATCGACATACGTATCCTAAAAGAGACTTGCCAGGAAGACATTGACAAGATAATGCCTTTCTCTGCGTAGTTCAGAACTGATGATATAATTGTGATACATCTCTTTGATATGCTCCTTAACATAAGGAGGATATGCTTATGTCTATTTCAAAGAGATTCATTTCCGTGGTGCTGTCTGTCAGTCTGTTAATCCCGCTTGTATCGTGCAACAAGGACGACGGTACCGAATCTGCTCCAACCGGTGATTCTGAAGAGTACATAGCGGGGAACCCCGATTATAAGAACACTTATTACTCAACGAGAAGCTCGAGACAATTCTTTCAAGAGGTGTAGGAAATACAAGGCCAAGGGATTTCTATGATATCTATATGCTTTCTTCCGTCGGATATGAAACAGATACTCTAAGGAAAGCTTTTGTTGAAACATCAAAGCACAGAGGCAGCTACGATAAGATTCAAGATTTCCGCATAATATTTGAGAATATTGTTAACGATCCCGGTATGAATCAGCGATGGGCAGGTTATCAAAAGCAGATGCCGTATGCTGAAGGTATTTCGTTTAATGATACGATAGATGTTATACAACAAATGCTGTTTGCACTTTAGGTTTTACAGAGTGAATATGTTAGAATGCCTATGATCGAGGTCTGTTCCAACTCCTCCCAAAGCCTGCAAACACCTGTAAAATAAGGGTTTCTGGCTCTGCTTCCAAGCTGTGAGTCGGAGGTTCGAGTCCCCCCGTGGCTCACCAAAGTGAACAGGATAACAGACCTTGCAGAATATATCTGCAGGGTCTGTTTTTTGTCTGCTGAGCGATGATGGGCAGTGTTATAATTACAGATATATCAAATCTGAGGTAATCTATGTGCTTTGTTGCTTCTTACATAAAGAAAACGAATACGGTTGCCCGCGGGCGGGCTAAGCGTGTCGGTAAGTACAGGCGTTTGATCAACCTGGTCCTCAGTGATAAGGAACTGATTGATATAGCTACAACGACAACCGGAGAAGATGAGCCCAATGCTTATGCCATCTTAAAGATCAGAAAGCAATCGTCTCTACAGAAGGTTTTGGAATACTATAATGAGCATAATCCTGTATATTCCTTCAAGTATGGTACAGATAATAAGATCTATACCGGCGGATCTGCTGCTACAACGTGGACAGGGGCGAGATCCCTGTGGGCAGTACTGAACAGGATAGATAAAGAACATCTGGATGCGGCGATGAATAAGGTGAATGGCGAGCCTGAATGGGTCAGGAACGTGGAGCACGGCCAGAACATTTTCTTTACTCCCGTGGAAAAAGGGAACAAGGATTCCTGTTCGAACAGGAGCAGAAGTTTCTCACGCGTCTTTTCCCTTTATGAGAAGAAGATGTACGGAAAATAAGGAACTGTTGTCTGTCCGGCCGATTTGTAGTATAGTGACCTACTAAATTAATAGCTCATGGAGGTGTGTAAATATGCGTAAGATATTTGCTTTGATCGTTTCTTCCTTGCTGGCACTGTGCCTGCTCGCAGGTTGTACTGCCAAGACTGCCGAGACAAGTGCTAATGCCGATGTTAGTGAGATCAAAACACTGAAGGATGCGTACGATTATGAAATGATCTCTTATGGTTATCGGAATAATTATTTCACGTATGCATTTGTAAAGGATGGCGTGGATTACAGGGCAGTTGCCGAGATTACGGACGAGATGACCGATAAGCTGTTAGAGATCGATTTCGGTGAGGATCACGATGCCGGTGTTAAGGAGATTGTTGCCGATCTGCCTGTAATATTTGTGGAGAATATGGATGAATCGCAGCTGACCGATGAACAGATGGCTTCATATGTCGGCAAGTCCGGTAAAGACCTGGCTGACGCGGGCTGGAGAGTTTACTCTTACTCTGAGGGAGATATGATTTTCGATATGAGTTACGGCGTGCACGTATATAAAGTGGAGTTTGACGGAGTCTTTCCTGCCGGTGACGAGTTTATCGATGAGGAAGATATCGCGGACTTTACGGTGAAGTCGGTTACATATTTGGGAATCGGTGAGGTTAACTACGGGGATGATGTAATATGAGAACGTAGAGATTATGGCTATGGGATTCTGTGCCTGTTCGGTAAATGCTAACGCTGATGTTTCGGGTAATATCAGCGCGAAAAAGGCAGAAGATAAGGCAGACCTCGCGGCATGCGAGGATTCCCCGTCGTGGGTTGCAGAACTTCCCGAGGCGCAGACCGCCGACCAGCTGTTCGTCGTGGCAGGTGTAGGAAGGACCACAGCATATATCTCCATGCACCAGAAGGATGACAACGGTGTATGGAAGCAGATAATGACAACGCCCGGCTATATAGGCAAATGGGGCCTCGGCAAGACCAAAGAGGGTGACGGTATGACGCCTGTGGGTACTTTCGGGTTCAATTATGCTTTTGGAATAGCAGATGACCCCGGATGTGCCATAACTTACCACAAGGTGACGGATGACGATTACTGGTCAGGCGATGTCCGTGACGGCTATGGCTATAACGAGATGGTAAGCATCAAGGATCTTCCTGACCTCAATAAGGATGACAGCGAGCATATCGTGGATTATGTTAACGGGTATCAGTACTGCCTGAATATCAGTTACAATGCAGAAGGTACGCCGGGTCTCGGATCTGCGATCTTCCTGCACTGTCTGGGACCGGTCAAGCCCTATACAGGCGGATGCGTAGCGATTCCTCAGGACAAGATGATCACCGTTATGAAGAACGTCAAACCCGATTGTGTGGTCGTGATCAACTCTCTCCAGGTGATCAGCCCCGAGAAATGGGATTCGCTCGGACTGTCCCCGGAATAGTGAGCATCGCGAAAACACACTATGTGACACAGTTTAGTAACAAAACAGTTGTTGACATATTTGTGCTAAAAAAAATACAATATCAGAGTACAAAGCTTAATATGCTTTGGAGGAAATGATATGAAAGAGTTATATAGAGACGTTGAGGTTGAGGTTATCAAGTTTGAGGTAGTTGATGCTCTTACCGAGAGTGACGAGCTTCAGATGAATCCTCCTTGAGCCAATAGCTGATTGGATTTATGATTTCATTCGTCCCCGGTCTTCGGATCGGGGATTTTTATTTTCTTCATTTTTGTTTAACACTTTGTTCAACCCCGGTTAATACCGGCGTTATATATATCTTGTACAATAAAGACAACACCAAATGGTTTTTCATTTTCAACCCTCACTTTTTACCCGTGTCTCTCCGGAGGCGCGGGTTTTTAAAAGTCCGGGAAGAACAGAATTGTCCCGCGCGTCGCAGGATCCAAAGGCGCGGTACAATTGTTCTTCCCGGCCATCTGTAGTACCTGGGTTTCTATTGTTAAAAATAATGAGGGACACCCGTTCATGACACCCGGGGTGTGCGGTTACCGTGAATAACCGCGCCAAAACGGCTCAAAACACACCCGTACATGACACCCGGGGTGTGCGGTTACCATGAATAACCGCGCCAAAACGGCTCAAAACACACCCGTACATGACACCCGGGGTGTGCGGTTACCGTGAATAACCGCGCCAAAACGGCTCAAAACACACCCGTACATAACACCCCGGGTGTGCGGTTACTGGTAATACTTGTCTCTTATCCGACTCCTAGGCACCCACTTGTGGCTCCCGGGGTGCCCATAACCGGGAACAATTTCCTTTCGCTATGGTATTCAAAAGATTTTTATAATAAAATAACCTGATGTACCAAAACGGTACAAATAAATGCATGGAATGCGAGGTTAGTTAAATTATGAAAAAGTTATTTGCAGTAGTTACAATAGCCGCAATGGCTATGAGCATGGCAGCATGCGATCAGATCGCCGGTGCTACATCCGCTTCAGACGCTCAGGGTTCGGCAGTTGTATCCGGCGAGGACGAGGGCACTAAGGATGCTCCTTCAGCAGATGAGATCTATACGAAGATCGTCGAGCCGATCGTAGGGTATGGCGCAGGTGCAGCCGGCAACAGTTTGAAGAATGCTGATATGGCATCACAGATCCTTCAGTTTGTTAAGGACAACGATCTTGTCAACGTTAACAAGTCACAGCTGGCTTCCAATACTATCGAGGCTATCGGCAGACTCTCTGCAACAGATAAGATGATCTTTGCCAATAACATCCTGGGTATCAAGTCGATCATTGACGGTGTTATCAAGGATCCTTCCACGATCGCAAGTGTTTTCGATGATGTCGGAAAGACAGAGCAGGTTACAGATCTTCTTAACAGTGATGTTGTAAAGGACGGCTGGAACAAGTTGTCAGATGTATTTACAAGTTCCACTGAGGGCATTCAGATCGATCCTTCTGTAATCGGCGGTTAAATGCGTATGCTTGGAGAGTCGAAGCTGCCTGAGTTCGATTGGACCGGTTTTATTGCTGATAATATCGTAATGCTGATCTACCTTGTCGGTGTTCTGGTGATCATCTTTCTCGTGTGGCTTTTGAGAAAGATCAACCACCGTGTATTTAAGAAGATCAAGAAGAAGCATAAGGAGATCCATTTCCATTTCCTTGAGAGGCTGATATCGGCGGTCATCATCATTGCCGGTATCGTGCTGGTTTTCGCGATGTTCGGCGGCTTTGATTCCATCTGGAAGACTCTTCTCGGCGGTACGGCTATCATCAGTGCGGTGCTCGCTTTCGTTGCGCAGGACGCCATCAAGGACGTTCTGGGCGGTCTGATGATCAGTATCTACAGACCATTCGAATTAGGGAACAGGATCGTTCTGGAGGATGGTACTGCCGGTATCGTCAAGGATATTACGATGCGTCATGTTGTGCTTCAGGGCGTCGATTCGCAGGTGCTCGTTATCCCAAACAGCAAGCTCAACGCAATGAAGCTTATAAACTACAGCTATCAGGTAGGTTACAGGTCAGCCCAGTTCAACTTCAATGTCGCCTATGGAACGGATGTGGAACTTGCCATGTCAGTCATCAAGAATGCGATAATGAGTTCAGAATACAGTATTCCAGGATTGATGATAGACGGCGAGAGACAGTATGCTGATGTTTACTTCATGGCATATGAGGACAGCAGTCTCCGCCTGACGACTACTGTATTCTATGAGCCGGGCAACAGGACTGAGGTTGTAACATCCGATATTAATGTGAGGGTTAATCAGGCTCTTGCAGAACATCATATCGAGATACCGTTCCAGTATGTAAATGTAATAACTAAACAGGAGAATGCATAATCTATGAAGAACAGCGGTTACAGGAAGAAGCAGAAGAGAGCCAAGAAGATCAAAATCGCAGTGATAATCGCTGCCTGCGTGCTGGCGCTTGGCGGTATCGGTGCCGCTGTAGGCTATATGTTCATGGGTTATAAAGGGACCTGCGGCAACTGTACATGGACAATGGATAACAAGGGTATCCTCAGGATTACAGGAACAGGGGCTGTCGGTACTGATGTGAACGTTACTTTCGGTCTGGGTAAGCCGACTCTTGAAGACGTAAAGGAGATCTATATCGAGGATGGCATTACAGAGATTCCTGCGCTTGCTGTGGAGGGAATGAAGAACCTCACAAAGGTTACGATCCCTGCCACCGTTACGGATATCGGCGACAGGGCGTTTGCAGGGGCTCCTGCCATCAAAGAGATCATCGTTGCTCCTGATAATGATTATTATTCGTCCCTCGACGGCAGTCTTTACAACAAGGACGCTTCCGAGCTGATAACCTATGCATCCGGAAGGGCAGAGACGAACTTTACTGTTCCTGAGAATGTACAGATTATTGCAGCTGAGGCGTTCAGGGAGGCTCCGCTGGAGACGATCGATCTGCCGTCATCGGTCTCTTCAATCGATAAGATGGCTTTCGCCGAGTGCAGATCCCTCAAGAGTATCAATGTCGGAGAGGACTGCGATGCATATATGTCAGAGGACGGTACACTCTACAACAAGAGCATGACAGAGCTGATAAGAGTATGTCCTGCATCGTCATTGGTTAACTTTGCGATACCTCAGTCTGTTAAGACTATAGGAGCCGGTGCTTTCGAAGGATGTAAGGACATCACTAATATAGATATGCATGACGGCATCAGACGCATAGGTTCTTCAGCGTTCTATAACTGCGGTGTAACGTCGCTTAACCTTACAGAGAACCTGAAATCTGTCGGTGCCAATGCATTCTCATACTGTCTCGGTCTTACGAAAGTTACCATTCCTTCGTCCGTCACGAAGCTTCCCGATAATGCTTTCTGGGGATGCGTCAATCTCTATGAGGTTGAACTGCCTTATGAGCTTACAGAGATCGGCAGCGGCGCTTTCTGCGGAACAGGGATATCAGACATCATTCTTTCCGAGCAGATTGAGGTGATAGGTGATAATGCTTTCGGCAACTGCAAAAATCTCTCCAGGATCAGTCTGCCGTTCAACGTGAAGTCTCTCGGTGATTACTGTTTCAACGAATGCACGGCTCTCACTGAAGTAACACTTCCTGACGGCATTACTTCGATCGGTTATTCCTGCTTCAAGGGATGTATCCTGCTTACCGGGATCGAGCTGCCTGACAGTCTGGCACAGATCGGTGATTTTGCCTTCTATGGCTGTAAGCAGCTGTCTTCCGTCAAGCTCGGCTCAGGTGTTACGCTTATCGGTCAGGGCGCTTTCTACGGCTGTACGGTTCTGACAGATGCGTCTTATAACGGAACAGCAGCTTCATGGGGCAATGTGGTAGTCGGTAAGGATAACGATCAGCTGACAAAAAGCCTTAAGACAAGCTGATATCTGTTAAGCATATTCACGATATTCAAGATGACACTGTACGATAATTCGTACAGTGTCTCAACTTTTATACAAAACCGCTCACATGTTCATTGACCACGGAAAGGTTATGTTATAATTATCTCGAAAATGTTTATCTCACGGGGGTCATATATATAAATGGCAGCTAAGAAGAACTATAGCAATGAGAGTATATCTATGCTCAAAGGAGCCGACAGGGTCCGTAAGAGACCTGCGGTTATCTTTGGTTCAGATAACCTTGAAGGATGTATCCATTCATTCTTCGAGATCCTGTCCAATTCCATCGATGAGGCCAGGGAAGGCTACGGCAGTCAGATCATAATCACCAGGTTCAGGGATGGTTCCATTGAGGTGGAAGACTTCGGACGAGGTATCCCGCTTGACTTCAATACCAAGGAGAACCGCTACAACTGGGAACTTGTATACTGCGAGTTGTATGCCGGCGGCAAGTATCACAACAACAGTGCAGGGGATTACGAGTATTCACTCGGTCTTAACGGTCTCGGTGCCTGTGCTACACAGTATGCTTCCGAGTATTTTGAAGTCACTGTCATGCGTGACCATACGAAGTATTCCATGTCTTTCAGGAAAGGTGAACCCGTAACTGAGCTCATGAAGGAACCCTACAGGTTCAAGAGGACAGGTACGATCCAGCGCTGGAAGCCTGATTCCGAGGTCTTCACAGAGACTTTTATACCTCTCGACAGTTTCAAGGAGATCATCAAGCGCCAGTCTGTTGTAAACAGCGGTATCGAGTTTATCCTCAAGGACGAGGCTTCCGGTGAGGAATTCTCATATCTGTACCGTGAGGGGATCAAGGGCTATGTTGACGAACTGTCTGACATGAAGGGGATTACCGAGGCTCATTTCTTCTCAGGTGAAGGCAAGGGACGGGACTCGGACGACAGGGATGAGTACAAGGTCAAGGCTGAAGTGGCATTCTGCTTTAACAACGAGGTCAATGTCATGGAGTACTACCACAACTCCAGTTTCCTCGAGCACGGCGGATCCCCGGATAAAGCCGTCAGATCCGCATTCCTGAGCGAGATCGATAAGCAGATCAGGTCAAGGGATAAGTATAAAGCTAACGAGGCCAAGATCACGTTCCAGGATATAGCTGATTCCCTGATAGTCGTGACCAATACTTTCTCGACTCAGACCTCCTACGCAAACCAGACAAAGAAAGCCATCAACAACAAGTATGTTCAGGACTTCATGACTCAGCTCATCAGGACAAATCTCGAGATCTGGTTTATCGAGAACAAGCAGATGGGTGACAAGGTTGTCGAGCAGATACTCGTTAATAAACGCTCCAGAGAGAACGCCGAGAGAACGAGAGTCAACATCAAGAAGAAGCTGATGGGCTCCATCGATATCAATAACAGGATCAAGAAGTTTGTTGACTGCAGGAGCAGGGATGCCAATATCAGAGAGCTATACATAGTTGAGGGTGATTCCGCTCTTGGTTCTGTCAAGATGGGCAGGGATGCTGAATTCCAGGCTGTTATGCCCGTAAGAGGTAAGATACTTAACTGTCTTAAGGCAGACTATGCCTCAATCTTCAAGAGTGAGATTATTACTGATCTTCTTAAGGTTCTGGGATGTGGTGTAGAGATCAACGATAAGCATAATAAAGAGATAAGCGCATTCAATATCGAGAACCTCAGATGGAACAAGATAATAATCTGTACTGATGCCGACGTTGACGGATTCCAGATAAGAACTCTTATCCTGGCTATGATCTACAGGCTCACACCGACACTGATAGATACAGGTCATGTCTATATCGCTGAATCCCCGCTGTTCGAGATTACCTACAGGCCAAAGGGGAAGAAGAGCGATCAGGAGGAGACGTTCTTTGCCTTTAATGAGAAAGAGAAGGCCGAGATACTTGCCAAATATGACCCGTCACAGCTCAATATCCAGAGATCAAAGGGTCTCGGTGAGAACGAGCCTGAGATGATGTGGCAGACGACGATGAACCCGAAGACCAGAAGGCTTATAAAAGTCTGCCCTGAGGATGCGCAGAAGACGGCTGAGGTTTTCGATCTGCTTCTTGGTGATAACCTTGCAGGGCGTAAGCTTCACATCGAACAGGACGGGCACCTGTATCTTGATATGCTCGATATCGGCTAACATTACTTACGGAGACAGATATGGCAAAGAAGAAAAACGAAGATATAAAGAGCGATTCGCTGAAGTCAAGACTGACAGACCCGTCTGCCAAGGATATGCCTGCAGTTGACCAGCCGATCACGGAGATGCTCGAGATCAACTATATGCCTTATGCTATGAGCGTTATAGTATCGAGAGCCATTCCTGAGATAGACGGCTTCAAGCCGTCACACCGCAAGCTCCTGTACACTATGTACAAGATGGGACTGCTTAACGGCAACAGAACGAAATCAGCTAACGTTGTTGGTCAGACCATGAAGCTCAATCCCCACGGTGACCAGGCTATCTACGATACGATGGTCAGGATGACAAGAGGCAATGCTGCGCTTCTGCATCCGTATGTTGATTCCAAGGGTAACTTCGGTAAACAGTATTCCAGGGATATGCAGTGTGCCGCTCCCAGATATACAGAGGTAAGGCTGGAGAAGATCTGCAGTGAGATATTCAAGGGCATTGATAAGAATGCTGTCGATCTTGTAGATAACTACGACGGTACCCTGAAGGAACCGGTCCTGCTTCCGACGACTTTCCCCGCGATACTCGTCAACAGCAATCAGGGCATTGCAGTAGGTATGGCATCCAACATCTGTTCCTTCAATCTGAAGGAAGTCTGTGAGGCGACAGAGGCGTATCTGCGGGATAAGAACTGTGATCTTCTTGAGTTTATGCCTGCTCCTGATTTTTCCGGTGGCGGTCTGATCGTTTACGATAAGGAACAGATGAGACAGATATATGAGACAGGTAAGGGTTCCATCTCGATCAGGAGCAAATATACGGTAGATAAGAAGAATAACCTTATCGAGATAACGGAGATCCCTTATTCCACAAGCTCAGAGGCGATAATTGACAACATTGCCGATCTGGTCAAGGCCGGAAAGGCCAAGGAGATAGCCGATATAAGGGATGAGACTGATCTTGATGGTCTCAAGATAACTATCGACTGCAAGAGGGGCACCGATCATGAGGCTCTGATGACGAAGCTGTTCAGATATACAAAGCTTCAGGATACTTTCGCCTGCAACTTTAACATCCTTATCAACGGTTCGCCTAAGCTCATGGGCGTAGGTGAGATAATCGACGAATGGCTCAAGTGGAGAAGACAGTGCATCACCAGGGAGCAGGAGTTCAATCTTAACAAGATGAAGAAGCAGCTGCACCTTCTGGACGGTCTTGCAGCGATCCTTCTTGACATCGATAAGGCAATCAAGATAATCCGTAACACAGAACTTGAGGAAGATGTTGTTCCCAACCTCATGAAGGGATTCGATATTGATAAGGAACAGGCTGAATATGTTGCGGAGATCAAGCTCCGTAATATCAATAAGCAGTATATCGTTAACAGGATCGCTGACCGCGATAAACTCAAGGATGATATTGCCGATACGGAAGACCTGCTCTCGAGCCCCAGAAGGATCAACAACCTTATCGTAAAGACGCTGAAGGAAGTTGCCTCCAAGTTCGGTCAGCCCAGAAGAACTCAGCTCATTGCCAATGAAGAGGTTGAGGTCTTCACGGCTGATACCGAGATCGCTGATTACAGGCTCCATCTCATGCTCACCAGGCACGGATATCTCAAGAAGCACTCTCTCGTATCCATGCGTAATGCAGGCGAGCTCAAGACAAAGGAGGATGACGAGATCTTCCTCGGATACGAGACAGAGAACAGGAGCGACATACTGTTCTTTACTGATAAATGCAACGTTTACAAGGCAAAGACATATGATTTTGCAGATACCAAGCCCGGTGATTTCGGCTTCTATCTGCCGTCGGAACTTGGTCTTGAAGATGGCGAGAATATCCTCTTTATGATACCGACTACTGATTATAAGGGGCGGCTTTTGATAGGCTTTAAGAACGGCAAGGCAGCGCTGTTTCCGCTCAATGTTTACGAGACGAAGCAGAACCGTAAGAAGCTCCTGAAGGGCTATTCAGACCTGTCTCCGGCAGTATCGTTCATCATCCTTGATGATGACGAGGATCCCGATCTTGTTGCAAGGTCAGACCTCAAGAAAGCCGTAGTATTCAAGGCATCCCTGATCCCTCTCAAGACAACGAGAACGACTCAGGGCGTTCAGCTCCTGGCAAGCAAGCGCGGTTCGCAGATGGTTGAGATAACAAGGCTTGAGGAATCCGATATCGTGGATCCGGAGTACTACAGGATACGTAAGATCCCTGCTATAGGCTACTATATCAAAGAGGATTCTTTTGCCGATAAACAGATCGGTATAGAGGGGCTGAATTGAACTATAACGTCAATGACAACATTTACGGCGACAGGACTGGATCATCAGTCAAGGTGATCCACAGGATCTTCGCCGTTTTGTGTTTTATACTGGCAGCCTCCATTGCGGGAGCTTATTTCTATCTTGAAGGTTTATCGAGGACCGGAAGCAGCGTTGTGCCTGCTTTCGAGGAGGCCCTGACCAAAGGCGATTATGAGGAAGCGCTGAGGATCTACAGAGACATTCAGGACTATGTTCTGTCAGCGCCTCCCGAAAGTGCCGATAAGATGGAGTATGAGAACCAGGAACTCTACGACATGGAGGAGATCGTCAGCGTCAGGGTGGATGAGATCCTCCGCAAGGTCAGATACGAGCGCTATACGCCATCAACGCAGGATCAGTCGTTCCTTGGCGGAATGCAGGAACTGACGACATCTATCGTGTCTTCGTGGCTCAAGGATCTGTGCACGGAATTCCTGCTCGGCAAGATCGAGAAGCCTGATATTACATTTGTGTTCAATACGATATCTCCTATAAGCAATTTCTCGGCGACGGTAAGGCCGCTGCAGGCTGAACTTGATATGATCGAGATGGCCACAGGTGATGTCCGCAACGCGGAGACGCATTTCGAGGAGCAGGACTATATTACGGCGGTAAAGACTTACCAGTCGGTTATCGAGCGCAATACCGGATTCGTTCATGATTACAGCACGGCAAGGCTTGCCGAGATCAAGGAGACCATGTACGAACCGATGATCACGCTCGGCGAGCACATGCTGGATACTTATAAATACTATACGGCTGAGAATCTTCTGTCCGACCTTGCCGCTATATTCCCGGATGATGCAAGGATCGCCAATGACCTTCTGACAGCGACCACCAACACTAATGAGACAGCTGTCTACAACGGCAAGGTGGAGGTTCTGTGCGTGCGCAATCTTATCGCTGATACGGATCTTGCAAGATCCGGCAATTTCGGCAGTGCCGTTCTGGACAAATATCTGACCTGTACCGAGTTTGAGAGGATGCTGACGGAGCTGTATAACAACAATTTCTGCCTCGTTGATGCCGAAGGACTGGCTGACCTCAGCAACGATACATATCTCGTGGAGACGAAGCTCACGGTCCCGGTCGGCAAGAAGCCTCTGATAATAGTCGTTGAAGACCTGACGTACAGTGCTTCCAATTACGGGCAGGGACTCAACAGAAGACTGGTCCTCAACGATCAGGGACAGGTGTGCAGCGAGTACGTGAACAGTGACGGAGAAGCCGTTGTAAGCCGTCTCAAAGAGTCGATCGGCATTCTTGACAGATTCGTCGAGGAACATCACGATTTCACTTACGACGGCGCGAAAGGCGTTATCTCGATCAGCGGATACGAGGCCTGCTTCGGTTACGTTATCTCACAGGATGAACTTGATGACCGCAACAGTGCCCTTGCCGCGGCCGGATATCCGAATGCTAATTTTACACCGGCTGATATTGATGCCAACTGCAGTACCGTCATGACGATCGCAGAGGCTCTTAAGGATGACGGATGGAAGTTCGCTTCTGCCACATACGGGTACATAAATGCGCGTTCTTCTGACATGGATACCATCAAGGCGGACACAGAGAAATGGATGACGCAGATCGAACCGCTGCTCGGTGATACGCATATGATCGCATACCCTAATGGTGATTATATCTATGGAACCGATCCCCGCGCCGTTTATCTGAAGAATAACGGATTCAGGATCTTCTTCGGTATCGGTCCGAGACCATACTATATCTACGGTGACAACTATCTGTATTACGACAGGACGGTAATCAACGGGAAAGCGTTGAAGAACAGCGATCTGTCGAGGCTGTTCGACGCGGATAAAGTGGTGGAGACATTCTCTGAATAAGGGAGTGTCCTGTTCCTGTGAACCACAAATATGTGAAATTTTCGTGTCAATGCATTATAATAATTAATTAGTGATGAGTTTGTGCGATAATTATATTAAGCACAGAGGAGGTCTATTATGGCAAAACCTGACAGATTATCACAGTATGCGCAAGTTGATGAGATCCTTTGGAAGGACCGCAAGAGATATCTGGGGCTTCCGATCTCGTTTACCAGATACAGTTTCGATGAGAACAGATTCTATCTCAGGAAGGGCTTCATCAATGTGTCCAATGATGAGATCCTTCTGTACAGGGTGCTTGACCTGACTTTGAGAAGAAGCCTCGGTCAGAGGATATTCGGAGTAGGTACCATCATTCTGTCGACTGCCGACCAGACGACTCCAACATTGAAGATAGAGAGTATCAAGGACTGCGAGAAGGTTTACAGGGCTCTTAGCAACATCGTAGAGAAGGAACGTAATGAGAAGCGAGTTCTCGGCAAGGAGATGTTCGGCGCAGCCGGATTTGATGATATCGGAAGCGGTTTTATTGAAGGGTTAGACGGACATTTTGACTGATAACAATAAAGGATTCAGGCAGAGAGGCGAGTATGGAAACTAGATTAGACAGATATGCAGGGGCTAAGGAGAGTAAGATCGCACAGCTGAGACAGCTTATCGAGGAATCTGATAATATCGTATTCCTTGGCGGCGCCGGTGTTTCTACAGAGAGCGGGATCCCTGATTTCAGAGGCGGAGAAGGTATTTATAACCAGGAGAGCGGAACTAAGTACAGACCTGTTGATATCATCTCCCATACTTTCTTCATGGAGCATCCCGAAGAGTTTTATGATTTCTACAGACGCAAGCTTCTCTATCCTGATGCCAAGCCGAATAAGGCACATAAGGCATTGGTAAGACTTGAGAAACAGGGTAAGCTTAAGGCTACCATCACGCAGAATATCGATAACCTCCATCAGGCTGCAGGAAGCAAGACGACTATTGAACTTCACGGTTCTGTTTTCCGTAACTATTGCATGGAGTGCGGGAAGAAATTCAAGCTTGATTACATACTTGCACATGAGGGAATACCTTATTGCGATAAGTGCGGCGGAATGATAAGACCTGACATGGTGCTCTATGAGGAGAATCTCGAACATGAGAATGTAGACAGTGCTATCAAGGCCATCAAGAAGGCTGATCTTCTGATAATCGGCGGCACTTCTCTTACGGTATATCCGGCAGCTACTTTCGCGCAGTTCCTGAAGCACGATAAGGTGGTCATTATCAATAAGAGTTCAACATACCTTGATCTTCAGGCGCTTCTTACGATCCATGACAGCATAGGTGAAGTGCTTGACAGTGCGATCCCGAAGAGGGCGCCTTCGAAGAAGACAGCTTCCGGTTCGTCAAAGACAACCGGTACCAAGAAGACGGCAGCTAAGAAGACACCGGCAAAAAAGACAACTGCCAAAAAGGCTTCACCCAAGAAGGAAGAAAATGAGAAGAAGCCCGCAGCCAAGAAGGCAACTCCTAAAAAGGCAACTACATCAAAGAAAGCAGCCAAGAAATAATTGATGGATCCAAAGACTGATGAATACTTGAAGAAAGCAGAGGGTATCGCAGAAGCGATATCCTCTCTTGAACATATCTCCTCAATGATCAGCATCGGAAGGATCATTACTTTCGCGCTGTCTGCATTCTGTCTGATATTCGGATATATCAAGGGTTTTGTGTGGCTCGGGATCATCGGAGTTGTTGTTCTCGCAGGCTTTATTCTTCTCTGCAGGATCCATAACAGGATCAATAACGACCGTGATTACCTGAAGGCTTACCGTAAGGTATGCCTGTGTTACAGTTACAGGGTTGCCGGTGACTACGACAGCCTCCTGGAATCAAGGATTGACGAGCTGGACAAGCAGAAGGACAAGACATACAGAACATCGCTCTTTACCGGTGAGATATTCACTGTAAATGATCATGACTACTGTGTTGATCTGGGTCTGTTCGGAAAGAAATCCATCTTTAGTCTCTATAACGTCTGCGAGACGGTAATGGGACGCAGGCGGTTTGCTGACAGGCTTCTTCATGCTTCTGCCGATCAGATCAGCAGGGCGGATCTAAAACTCGTTCAAGAGGCCTGTGAAGAACTTATCTCGCATGTGGAGAGCATGCAGGAGTTTCAGGCCTTTGGAAGGATGGGATTCCTGTCGGAATCTGATGCGGATATCAGGGGATTTCTCAAGTATGATTATGGCCTGAAGCCTGTAACAAAAGCAGTTTATAAGTTTATGCCGCTGCTCTGGCTTGTTCCGGTTATATTCCTGTTTGTTCTGCCGGACTTTGTCAGGACTGCAGTGCTCGGTGTGATCGTCGTGAATATACTGTTCTGGGTCTTCGGCGGCATCAGAGGCGGTAAGATAATCCCCGGCGGCGTAACTATACGGAAGATCAATAATCTGAAGGCTCTTTATGATCATGCGGAGTCACAGGAGTATAAGTCAGGATATCTCAACGAGCTTATAAGATGTGGTAGGGACGGAGACAGGAAAGTCTCGGATTCCCTGGGTGAGCTGTCGGGCATTCTTGGAGCTGCAGAACTCCGTGTTCAGCCGCTTTTTGCCGTGCTGCTCAATATGATATTTCCACTTGATTATCTTTTGCTTGACCTGATCGATAAGTGGAAGGCTAAGAATTCCGATATCACTGAATCGGTTCTTGATAATATCGGCGAGATCGAGACTCTTATGAGTATGGCCCAGGCTGCATTTACATCTGAAAGGTATGTTTTCCCTGAGTTTGTAGAGAGTGACGATCCTGCTGACAATGCCTATTTTGATGGCATTAACATCTGCCATCCGCTTCTGAGACCTGCCACAAGAGTGTCTAATTCCGTGAAGCTCGATTCTGATATTGCCATGATAACGGGCTCGAATATGTCTGGTAAAACAACACTTATCAGGACTGTCGGAGTATGTGCTCTTCTTGCATATATGGGCGGACCTGTTCCGGCCGAATCCCTTAAGCTTGGAAAGATGAGGATAATGTCTTCCATGAGAGTTGTTGACAGCCTTGAGGAGAATATGAGCACATTCAAGGCTGAGCTCGTAAGGATCGCCGGCATTGCTGAAGCCGGAAGGGAAGGAAGACCGCTTCTGTTTTTGATAGATGAGATCTTCAGAGGTACGAATTCAGATGACAGGACAGAAGGTGCATATTCCGTGCTTAAGAGTCTGTCCAAACCTCATATCTGCGGTCTTATGACTACCCATGACTATGCACTTGTGGACAGGACTGAGAACAGGATGGATGGCATAGTTTACTATTATTTCAAAGAACAGTACAATGATACGGATATTGTATTTGACTATGTGCTCAGGAGCGGCATCTCGAGATCGTCCAATGCCAGATTCCTGATGCGGTTAGTCGGTATTGAGGACGGAGGAGAGAATTAGATGAGATCTTATCTTGAGGCAACTGATTTCTGGGGTTCGGCAAGTGCGGAAGCACTTGCTTCCGAATTCGGCACCCCGCTTTATGTATACAACGAGAGGATAATTAGATCTAATCTTAAGCGGCTTTCCGGCCTGATTACCAAATACCCGTACGTTACCAACTATTCGATCAAGGCTAATTCGAATCTCTATCTGCTTCAGATAGCGCTTGAAGAAGGCCTGTCTGCAGATGCTATGAGTGAAGGTGAGATGAGGCTTCTGCTCAAGGCGGGATTCCCTCCGGAGAAGATTTTCTTTGTTCCGAATAATGTGTCGGCTGACGAGATGAAGTTTGCGGTCGAACATAACATAATCGTAAGTCTCGACAGCATCGATCAGCTCGATCTTTTTGGCACCATCAATCCCGGCGGAAAGTGTTCTGTCAGGCTTAATCCCGGTGTCGGCGCAGGTCATCACGAGAAGGTGGTAACAGCCGGCAAGAATACTAAATTTGCCATAACAGATGACCAGCTCGATGAGATGTTTGCCACAGCGGCTAAGCACGATCTCAGGATAGTCGGCATCAACCAGCATATAGGCTCTCTTTTTATGGATCCTGAACCTTTCCTGAAGTCTGTCGTCAATCTTCTTGAGATGGCAATGAAGTTTGATAAGCTTGATTTCATTGACTTTGGCGGCGGTTACGGAGTGCCCTACCATAAGGTGTCTGAGGATGAGCAGCCTTTTGATTTTGATTCTTTCGAGAAGAAGTTTGAGGCTCTTCTTGACGGATTTGTGGAGAAGGCGGGTTATGTGCCTCTCTTCAAGACGGAACCCGGAAGGTACGCATTCTGCGAGGGCGGTGTGCTGCTTGGAAGGGTTCATGCAGTAAAGACTAATGCTGACCGTAAGTTTGCCGGTACCGACATAGGTATGAATGTGCTCGCCAGACCGACGCTGTACGGTTCCTGGCATGACGTTGAAATAATCCATGATAACAAGGTCACTACTGATGATCCCGAGGTCATAACCATTGTCGGCAACATTTGCGAAAGCGGTGACATAATCGCCAAAGAGCGCCTGCTTCCGAAGATTACCACAGGGGATCTTGTATGTGTTCTTGATGCAGGTGCGTATGGCTACGCGATGGCTTCCAGCTACAACGTCAGAAGAAGACCTGCTGAAGTTCTAATTCAGCTCGACGGTACGCCAAAGCTTATAAGAAGGGCTGATACCTGGGAGGATCTGTTCAGGGGATTTGAAATCTGAAAAAGGGATGTGTACCTTTCAGATTTTGTCTTTGTTAAGAAAAATAATACGGATTTGCCACAATTTCTTCAAATTCTGTTGCCTGATTTTTGAACTTATTTTATAATTATATAAATATTTTGAAGATGGAAGACTATATATGGCAATCGGTATCTTAAACGAATACAGGAATCTTATATTGGACTATTCTATTATCAAGGAGTTCGGGGGCAACTCTGTATTCTCGGACTTTATCGATGTCATAGCTACCAGGAATCAGGATGTTTACGTAAGTTCTGCCTTCAAACTCCAGCACTACTGTCTTATCCATCAGGCTGACTCCAAGGATGACGGCTCCGTGTATGCTATGAAGGAGCTCTGTTCCATGCTCCTGCCGCTGCATAAGCTTCATTCCGTGCAGACTGCCGATACAGCCGAATTTATCAGGACTGTTGCCGATATTGAAGACAGCATCATGATAATGACCATCAACAGTCTTCTGGCAAAGAGACTCAGGGAGAAGAAGATAGAATTCAAGCACGACATCATGATCCTCAGGACTGACAGATATGAGCTTTATCACGGTTCAGAGGAGTTCTTCAGTTCATCTCCCATGCCCGAGGTCAATCCGATAGCTCTCAAGAAGGCATATCTGGATTCTGACAGTTTCTGCAATGTCGGTGATAAGGTCGTTACCGGCAATAATCAGATGCTCGAACTCACCAAGAGGGTCAGTTCCGGTGCTGAGGGTATGGTATTCCTTACGGACAACAGGCTTAAGGTTGCTAAGATATATCACAAAGGCGTTATCACGCCACTCAGATGGAGCAAACTTACCAAGATGGTATCCATGGGCATCAAGAGTGCCGGAATCTGCTGGCCGCAGGATCTGCTCTACTATAAGGGTGTTCCGGTTGGTTACACAATGTTTCTGGGCAAGGGCAAGACTTTGGGAAATATTTTCGACGGGCCTGATGCCATGGTCAATAATTTCCCTGAGTGGAAGAGAGAGG
The DNA here is from genome assembly GCA_900099715.1 of Ruminococcaceae bacterium YRB3002. Classification (GTDB taxonomy): domain Bacteria; phylum Bacillota; class Clostridia; order Saccharofermentanales; family Saccharofermentanaceae; genus Saccharofermentans. The sequence goes on along the minus strand of FMTG01000005.1, from coordinate 60,177 downwards.
ATGTGGCAGCGACGCTCATCAATCTCATTGAGAAGTATATCTACCTTCACATGCACAACATCGTTGCAGGTGATATTCAGCTGAAGAATGCACTCCTGTATTCTTCAAATGCTGTCTATCTCATAGATATGGACTCCGTTCAGGTCGGTAATCTGCCGTGTCCTGTCGGAACGGAGGAGTTCACAGATCCCAGACTTTGGGGAAGAGATTTTGCAGGTTTTGTCAGGAAGCTTGAGGATGAGGATTATTCCATCGCCATGCTCGTATTCTCGATACTCTTCTGCGGTCTGCATCCTTATGCTACGCGTAATGGTGCCGAGACTCTGAGGGAAGAGATCCTGGCTAAGAATTTCCCTTACACGCTTGATAACAGCAATGAGGAGTTCATCCCTCTGGGTGGATATAACTATATCTGGCAGTACCTGTCAGAGAAGCTCCGTACAATGCTTTACAACACATTCAAGCTCGGCAGGAGTTATGAGGCTGTTCAGTGGTACGAGGCAGTCCTTGAGTACAGGGAAGATCTGGTCGGCAAGAAGTATGAGGATCCTGAGGCATACAAGGTATTTCCTAAGATGGATTACCATCCTACTGCTGAGGCATTGGCAGAAGCGGCTCCCGGCGACCGTAACAGAGTTGCCCCAGGTGCCAAGAGAAGGTTCTCTTCTGTTGCGGATGCGACGCGTGCGTCATCTGTTAATAATCCCTTCGCAAGAGCGGCTCAGAGCAGTACGTCACCATTCAGCAGCCCTTTCCAGAACCCTAACAGCGCGCCTGCATCTGCTCCTGCGTCACCTTTTGCACCTAAGACTTCAACTCCGACATCCGCTCCGTCCGGTGTTTATGTTCCGCGTCAGAACGGCAACGTAGGCAGTAACGGGAACGGCGGAGATAACGGGAATAACGGCAACGGAAGCAGCAACGGCGGTAACGGTGATCCCGCCAAGAAGAAGAGATTCGGTCTGTTCTGATAATAAGCTATATATTTGGAGGTCAACATGTCTGAGAATTTCAGTAGTGCGGATTTTGGCAATAGCACAAAGAGAAGACTGCCTATTTGTTTCTGTCTTGATACATCAGGATCTATGATGGGCAACCCTATTAAGCAGCTCAACCAGGGACTTAATAACTTCCTGGCTTCGATCAAGGCAAATGACGATACGAGATCCGCTACGGATATCGCGATCATCACATTCGGTTCATCTGTCGAGATCGTAATGCCCTTCGGAAAGATCTCCAAGGATAAGGCTTTGCCTGAGATCTCAGCTTCTACGACTCTCACGCCTATCGGTGAGGGCGTTCTTACGGCTCTCGAGCTTCTCGATATGCGTAAGAAGGGCTACAAGGAGATGGGAATCAAGTATTACCAGCCCTGGCTCGTTGTAATCACAGACGGTGCTCCTCAGGGCCCCAACGCTATGGCCAACTATAACCTTGCTGTTAAGGCCTGCAATGAACTGGAAGCCAGCGATAAGCTCGTTGTATTCAATATCGGTGTAGGCAACGGTGTTGACTTTGATCTCCTGCAGAAACTGTCTGTTAAGAGACCTGAGCCTATATCCGTTAACTCTGCTGATTTCGGCAAGCTCTTCGAATTCCTGGGTTCATCTTCATCTTCTATCGTATCTTCTGGAATGAATGACGATGCGCTTTACAATATCTCTACTGAACCCGAAGGTGATTCTGTTGGCGTTGATGATTTCTTAAGTTTTGTTGATGGTGATGACGAATGAGCATAACTGTCGGTAACGTAACGCTCACAGGACAGAAGCACATCAACAGAGAGATCCCCTGTGAGGATTCTTCTATAGCTATTCAGGAGAATGGCGTCAGCTGCGTTGTTGTAGCAGACGGTGCAGGTTCCAAGCAGTATACTCATGCGAGATTCGGTTCAAAGGCATGCTGCGAGGCTATATCGGAACTTCTGGTACAGCATTTCGATGCGATATATAACGAGAACCGCGAAGCTGCTATAAGGAGCCTTATAATTGCGAAGATTCATGTTGCTTTCGCGAAAATAATGAAGGAGATGGAACTTCAGTCTCTTGAACAGCTCTCATGTACATTGCTTTTCTGCGCGATAAAGGACAGACGTGTTCTGGCAGGTCATCTTGGTGACGGACTGATCGTCAGGGTTTCTTCTGACGGAGTAAGCCCTCTTACGATGCCGCAGAACGATATGGCAGGTCATACATACTTTGTTACTGCAAATCATGCTCCGGATTATCTGAGAATCGTAAAGACGACTACTGATAATCTTCATGCTGTATGTCTTATGACAGACGGCGTTCAGGACTCCGTCTATGATGACAATTCCGGCCTTGTTAAGCCCGTTGTTGCCAGAATGGCGGAGACTTTCAAGGACGGCCGTGAGAAGGGTGAGGGCGAGATCAAGGAGATCCTTGAGAAGTATATCGTCGGCGGAAGCAACAACAGCGATGATTCTTCCTTCGGCGTTCTCTATCTCGAGGATACAAAGGCGCCGGATTCTTCCGCGCTTAAGCAGAGTGCAGGTGCTTTCCCCAGGAGCGATGATTCCTTCAAGAAACTTCAGGAGGAACTTGTTCCGCAGGTCAAAGAGGCAAGGGCGATAATCGTCGGAAGTGCCCAGAATGCGCCTTCCGAAGCAGCCAAGTCAGAAGAGCCGCAAGATGCCGCCCAGAAGCCTGAAGAGCCTAAAGAAGAACCTAAGGCAGAGCCTGTTAAACCAGATAATACAGAGGCACCCAGGGAATCCGCAAACACCTCGCGAGGCCTCTTTATCGGCATCATAGCAGTTGAATTTGTTATAATTGTAGGGTTGATAATCGCACTGATTATTAAATGAGGAGACAGATCTATGGCAGACGAGAATGAACGTAAATATGAGATACTTCCCGGCGTAAAGCTTCCTGATGTCAAGACACTCAAAGAAGCTTCTTCCAATTTCGAAGAGAGCGGTGTTGAGGATATCGTGATAAGGACAACCGGTCATATCACTGACAGCAACGGTGTGCCCGACAGAGCAACTCTTGAGGAGATCAAGAGACTGCAGGAGCTCGGGGAAGAGGTTGCAGAGAACGAGGAGAGAGTATCCGAAGAGAGCCGCAAAAAGATGCAGGCTATCATGCAGCGCGCTGTAACTGCTTCTGCTTCTCTTGATGATCTGAAGGAATCTGCAAAACAGCAAGCCAGCGAAGAGAAGCTTGCTGAGGTTGAGAAAAGACAGCAGGAAGAGGAAGCAAAGAAGGCAGAAGAGGAAGAGAAGAAGCGTGTCCGTGAAGAGAGAAGAGCTCTTCAGAAGAAGCAGCTTGAGGATGCCAGAGCAAGGGCTGCTGAAGCGAAGAATGCTGCTTTGGAGAGTGATAACCCTAAGGAAGAGGAGATCGCTGTTGCTGTTGATGAGCTTTCTGAACCTTCTGATCTTTCAGAGACTGATGAAGCTGTTGCTGATGCAGCTGTTGAAGCAGCGGAAACTGCTGAGTCTGTAGAAGAGACTGTAGCTGAGACAGCAGAGGAACCTGTTGAGGAACCTGCTTCTGAAGAGACAGCAGTTGAGGAACCTGTACAGGAACCTGAAGCAGTTGAGGAAGATATTTCCATCGAACCCGAAGTCGATATCGATGCAACCGGTGTTATCGTATCTGATGAACAGACCATGGAAGACTTTGGTGAGTTCCTCGATGACGGCGACGGCAAAAAGTAAATAATATTAGAAAGCAGGCATATTAAATGGCAGAGAAGAAAAAAAGCGGGAAGAAGAGCAAGGAATTGGAGCTTGCTGCTGAGTTCCCGAATCTGTATAAGACGGCCGGCAAGGCTGAGATAAGTGCAGCGATGGATTTCGCTGAGGATTATAAAGCATTCCTTGATATCTCCAAGACAGAGAGAGAATTTGTTAAGAACAGCATCGAGGCCGCCAGGGAGTTGGGTTTTGTCGATATTGAACATAAGAAGACCCTCAAGGCAGGCGACAAAGTATATAAATCCGTTAAGGGCAAGGGACTTGCTCTGGCTGTTATCGGCGTAGAACCATGTGAGAACGGATTCAATATCCTCGGTGCACATGTTGATTCTCCGAGACTTGATCTGAAGCCGAATCCTCTGTATGAGGATAACGAGACCGTTTACTTTAAGACACACTATTACGGCGGTATCAAGAAGTATCAGTGGACAACGATCCCGCTGGCACTTCACGGTGTTGTATACACCGCCGGCGGTAATGAAGTGGAGGTCTGCGTTGGCGAGGATCCTTCCGATCCCGTATTCTACATTACGGATCTTCTCATTCATCTTGGAAATGAACAGATGGGGAAGAAGGCGTCTGAAGTAGTAACGGGAGAAGACCTCAATCTCGTTATCGGCGGTATCCCGGTTGATGATAAGGATGTTAAGGATCCTTACAAAGCGGCTGTGCTGAAGATCCTCAATGACAAGTACGGCATCGTCGAGAAGGATTTTGTATCCGCTGAACTTGAGGTAGTGCCTGCAGACAAGGCAAGAGATGTCGGCTTTGACAGGGCATATATCGCTGCATACGGTCATGACGATAAAGTCTGTGCTTATCCTGCGCTTATGTCTCTCTTCAGTCAGGAGAAGCCTAAGAGGACATGTGTTACCATTCTTACCGATAAGGAAGAGATAGGCTCCTACGCGAATTCCGGTGCCCAGTCTGCAATATATGAGAATTTCCTGATGGAGCTTCTGGCTAAGAATTCCGGCGGTATCGATAAGTTCAATATGCTTGTATTCCGTAAGGCTATGGAGAACACAAAGATGCTTTCCACAGATGTTACGTCTGCATATGATCCCAAATATGCCTCCGTTTATGAAGCGCGTAATACGGCCTACATGTCCCGCGGTCTTAAGATAGAGAAATATACCGGAGCCAGAGGAAAGTCCGGCAGCAGTGAGGCTAACGGGGATTTCGTTGCTAAAATAACGGAGATCCTTAAGGAGAATTCCATCCCGTGGCAGACAGGTGAGCTCGGCAAGATCGATGTTGGCGGCGGCGGAACGATCTCTGCATATATGGCCAAGAGCGGAATGGATGTGCTCGATATGGGTATACCCGTCTGGTCTATGCATGCTCCGATAGAGGTTATCTCCAAGATAGATCTTTATTATCTGTATCTCGCTTATAAGGCTTTCATCGAGAACATGAGATGAGGCGATCATGAGCCGGGCCATCAGGAAGACAAGAAGGACCGTTGAGCGTAAATTCGCCATCAAGAACAGTGTCGGCAGGATCATTATCGTTGCAACACTTCTTGTACTTCAGGTAGCTCTGCTTCTCTTCGGTTTTGTATTTCTTTTCACGAAGCTGCCGCTGATGATGTACTTTATGTATGCATTGGGCTTTATCTTCGTAATCGGTCTCAATGCCAAGGATCATGCCAATGATATCAAGCTGATCTGGGTGATCATTATCATGGCATTCCCGGTCGTGGGCATTGTCCTGTATCTTCTGTTCCATTATTCGCCTGCTATGCATGTGATGAAGAAGAAGATACGTAATGCCGACAACTTTATGATGGAGAATCTTAAACAGGATGAGGATACAAGTGAGAAGTTCGAGAAATTGGCCCCTCACGAATTCACGATGTTTAAGTATCTCAAGGATTATGCTCTGTATCCGTTCTATACAGATACTGATACCAGGTATTACAGCAATGCAAATGACTGTTATCAGGCTATGATCGAAGATATCAGCAAAGCCCGGTCATACGTGTTTATGGAATATCACGCCATTGAGAATAAAGAGGCTTTCGAGCCGCTCCATGAGTGCCTCAAGGCCAAGGCGGCCGCCGGTGTTGATGTGCGTGTGATCTATGATGACATCGGATCTTTTGTCTTCGTAAACTCTGACTTCAAGAAAATGCTTGAGAGTGAAGGTATCAAGTGCTGTATCTTTAATCCTATGAGTCCGATGCTCGATGTGTTCATGAACAACAGGGACCACAGGAAGATATGCGTCGTTGACGGCGAGATCGGCTATACAGGCGGCTTCAATATCGCTAATGAGTACTTTAATATCACGCACCCATTTGGCCAGTGGTACGACACAGGTATCAGGATGGAAGGCCCTGCCGTCAAGAACCTTACGGTAATGTTCCTTACCATGTGGGAGCTGTACGACGATTCCACGCATGATGTTGATTTCAGTCTGTTCTATCAGGAGATAGCACCGAGGCATGGTAACGGTTTTATCGCGCCTTACGGAGACAGTCCTCTTGATGAGGAACTGACGGGTGAGAATGTATACATCAATATCCTGTACAATTCCAAGAATTACTGCTGGTTTACGACGCCGTATCTTGTTATCTCCGAGAATATGAGGCGTGCCATAAGCCTTGCATCCAAACGCGGTGTTGATGTGCGTATCATTACTCCGGGCATTCCCGATAAGGTTACTGTCAACAAACTGACCAAGTCTTATTATTCGTCACTGATCGCCGCAGGCTGTAAGATCTATGAATACACGCCGGGCTTTGTCCACGCGAAAATGTGTATCTCTGACGGCAAGGTAGCTGTGGTCGGCACGATAAATATGGATTTCAGGTCGTTGTACCACCATTTTGAGGATGCGGTACTGATGTTCGGTACGGACTGTATTCCTGATATCAAGGTTTCGTTTGATGAGCTGATGCTGGAATGCGAGGATGTCACTGTAAAGTTCTCCACCCGTCCGAATATCTTTATGCGTGTCGGACGTTCAATACTGAGACTTGTGGCACCTATGCTTTAAAAAACAGGAGGTTTATGAGATATGAGCAGGATAAGATTCTACAATGCCAGGATCCTTACGATGAAGGATAAAGAGATAACCGAAGGGGAACTGTGGACTGATGGCTCTGCGATTGAGTATATTGGTGCGGGGAAGCCTTCGGACAGAGCTTTCGACAGGGAGATAGACTGTAAGGGTAATCTCCTTATGCCGGGCTTTAAGAATGCTCATACGCATACCGCCATGACTTTCGCGCGGTCCCTTGCAGACAGTGCGAATCTTCATGACTGGCTTTACGACCATATTTTCCCGATCGAAGCCAGGCTTAAGGATGAGCATATCTACTGGCTCAGCAAGATCGGCTATGCCGAATATCTTGCTGGTGGAATTACTGCGTGCTTTGACATGTATTTCAATAAAGAAGCACAGGCGCGTTGTGCCACTGATACCGGTATCAGGCATGTTTTCTGCGGAAGCGTTAATGATTTTGGCGGTATAGACAAGCTCGAGGACGAATTTATCAGGTTTAATGACTATGGAGATCTTATCTCATATAAGCTGGGCTTCCATGCGGAGTACACCACTTCGATGGAGAACATGAAGATAATCAATGATATCGTTCACAAATTCGAGGCTCCTCTTTTTGTGCATATTTCAGAGACGAAGGCAGAGGTTGACGGGTGCAGGGAGAGATATGGCATGTCTCCTGTAAAGCTTCTCAGTGAGATGGGAATGTACGACTTTGGCGGAGGCGGTTTCCACTGTGTCTGGTTCGATGATGAGGATATGGAGATATTCAGGAATAGAGGTCTGTGGTCAGTTTTCAATCCGTGCTCCAATCTCAAACTGGCATCAGGCGCGGCAGGATTCAAGGATTTCATCGACAATGGAATGAACATCGCATTGGGAACGGATGGTGCCGGAAGCAATAATTCACTCAATATTTTCAGGGAGATGTTCCTTGCAGCGTGTCTTCCTAATCTCAAGGTGGAAGGCGGTGCTTTTGTCGATCCGTTCACGATACTCAAGGCGGCAACCACCGGCGGTGCTCTATGTATGGGCCTTACCGACAGTGATGTTCTTGATGAAGGAAAGAACGCCGATATCATCATGATCGATATGAGCAATCCCACGATGAATCCTGTAAACGATATCGTCGCTAATCTCGTTTTCAGCGGTCATCCAGGTATCGTTAAGATGACTATGATCGCAGGCAAGATCCTGTATGAGAATGGTGAATATAAGACTATTGATCTTGATGAGGCAGACAGGATGTCCAATAAGCTTCTGGGAGAGCTTCTTTGAGACGGATTCTGTCATACTGCAGGCGTTATCTCAAAGAGGTAATACTGAGTCCTTTATTCAAACTCCTGGAAGCAGTCTTTGAACTGATCGTGCCGCTTGTTGTGGCAAGCATCATAGATAAGGGGATCGCTGAAAATGATACTCAGTACCTGACCACAAGGATAATCCTTCTTGTGGTCTTTGCCGTTGTCGGGTTCGGTTGTGCGATCACGGCCCAGTACTTTGCGGCCTATGCAGCAGGCGGAGTAACTTCGGCTGTCAGGGGAGATCTGTTCAGGCATATAGAAGGGCTTTCAGTGGAGTCTTTCGAGAAGACAGGCTCTTCCAGGATAATCACGGGACTTACTTCAGACTGCAATCAGATATCCTCCGGTATCAATCTTACATTGAGGCTCCTTCTGAGATCTCCTTTCATTGTTATAGGCGCAGCTATAATGGCCTTTACAGTGAGCCCCAGAATGTCACTGATATTTGCAGGAATGCTCATTGTGCTGAGTATTATCATCGCGCTCAATCTGAAACTGCTGCTGCCTCTCAATGTGAAGACGAGGGAAGCTATGGAGCAGCTTGTCAGCAAGTCATCCAACGGGATCGCAGGCTCGAAAGTCATACGCGGTTTTAACCGTCAGAATGATGACTGTGAGGAATTCATGGAGAAGAGCAGTTTCCTTCAAACTCTTCAGAAAAAGACAGGCTCCGTATCTGCGCTTCTCAATCCGCTGACATTTGTCATTGTCAATATCTGCATCTGCCTCCTGATCTACCGCGGTGCGGTCAACGTGTCTTACGGCAATCTGACACAGGGACAGGTTGTTGCGTTATATAACTATATGTCACAGATACTTGTGGAGCTTATAAAACTGGCCAATCTTATAATCAATGTCAGCCGTGCAGCAGTATGTGCCAGGCGTGTTGACATGTTCTTCAATATACCTCTCGAAAGCCGCGGCACAGTTACAATAGACAATCCCTCTATGTCTCACAGGGTCGTCTTCGATCATGTGAACTTCAGATATCCCGATTCCAACAATGATTCGCTTTCTGACATATCCTTTGAGGTCGGACCGGGTGAGATGATAGGGATAATCGGTAAGACAGGTTCCGGCAAATCTACACTTGCATCTCTTGCCGCCGGGGTGCTTAAGCCATCATCAGGCGATGTTCTGATCGACGGTACGGCAATACAGGATCTTAGCGAGGATTCACGTGCACGGTCAGTGTCCTTCTGCATTCAGAAAGCAGGTATGTTTACCGGAAGCCTCAGATATAACGTAGCGCTTGACCGTGAATATGTAACTGAGGATATGGTTGCTTCTGCCTGTGAAACATCGTGCAGTGATGAATTTATCGCTTCCAAAAGCGAAGGGCTTGAATATCAGGTTTATGCTCTTGGAACCGGACTGTCAGGAGGACAGAAACAGAGGATCAATATCGCGCGTGGTCTTGCAGGACATCCGGGTGTTATAATCCTCGATGATTCGACTTCAGCACTTGATGCCGGAACAGAGAAGAGATTCCTGTCAAATCTCGCTTCACTGGAGAACAAACCCACTGTGATAATGATCTCCCAGAAGATCAATTCGGTAAAGAATCTGAACAGGATAATGCTCCTGGAAGATGGCCGTATTACTCACTTTGCACCGCATGATGAACTGTACATGAAGTCTGAGACTTACAGGCATCTCTGTGAACTTCAGGGGGTTGGTGCAGAATGAAGACAAAGACTGTAAAGCGCCTTCTGGGATATCTTGGAAAATCTTCATGGCTCGTAATACTGTCAATGCTTCTTGCGGGTGCTTATGCAGCTCTGTCGATGCTGATCCCGTATTATGCAGGTAAGACGATCGATCTTATAGATGATAACGTCTCAGCCAACATCGGTACGGTCCTTTATAAGGTTCTTCTGATCGCAGGGATCGCTCTTGCAGGGGCAGTCTGCCAGTTTATCATGCTGAGGATCAATAACAAACTGTCCTATGATGTTATCACCAGACTCAAAAATGAGGCATACGGAAAGATCCGTAAACTCCCGATATCCTACATAGACAGAAGCGAGACGGGACATATACAGAGTCTTGTCATCAACGACTGCGAGACGGTTGGGGACGGTATGATCCTATTCCTTAACCAGTTCGGTTCAGGAATAGTATCTATCGGTGTAACTCTCGTCATCATGTTCGTTCTGAACTGGAAGATCGCATTGTATGTGCTCCTGTTTACACCGGTGTCCTTTATCGTAGCTTACTTCATATCTTCGGGCACGTATAAGTCATTCAGGAAAGCATCGGAGATCAGGAGCAGACAGACTTCATACATCGGTGAATCCTGTTTCAGGTTCAGGGAGTGTAAAGTGTATGACCTGCGCGGCCGGACGGTGGAGGCTTTCGACGGGATAAATGAGGACTACAGAAAGACATCATCGAAGGCTACGTTCCTGTCATCAATAACGAATCCATCAACAAGATTCGTAAACGCCCTTATTTATGCCGGTGTGGCGCTGATCGGTGCACTGGGAGTCATCAACGGCAATATGACCGTTGGCATAATGAGCTCGCTCCTGATGTATGCCAATCAGTTCATGAAACCGTTCAATGATCTGTCTTCGGTATTCACGGAACTGTCCGACAGCTTTGCCTGTCTTGACAGGATATTCGCGTTCGTTGATGAGAAAGAGATAGAGGCTGAACAGGATAATGGTTCTGCTGTCATAAAGGATCCTGATAATATACGGATTGAGTTCCGGCATGTGACATTCTCATATGTACCGGGAAAGCCTGTCCTCAAGGATGTGTCATTTGTTATCGAACCCGGCCAGAAAGCCGCGATCGTCGGTCCCACCGGCGGCGGCAAATCCACAGTTATCAACCTGCTTCTGAGGTATTATCATGTGGATTCGGGTGAGATTCTTATAAATGATGTGGATATCTATAAGATCCCGCGCAGAGAACTTCGCAGCATTATTGGCCTCGTGGCACAGGATAACTGGTTTAAGAATGGAACCGTAATGGAGAACATCAAGTACGGCAGACCAGATTTGGATGACGATAAAGCGTATGAAGCGGCCCGCAGAACCGGTGCCGCTTCCTTCATCGACAATCTGCCTGCCAGGTATGATGAATCCGTCGACAGCGACAGGGATGATATCTCTGAAGGTCAGAAACAGCTTCTCAGTATTACCCGGATCATGGCTTACGATCCCGAGGTCATCATACTCGACGAGGCAACTTCCTCGGTGGATATTCTGACGGAAGTTAAGATACAGAAGGCTGTCAAGGAAGTGCTGGCAGGCCGTACGGGCATAATTATCGCCCATCGTCTGTCAACGATAATAGATTGTGATAAGATAATTGTTATCGACAAAGGTCAGATATCGGAGATCGGACCGCATGAGGAACTCATAAAGAGCGGCGGATTCTACTCCAGATTATATGAAGCATATGGAGGATTAGGCGTTGAATAATAAGTATAAGAAGTTCTGCAAATATATAAAGGGACGAAGGGCGGCCGTTGTAGGCGTAGGAATTTCCAATAAGCCGCTCATAAGGTGGCTGGCAGGTCTTGGAGCCGACATCACTGCATTTGATTCCCACGATGAGAGCGAGCCGTCGATCGCTTCTACAGTCTCAGAGTTCAAGGCTGACAATATAAAGGTTACATGGTCTCTTGGCGGAGATTATCTGAAGCCGCTGAGAGATGAGACTTTTGATATCGTGTTCAAGACTCCGAAGATGAGGTTCACTGTTGATGCTCTTGAGACTCAGAGGCGTAAAGGCGCGATACTTACAACGGAGATGGAGCTTTTCCTTGATCTTTGTCCTGCCGAGACATTCGGAATCACTGGTTCAGACGGCAAGACAACAACTACGACGATCGTTTATGAGATCCTGAAGACTGCAGGATATAACTGTTATCTTGGCGGTAATATCGGCACACCGCTGCTGGATCAGATAGCGAATATCACACCAGAAGATAAAGTTATACTTGAACTGTCATCATTCCAGCTTCTGGGGATGAAGCGCAGCGTAGATAATGCTATCGTAACTAATATCACACCGAATCATCTTGATTTTCACTATGATTATGCGGAGTATATCAGTGCCAAGAAGAATATTTTCGCGACGCAGGGGGCGACGGGAAAGCTCGTGCTTAATGCGATGAACGACCTTACATACGATCTGCGGAACAGCGCGAGGGGACGGGTGTCTTACTTCTCAGGTGATACATGTGTGACGCTTCGCGAGAACTATAAGAATGCTGACATCGCTTTCCTTGATGAGGAAGGTTATCTCTGCATCCAGAAGCCATCAGGCATTACGAGGATAATCCACAGAAATGATATCCTTGTGCCCGGTTACCATAATGTCCAGAATTATCTGGCGGCAATAGCGCTGACGTCTGATCTTGTCTCTGCCGATGATGTGGTCGCTGTGGCTAAGTCATTCAAGGGCGTTCAGCACAGGATAGAGTTTGTCAGAGAACTGGATGGCGTGCGCTGGTATAATTCATCGATAGATACTTCTCCCAACAGGACGATCAATACGATGAATGCTCTGTCAGAGCGCGGGATGCACGGAGTTCTCCTGTGCGGAGGCAAGGACAAGCAGTGTGTCTATGAAGGTCTTGGCGATGCGATACTTAAGTTTGCTGACCGTATCGTAATATATGGCTCCAATGCAGAGCTGATCAGGCAGATACTTGATAAAGAAGCTGACGGCCGTAAATTTGAAGTGTTCGTGATCGAAGGCGGGGATGAAGTTTATGAACTGCCCGATACGAGAGAGGCTGCACTTTCAAGAATGAAAGAGGCTGTTGATAAGGCACGGTCACTGGCAAAGAGCGGGGAAGTGGTCATCATGTCCAACGTGGGTACTTCTTATGATCATTTCAGGCATTTCGAGCACAGAGGAGACCTGTATAAGGAGCTTGTGAACGGACTTTGAGCCTTCGGCCTTTGTCCTTTTGTCATAAATCATAGTGCTTAAATTCAATAAAGTGTCAGTATATTGATAAGTAATATTTTTGTAAAATAAGACCATTATCTATAATGGGGAGGTCTATATATGCTTCGTAGTAGCAGGACAAAGAAGTTTCTGTCAGTTTTGCTTACGGCCGGGCTTGTAATGTCCTCGTTCTCGTATCTTGCTTTTGCAGATGATGAGATAATCGAGGATGTTGCTGATGCCGAGGTTGAGCAGGCAGAGGTGGTTGAGGAAGACAAAGATGAGGAGATCCCGGCAGTTGATGAAGATGCAGCTGATGAGGACATAATTGATGACGACGAAGAAGTCATTGATGAAGATACTGACGATGAGGATGTTCCTGTCGATGAGAATGTTGATGAGGACGTAACAGAAGAGACTTCTGAAGAAGCTGTTGACGAAGAACCTGCAGAAGAGCCAGAGACAACAGAAGCAGGCACTGTGGATGTGCCGAGAACATCAGGCAACAACAAGGTGCTGATCTGGATTGCAAGTAATCAGGATCAGTGGTCTGAGCCAGTAATTGAAGCGGTTAAGAGCGCCTTCAATTCAATCAGTGGTGTAACTGTTGTAACACAGACTGGTGGTTCTATTACTTCAACATCTCTTGAAGGAGTCGAAGTTGTATACATGACTCCTACCAAGACATATTATAATTCCACAGATGGACAGAATCTTATTGGATCAGCTGATGCTCTCAAGGGCTTTGTTGAGGCTGGCGGACGTCTTATCCTGAATGGCGAATGGGGCACTTATGATGACGATTATTCCGGTCCGGGTAATAAAACCCTCAAAATGCTTGGAAGCGCTATGGGATTTGATTTCACAATATCCGGTGGAGCAGACAGTAATGAGATGATATTTAATACAGATGCCGAACCGGAATTGACGGATGGACTTACCGGGCTATTCAAGACAAAGTACATTGGAAGAATAACGTCAACAGATCCTGATGCAGTATGGGTTGTCAAGAATACTGAGAACTGGATATGTATGTTGGAGAAGAAGATTGGAGACGGATTAGTTGTTGTGATGTCCGATTTCAATTATGCAGATTATTATTCTACCAGTGAAGCAGCCACAAAGGCTTTGATGGGCAATATCTTCTCATATGGGTCTAAGCATTTCCATTCTTTTACATATTCCGCTGAGGGAGCAGAACTTACTGCTTTGTGTACTAAGAAGAACTGTGACCTCGAGAACAATAAGGTAACGATTACGATCAATGCCCCCACACTTACTGTCTATAATGGCGATGGTGATGCAGAAGCTACACTGACAGGAATAGATGCATTCGATGCGGCAACAGGACTTGCTGTTTCCGATGCGGATATTGAATATGCAGGAACCGGCAGCACAGATTATGGTCCGAGCAATACCGCACCTGATGTTCCCGGTACATACAGAGCTTCCATTAACGTGAATAATAAGATCGCATATGTAGATTATGAGATCGCGAAAGCTGATATCAATCCTACAGTAACTATTGACAGCTGGGTCTTTGGCGAATCTCCTAATGACCCTGCAGTTACCGGTAATACCGGAAACGGTAAGGTAAGTTACTTCTACAAGGAACAGGGAGCAGAAGATTCCACTTATACTGATTCCGTTCCCACCGCTGAAGGAAAGTACACTGTAAAGGCTTCCATTCAGGAGACAGATAACTACAACGGTAACGAAGTCACAGCGGACTTCGAGATCAAGGCTGTTGCGTACTCCTTTGATAAGGATTCATATGTCTGGACAAAGGGAAGTAATGAAGTCTTAGTCGTTAAGGCATCTCGAAATGCAAGCAACAATACAACCATAAACCACTTCCTGGGTGTTCTTGTAGATAACACAGCAGTGAATGATGAAGACTGCGAGATCCTTGACGGAAGCGTTATCGTTAAACTTAAGGTTGAATACCTCAACAAGCTGGATCTGGGAAATCATACTATCAAATTTGTCTTTGATGATGCTCCTGAGATCGAAGCCAAGTTTACTGTAAAGAAAGCTGATCCGGCATCACCTCAAACAGGCGAATATGCAGGTCCTGCCGTTCTCGCAGCTGCAACATTGCTGATGACCGGCGGTGCAGTCCTTGCACTTAAGGCAAGAAAGAGAGAAGAAGTATAAGACTTCTTACATCTTGTGAACTATGTAAGGCCGTCCTTAGGGACGGTCTTATTGTTGTCGTATTCGTACAAAATAGATTTCAGATTTTGGTCAAATGTCACAAAGACTTACGCTTTATTTTGATAAAGTGCTACTGTTGTTGAATGTAATAATTTTGTAAAATAAATCTAATTTTTAATATTGGGGAGGTTTCCTATGCTTCGTAGCAGCAGTACAAAGAAGTTTCTGTCAGTTTTGCTTACGGCCGGGCTTGTGATGTCCTCGTTCTCGTATCTTGCTTTTGCAGATGACGAGATAATCGAGGATGTTGCCGACACCGCAGTTGAGCAGACAGAAACAGTTGAGGAAGACAAGGAAGAGGATGTTCAGGCAGATGCGGATGTCGCTGACGATGATGAGAATGCAGATGCAGTCACCGATGACGTTACAGACGGTGACGAGGAAGCAGCAGACGAAGATTCAGCAGATGAAGATGTTCCAGCCGATGAGAATGTTGATGAGGACGTAACAGAAGAGATTTCTGAAGAGCCTGTTGATGAGGAAGCCGCTGAAGTTCCTGAAGATGCTGAGATCACAGATGAGGATGCGGCTGAACAGTATGCTGATTCCGTGATCGATGATACAACTTCTGCAAATGTTCTTATATGGAAATTTGAGACAGCAGATCATCCTGTTCGTATGACAAATCTATCAGCTCAATACTTCAGGGATGTAGGTGCTACAGTTGCATATAAAAACGGCGGTAAGATGTCGGCTTCTGATCTTGAAGGTGTTGATATTGTTCATTTGCTTCTGATCAATATTAAGTCATCATCGTCAGACGGACAGGATATCATTGCATCTGCAGATGTATTAAAGTCATTTGTGGAGGCTGGAGGCAAGCTGATTCTCAACGGCGAGAATGGCGGTTATTCTCCCAAAGGCAATGCTACGCTTATGGCACTTGGTGCTGCCATGGGTTTTGAATTTGATATTAGTGGCGAGTATTCTCATGATAATATGATCTTCAACACTGCGGAAAGACCGGAACTGTCATCAAAACTGTCAGGATTCTTTAAGACTAACTACATTGGTGTGATTACTTCTAATGATCCCGACGCTACTTGGGTAGCAAAGGACAGCTATTCAGGTGATATTGCCATTATGGATAAGCAGATTGGCAGTGGCGCTGTAATCGTATTGTCTGATTATAATTATCTTGAATCATATACAATTAGCGCGCAGCAGTCTCAGCAGCTGTTTGTAAACATAGCGAATGCCACATACCCTCATCATCACCTATTTGAATATGCGGAAAATGGCAGTAAGCTGACAGCCAAGTGCATAGCTCGCAATTGTGATGCCGGTGTGTCAAGTGCTTCTATTACAATTGTTGCTCCGACATATAAGGAAATCGGCGGTGAAGGTGATGCAACAGCAACACTGACAGGCGTTGCTGATTTTGAGGCATATATAGGAGAAGAAGTGGATGATTCCAACATCTTCTACGAAGGCAGAGGAGATACTGTATACGGCAAGAGCAAGACAGCTCCTACAGAACTTGGAACATACACTGCATCATTTGTTTATACAAATGCATCCGGTGAGTATGAGATCACTGTTGATTATGAGATAGCGCTTCCGCGTCTTGAATTCGTTGACAGCGACGGTCAGGAGTTTGAGCTTGGCAGTGATAAGACTCTCACATTCCATGCCATCCGTTCAGTTGACAACGAAGGTCTTATGAATGATCTTACCGGAGTTCTTGTTGATGATAATGCAGTTCCGGAAGATGCAATGGAACTTATTAACGGAAGTGTCATCACGACTCTCAAATCCGGATTCCTTAATGGTTTGTCTGTCGGAACGCATAAGTTCTCTTTAACATTCAATGATGGCAGAACACTGTCCATTAACTTTAAGGTTAAGGAGGCTCCCAAGGCATCACCTCAAACAGGCGAATATGCAGGTCCTGCCGTTCTCGCAGCTGCAACATTGCTGATGGCCGGCGGTGCAGTCCTTGCGCTCAAGGCAAGAAAGAGAGAAGAAGTATAAGTCTTCCCGTAGCTTTTGAACTATGTAAGGCCGTCCTTAGGGGCGGCCCTATTTTTTCGCGATTGACGTAATCTGAAATATGTTAAAATCAACTTATATCAATAGTACAGGAGGTGGATTATGGTCAAAAGAAAGATAATCTCAGCTCTGCTGCTGGTGGTTATGGTCGTATCGATGGTTCCTTTTACTGCTATGGCAGATCCCTTCTACAATCTCTGGCAGAGGGTTGATGACGGATGGGTATATTGGGATGCCAACGGTCATAAGGCCTCCGGATGGAATAAGATCGGCAAGACCTGGTATTACTTTGATCCGGAAGATAATCTTATGCTTGCGGATCAGTGGCTGTGGGAAGATAACAGCAAGGGTCAGCGTGTCGGGTATCATTTCAATTCGGATGGTGCCATGGAGAAGAATAAGTGGATCGTGTGGAGCGAGACTGATTCCAAGAACTGGATGTATCTGGGAGCTGACGGTGCTACCGTTATTGGATGGAAGAGGATCAGCAAGGACTGGTACTGGTTCGACAATGAGCTTCCGGAAGAGAATCTCTACTATGGTGTCATGGCTCGTGACCGTCAGGTGGACAACCTTTACTACGTTGGCTCTGACGGAAAGATGGTGACAAATAAGTGGGTCAAAGTTGAGGATGCCCCGGGTTACTATACTTTCTGGTCTTATTATGATGCTAACGGTGTTATGGCAAATAAAGGCTGGAAGAAGATCAATAAGAAGTGGTACTGGTTCGCCTCGGATGGTATTGCTGCCATTGGTACATGCAAGATCATGTATAGCGGAACAATGAAGCCGTTTTATTTCGATGAGTTTAATGCAGATCTCAGGACCGGCTGGTTCCACAAGACACATAACAGTGAGACGTGGTATTATGCCTATCCTGATACAGGAGTCATTGCCTGTGACACATCCGTAACTTATAAGGGCAAGGTATATAAGTTTGATGAGACGGGAAGATGTCTTAATCCTTAAGTATTGGAATAATAGCGGGGAAGTCTAATAATGGACAGTGTTGACAAGAAGAGATTGTGGATCTTTCTCGCTGTGGCGTATGGTCTGACTGCGCTGATGTATCTGCTGATGATCATAGGTCTTAAGAACGGGCAGGATCTGACGGTTTTTGTGAATGCTCAGATGATGTATCCTGCGGCAGGCGTTATCCTCGGCAAGATACTGGTCAGGAGGGAAGGCGAGAGACTTCCGATGGGAGGTTATATCACTTTCCTGATTATCGCAGCCGTTATGGTACTGCTGAGCCTTCTGTCACTGGTTATAAAGCTGGATCCGATCGAGTATGACATGATGGGCACCAAGACGACCATGGATGTGTGGTCGATGGTTTCCCAGTATTCGCTCATCATCGGTAGCGTTATAATGTACATCCTTTTCTGGACTTGCGGCAGACAGATCAGAGAGAATGCAGGTCTGGCCCGCCGTAATATCAAAATGAGCATTATTCTGGTAGCAGTATTTGTTGCGCTGTTCCTGGGTAGGGAATTCCTGAACGTGACTCTGACTGATGCGTATTACGGAAACCACGATGCGCTTGAACAACTCACCGGTGTGGTGTCGAATATTGCAATCTGGATAAATGTTGCTGCTCTTCCTTTTAACTATTTTCTGGTATTTATCGCATTCTTCGGTGAAGAATACGGCTGGAGATACTATCTTCAGCCGATCATGCAGAATAAGTTCGGAAAGCGCCTCGGAGTCCTTTTGCTTGGTCTAGTCTGGGGTGTCTGGCACATAGGGGCTGATTTCATGTTCTATACAAAGACTGACGGACCGATCGTGTTCGTAGGACAGCTTATAACCTGCGTAACCGTGGGCATCTTCTTCGGATATGCTTATATGAAGACACAGAATATCTGGGTTCCTGTAATAATGCACTTTATTAATAATCAGCTGGCAGCTCTTCTGGCGGGCGGAACTGCTGATGCTCTTCAGGGACAGTCCTATAACTGGATCGACGTGCCGATATCTCTTGTGTCGAGCATAGTGCTGGCATTGTTTATCTTCATGCCGGTATACAGTTCTCGCAGTAAGGAAAAGGGAACAGAGGTTCAGACAATAGAATCCTGATCGGTAATCGGTCTTATGACTCTGCAGGGATTGCCCGCCGCTAATACACCGGCGGGTATATCTTTGACCACGACACTGCCGGCACCGATAACAGAGCCTTCTCCGATAGTGACGCCGCCGCATACGGTTACATTGCCGCCAAACCAGCAGTTATCACCGATAACGATAGGCTTGCCATATTCATAGTCGGTCCAGACACCGTCATCCCGCTGATACGGCAGGCGTTCCTGCCACCTCATGGGATGCAAGGCGGTAAGAATGGACACATTAGGTCCCATATAGACGTTTTTACCGATCGTAACGGGGCAGACATCGAGCACAACAAGATTGAAATTGGCGTAAGTATTCTCGCCCATAACAGTATTGCAGCCATAATCGAACTGAATCGGACCCTGAAGGTAGATATTCTTATCACTGTCCGGCATGAGCGTTCTGAGGATCTCGCCTCTGCGCTCATCGTCTTCAGTCAGCGTGTTGTATTCTGCGGACAGTCTGTGAGCCAGCCGGCGCTTGGCGATGAGCTCATCGTCATTGGGATCATAGATCATTCCGGCCAGCATTTTCTCGTTCTCAGTCATGGCATGATTCTATCATAAACCTGCCCGAAAAGGTATAATTAACGACAGGACATCCCGTGTCCGGCCCTGTTTTTGCTGCGATTCCCGTTTTGTGTCGTGGTATCTGACAGGACCATCGTCTATGCTGACGGTACATCAACGGAGGAGGAACGGCGCAAGTTGGATCTCAGGAAGACAGGATCATTTCTCAAGACGCTCAGAAATGAGAAAGGTCTGACGCAGGAGCAGCTGGCGGAGCATTTTCGCGTTAGCAACAGGACAGTATCAAGGTGGGAGACAGGTTCAAATCTCCCTGATATATCCCTGCTCGTCGAGATCGCCGATTTCTATGATGTTGATGTCAGAGAGATCATAGACGGTGAGAGGAGACACGAGATGAACGAAGAAGTAAAAGAAGTGGCCACCAAGATGGCGGATTATGCGGGGAGTGAGCGTAAAAAGCAATTCAGTCCTGTAATGATCGTAGGTATCATAGGAATGGTGCTGATCGCTTTATCCATAGGATTCCAGTATCTGACATACAGGTCAGGTTTTAACCCGTTATTGTCCATTGTTTTTTCCTGTCTTGCGCTTGTAGTCATGGCGGCTGTTGTCCTGTATTCCAATGGAGTACTGGCACGGCTGAAGAAGCATAAGGGCCTTTATACTGCCGTAATCGTTGTTACAGCAGTGATACTTGCGTTTGCAGTCAAGTTTGCGCTGCAGATGGCATTCACCGTGGGGTTTGGCATTATCACATATAGTCAGCCGTATAATACAGTCAGCGGGGTCGATTCGTACAATAAGGACGAGATCGTCAGCAAGTTCGGGGAAGATCTTGATTCCGGTCTGTTCCTGTTCCCGGATGATACCGGGAAGGCCAGACATGCTGAGTTCGAGTCATCCACTAAGGAGGGCCTGTTTGATACTGACGGCTATTTTATCCTTACGGCGGATTATGACGATGCCGGATTCGCTTCCGAACTGGATCGTCTGGCCTCTGTTAAGTGCAGGATCACTGACAGTAACGGCAATTCCATTGTAAATGAGGTGTCATATGACACGGAGTCATACAACTATCCGGCATATGTGGCCAGTGACGGTTACGATTATGTGTATGAGTACGCACTTGTTGATGAAACAAACAACAGGATCATATATGTGCTGCTGAGCTACCCTGAGACAGAGAGACTCAAGGATTACATGGAGTATCTCAAGAAGGATACATCCAGGTATGACGAGCCTGACAACGATTCTCTGAACAGGTTCTCGATCTATTCCCACAGCTTTAACGGCGAGGTGTGGATCGAGTGGGATTACACCCCTGTTAACTGATATCCACGCAGACTCCAGAAACGAAAAAACCACCTTGTTCTGCAAGTTCCGCCCCCGGTAGTGAAGAGAGGAGTCATTCACGCGCAGTTAAGTCCGAAGGACTTGCCTGTTTGAGCATGAATGACTCCTCTCTGAACGTTGGCAGGGGAGACAAGATTCGAACTCGCAACCGGTGGTTTTGGAGACCACTGCTCTACCATTGAGCCACTCCCCTAAATCAACATTGTGTAGTTTAATTGAGACTTCATGAGATGTCAAGTAATTGTTACTGTATTTTCGCACTTATATATTATAATATAACGTATCAAATTCGACAGGAGACGTTATATGATCATTTCAGTAATCGGAACAGGCAATATGGGACGCGCCTTGGCAAGGGGTTTTGTTAAGGGACTGGATGAGCCCGTTACCATCAGGATGTATGACATCAATAAGGAAGTCTGCAAGGAGGCCGCTGAAGAGATTGGCGGTGAGTATACTTTCACTGTGGCAGACTGTGTTAAGAGTGCAGACTATATACTCATGGCTGTGAAGCCTAACGTATTTGACGATGCACTCAGGTCAGTCTGCGAAGTATTCCCCCGGAATGCAGTCGTTCTGTCCATCGCGGCGGCCGTAACATGCAGCAGGATCAGGGGTATACTTGGCGAGAACAGACCGTTTGTAAGGATCATGCCCAATACTCCGGCACAGGTTGGCGCAGGGTTGTCTGCTGTTTGCCCCGTAAATCTCAGCAGCGAGCAGGTTGTTGTGGTGAGGAAGCTTTTCGCGACGTGCGGAGAGGTTATCGTATGCAACGAGGAGACTCTAGACAATATCGGATGTGTATCGGGGACCGGTCCGGCTTATGTGATGCTCTTTATCGAGGCAATGGCTGATGCGGCTGTGGGCCTCGGAATCAAGCGGGACGATGCTCTGAAGATCGCAGCCGCCACGGTAATGGGTTCCGGTAAGCTCTGCCTGGAGACAGGCACTCATCCTGCGGTCCTGAAGGACATGGTATGTTCTCCCGGAGGAACGACTATTGAAGGCGTTAAGGCTCTTGAGGAATCCGGACTCAGAAACAGCGTTATCAAGGCTGTAGATGCGGCATACATCAAGACGCAGAAGATGAAGAATGGCTGATACTAAGTTAACAAAGGTTACGATCTATACTGATGGAGCGTGTTCCGGCAACCCCGGTCCCGGCGGCTGGGCTGCGATCCTCATGGCAGGCGGTGTGTCCAAGGAACTGTGCGGCGGAGAAGCGTCCACAACCAATAACAGGATGGAACTGCTGGCCGTCATCAATGGCCTCAAGGCGCTGAACAGACCTTGTGATGTGGATCTGTATTCCGACAGCGCATATGTCGTCAATGCATTCCTGCAGAACTGGATCGGAAAATGGGAACGCAACGGCTGGCGCAACAGCGCGAAAGCAGAAGTTGCCAACGTAGACCTTTGGAAAGAACTTATCAGGCTCTGCAAGATCCATAAGGTTAACTTTATCAAGGTTAAGGGACATGCTGACAATGAGTTCAACAACAGATGCGACGAGCTTGCTGTAAAATGTTCCAGGGAGTTCAAATAATCAGGATGGGAAAGAATAACTGCAGCGATAATGAGATGTATGAACAGACCCTCAGCGAGGAGATGATCTTCGAGGGTAAAGTGTTTACATGCGTTACAAGGAATGTGAAGCTCACAGACGGATCCGAATCCATAAGGGAGGTCGTCATTCATACAGGCGGTGCATGTATCCTTCCTGTTGACAGTGATCTTAACTGTTATCTTGTAAGACAGTACAGAAGCGGTGCAGGCGAGATCATGCTCGAGGTGCCTGCCGGCAAGATAGAACCCGGTGAGGAGCCTGTAAAGTGTGCCATAAGGGAGCTTAAGGAAGAGACTGGATTCGTTGCTGATAAAGTTGAATCACTCGGAGTTAATGTCGCAACGCCTGCATACTGCTCTGAACGTATACATATGTTTATGGCGACCGGACTTGAGTATGCCGGCGCCGAACCTGAAGTTCATGAGTTCCTGGGACTTCAGAAGATCCCTCTTACCACGCTTGTTGAGATGTGTGATAAGGGTGAGATCAAGGACAGCAAGACTGTCATAAGTATATATAAAGCTTCAAGGAGACTTCTCTGATGAGTTCTGACAAAAAGACATTTGACATCAGGCGTGAGGCAATAGGTATCCTCCTGTTCTTCCTGAGTGTTGCCATGATGCTCATGTATTATCTTCCTGCTGATATAACAGGTGCTCTGGGATCATTTATAAAGTCTGTGGGCTTCGGCTCGCTGGGACCGACAGCCTATGCGATTCCGGTCATACTTGCTTATATGGCATTTGATTACTTTCTGGAGAAGAGAGCAGGGGTTACGAAGGTGAGGATCACCTCTATTTTGCTGCTTATCGTGCTCATTTCTTCTTTTATGGCGCTCGTAAGTATGGATTTTGATCTGTTCGAACAGCTCTGTGCTGGCGATGACGGTGAGGCAAAGGCAACAAAGGCAATCAGCCTTCTCTGGAATTCAGGAATGGATTCTTCACTAATTACTTCCACGGGGGCATCCGGCAATGCGATAGCAGGCGGACTTATCGGCGGCGGTATCGCCGTAGCGATCCACAGTGTCCTTGGAACCGTTGTCGGCGGAATAGCTGTTGTCTTCTTCTGTCTCGCACAGGTCGTTCTGGTATTTCATATATCTCTCAAGAAGTCTGCGCAGAAGGCAGGACAGGCTATCAAGCGTGGTACAACAACGGTTTACCGTAATGTTAACCGTGCAAGGGAAGAGCATCAGGCAAGGGTAAATACACGCCAGACTTATGGCGGTCCGTCGCCCTTTGTGAATGATCAGGGACAGAGAAGACATGTGGATGTTACAGGAAGGACAGAGATTGAGACTGATCCGTTCAACACCAAGATACCGGTCGACAGCAAGTCCGGTTTTATCGATGTATCTGCGGCGGAATTCGGTGCAGATACAACACCTCATCCCGATACTCTTAATTACGGTGAGAAAGCCCATCGCGTGCCATCAGAGCAGCACAAGGCTGATTTTACATATACACCGACTCCTAAGAATCCTCCGCCGCATACTCACGGAAAGATGGAGGTCCCTTCTTTCCTGGATAAGAGACAGCAGGATTTCTTTGATCTGTCCGGAGGGGAACTGCCAACACCTCCTGAGAATGATGATACGCTGCCTTACGAGGTTACATCCGGTGCAACAACTACGATCAGGCGGCCCAGAGTCGATACGGATGCCTTGGGCCCTGTGATAGATGAACAGCCTGTGGCATATGCTCCCGAAGCACCAGCCGCACCGGCAGTCCCTGTTCCTGCACCTTCAGCAACAGTTGCATCCGCAGCAGCACCTTCACAGATCACGATCAACAAGCCCTCTCCCAATAAGGGCTTCAGCGATACAGAAGGACGTATCGTTGATACAGGTAAGGCTAATGCAGCGCCTTCTGTAGATATACCTTCTGCACCTGCCACAGGTAAAGTCGTGTCCAAGAGGTATGCCGTATATAAGCCTGCTCCGACAAATCTCCTGTCAAAAGATGAGAAGAGCATGACTTCCGCGAATTCCAACCAGGAACTCAGGGAGAAGGCTGCAACGCTGGAACAGGCTCTTAAGAGCTTCGGTATTGATTCCCAGGTAGTCAATATTACACACGGTCCTGCAATAACCAGATTTGAGCTTACGCTTGCCACAGGTACTAAGGTAAACAGAGTGCTTTCCCTTCAGGATGATATCCAGATGGCTATGGCTGCATATTCTGTCAGGATCGAGGCACCTATACCCGGAAAGAGCGCTATCGGAATAGAGATACCGAATGATAAGACTCAGGCCGTACACCTGAGAGATCTTCTTGAGGACAAAGGATTTAAGGGAACGACGCCTCTTACTGTTGCTCTGGGTAAGGATATCCCCGGAAAGCCTATCTTCTGCGATCTCGCCAAGATGCCGCACCTTCTTATCGCAGGTCAGACCGGATCAGGTAAATCTGTCTGTATCAATACGATCCTCTGCAGCATCCTCTGCAAGTCATCTCCTGATGATGTAAGGCTTATAATGGTTGACCCGAAGGTCGTCGAGCTTTCCATTTATAATGGCATCCCGCATCTGATAATGCCTGTAGTTACTGAGGCTAAGAAGGTTTCCAACCTTCTTAAGTGGGCTGTTGTTGAGATGGAGAGAAGGTACCGTCTGTTCTCCGAATCTGATGTGAGAAATCTTGACGGATATAATGAATACCTCAAGTATAACGGAGAGAAGACGCTTCCTCTGATCCTGATAATAATCGATGAGCTTGCTGACCTCATGACTGTCGCCGGCAAGGACGTTGAGACACAGATATCCCGTCTCGCTGCGAAAGCCAGAGCCGCAGGCATCCACCTTATAATCGCTACCCAGAGACCGTCAGTTGATGTCATTACAGGTGTTATCAAGGCTAATCTGCCTTCCAGGATCGCTTTCTCTGTAGCTTCAGGTGTTGACAGCCGTACTATACTTGATCAGGTAGGCGCCGAGAAGCTGCTCGGTAAGGGTGATATGCTCTATTATCCCGGTACTGCCAATAAGCCGATCAGAGGTCAGGGTGCATTTGTATCCGATAAGGAAGTAGAGACTATCGTGAATTTCCTTAAGAATAATTACGGTGCAAGGTATGATGAATCGATAATCGAGTCCGTCAATAACGGTGTCGGTGCTGACAATGATAACGGAGGCGGTGACAGCGGCAGCGGCGGTGGAGGCAATGCCGAAGATGATCTCTTCGAACAGGCCGTTGAAGTCGTTATCGAAGCCGGGTCTGCAAGTTCTTCCATACTCCAGAGGAGACTTGGTGTAGGTTATCCAAGGGCTTCAAGGCTGATCGATCTTCTGGAGAAGAAGGGCATTATCGGTCCTTTCGAGGGGAGCAAGCCCCGTAAGGTTCTCGTTACGCAGATCGACTGGCTTGAGATGAAAGCCAAGGGAGGCAAATAATATGAGTGATAATACCAGGATGCTGGCCTCACAGATAGTAAGGGAGTGTTCTGCCGGGAATATTAAGATAGGTTTTGCAGAGAGTCTGACCGGAGGAATGATATCCGCTGAGATAGTCTCCGTTCCTGGTGCATCTGCATGTCTGGAAGGCAGTATCGTCTCCTATTCCAATGAGATTAAGATGAATATCCTTGGAGTTGATGAAGCAGTAATTAGAAATTACGGTGCTGTGTCTGAACAGTGTGCTGTTCAGATGGCTTC
Organism: Ruminococcaceae bacterium YRB3002; assembly: GCA_900099715.1. Lineage (GTDB taxonomy): Bacteria > Bacillota > Clostridia > Saccharofermentanales > Saccharofermentanaceae > Saccharofermentans. The sequence continues at coordinate 33,800 of FMTG01000005.1, read as the reverse complement.
TGGTGCAAAACAGGCGCTCGATTGTGATATTGCAGTGTCTGTTACCGGGATAGCAGGTCCCGCAGGCGGAACGGACAGAAAGCCTGTAGGTACTGTGTATATCGGCTGCGCATGGGACGGTGGATGCACAGCAGAGCATTTTGTATTCCCGGGCGACAGGGAATCTATAAGAGAACAGACGGTGGAAGAGGCATTTAAGATGCTTCTGGAACATATATCATGACAGAAGACAAGCAGCAGAGAATAGAGAGAAGAAGAAGCGGTATTAATTCGGCAAAGATTGCCACGGTTATTGTCATGGCAGGTCTTCTGCTGTCTAAGGGGTCAGGATTCATAAGAGATATAGTCGTCAGCATGAAGTTCGACGAGACATACCGTGATGCTTTCTCGCTGGCGTTTACGATTCCCGATCTGTTCTATAACCTTATCATCGGCGGAGCAGTGTATTCTTCCATAGCACCTTACATGTCAGGTGCCCTGGCTGTTCATGAAGAGAAGAGGGGCGTACGTACGATCAGTATATTTGTCTCGGTCATCTCTGTGGTCATGATCATCGTATGTATTCTTGGCGTTGTATTCTCACAGCCTCTTTATCAGCTGTACGCTATGAATAAGAGTGAGATCGATCCCGAGACACTTACTCTTGCCGCATCTGCATCCAAACTTCTCTTTCCGCAGATATTCTTCATGATGCTGGCGGCACTCTGTATGGGAATACTGAACTCATACAGAAGGTTCAATCAGACAGCGCTTGCACCTTTCCTCTACAATGTGTTCGTTATACTGGCGATCTTTATCCTTGCCGGTAATTCCCAGACAAAACTGATGCTCACAACAGGCGGTATCCTTATTGCATCAGTTATCTACTTCCTTTATCAGTATCTTATCGGCTTTGACAAACTGAAACAGTTCAGGTTTATATTTAAGCCAAGGGACAAGGAATTCATCAAACTGCTCAAAAGGGCGCTTCCCATAATGTTCTCCACGTCGGTTGTTCAGATCAACGTTATAGTGCTTAACTATTTTGCCGGTAACTTTGATAAGGGCAGCATCTATGCTCTCCGCAATGCTTCTACCATCTGGCAGATACCTTACGGTATATTTACCGTTGGTATCAGCACAATTATGACACCTAATATTGCTGCTGCTTTCGAGGCGAAGAGGTATGATGATACATCCAAGCTCCTGTCATCAAGCCTTAAGAGCGCTTTGTTCATCGCGATCCCCTGCGGTGGCTTTATGGCACTGATGAGTACTGATGTGGTAAAGGCGATCTACCAGTGGTCATCCAGCTATACCGATGAGAATGCGTCCATGGCGAGTGTATTCCTTATCGGCTATTGCTTCGCGATAATCACACATTCTGTCGTCCATCTTTATAATCAGGCATTTAATTCAATCGGACGTACGAAGATCCCCTTGTTTGCAGGCTGTATCGGACTTGTCTCCAACCCGCTTGTCTGCATCATCCTGATCAAACTGGGGGTAGGCCCCATCGCGCTGACCATCGCATATTCCGTTACAAGCATACTTCAGATGCTCGTGCTGATACTTCTGTACAGACGAGATAAGAAGATTGCGCCTGCCGGTGTATGGAAAACGATACTGAAGAGCTTCCTGTGTGTTATCGTCATGTGCGTCATCGTGTTTGTCGTCGATCTGTTCCTTCCAGGTGAAGGATCCAAGGTATCACAGCTTATCATCATATCGGTCAAGGGCATTATTGCCGTTGTATTCTACTTCGGCGTCGCGCTGCTCCTTAAGATGGAGGAGGCAACATACTGGATCGATCGTGCAAGGAACAAGCTTAAGGGAGTTATCAGGAAAACCCATGCTTCTTGACCTTTAGGCGGCTTTTTGTTATATTGCAGACATATCAACAAAGGCGTTGAAGAGGAATAGTACCTATTGACTGTCCTTACAGAGAAATGTCGGCCGGTGCGAGACATGAAGGATCGGGAAGCTGGGAACTCACCTCGGAGCTGTCCTCTCGAAAGCGTTACATGCTTACGCAAGTAGACCGGAACGTACAGGTTCCACGTTACAGGAACAGGATATCGGCAGCTCCATAAGACCTGACCTGTATCCGCAAAGTGCACCCGCACCGGGTGAAATAGAGTGGTACCGCGAACGCCCCTTCGTCTCTATAATAAAGAGAGAAGGGGCATATATATTGGAGGTACAGATGAACTATCAGAGGTATGTGAAAATCCCGGAGATCTGCCTGCCTGACAGAACATGGCCCGGAAAGTCTATCGATAAGGCGCCCGTCTGGTGTTCGGTCGATCTGAGAGACGGTAATCAGGCCCTCGAGGTTCCTATGAACCTTGAACAGAAGGTCAGGTTCTTCCAGTTCCTTATCAGGTGCGGTTTTAAGGAGATCGAGATAGGTTTTCCTGCGGCTTCCGAGACTGATTACAATTTCTGCAGATATCTTATCGAGAATGATCTGATCCCGTCTGACGTGGCGATACAGGTCCTCACCCAGTCCCGCGCTCATATTATCGACAAGACGATGGAGGCCGTTTACGGTGCGCCCAATGTTGTCGTACATCTTTATAATTCCACGTCGGCACTCCAGAGAGATGTGGTTTTTAATTTCGATAAGAAGGAGTGTGTAGAACTTGCTGTTGACGGTGCGAGGATGATCCTGGATTACATCAGCACTGACGAGAGCGATACAAACTGGATCCTCGAGTATTCTCCGGAGAGTTATTCATCTACGGAGCCTGATTTCGCAGTGGAGATATGTGATGCAGTCCTCGATGTATGGCAGCCGACGCCTGAGAAGAAGGTCATTATCAACCTGCCCGAGACAGTGGAATACACACTGCCCAATGTGTATGCGGACATGATCGAGTATTTCTGCAGGAATACAAAGCGGCGGGATTCCATAATAGTATCTCTTCACACGCACAATGACAGGGGAACGGGTGTTGCTGCATCTGAACTGGGTCTGCTTGCAGGAGCGGACAGGGTAGAGGGGACGCTGTTCGGCAACGGCGAGCGTACCGGTAATGTTGATATCATAACACTGGCTATAAATATGATGATGCAGGGTGTTGATCCGTGTCTGGATTTCTCTGACATGAATGAGTGTATAGACGTTTATGAAGACTGTACGGGTATGAGAGTGGAGCCGCGTCATCCATGGTCCGGCAAACTCGTTTTTACCGCGTTCTCCGGATCTCATCAGGATGCCATCAACAAGGGCAAAAAGAGGATGGAAGAGACACATTCCGATATTTGGCAGGTTCCGTATCTTCCTATCGATCCGGCGGATGTCGGAAGGGACTACGAGCCCATCATCAGGATTAATGCACAGTCCGGAAGAGGCGGCGTGGCCTACGTTCTCGAGCAGTATTACGGTGTTATACTGCCAAGATCCTTCCAGCGTGAATTTATCTCGATTATTAAGCGAGAGACCGATCATAAGGAGACGGAACTTCTGCCGCAGCAGGTGTTTGACCTCTTTGATGACTACTACATCAATGTCATGACGCCTTACTGTCTTGAGTCTTTCGCCGAGCACGCGTTAAGTGATAAATCCAGCCGCGTTGATGCCGTGATCTCATTCAACGGTGAATCCCATGAGATCTCTGCTGAAGGTAACGGTCTTCTCGACGCCTTCACGAAAGCATTTGCCACACTTGCCGGTGTTCCCATATCCATCGCAATGTACAGCGAGCATGCTATGAAGTCCGGTTCGGATTCTGCTGCTATCACGTACATTGAACTGAAGAATCACAACGACGGCAAAGTCTATCTCGGAGCAGGAGTCTCAAGCTCCGTCACAAAGTCGTCTGTCAGGGCGATCATCAGCGCGTTTAACAGGATGATAAGGTAATAATGAACAGCGTAAGGAACAGTGATCTTGATCTGATATCTGTCCACCGCAATGAACTGATGGGCATTGTGGTGATGAAGCTGTTTAAGTGGCTTACCGGCCTGATAAAAAAAGGTGAAAAGGGGACAGTCCCCATTTCACCTGAGTAATGTATCTATTGGAGCCAATGGTGGGAATCGAACCCACGACCTATTCATTACGAGTGAATTGCTCTACCCCTGAGCCACATTGGCATTTGGACTTACAAATTTTACTTTTTATGATGGTTTATGTCAAGTAATGATATAATCAGGACATGAAATCTTACTAGTGGAGTAGTTAGCGTGAGGATTCAGGGGATCAGATCTGCAAGTATCTTGTTATCTGTCATTATGCTGTTCGCATTTGTATGTTCCGCATGCCGGCAGACTGGTGAGGAATTCCCTGATGTCAGTTACCCTGAATCTACCTCGCCGGAAGCGACTTCAGAACCGTCTGCTGCACCTGATGACAACGGGGATGAGGTTGTACAGATAATCGTTGCATCCCCATATAACGACAGCACGATACAATATCTTGCCAAGCTGTATTATTGCAAGCAGAACGGCCTTATGGGTGATAATACCGGTTCCACGGTCGCTTTGGATTACCTTGACGGTATTGATACGGATTTTGTAATAACTTCCTTGCTCACCTCTAATGAGGGTGCATCTGTTGACAATATCAATGTCTGGGACAGCGCGGGGATCGCTCCTGATGTTTTCCTCACAGGTCAGTTGACCAGCATGATTAACAACAGTGTTGTGGAGCCCCTCAACGGTTATGACAGTGCCTCTTCATCTGTCGGAGCCGGTAAGGTCTTCCTTACCGCGGCATCACATGATGTGGTCAACGGTACGCTGTATGGTATTCCGTATTATTCCACAGTAATGCTGCTTGCAGGCAATTCCGATCATATCCCGTCTTCCGGCAAGCTTCCGTTCAAGAATACAACTGTAAGGTTCAGGGAGTATCTGGAACTGATCAAAGATGAATTTGACGTGGTGCCGCTTTCCTCCGGGTATGATATGGTACCGTATATCAATTCCTCGTTTGCCGGTGACAGTGCACTCTCATTTATGGTCAATGAGGAATACAGGAAAGACTCTGATTCCGCGCTCAATATAATCAGTAATACGCTCAAATACGTTAATGAGCTTTATGATGCAGAGCTTACGGCTAACTATGATTCTGACGGAGCAAATCCCGTGTTCTCCAGACACAGCGGTTTATGGACTGTTTCCTCTTCCGAGATCGAGAGCTGGAGTGATTACTATCCCGGCGAACTGTATCTTGTTGCATTCCCGCTTAATGATGAGAATTCTTCTGTTGTTCCTATGACGACTTTATATTCTTTGTGCGTCAATATCCATTCGTCACATAAGGATTTTGCCTCTGATTTTGCTTCTTTCATGGCACTTGACAGTGATGCAAGAATGCTTACGGAGAGGCTTGAACCCAAAACAGGATTTTTGCCTTCTGTTAAGTCTTCTGATGTGTGGAATATGATCATATCTGATGAACTGTTCGGTCAGGCGGCACAGTTCTACTATCAGTCACTTGATAATGCTGTATATTGTCCGAATATCGATGAGCCTGTATATTCTTCCGTAATGGATTATCTGGCTTCTTACGACGGCGGGGAATTCGATGCGGGTGCTTGCTATGGTCAGAATCGATAAGATCAGGATAAATGATGCAAAAAGGCTAAGACAGGCCGGCCTCATGAGCGGATCGCTCAGTCTTATCGAGCAGGAGATAAGGACTTTTGCAGAATTCCCGCAGATCAGTGTGTTTACCGTGTCTGATGAAGATGTGCTTCTGTCGATGGTAAAGATGCACCATATGGACAGGAAGCGCTGCCGTGTGCATCTGGATTATGTTTTCGCGCAGGGGACGGATAAGGATATGAAGGCGGCTGTTGTTGCCAAGGCGACAGAGCACGCGCTGATCCGGGAAGGATATCACAAGATCACTGTTACACTGTCGGGCAAAGAGGCTTATCTGGAGGAATGCCTTCTCAGTCTTGGCTATGTTCAGGAGGCGATCCTGGCGGACGAGATCATGAGCGGGGGACTCTATGAGGATGCCGGACTGTTCAGACTGCTGTCGGCCGATTACAGAGCTTATAATTGCTGTTTTGTTCCTTTCGCGCAGGGGGTGGCTGTTGTGACCGGAGACAGTCAGTATGTGACCGGCGTTAAGCTTCACAGGTTTGGTTCAAAGCTACATGAGGGTTTTGTTCTTAATGTGGCAAGACAGTTGAGGCTCGTAGATGGAGATGGTGTCCTTATCAACGACAGATCTTTATATGAGATGAGTCAGGATGATATTGATATACTGCCGGGGGAAGTTGCAAAGGCATATGTTCAGATATCCAATTATTTCTCAAAGACTCTGTCAAGGTTTGACTTTAATTACAGACTCCCGTACGGTACGGATTTCCAGAGGAAGGTCTGGAGTACGGTTGCCGGTGTAGGATACGGCAATGTTGCCAGTTATGAGGATATTGCCATGGAGATATCCGGAGGTGACAGGATTAAAGCAAAGAATCTTACAAGAGCTGTCGGCAATGCCTGTTCCGATAATCCGATGATGCTCTTGATACCATGTCACAGGATCATTGGTAAGGACGGGAAGATCGCAGGATTTGCAGCAGGCGTTGAAGTGCAGGATTTCCTTCTGACACTGGAAGCATTCTCATATGTGACATCGCTCGTGTAAGGTGACGATATGGCAAAGCATGACAAGACAGACATCGGGATCTCGACACTCCTCAATCCTGTACCGGCTGTTATGATATCCACTTCCAATAAAAACGGGGAGAATAATATCTGTACTGTAGCCTGGGCCGGAACGGTCAATTCCGAACCTCCGATGGTATCGATATCATTGCGCAGTTCAAGGCTTACCCACGATTATGTTGATGAGACCGGTGAGTTTGTTATCAATCTGGTTAACAAATCCCTGGCAAAGCCGTGTGACAGATGCGGTGTCAGGTCGGGAAGGGACGAGGATAAGTTCAGGACATGCGGTCTTACCCCGGTCAAGGCGAAAGGCCTGGATTATGCTGTGGCTATCAAAGAATCGCCTGTCAGTCTGTCATGTAAAGTCGTAAGCAGGCAGGAGCTCGGTTCACATGATATGTATATAGCTGAGATCGTCGGGATTACCGCAGATTCGTATCTTATGGATGATAACGGACGGCTTTGTCTTGATAAGGCAAAACTTGTCGCTTACAACCATGGCGAGTATTTCCTGCTGGGTGAGAAGATCGGATTCTTCGGATACTCTCTGGCTTCGGAAGATATCATCAGGAGGAGACTTGGCTGATCTCGTCTTCAGTATAGACAGGTATGCCGTTTGCGATCAGGAGTTCAGCTGTTACGCCGTTGCCTGCGCATTTATTTCCCGTGAATGTACCGTCATAGATCATCCCTTTGCCGCATGATGGACTGTTGGCCTTGAGAATAGCGTAATCGACTCCAAATTCCTTAGCAAGATACAGAGCCGTCCCGGCGCCTTTTTTATACTGTTCCGTAACATCTGTTCCGTCACGCATGATCACTTTATCTCCTACGCGTTCTGACGGAGTCCTGGGAGTCGGCAGTCCGCCTGCCTGTTCAGGACAGACGGGAATAAGTTCATTGTCATCTTTAAGATCAATGACATTTTTACAGGGGCATCCGTCGCCCTTATATCTGCATTCCACGCCAAGAAGACATGCGCTGACCAGTATCTTCGCCATAGTATACCTCTCGAAAATAATTACTTTTATTTTACAATGCCTATTTATTAAATCTGTTTTTTTTATTATAATTTTTCTAATGTGCAATTACAAATCTATATTTGAGAGGTGAAGCTTATGGACAGTAAGTACATGCAGAACGTTACTGTATTCAATCACCCTTTGATCAGGCACAAGGTTACGCATCTGTGTGATGTAAACACCGGTTCAAAGGAGTTCTGTGAGATCGTCAGCGAGATCACAATGCTTATGGGTTATGAGGTGCTCAAAGATCTTCCGACAAAAATGGTCGAGATCCAGGCACCTCTTTCCAGGTTTGAGTCTCCTGTTCTGGCGGAGGATTTTACTATCGTGCCTATTCTTCGTGCCGGTCTTGGTATGGTTGACGGCTTAAGGAGTCTTCTTCCTACAGCTAAGGTTGGTCATGTTGGCCTTTACAGAGATGAGGAGACACTGAAGCCTGTTCAGTATTATTTCAAGATGCCTGTTGATGTGGCTCAGGGAGAGGTTATCATCGTTGACCCTGCTTTCGCGACAGGTGTAAGTGCAGATGCTGCCATCACTCTTCTCAAAGAAGCCGGCTGCAAGAGGATCAAGTTCATGTGTATCTTTGCAAATGATCAGGGCATTGAATTTGTTGCTTCACGTCATCCGGAGGTTCCGATCTATGCAGCATATCATTCAACATTACCGCTGAATTCACACGGCTACATCGTAGATGCTGCAGGAGATGCAGGCGACAGAGTCTGCGGAACTGTAAGCTATAAGCCGCAGTAAGGATCGTAGATTTAAGAGGGAGGGTCTTAAATGAAACTTGTTTACGATGTAAACGATAAGCCTGAATTTAACAAGACTATCGTTTTTGCTTTCCAGCAGATGATCGCCATCATGGCGGCTACGCTTCTTGTTCCGATGCTCGTTACATCCTACGGACTTGAGGCGGATCCCGCTGCCGCCTTGTTCGGCGCAGGCTGCGGAACTTTGGTGTACATCTTCTTTACTAAGAAAAAGAGTCCTGTATTCCTTGGAAGTTCCTTTACATTCCTTGGTGCCTATTTTGCGTCGATCGGTCTGAACTTCGGATATCTCGGGATACTTATCGGTGTATTCTTTGCCGGTCTTGTATATGTCGTTATCGGTCTTATTGTCAAGGCGGCCGGATCAGGCTGGGTCAATAAGCTGATGCCTGCTGTCATTATTGGCCCCATCGTTACACTCATTGGTCTGTCACTGTCAGGCACTGCGACAGGCTGGATGACAACAAATGGCGGAACAGATGCTGACTACAGTCTCGTAACGATACTTGTCGGTGCTGTAACATTCTTCGCTATCGTTATCGCAGCTGTAAAAGGTTCAGAGAATATCAAGCTCATTCCATTTATCATTGGTATCGCTGCAGGTTACGGTATCGCACTTGCCATCACTCTTATCGGAAATGGTGCTGATATCGAGGGAATGAAGATCATGAGCTTTGATTCATTCAAGCAGGCTTTCGATCCGATTACGGTTCAGTCTTTCGTTAAAGTTCCTGATTTCTTCTTCTTCAAAGCTATACAGGAGCAGGGATGGAAGACTCTGTCACTTGTTGATATCGGAAGTATTGCACTGATCTATGTGCCTATCGGAGTAGTTGAACTGGCGCAGCATATCGCCGACCATAAGAACCTTGGTAATATCATCAATAAAGATCTTATTACTGATCCCGGACTCGACAACACTCTTCTTGGAGACGGTGTAGGATCCATTGTCGGTTCCATATTCGGCGGTGCTGCCAATACCACATACGGTGAGTCCATCGGATGCGTTGCTATTACAGGTAATGCTTCTATAGTTACTATAGCATGTGCATCTCTTGGATGTATGGTATTGTCATTCTTTACACCTTTTGTAGCTTTGATCAATTCAATCCCCAAGTGCGTAATGGGTGGTGCCTGTGTTGCTCTTTACGGATTCATCGCCGTATCCGGTCTTCAGATGCTCAGAAAGGTAGATCTTAACAACAATAAGAATCTGTTCATCGTATCAGGTATTCTTGTTACGGGTATCGGCGGACTTACTCTTCAGTTCGGAATCAACGAGCTGACCGGTACACCTATTCTTACAGTTACATCTCTTGCTGTTGCTCTTCTCTTCGGAATCACCACAAATCTTATCGTTAATGACGGAAAGCTCGTTGCTGATGCCTCTGATCTTGAGAAGAAGGCTCAGCAGCCGGAAGCTCTTGCAGCAAAGGGCGTTACACCCGCAACCCCGCGCAAGGACAGGAAGAAGGGAAGAAACTGATAAAGGGTTTTGTACCTTTTTAGAAAATGATACGGACCGCTCGCGAGGGCGGTCTGTTTATTCATTTGTTTATTTGAAATACTTGGTTACTATAATCCAGATAACTAACAGGTGAACGGGATATATCAGATAGTAGATATACTTGGTGACCTTGTTTCTGATGAAGCCTCTTTTGCCGTTATACATGTTGATCGGTATAAAAGCAAAAACGGCCGCAAACGGGTAATTCAGAAGCGCACTTCCGATAAATGCCTGAATAACAGGTCTGCTCCTGAGTACATGAATGAGAAGGATGAGTGCAACTCCTTTTAAGCCATAATCAGCCTTTAGGAGGAACGATACGATAAAAAGCAGTACCATCGATAAGGATAGCTTTAGAAAGTCATCCTTGTAGTTCTCATAAAAACAGATGGCAATAAAACCGAGCCATAGAGTGAAGAAGACATTCTGACTCTGATACAGAAGAGTACCGCCGTGAACAAGATTCCATGGTATCTCGGATACAAGAGCGAACAGGAACAGATTAATGCCATACTTTTTCCTGTCATGGGTATGGCGGTATCCTTCGGTCAGCAAAAAACAGTAGATGGGGAAGGCTATCCTTCCGATCAGGCGCATTATAAGATATAGAGTTATTTTCGTTGAGCCGACAGAAAATAAAGGTGTTACGGCAAATGAAAGATATGGCATTATATGAGCACCGATATGATCGATAATCATACATACCAAAGCAATCGTCTTAAGAACGCTTCCCGAGAGTATTCTGTATTTCGGCTGCATAAGATTAATAAGCCCCCTTGTTACAGGAAACAAGGGGGCGTGAGATCAATGATTATTTGAGTAGTTTCTGGATGAACATGCTCTCTCTGAGTGTGATCCTGTTATCAGCAGAGACGATACAGAGCATGAACGATACCATATCAGCCTTGATATTAAGGTCGAGGCTGCCGAATACGTCAACGATGATATCAGCAAGTTCCTTCAAGGCTTTGGGATCTGTGTTCTTAACTATATTCTCAGCATTCTCATATCCGATGTCGAGACCGGTTGCAGCCGCAACGAGTGTATATTCGGATGCCTGAAGTTCACCATCAGCAGCACATGCGGCACGGACCAGGATCTTGAATGCTTCAAGTCCGTTTGGAAGGAGCATCAGTGCGGGTATGATGTTTTTGGACAGCTCGGACAACTCATCGCGTCTCTGTTCATATGTCATGTTCTCATATGTGTGGCATAGTTTCTCAAATTCAAACATAGTAAAGTACCTCCGATCGATTCAGTTTAGATGTTTGCGGGCAGATTAAAATCACTGGGTGAAGCGATACCGCTTGTGATGGCTTTCTGTCTCATTACCAGGTAGAATTCGCACATTGTTGCCTGCACGTAAGGATTTACAAAATAGATACCTACACAGCAGCACAGGAGACCAAGGAGCTGCCATCCAATGAAGGAGAGCTGCAGGACAAAGAGATCGAATTTCTCGCCGTCCATTGTCTTCATGCTTATCTCGAAAGCCCTGTCCTTGGAGATATCAGGGTTGTCGGCAAGGATGTAGGGAACCATATAATATGAATAACTCTTGATAATGCCGGGTACAACAAAGAGTAATGACCATAAGAAGATATAGAGTGAATGGAAGAACATTACCTTTACTCTGGACATATATTTGCCGCCCATAAAGCCGGAGAAGAGATTCTTGAAGTCTATACTGCCTTCCCGTTGCTGCATAAAGTAGTAGTTGTAGCCGACGGTGAGCGGATTAGTTACAAAGATATTGTAAGCTGCTTTGAAGATCGAGATTACCAGGCTGATCAGGAGACCTGCAAAACCCAGTGCGATAGAAGTAGGATTGAAGATCGAATCGATGTACTCCTGAAGCTGCTCCTTCTCCTGTCTTGACAGATTATCAGCATTTTCCAGGTCATCTACATCGATAATGTGCTGTGTAACTCTTCCCGTATCGTTGCTTATCTTTGACAGTCTTGACGAAACGTTGCTGCTGCCTGATCCTACTCCCGCAATGATGGTGAATACAAAGCAGATAAGGAATGCCCACCAGTAAGAATTCCTGAGCACTTCCTTGGCATTGTTCTTAAGTTGTTCTCTTGTCCACATAATAGAACCTCCAATAAATATATGTTTTGATTATAGCATTATATTATTTTTACTGCTCAGGCCTGTAACTGTCCTTAAGGGATACTGCCCTGTTGAATACAAGATGACCGGGTACGGAATCCTTATTGTCGGCGCAGAAATATCCGACTCGCAGGAACTGGAACCTGTCAGCCGGCTTTGTATCTGCAAGTGATGCTTCGACCTTTGCTCCCTCAACAACAGTAAGTGAATCAGGGTTAATGAAATCGAGATAATTGCAGTCCGCAAGGTCAGGCTGCTCAGTAGTAAAGAGCTTGTCGTAGAGCCTTATCTCTGCATCGACACATGTTCTTGAATCAACCCAGTGGATAGTTGACTTGATCTTACGTCCGTCAGCCGGGTTGCCGCCACGGCTCTCAGTATCGTATTCACAGTGAACTGCGGTGACATTGCCATCAGGATCTCTGTCGCATCCGGTACACTTAACTATATACGCTGATTTCAGACGGACTTCGTTGCCGGGGAATAGGCGGAAATACTTCTTCTCAGGAACTTCCATGAAGTCCTCGGCTTCGATCCAGAGTTCGCGTGAGAAGGACACTGTTCTTACACCGTCATCAGGATTCTCGGGATTGTTCTCGACAGTAAATTCCTCAGTCATGTCTGCGGGGTAGTTGTCGATAATAAGCTTAACGGGATGGATAACTGCCATAGCACGCTTGGCTGTCTTGTTGAGATCTTCTCTCAGACAATACTCAAGGAAAGCAAAGTCTACGAGTGAATTAACTTTGGATACACCATTACGCTCGTGGAAAGCGCGTATAGCAGCAGGTGTATAACCGCGGCGTCTAAGACCGCAGAGTGTTGGCATTCTGGGATCATCCCATCCGGTAACATATCCGCTCTCGATAAGATTTCTGAGTTTGCGTTTGCTGAGAACCGTATTTGTTATACCGAGACGTGCAAATTCGATCTGACGCGGTTTGCACTCGACGGATATGTTGTTTACGACCCAGTCATAAAGCGGTCTGTGAGCCTCAAATTCAAGGGAGCACAGGGAGTGAGTGATACCTTCCAGAGCATCCTCTATAGGATGTGCAAAGTCATACATAGGATAGATGACCCATTTTGTTCCCTGACGGTGGTGGGGGAGACGGTTGATCCTGTAGATTACGGGATCTCTCATATTAAAGTTACCTGAAGCAAGATCGATCCTGGCACGAAGTGTCATCTTTCCGTCTTCAAACTCACCTGCGCGCATGCGCTTAAAAAGGTCGAGGCTTTCCTCAATGGGTCTGTCCCTGTAGGGGCTCTGTGCAGGTGTCTGCGTATCACCGCGCATCTCTTTCATCTGCTCGGGAGTGAGCTCGCATACATAAGCAAGACCTTTCTCGATCAGCTCAATTGCGTAGCCATACATCTGTTCAAAGTAATCAGATGCGTAGTAGAATCTGTCACCCCAGTCATGCCCCAGCCACTTGATGTCTTCTTTGATGGCTTCTACGAATTCCTCATCTTCTTTTGTTGGATTGGTGTCATCCATACGGAGATTGCAAAGTCCTCCGTAAAGCTCAGCGGTGCCGAAGTCGATCTCCAGCGCTTTCGCGTGGCCAATGTGAAGGTAGCCGTTAGGTTCGGGCGGAAATCTTGTATGTACGGTCTTTCCGTAACATCTTCCGCCTTCCTTCAGTTCCTCGTCGATGATCTCGTGAATAAAATGCTTGCTTTCTGCCATATTGATCAAAGCTCCTTTAATTTGTTAAGTCCTATCCTGATCCTGCGAAGCGATTCTTCTCTGCCAAGCAGTATAAGTACCTCTGCACATCCGCCGGGAGTTACAGCAACGCCTGCTGCAGCGATCCTTACCGGCCACATGATCACTGAATTCTTTATCTCATGCTCCTCGGCATATTTCTTCAAAGCATCGGTGATCGAATCTCTGTCCCAATCTACGTTCTCGAGAAGAGGGATAGCATCTTCGAGCATAGCCTTTGAAGTCTCGATGGTGGATTTGCTCTTCTTGTGCTCAAACAGCTCAATTGCATAGTCTGCAAGACTGCCCAGAAATCCCAGCTTCTCGTCAAGCTGTGTAAACCTTGTGATCCTTGGCTTAAGGATCTCGTCCAGCAGAATGTACTTGTCTTCGGAGATATTGTACTTGTCGTAATAGGGCTTTGCGTGAGCGGTAAACTCCTCAGCGGTCATTCTCTTGATGTGCTCGGCGTTGACCCACTCCAGCTTATCGTAGTCAAAAACACTGGGGGATTTTGATATGCCGTGTATATCGAAAGCCTTTATCAGTTCATCCAGAGTGAATATTTCCTGATTGTCAGAAGGTGCCCATCCAAGCAGTGCGATATAGTTGATTATCGCTTCAGGGAGGAAACCCTCGTTGATCAGATCCATGAATCCTGTGGAACCGTGGCGTTTTGACAGCTTGGAGATCGTCTCTGTTCCGTCTTCGTTGACAGTTTTTCCCATAATGAGCGGCAGATGGATATATGTAGGAATATCCCAGCCGAAATCACTGTACAGAGCATTGTACTTGGGTGTGGATGACAGGTATTCAGAGCCCCTGACAACGTGCGTAATGCCCATTGTATGATCATCTATTACATTAGCGAAGTTATATGTAGGGAATCCGTCAGCCTTGAGAAGGATCTGATCGTCAAGATCCTCGTAGGGGACGGTTATGTCGCCGTAAACAAGGTCGTTATATGTGGATTCGCCCTCAACCGGCATCTTCTGGCGTATTACATAGGGCATACCTTTTGCCAGGTTGTCTGCTATCTCCTGCTCTGACAGGTTCCTGCAGTGACGGTCATAGCCAACTGCACCTGATTCATGGAGCTGTTCAAGTCTCTCTTTGGTGCAGAAACAGTAGTAGGCACAGCCTTTCTTAACAAGTTCCTCTGCGTAGGGTTTATACAGGGACAGTCTCTCGCTCTGTACATACGGACCGTAATCTCCGCCTATATCAGGTCCTTCGTCATGAATGAGGCCGGCTATCCTTAATGTGTCATAGATAACGTCAGTGGCGCCTTCAACATAACGTTCCTGGTCAGTATCCTCTATGCGGAGTACAAAGGTTCCGTCTTCGTGCTTGGCGACCAGATACTCATACAGAGCTGTCCTTAAGTTGCCTACGTGCATGAACCCGGTAGGACTTGGGGCAAATCTTGTTCTTATCTTCATAAAAAAACTCTCCTGAAAAAGTGTCAAACTGTATTATAATACTAAAAGTTGATTATTTTTATTATTTTTTATGGAGGAATTGTTTTGGACAGGATATCCGTCGGCAGAGGTGTTGATTGCTATTGCGGTGCATCTGTTGCTTTCGATTTTGTAAGGACATATATTGAGGAGCATGCGGGCGCCAGGGATCTCGGCAGCATGCGTATCCTTGTGATATCTGACCGTAATGTCGGCGGTTACTATTATTCCAGATTTGAGAAGCAGTTCCTCGATAAAGGCATAAGACCGGAACTTACTATCGTCGAAGCGGGCAATGCATATAAAAACCTGTCTTCCGCCAGTGAAGTTATCAGATCTCTTGTGGATTTTGATCTTGGAGACGGGGACTGGGTCATCGCTCTTGGCGGCGGCGGGGTTATTGATGTTGCAAGCTTTGCCTGTGGTATATATTCATATAAGATCAGTCTAATCCTTGTTCCAACTACGCTAAATGCCATGGCCGAGGGCAGTGTCTCTCCGTATGCGTTGCTCAATGCCGGAAGTCATAAGAATATGATCGCAGGGAAATCAGAGCCTGAAGTGATATTTGCCGATCCCGAATTCCTGACTACGGTGCCGCAGAAGGTCAGGACAAACGGATATGCTTCAGTTATCAGGTATGCTGTGCTTCAGGATCCTACCTTGTTGAAAGAACTCCTTGATACATCTGATCTCAGAGCATTTCTTGGCCGTGTGTATGAGACAAGATCTGCAATCGAGGCCAAGAACCACAAGCTTCTTACGCTTGGCAAAGAGCTGGCTGATGCGATAGAGGGTTATTTCAGATTCATGAATTATTCTGAAGGAGAAGCTCTCGCACTCAGTATCTATGCCGCTGTTCCTGTAAAATACCGTGATCCGATGAAAGTACTGTATAATAGGTTAGGTCTTCCTCTGCAGCTTCAGGGAGTCCAGAGTAAGATGATAATCAAGAAACTTGAAGAGAATATCAGGATGCACAGAGGCGATGTTGTCGAGACTGTCGATCTTGACGTCGGCAAATGGGTACTTAGGGAAGTCACTTGTGACGATGCAATAGATATTCAGAAGAAGAGAATAGGAATAATATGCGCAGAATAGTATCTGTATTGTTGGTTTTGTCTATATGCCTGACAATGTTCGTCGGGTGCAGCGGTGATAAGGAAGATAAGGTTCCTGCCGATTTTGGCACATACGGTTCGGACCTGGCCAGAGCCATTGCTAAGGATTGTCCGTACCGTAAGGCCTACAGCACACAGGAGAAGCTTGCCGGAACTAAGATCAAGGATGAACTTACCGAACTTGGTTATGATGTCCAGGTACAGCCCTTTACGGGCGCTGACGGCGGAACATCCAATAATTATGTAGCTATATACAATGGTTCAGGTTTCTACAGCAAGAATAATGATACCGGTGAATACATACCTACAGAGAGGTATGTAGTTATCGGTGCTCATTATGATACTAAGTATTCCAAAGAGGAACTTGACCAGTACAATGCAGAGCAGAGGGAAGCTGCCGGAGATGATTATACAGACTACTCATATGACGGTATAAATGACAATGCGTCAGGCATCGGTGCGCTTCTCACTTGCGCGAAAGAGATAAAAAACTACAACAATATTGGGTTTAATGTCATATTTGTCGCGTTCGGTGCATCCGGTGACGATTTTGCCGGTGCTAATGCTTTCTGGAATGCCCTGACACCTGATGTCAGATCCAAGCTGGAAGTGATGTTCTGTATAGACAGCATATATGCAGGTGATAAGATATATGCTTCCAGCGGCTATAATTCATTACAGCCCGGCAGGAAATATGCAATGCGACGTAAACTATATCAGTCGTATGATATTGCTTACGAGAATTCTCTATTGTCGATCAATGGATTTAATCTGCTTTACAACGAGTCCAGGATATCAACAGATCTCAATGGGGACGGGCAGAACGATATCTACTGTGAAGTGTCTGCAAACAAGTCCGACTATCTGCCTTTTGACAATGCTCTCATCCCGGTCGTGTTCTTTGACAGTTTCGACTATAATTTCAAGACCATAGAAGAGATGCACGATACAAAGAATCTCGACCTTCAGGATTTTGACGGCATGATCAGGGGAACATTCCTCGACAGTACAGAGACACTTGACAGTATACTCGTTACAGAGGAATCAGATCTTCTCACCACAAGGATCAATAATGTCGCGTTCGTTATACTCGGGACGTGCACCAAAGGCTCGGATTCTGCTCTGACCTATACTCAGTATATGGAGGCGCTTGAGCAGGATAAGGAGGCGGATAATACATGACCCCGGGTTTTGTCGATACTCATATTCACGGTTTTGGAGGATTCGATACTTCTGACGGGAATAAGAACGGTATCATCAGCATGGCCGAAGGTCTGGCTGCATGCGGAGTTGCCGCTTTCTGTCCGACGACAATGACGATCAGCAGGGATAATGTGTTCAAGGCATTTGATGCCGTTATGAATGCAAAAGATGAACTGGAGAACGGAGACAGGGAACAGCCATTTGCACGAATACTCGGTATTCATCTCGAAGGTCCGTTTCTGTCACCGGAGCGGTCGGGCGTTCAGGGACTGGATCATCTGGAGACACCTGAGGATGGATCGGATCTTATCGATGAATTAGAGAACCGTTTCCCGGGATTGCTGAAGATCATTGATATTGCTCCCGAATTGCCGGGAAGTATCGGATTTATAAGAAAATATTCCGGCAGATATGTTCTGTCGATCGCTCATACCAACTGTGATTATGATACAGCCGTTGAAGCTATTGATGCAGGTGTGACATCTGTTACGCATCTTCTAAATGCGATGCCTCCTGTTGACAAGCGTGCACCCGGTGTATTCTGTGCGGCGATGGACCGTGGTATCTATGTTGAGGTCATCTGTGACGGCATCCACGTTCAGGCACCGGTTCTGAGACTTATATTCAATTCTTTCGATGAGGATAAGATAATAGTTATTTCTGATTCAATGAGAGGCGCGGGAATGCCTGACGGGGAATACTATCTCGGTGATGTTAAAGTTATCTGTAAAGGCGGCAGGACATACTACGGACCCGGAGGTAATCTTGCAGGTTCAGTTACTGATATGACTGAAGAATATAATGTCCTTACAGCAGCAGGTATCCCTGAAGATAAAGTGATTAAGGCAATGTGCAGTAATCCGCTGAAGCGGCTCGGATGCCTCAATATACACTGACTTTGAGTTTGTGCGGTCATGTTATGAATGATATAATCGATATATATATGTTTGGAGGACAGCAATGGGCCAGGATTCAATATTTACCATGATCGTTGAATTCTTCCGCGAGCTCGTAAAGAGTTTGGGGGATGGCTATCTGTTCTTCGGAGGACCGCTTGATATTATCAGGTATGTTCTGGATATTGCATTTGTTACATTCCTTTTCTACTGGATGATGCTTTTCCTCAGACAGACAAGAGCATGGCAGCTCGTAAAGGGAATTGTGCTTATACTCGTTTTTGTAGCGCTGTGTTCCATATTGGGATTCCAGATGGTGGGATTCCTGTTCAACAGGCTTTTGTATGTTATCGCATTCTTTTTTATTATCCTGTTCCAGCCTGAATTCAGAAGAGTTCTCGAGAATCTTGGTCTCCGGTCGTCGGGTTCGATCAAGGAGTTCTTCGGTAACAATAACAATAAGGATGAGGATAAGATCATTGCATCTCTCGTGCATGAGATCTGTTATGCATGTAAAGAGATGTGCAAGACATATACAGGTGCTCTCATCCTGATAGAACGTAATACCAAGCTTGATGAACTGCTCAACCAGGAGAATGTTGTCAGATTTGATTCAACTGTAACCAATTCAGTCCTTCAGTCCATATTCTACAAGGGTTCGCCTATGCACGACGGCGGACTTCTCATCCGTGACGGAAGGATCGTTGCTGCAAGATGTCATGTTCCTCTTTCTGTAACGATGCATTCGCTTGAGAGAAGCGGAACAAGACACAGAGCGGCAGTAGGTGCCAGTGAGATGGGTGATACTATAGCTGTTGTTGTTTCCGAGGAGCGCGGAAAGTGTTCCATTGCAGTCAACGGCATGCTGTTCGAGATGGCAGATGAGAAGGAGTTGGAAGCTAACCTCTCTTATCTGCTCGGTATCGGTGAATATGAGCATGAGAAGAAGGGTATCGTCAAGGTAATAAGCAAATTCAGAAAGCACCGCAACATCAAGGTCAGACAGGCTCCTGCCAATGTCGGCCCGGTTGCTGCAATCAGTGAAGATGATACTGTTCCTGCTTCTTCCGATCATGTTACTTCCGTTTCCGAATCGTTAAAGGAATCCAAGCACGAGACGGTTACCGAGTCACAGGGTGCGGAACCTGTAAGGATAAGCCTGAAGACAAGGATCGCTGAGGAGACATTCAATTCACAGAAGATAAGCGCTCTTGAGAGATTTGTATTTATACTTCTTGCTTTTCTGTTCTCTCTGGGACTTTGGATGTATATCCAGGTTAATAATAATCCTGTAGTTACAAAGACGATTACAGTTCCAATATCTTATTCTTCAGTTGATACGCCTGAGAATATCGATGTGTCTTATCCTATCGATTCTGTAGATCTTAAGATCGTTGGAAGACAGAATACGATCGCTAATCTGACCCCATCAGATATCGTTGTGTCTATCGATTATTCTTCTGTAACAGGTGATATGACAGGTGTTGTTGAACTTCCGGTTACAGTAAAGCCTAAGGATAACAGGGTTTATTTCAGAATCGAACAGCAGCTGCCTGAGACTGTGTCTGTTACGGTATATTCAGTCTCTTGATCGTACCCGCGGAATAAAAACAATTGGCAAAATAAAAACACCCGAAGCTTACCGGGTGTTTTATTGATAATCAAAGATCTTTGTCAGACTACGCTTGTCTTGAGTCTGTCGAATGCGGCCTTGGCAACATTCCTTACATTGGGATCGGAATCAGCGAAAGCAAGCTTCTTGACATATTCTTCGCAATGCTTGGCGTTGATGTCTGCCGCAGAAGTTGCAGCTGCAGCCCTTACCATCGGGGAAGAGTCTCTGAGCAAGGGGATCAGTGCCATTCCGGCTTCGTAAGTAGAGATCATACCCATAGCTATGGCGGCTTCAGTCCTGATAGTCTCGTCACTGTCACCGGAGTACTTGATCAGAGCATCAAGCTTCTGCTTCCTCCCAAGCTTCTGTATCTTCTCTCTAATAGCGTCAATCCTTGCCATTTATAGTTCTCCTGATAAATAGATAGATTTATGATTACATTATAGGATTATTAGAACAGGAATGTTTTTAACAAAAAGTATACAAATTGTGAACACAATGTGTCAGGTTGCACAATTTAAGTTTTCTTTTCGTTAAATTCATGTGCTCGATTTCCAATAACTTGATTTATAATAACACTATCAGACCAAAATTGAAAATAATGTGAGACAAAATTATGAACAATGTTTTCCGCATCCGCTCTATTGCCTTATTAGTCAGCACTTGTATCACTCTGGGAGTTATTGCTTCATGTTCGGAGAAGCTTCCTGAAGAGACACTGCCCTCTGTTCCGGTTACTTCGGCAGAGACATCTGAGGAGACAGAGGCTACAACAGAGGAGACAGAACCTGCGCACGGTCCTTACAGTACTCCTCAGGTAACAGAGAGACCTGTTGATATTCATGGTCAGCTTAAAGTTGACGGCCTTAATATCGTTGACAGCAACGGCGAGACTTACAGATTGAAGGGAATGAGTTCTGCAGGTCTCAATGCATGTACGGGATTTTTTAACCAGGAGACAGTCAAGACACTGGCTCAGGACTGGGGGTGCAACGTTTTCAGACTTGCTATGACTACTGAAGGCAATTCGGATGACTATACATCAGATCCGGATAAGTATTTCACAGAAGTATGCAATGACGTGAATCTGTGTGTTGATCAGGGTATCTACGTTATAGTTGACTGGCATATTCTTTATGACGGGGATCCCAATCAGTATAAGACTGAATCAATAGATTTCTTTACAAGGCTTTCCACATTGTATAAGGATTGTCCTAATATCATTTATGAGATCTGTAACGAGCCTAACGGCAACAGGTTTGATGATGAGAGTAAGCCTGTTGACTGGGATAACTGCATCAAGCCTTACGCAGAAGAAGTAATTGCTGCCATTAGAGCCAATGATCCTGATAATATCATTATTGTCGGCACGCCTACATGGAGCCAGGATGTTGATCAGGCATCCAAGAATCCTGTCAAGGGTGACAATATCATGTACACGCTGCATTTTTATGCGGGATCTCACGGCCAGGAGTTAAGGGATAAGCTGGTTACGGCCAATGATAACGGATGTGCTGTTTTCGTGACGGAATGGGGTATGACCAATGATTCCGGCAAAGGTCAGATCTTTAAGGACGAGACTATGGAATGGATGAATTTCCTTGATGAGAGGAATATAAGCTGGTGTAACTGGTCTATTGGTGGATCTAGCACCGAAGCTTCCAACGCTCTGAAATTCAGATCCAACATAATCACTGTTGAAGAGAAGTATCAGGGTCACTGGCCTGACGAGTTTATTTCCAATTCAGGAATCTTTGTCCGTAATCTTTTGCTTGGAAGAGAGAACTGATCCGAACTGATGAGAACCGAACATAAGAGAACATTAGCGATTGTCACGCTGACCGCAGTTATGATGTGGTCTTACGGCTGTACAAACTTTATTCCTGAGACTTCATATGAGCAGACTTCAGAGACAGCCGGCATAAATGAGGAGCAGCTTATGGAGGCAGCGGGTATTACTGTTGCCGGGGAGACAGAAGAGACTTCTGAAAGTTCTGAGGAGACTGCGGCTGAAACTACTGAAACTACTGAACTTACGGAGCCTCCCAAGCGGTCCGTTCTTGTTACATTTATCGGTGATCTGACGCTCTGCTCTGATGCCAGGGGTGGTCATTCTGCGAGAAGTTTCAATAATGTAGTTAAAGGCGATATGGATTATTGCTTTGATAACTGCAAGGATATTTTCGCCGCTGACGATCTTACTATTGCCAATCTTGAGGGTGCCGTTACAACGAGAACAGGCCATAAGCAAAAGCAGTTTGTATTCAAGATGGCGCCTGAGAATATGCAGATGCTGAATAATGCAAGTATAGAGGCAGTCAATCTTGCTAATAACCATTCGATGGATTTCTATGAGGCCGGTTATCAGGACACAAAAGATAATCTAGATTCCTACGGGATAGTATGGAGTGATCAGAAGACATCGGCCACATATAAGGTCGGTGATTATCTTATCGGAATGTTCGGTATCTGCGACTGGGATAATGCGAACGATGCGTATAATCGGATCGAGGAACTGAAGCAGGCAGGCTGCAATATTATAATTGCCACTTGCCACTGGGGTACTGAAGCGACGTATCAGGCCAACTCAAAACAGATCTATCTCGGACATCAGCTGATAGACCGGGGCTGTGACATTGTAATTGGCGGACATCCCCACAGATTACAGCCTATAGAGAAGTATAACGGCAAGTGGATAGCCTACAGTATCTCTAATTTCTGTTTTGGCGGTAACCTTGGATTATCAGATCCCGATACTGTAATATTACAATGTGAATTTGTTATGGACGAATCCACCGGTAAATGTGTAAACTATAAGCTCAATGTAATACCTTACTGTCAGACAAGCTCATCCGGCAATGATTTTCATCCGGTTGCGTATGAGTGGGGGAGCAGCAGATACTACAGGGTCCTGAGCAGGCTCGGATGGTCTCAGGAGGACGAGTAAACAGTGTATCTAATAAATCTGTAAGGAGTTTTTTTCGATGAATAATAAAGTTTTGGTTGTAATGGGTTCTGATTCGGATTTTCCGGTCATGGAAGGATGCTTTAAGCTTCTCAAGAAGTTTGGCGTAGAGTTCGAAGCGAGGGTAGCTTCTGCACACAGGACTCCCGATAAAGCTATAGAACTGGCCAGGAGTGCCGGAGATAACGGCTTTGGCGTTATAATCGCAGCAGCCGGTCTTGCGGCTCATCTGGGTGGCGTACTTGCCGCCAATACCATCCTTCCTGTCATCGGTGTTCCCTGTAAGGGCGGTGCTCTTAACGGTGTTGACGCACTTTATGCTACTGTTCAGATGCCTACGGGCATTCCTGTTGCAACCGTAGCTATTGACGGCGGCTCGAATGCTGCTATTCTTGCATGTCAGATACTGGCGCTGGGTGATGAGGAATTATCCGGTAAACTGTCTGAATATAAAAAGTCCCTGGAAGCCTCGGTCGAGGAACGCGATGCTAGGTTACAGGCAAAAATCTCAGAGATCTGAAGTAAGGTTTTAAGGAGAAAGTATGAGCGGATTATTTGGAAGTTTTGACAGGACAGGCGCATCTGATGTCGCTAAAGACCTTTATTATGGTGTTTTCTCATTACAGCACAGAGGGCAGGAATCAGCCGGTATCGCTGTGAACAATGATGGTACCTTCCTGTCACATAAACAGATGGGACTTGTGTCGGATATTTTCGACGAGATCACTTTGTCTGCATTGACCGGCTTCTGTGGTATCGGTCATGCAAGAGGCGGATCGGACAAGGCAATGGGAACCGACGGAATTCAGCCTGTTCTTATCAAGTCGAGAGTCGGTAATATCGGCATCGCATGTGATTCCGTGATACTTAACGGCGATAAGATAAGAGATGAGCTCAAGAACCTCGGTGCCATTTTCCAGTCAGGTACTGATTCCGAGCTTATCCTGTCACTCTTCTCACGCAACAGGATCTCTACAGATGACTGCGAACACGCCATCCTCAACATGATGAAGGAGATGAACGGCGTTTATTCCATGATCTTCATGACAGACAATAAGCTCATTGGTGTGAGGGATCCTTATGGATTGAGACCTCTCGTGCTCGGTAAGAAGGGTGAGAGATATTTCCTGTCCTCCGAGTCCTGTGCGCTTGATGCGATCGATGCTGAGTTCATCAGAGATATCGAGCCCGGCGAGATCATCAGTATTTCCAAAGAAGGCATTACTTCTTTATTCTACAGCGATGATGCTGACCGTGTTAAGAACGGCCATGTCTGTATCTTCGAGTATGTGTATGTAGCAAGACCTGACAGTATTATCGACGGAACTGAGATCTTCGAATCAAGATATAAGGCAGGACAGGCTCTGGCCAAAGAGAAGCCTTGTGACTGTGATCTTGTTATCGGAGCTCCGGACTCAGGCAATGCCGCTGCTCTCGGATATGCAGATTCCCTTGGCGTTCCTTACGGCATGGGACTTCTGAAGAACAGATATGTCGGAAGAACATTCATCAAGAGTACTCAGGGTCAGAGAGAACTGGCTGTAAGAATGAAATTCTCTGTTCTCAAGAGTGCTGTAAAGGGTAAGAGGATCTGTATCGTTGATGACTCTCTTGTCAGAGGTACTACAACAAAGCATATTATCCGGTTCATGCGCGATAACGGCGCGAAAGAAGTTCACCTCAGACTCGCATCTCCTGAAGTAAGATTTGCATGCTGTTATGGAGTTAATGCCGATAAGGTACAGGATCTTCCTGCGCACACAAAGACTGATGACGAGATCTGCGAGATGATAGGTGCAGATTCACTCGGATATATCAGTCTTCCTTCACTTAAGGCATCTTTGAGCGGCATACACTGCGGTCAGTGTTCTGCTTGCTTTGACGGTGATTTTCTTGCAGGAAAGAACGAAGGCGGAGAAGAGTAATGAAGATCGCAGTATTTGTATCCGGCGGAGGTACTAATCTCCAGGCGATCATCGATAATATCAAAAGCGGTTATCTTGCCGATGTTGAGATCGTTCTCGTGCTGGCATCCAATAATGGCGCTTACGCACTCACAAGGGCTTCGGATAACGGAATCCCTTCCTGTGTAGTCAGTGTTAAGGACTATGCCGATAAGGATGACTGGGATCAGGCTGTGCTCGATAAAGTAAAGGAATCAGGTGCGGAACTCATTGTGCTGGCAGGATATCTGTCACTTCTCGGGACCAAAACAGTCAGGGAATACTCCAACAGGATCATTAATATCCATCCGGCACTCATCCCTTCTTTCTGCGGTGCAGGAATGTATGGAATACGTCCCCATAAGGCTGTCCTTGCGAGAGGTGTCAAGGTCTCGGGAGCTACTGTTCATTTTGTCAATGAGAACTATGATGAGGGTCCGATCATACTTCAGAAGGCTGTTGATGTTCGCCCTGATGATACTCCGGAGAGCCTTCAGCAGCGTATAATGAAGGAGTGTGAACAGGTGATCCTTCCGAGAGCGATCAGGCTTATTGCTGACGGTAAAGTAACTATCGAGAACAACATTGCAATAGTTAACAGTTAAACGGCATGTGCTAATAATAGGAGGTACAGACACTATGGGCATCAACAATCTTGCAGATCTTCTGAGTCAGACATCATACCCCGGCAGAGGTATTGTTATCGGAAAATCAGCTAATGGTGAGTACGCTGTTACAGCTTACTTCATCATGGGCAGAAGTACAAATTCAAGGAACCGTGTTTTCACAGAGACCCCCGATGGTATCAAGACTGAGGCTTTTGATCCGTCTCTTCTTACTGATCCGCATCTTATCATCTATTCTCCTGTAAGAATGCTCGGAACGGATACGATCGTAACTAACGGCGATCAGACAGATACTATCTACGAGATGATGAGCGCAGGAAAGACTTTCGAGGAGGCGTTGAGAACCAGAGAATTCGAGGATGATGCACCGAATTATACTCCGAGGATCTCCGGTATCATGCATGTTGTTAACGGCAAGTTCAGCTATGAGATGAGCATCCTTAAGTCTGATGACGGCAATCCCGCTTCATGTGAGCGTTTTACTTATCAGTATCTGGCTCCTGTTAACGGAGAGGGAAGATATATCCACACCTACATGGGTGACGGCAGTCCTCTGCCCAGCTTTACAGGCGAGCCTGAGAAAGTACAGATCGATGACAATATCGCTGTATTCTCGAAGATGGTCTGGAACAATCTTAACAGTGACAATAAGGTATCGCTCTTTGTAAAATACATTGAGATCGCTACTGGAAAGAGTGAGACAGTAATATTCAATAAGAACGGCTGATTCCTGTCAGGAGGTGAATGACATGGCTTCTAAGAAATATGAAGAGATGACCGACCATGAACTGATGGTTGAGATGCTCAAGGCTCAGCAGAAGGATGCAAGGAGAGGTCTTGCCGCTGCAATATCAGGTTTTACAATTGCTCTGGTCTTTGCTGTTGCTTTCGCGATACTTATTCCTGTGGCAATTACGTCCCTGAAGAAGATCGATGAGGCTGTTACCAACTGCACAGTCATGATCGAGAATGCGACTGTTACGATCGAACAGGCACAGACAACACTTGAGGGCATTGATACTATGACCGAGGGCGTGAATGATATCGTTAATGATAATACACAGGCTGTTTCCGATGCTCTTGATGAGATCAACTCTATCGATATCGACCAGCTGAATCAGGCGATCAATGATCTTGCTTCCATAGTTAAACCGCTTGCAAAACTGTTCAACGGAGGCTGATCTTCATCAGTAATTGAGTACACAGGTTGTGTAATTATAATCCTGATCGTAAGTGCCGGCCTGAATAGTATGTGTTTTATGATCAAAAGATATGAATTCCATTTCCCATAGGTATTCATATCTTTTATCTTTTGCATCAAGTTCGGGGTGCTTCTTCTCCTGATCGTAATTGCAGGTATAGTAGAAGGAATCCTTAAGGTAATCGTCCTCAGCGATCCTTTTATCATCATCCATCAGGAAATACTTCAGCCAGTGGCCGCTTTCGTCAGATAATGCATAAGTGGGATCTATGTGATAACACACACCGTCCAGCCGGACATAAGACCATTCGTGGGAAGCCTGATCATATCCTCTGTGACCGGAACATGTCGTAGCATCGATACCTACTTGCATCAGCAGGTATGAATAGGCTGTAGAGAATTCACAGCATATTCCGGTATGATCATTGAATACTCTCATGGCAGTAAGGATATCCAGATGGGAATTCTCCGTGTCGTTGTAGGTCTCGTAGTCATAATAGTAAGTGTTCATAAAATATGAGTACAGTGCAAGACAGATCTCGAACTCATTGTAATCATCCCTGAGGTTCTCATTGAGAATGCCCTCTATCATCGTACCGAATTCATCGATTTTCTGTCTGACTTCTTCGGGTGGAACATTATAGACGAGCTTTGCACGGCCGTTCTTAACAGGATGATCGGGATCTACTGAAGTATCGTACCAGATCAGCCCTTCAACTACAGGAAGGCATATGCCCGGGAACTGTCCCAGGACCCACTGGCAGGTCTTGTCATCAGGACACTCGAAAGAGTCTTCTCCGGCCATCACCGCATCAACCACGTTGAACCACGTATCGCACATAGCATCTCCCATGATCTCCCTTATCAGAGGGGAACATACCTTGGGATTGAACTGATAGTGACCGGTCTGATCCTCTGTTGTCTCTGTGGCCGGTTCGACGGTTGCCTCTGTAACCTGGGATTCAGAATAGGAAGGAACTGTAATTCCTTCAGTTGTCTCTGTCTCCTTAGTCTGACATGCGCTGAAAATAGACAGTAAAAGACATAAAGATAACGTAACTGATAATAATTTCTTCATGATGGCAATTATACAACAAATATCATTGTCTTAATGTATAATAATTTTGTTATTGTACATATTACTTTTGTTTGGAGGTATCACATGAAGGTATTGGTAGTTGGAAGCGGCGGAAGAGAGCATGTAATATGCTGGAAGCTTATGCAGACAGGCAAGGTTGATGAACTTTACTGCTGCCCCGGTAACGGAGGTATCGCTTCTGTCGCAACCTGTGTTGATATAAAGGCATCAGAAGTTGATAAGATCACGGATTTTGCGGTATCCAATAAATTTGACCTTGTAGTGGTTGCTCCTGAGGATCCTCTTGCCCTTGGTCTTGTCGATAAGCTTAATGAGAAGGGAATAAGGGCATTCGGCCCCTCTGCGCGAGCGGCGATCATCGAAGCGTCCAAAGCCTTTTCCAAAGAACTCATGAAGAAATACAGCATTCCTACGGCTAAGTATGAGCTTTTCGATGATGAGACAAAGGCTTGTGAGTATCTTGAGTCACAGGAAATGCCGATCGTGCTTAAATGTGACGGTCTTGCTCTCGGTAAGGGCGTTATCATTGCCCAGACTCTTGAGGAGGCAAAGACAGCCGTTCACCAGATGATGGGTGATAAGAAGTTCGGCGATGCCGGTTCTACGATTGTAATCGAAGAGTGCATGGTTGGTCCGGAACTTACTATACTGGCTTTCTCCGACGGTAACATCGCTGTTCCTATGATCTCTTCAAGAGATCATAAGCGTGCATACGACCACGATGAGGGCCTTAATACAGGCGGTATGGGTGCTGTCACGCCAGGCGCAGATCTGACGGAAGAGGATATCGCCACCATTAAGAGAACGATCATCCAGCCCACAGTCGAGGCTCTTAAGGCTGAAGGCAGACCGTTCAAAGGCGTTATCTATTTTGGCCTTATGCTCACAAAGGACGGTGCGAAGGTTGTTGAGTACAACTGCAGATTCGGTGATCCTGAGGTTCAGGCGATCCTTCCTTTGCTGGAGACTGATTTTATCGACATTATAAATGCAACTATCGATGGCACTCTCGATCAGATCGATATTAAATGGAAGAAAAAGTGTTCCTGTGTTGTCGTCATGGCGTCCGGCGGATATCCGGAGTCTTATGCCAAGGGTTATGAGATTACCGGTATCGATACATGCGGCAAACTCGTATTCCAGGCGGGAACAGCGTTGAAGGACGGTAAGCTCGTTACAAACGGCGGACGTGTGCTCTGTGTCTATGATGAGGGTGATACACTTGATGAGGCCATTGATGGTGCTTATGAAGGCGTCAGGAAGATATCGTTCAAGGATATGCACTTCAGGACCGATATCGGCAGGACACTTAATAAGTAATGTGGTCTGAAGGATGAGAATAGCACTTTTTGGCGGTTCCTTTGATCCGGTTCATTACGGACATCTTGCACTGATCAGGGATGCCCTGTCGTCTGGGGCTGTTGATAAGGTCATAGTCATACCGACTGTCAATAACAGTTTTAAGCGGGGACGTGCCCTTACACCTGCTCCATACAGATATTACATGGTCAGAGATGTTATAAAGGACACATTCAAGCATGATGTTTATGTGTGTGATATAGAATTCTCACTTGAGGGGATTTCCTATACTGTCAATACTTTAAGGGAGATCACCAGGGACGTATATATTATACCGTTCCTTATGAAGAATGGAGTTCCCGGAGAGCTTGCTGCCCAGCGTCATCAGTTCTTCTGGCTCTGCGGATCTGATATACTGCCGGATTTTGATAAATGGTACAAGCCTTCCGAGATCCTGTCTTATGCAGTTCTCCTCTGCGCCAAACGCAAAGGAGATGAGACTGATATACTTGAGCAGGCTGCAAGACTTAAGGGGATTTTCGGGTGCGATATCGCGACTTTCGAGATGAATGGCGTGGATCAGGCTTCATCCGAGATAAAGGCAGATGGGGATTTTTCATCTTTGCCTGAAACGGCGCAGGAATTTATAAATACGCATGACTTCTATAATGCGGTGCGTATTCTGGACAGGTGTTCCGATGAGGCGTGTGCATTATTCTATGATGCTGCAGTGAAAATGTATCCGATGCTCTCGGGCAAGCGTCTTCTGCATACTCTTAATGTAGGTCTTCTGTCTGCACGTTTGGCTGATGCACATGGTGCAGATATCGATAAGGCTCTGATCGCAGGATGCCTTCATGACTGCGCGAAAGAGTATCCGATAGATGAACAGCTCCGCATGGCGCAGTCTGTGTCGGGGGATCTTTTTATTGACGAGAAACTACTTCATTCTCCTGCGGGCGCTTATGTTGCCAGGGAGATGTTTGGTGTGACTGATCAGGAAGTACTGGACGCGATAACATACCACACAACCGGCCGCGGCGGAGCGACAATGCTTGATAAGATCGTATATCTGGCTGACAAGATCGAGCCTGCCCGTACGTATACTGATCTTACTGAGATGAGACGGCTCGCGCCGGATGATCTTGATGCCGCACTGAGGCTTTGTGCTCTGGCGGTGGCAGAGAAGTTCCGTAAGAAGGGAAGACCTCAGCATCCCATAACTGATGATTTTATGAGGGATCTGGGAATATAACAGCTTCGATGATATGTTATAATCAGATTATCTAATAGAAAAGGAGACATATATGGATTCAAAAGAACTGGCAACCAAGATAGTAGAGATCCTTGACTCAAAGAAGGGCATCGATATCGAGATGATCGATGTGGCAGACAAGACAACACTGGCGGATTATTTCATTATCGCCAGCGGTAATTCCACCACCCAGATCAAGGCGCTTGCTGACGAGGTTGAGTATGTTCTCAAGAAGGAACTGGATCTCTATCCCGATCATATCGAAGGCAGGTCCGGTGACAGATGGCTCCTCATCGATTATAAGGACGTCGTTGTTCACATCTTCCATCCCGAGGAACGGGCCAACTATAATCTCGAACTCCTCTGGTCTGCCAAAAAAACATAAATTCATGTAACATATTTGTAATATTACTATTCGAAATAACCCCCTCCGGTGCTACAATTAATGTGTATTAATTTCCCGGAGGTGTTTTTATGAGACGTGAGTTGAAAGTGATCAGTTCTGTTCTGGCAGCTGTCATTGTCATGAGTTCTCTTATGGTGAATCTTGTGTCTGCTTCGCAGATAATCTATAGTGGTGATAACTGGACCTATGACTCAGATGGTACATTTGAGATTACAGTTAATAAGGATTATAGTTACCAACTCCATTTTGATTACGAGATTTCAGCTTTCCCTAAAGATGTTATTGACAATGCCAAAACAATTATCGTTAATCTGATGGGTACTCATTATGGCGGGGTTTATGTAGAAGGCCCCTATGCGGATGAAACAAAAGTTGAAACCATTACAATTAATGCTCCCAATTCACCTGATGTAGAAGATATTATTGTCAATTCTTTCTCAAGTTTAAAGAAGATCAATTATCCTGATAAAGAGATGGTCAGACTTTGCGTTAGAGATACAGGGTTGACTTCTCTTTCCATACCTGCGGGTGTAGAGGCAGTGGAGCTGTATCGGAACAGCAAGCTTAGTTCTGTCAATCTTCCTTCAGGTTTGACAAGCTTATGTGCAACTGAATGTGCTTTTACTTCGTTATCGTTACCCAATTCAGTCGAGAGTCTTGATGTTCAGGAGATGCCAGGTCTGACAAGCATCAATATTCCGTCAAAGATCAATCGCGCATATTTATATGATCTCGGAGTCTCAGAATTAAGTTTTCCTTCCGGAACACAATTGATTTCTTTGCATAAACTTCCCAATGTCAATTCATTATCAGTCCCTTCAACTGTAAGTGGTCTTATCGTTGAGGAAGTAGGGCTTACTTCATTATCTATTCCCGATAGTGTACATGATATAACACTGATCGATATGCCCGGGCTGACGAGTATAAAGTTCCCTCAAAATGCGACTTACATATATGCTTGTAATGTTGGAATCAATGGTTTCACCTTTTTACCTATTCAAATTTCTAATGGCTATGCTGCGCTATCTGACATGCCTAAACTTAAAACAGTTACTTATGCCAGCGGATGCACAACTACAAGAGCCTGGTCTTTGTATGACTGTAATAAAGTTTCTAAGATCAATCTTCCTGCAACTCTGACATCAATCGAGTACAGTTCTTTTAAAGGTTTGACTTCACTGAAATCAATTTCTCTTCCAAGCTCTTTGAAGAGCATTGGAGACAGTGCATTTGTTGGCTGTGGACTTGAATCTGTTGAGATTCCTTCAGGTATCACGGAGATTCAGTACACAACATTTTACGGTAACCAAAACCTGAAAGAGATCACAGTTCCTGCCACACTGACAAGAATAGATGCTTCAGCATTTGAGAATTGTACTGCTTTAACCGATGTTTATTACGAAGGAACAAAGGCTCAGTGGGATCAGATCAGTACAGAGTCCATTATTCCGGATCATTATGACCACACCTGGGATTATCATATCGATAAGGACTTCCCGATGGACACTGTTATTAACAACGCTACAGTCCACTATGCCGCTGAACTGTATCCCATTGCTATAGTTTCCGGTGAAGGCGGAACGCTGGCAGCATCTGCCGAGACATCTGCATACGGCAAGACGATTACTCTCTATCCTGTGGCAGATGACGGCTATGTGCTTGATACACTTAAGGCCGTTGATGCTGCAGGCAATGAGATTGCTGTTGTAAATGACCAGTTTACTATGCCCGAGAGCGCTGTAACGGCCACAGCGACCTATAAGCTTGCAGACTATAACATTACGATTGGCAACAGTCAGGGAGGAATTGTTACTGCTGACAAGGCTACTGCCCATATGGGTGATATAGTTACTCTTGATGCAACCCCTAATGACAACTACGAGTTTACAGCTTATCTCGTTAAAGATGCAGACGGTGTAAGAGTCGATGTGATTAATGGCCAGTTTACGATGCCTGCAAGCAATGTTACTGTTACAGGTCTGTTCTGTCAGACGAAGTTCGAAGTGTCTGTTACATATGATTCTTCCAAGGTAACAGTTAACGGCATAGAATCAACGACTGATTCTGTTCCCGGTACAGTATACGACTTTACTTTAACGCCCAAGAGCGGATATAAGGTAACCTCTGTTAAGGTTAACGGCGATGCTATACAACCGGCCTCCGACACCCATTATTATGTAACTCAGGAGGAGGTAGATCTTGATATCGTTATAACTGTGACAGCTATCAATAACGGTCAGAACGGATGGATCAAGGATGGCAGTGATTATTACTACTACAAGAACGGCAAGATGGTGACAGGATGGCTCCAGGTCGGTTCACCCTGGTACTATATGGATCCTGAGACAGGCATCATGGTAACAGGATGGAGAGAGATCGGCGGTAAGTGGTATTACTTCGCATCCTCCGGTGCCATGAAGACCGGCTGGATCAGCGACGGCGGCAAGTATTATTACTGTGCATCCTCCGGTGCAATGCAGACAGGCTGGGTAAAGAGCGGCAAGAGCTGGTACTACATGGATCCTGAACAGAGCGGAGTCATGGTAACAGGTCTTAAGCAGATCGGATCCGATATGTACTTATTCTCAGGAAGCGGCGCTATGCAGACCGGTTGGAAGAGCGTTGGCGGAAGCTGGTTCTACTTCAACTCCAGCGGAGCTGCTGCAAAGGGCTGGAAGCAGGTAGGAAAGACCTGGTACTACTTCGATCCTTCGACATGCGTTATGACAACAGGCCTCATCGAGATAGGCGGGAAGCTCTATGGCTTCAAGTCGAGCGGTGCTATGGCAACCGGCTGGGCATCCTTTGACGGCGACTATTACTACTTT
Organism: Ruminococcaceae bacterium YRB3002; assembly: GCA_900099715.1. Lineage (GTDB taxonomy): Bacteria > Bacillota > Clostridia > Saccharofermentanales > Saccharofermentanaceae > Saccharofermentans. The sequence continues at coordinate 140 of FMTG01000005.1, read as the reverse complement.
GCAGGAAGCGGTGCCGCCTACATCAACAAGTGGGTAAAGAGCAGCGGCAAGTGGTATTATCTCGGCGCAGATGGAAAGATGTATCACAGCGGTACATTAAATATCGGCGGAGTCGATTACACATTCAACGGTTCAGGTGC
>FMTG01000012.1:5900-67405 GCA_900099715.1 Ruminococcaceae bacterium YRB3002 | reverse complement strand
AGTTCCGCAACCGGCGAAGCCAGTCACCCCCGAAGCGAGAACGCACAATTTGTGTTGCGAGTTCCGCAGGCGCTTGCGCCGAGGACCTGTCCGAAGCAACGCAAATTCGTGCGTTCGAGCCCTTTAGATGTCCTGCGCAGTAATCTCCTTATAGTAATTCGTCAGATCGGTCCTGTTCTCATTTGTGAATCTGATAGCATCTCTGGGATGCTGGTTGAACAGACCGGACAGAAGGTACTGGATATCATATCCCCACTTAATGCCGTCGGCTTTCAGGGGTTCCATATAATCTTCTATGAACTTGATGACAGGGTACAGATTATACTTGGGATTTCTGAGGAAACCGATCGTATTCTCGATAGGACAGTTGCCTGCGCCTCTTCCCATTCCCAGATATGTTGCATCGATATAATCAACGCCGTCACCGATTGCTTCGACGGTATTTGCAAATGCCATCTGCTGGTTGTTATGTGCATGGATACCGACAGACTTTCCGAACTTATCGGCATACTCCTTGTAAAGGGCCGCAATCCTCTGGATCTGCTCGGGATACAGTGAACCGTAGCTGTCTACGATGTAAATACAGTCAACATCTGTACTGAAGATCATGTCGAGAGCGCATCTCACGTCTTTCTCACCGGCGTTGGAGATCGCCATGATGTTGCATGTTACTTCGTATCCCTTCTTCTTGGCATCCTCGATCATGGCACAGCACTCGGGAATCGTGTGAACATATGTGGCAACCCTTACCATGTCAACGGGGCTCTCGGACTTGGGTCTGATATCTTCCCTGTAGTTGCAGCGTCCCACGTCTGCCATGATAGACAGCTTGAGTCCCGTATCCTTGTTCTCTCCGATAACATCAAGGATATCCTCATCGGAAGAGAACTTCCACTTGCCGAACTTGTCCTCATCGAACATGCTCTTGTCAGCTCTGTAACCGACCTCCATATAGTCAACACCGGCTCTGAGATTCGTCCTATAGAGCGCCTTTACAAACTCATCCTTAAAGAAAAAGTCGTTGCAGAGTCCGCCGTCACGGAGCGTCGCATCAAGAACCTTTATAGATTCTCTGTAGCCCATAAGTGCTGATAATTCTTTCATCTGGAGATCTCCTTACTGTAAGTGATACGATTAGTGATTATACTATCCTTTCATCGTTCGGGGTAGTGCATATCGTAAAAATTTTCGATGAATACGAACAATATAAGGACCAGGAAGCTTATAAGCGATATGGCAAGGACTTTGTTTGAATCCTCAGCCGAATATGTGAGAGTTACTACATTCGCGCCCTCTTCCAGGCTGACCGTGTAGAACTTTCCGCCGTAATTTCTGGGGACTACTGTGACACCGTTGTGCTCGACCGTGATATTATCATCCACGGGGACGGATATGAACATCTCCTCACCCTGATGCGCATCCGCTGCAAACTTGAGGTCATCGGGCTTAAATGATATGCCTGAAGCCGATCTCATGACCGTCTCTTTGGCCAGTTCGAGCCTGTCTTCGCCTTCCGATTCTCTGAACTCCACATCGAAATAAGAACCGTCATATACAAAAGCGACCGGTACATAGTATGAATTGGGATATACCTTGTATCCTTCCAGCTCACCCATGGAATCGTTGCCGCCGGAGATCTCCTCAAGATCTGCTTTCGAGATGAAATATTTGACAGCATAAGGATAGCAGGCTCCGATAATATCGCCTTCCCCGCTGATACGGAATTCGGCATCCTCAAAATATATGTTATCGTCACTGGACGATACAAGGGTGACCTCCTTGAGGTCTTCACTCACGAACCCTATTCTGTACGCCCCGTCGTCAAGCGACTTAACGGCATTAAGGAGTGTTCTGTTCAGATCGGTCCTGACAGCAAAAGGCTCGTGGGGAGTTTCAGCCGCAGCCTTCACCGGAATGACAATGCCGGTAATGATGTGCGCCACCATCAGTGCCAGCGCGATGCCTGTAAATATAAGCCTCACGTAATCACGCTTCGAGAAATTATTTTTGGCTACGAACATCAGGCAGAAGATAAACACAGCCTCCATGGCGATAATGTATCTTGACGGATGTGATGCAGGATCTATCTTTCCGTATCCGGTCACGATATCTGTCATGATCCCGGTCTCAGTCAGAGCAGCAATAAGAGCTAATGCCACCGTCACAACGATCTTCACTTTGTATCCGCAGTTGTTCAGCACAAGAAAGCACACCAGCGCGATTGCCCCGGTGATGACGATAAAGTATCCCGGAAAGCTCTGAGCAGCTGAAGAACTGATGTCCCTTGCCGTATCTTCAGGCAGAAGCCTTATGGATGTAAACCAGAGTATAGAACCTGCTCCTATCGACAGGACAGCCGAGATAAAGAATCTGATTCCACGAACCGATATCTGGATAAGATCTCCCGCCTTAACGAATCCATCGCTCATAAACGCCTGGATCATTATCTCCATAAGGAGCCATATCAGACCGCAGAACAGATTGATGAGACCTGTATACCAGTTGCAGAGCATATTGAGTATGGCTGCGATGACGAAAGTCTGGGCGCCTTTATCTATAGATATCTTATACACTCCAAGGAATATCAGAGGCAGGAATATCATGCCGTCTGCCGGGAGAAGTCCTCCCTCCAGAGTGATTCCTGACAGAGAATAGAATACGGATATGACAATAACGGCGACATGTCTTATATCAAATTTTATGAACTTATTGTTGTCACGCGTGAAGAACCTGTAGTTGATGAAAGCAGCACATGAGCAGGCCGCCAGAGCAGTCTTGATGATGACCACAACGGTGTAGATAAGTTCAAAATCCGCATGTGGCGTAAATGCCAGTACGAGATTGAGCGGAGAGAACATGATCTCGCTGATGTTGCAGAATACAGCCTGTCCGGCACTTCCGGAGAAAGAATACTCTATGCTCGCCCGTCCCTCTATAACGGCCTCGATATATCTGATCAGATCATATTCACGGCCGCTTGCCAGAGATGCACCGGATGAGAATAAACCTGTCAGCAGACATACAAGAAATACGATCAGGCCTGATATCACCATAGATATCAGACTGTTATATGAACGTCTGTATTTTGCTGACATTTCCCGTTCCCTCCTGGCCATCGTGCTACATTATACAATACATTAAAATAATAAGATTACCAAAAAAGACTGCTGCGCGATCAGATGTGTTCGTTGTTTTCGAGAAGAAAAGGAGGCCTCCGTACGGGAAGCCTCCATTGATATCGTTTGTCGGGGCCCGGCGTCAGTCAGGCTGCGCTCCGCCTGCTGCAGTGGAAGTTGCTGCTGCAGCTGTATTTTCTGCTCCGCCGGCAGCATCTGTTGTTGCCGCAGCCGCATCACCCGTCTCTATCGCACCTCCGGGAGTGAATGTGTTCGGGATCGTTCCTTCGATAACACCCTTAGGAGGCAGGAGGATCTCATCATTCTCAGCAGGAGTATAGTTATCAGCCAGCTTGTTGTATTCCTTGATGATCTTGATCCTGGGATCGCTGAGGTCTGAGATCTTGATATCGTAAATATAATGGAAGACATCCCACCATGTTCTGTAGCCGACATGGTTGGAGAACTTGAACCATCCGATAGGAGCACTGGGATTGTCGGGATTGATGTCAATACCCGTAGTTGTCTCTGACGTCTCAGATGACTCCGTAGTGATATCTGTAGGGATAATGACAGCTGACGTTGCAGGTGTCGTCTCCATCTCCTTTGCCTTCTTGTCACTGCATGACTTAACGATGATGGAGATCATGATGGACAGGCAGATAATGAGAAGCACAACAAACGCGATAAAGATATATCCGTTCCTGTTGAGCTTGTATCCGGTCTTTCTTCCGCCGCCGTTGCCGCCTCTGCTGCCGCCTGCTGCGGGCTGGGGTCTCTGACCCGGCTGACCCTGATGAGGTCTTCCCTGAGGTGCCCTTCCGCCATTGGGACCTGCTGATCCCGCGTTATAGGAATTACCCCTCGGAACCTGGGGAGCCGCAGCTGCAGCTGCACCGCCGCCTACAAACGTGTTGCCGGCATCAGGTATCGCATCACGGCTGTAGTCTCCGTCATCAACACCGAGAAGATCCATGATCCATGCATCGTCAACAGAGTTGGAGGAAGATGAAGCAGAAGCCATAGGTTCCTGCGTTGTGTAATCCTCGGGACCCGGTGTATAAGCCTGGTATCCTTCACCGCCCGCAGAATACTGCTGGGGATTGCCGGTCTGATAACCGTTCTGATCCGCCGCAGCGAATGTCTCGCTTCCGAATGCCTGAGGAGGAACCTGTCCCTCCATGGAATCCGGCACTGCAAATCCCTGATCAGGTGCCATATTGGGAACCGCATTGGGATCGTAATACTGTTCTGACTCATACTGACCGACTGCATAAGCATCAGGTGCAGGCTCGTTGATCGGCTGCTCTGAGCTTACCGCATTGACCGGTGTATCGTAAACATTAGCATCATATTCGGGCATCTGAGGCACATCCATTGCTGCCTCGGGTGCTCCCTCAGTTACTACCTCATTGGCGAACGGGAGCTTGAACTCCTCAGGTTCAGAAGGAGCACTTGTCTCCTCGACTGTCTCAGGGAAGTCAACATTGAGCTTGTCCTCTTCCTTCAGTTCAGGCTTGGGCTCGTCTATCTCGAAAGCAGGTACAGGTATCTCCGATACTTCCTCTTCCGGCTCAGGTGCGGGCGCGGGAGCAGCCTGTGAATCATCACCGAAGATCAGCGGAGCTGCATTCTTCATCTCATCGGGATCACCGACGCTATACGGATTGAAGCTCTCTTCCGTCGGAACATCCATGAACTTATTGCCTTCATCCACCTCAGCAAATACGATCTCATCAGGATTTGACGGTGCCTCGGGAACCTTGATCTCCTCAGTTACGGGAGATTCTGCAACAGGCTTGACAACCTGCTCGATCACCGGCTCAACTGCCGGCTCGACAACAGGCTCGACCACCGGTTCAACTACCGGCTCAACAACAGGCTCTGATGATGATACGGAACCCTGGATAGCGCTTGCGAGAACGCTGCCTTCCTTAAGTCCTGCAAAGACAGAAGGATCAAGGCTCGCAATAGGCTTTGTAGGCTCATCGTCAGTGGATGTCTCCGGAGTAAATTCAGATATGGAGATGGTCTCCATCTGCTCAGGCTCGATCTGAATGCTCTCAGTCTTGCCGGATGTCTCACGTACGGAATCCATCATCAGCTCCTCGGGAGGTATCTTGACTTCGGAGGTCTTGATGGCTACGGAGTCATCAAGGAATTCGATCGTTGCGTCCGGTGTCTTATCTTCCGGCGTTATCTCGATACCCTTATCGGCAGAAGCTTCCTGATTCACGGTCGGGGCAGTTACGGATGATGCGATTTCATTGCCGAACAGCACAGCAGTGCCGACAGTCTCGGCAGCACCTGCTGCAGCAACATAGCTTCCTGCGCTCTCAGCCTGAGGAAGTGATACAAATCCCGCATCACTGACCGCCTCGGCAGCAGCGCCAACAACACCGCCCTCAACAACTGATTCGACGTTATTCTCGCCCTCGTCCTCTTCCCTGTTCTTCTTGCGGAATCCGAAGAGGCCCTTCTTATCTGTATTTGTCACATTCTCCACGAAAGAGATGGAGAACTGCATAGGAACGTTGGGCATCCTTGCAGAAGCCTGTGTGATAACAACTCCTGCCGCATCACACTGATCCTCTGCCTCGTTCAGGATCCTCAGAAGTTCCCTCTGTCCGAGCGCATCGTAAACAGCCTTGTTGCACAGTATGATGCAGTCATCGGGAGACAGTGTGAAATAGTTGGACCACAGTGCATTTGCCGTCTTGGAAGCACAGTAGTACATAAAATCTCCAACCCTGTTATCGAAAGCATCGATAGCTTCCATAGGTATCCCTGCATCAGTCAGCGGGAACAGTGTGTCGTCTCTGTAAAGGAATGCCAGTCCGTTGCCGATGGTAACAGCAAACGCCTCAGCGTCCTTAACGATGATGCCTGAGAAATAAGGGCTCCTCATCTCGCTGTCTGTGAGACGCATCTTGCCGGTAACCTCAACAGCCGTAGCAAGAAACTTCTCGATGAGACCATCTATCTCCTTGTGTCCGAACTTGACATCGTTGCAAAGCGATCTGAACTGGGGTTCAAAAGGAGGCAGCATGCCCGGTTCAAAACCCTCGATCGAAGGATGTGTAAATACTGAGAAGAAATATCCTCTCTCTTCCTTCTCAATTGTAATATCCGCCTGACGTGTCTCGCGCTTACCGCAAAGTCTTCCATCGATATAAAATGCATCTGTAAGTGTCTGTGACGGTGAGAACTTAGCCGTCAACGTACTTGCAAGACGAGTTAGAGTGGCCATTTACCCATCCTCCGTATATTTATTCAGGATAATTATAACACAAGGATATTTATGACAAGAAATTTTTGATATTTTTAATTTATTTGTCATTATAGCCTTCAAAATAACGCCGATACCTGCCGGTCCCGTCAGCAGATCAGCAAAATGTGACAGTTGAGAACCGTCCCCATTTCACATTTTTCAGGAAAACTTAAACGGAATCCAGAAAATTTCGAAGGGCGAGCGCTACCCTTGCGAGCGGACTTACCGCAGGAGCGAAGCGACGAGGACTGAAGCGAGCAAGCGGTCGCGAGCCCCCGAGGACCTGTTCGAAATAGCACAAATTTGTCCTTCCGAGCTTATGATAATTCCTCAAACATATACTCTTTGATCTGCTCATACGTTCCGGTCAGAGCATTAAGGAACGCAGTGTGTATCTCCTTATCAGTTGCATCGGGGAAAGTGTCCCGCGCAGCCTGGATGGTAAGACCCATATTAGCAAATCCGCATCCGTACTTCACTCCGTAACCGGGATCTGTCTCGAGAAGCTCATACAGATCCTGAAGCTGAGAAGGCGTTATCTTCTGACCGTAGATATCCGAGTAATAAGATGCACAATCATCCAGTGACCAGCCTTCGCTATGGATACCGATATCGCACCTAGCGGCAAGAAGAGTATTCAGCTCATCTTCCAGCTTAACAAGCGTTCTAACCGTCTTGTTACTGTCATAGTATCTCATAACATATGCCTCGCAATACTGGGCCCATCCTTCGTTGTAACCGATCGCATCGAACAGATACATGTATGGGTGCTCCGTTGCGGATCTTGTATAAACTGACTGGAAAAGATGTCCGGGATATCCCTCATGGGCACATGTTATGCCGAAATCACCCTCGGAAGATCCCCTGTTAACAACGATCTGGTTGGAATCATAGTTGTCAAGATGATAACCCAGGAATGCCGCCGGGCTGAAGTTATCCTCCATAGCCTTTGGCACATCGACAAGCTGATAGGAATGGTCGTGAAGAGCCGGGAAATCGTCCGCTACCTTGCTCTTAAGGAAATTCAGATTCTCTTCCGTATCTCCCACCGTATAGTCATGGCTGAGGTATCCCTGATACCAGCTGGTATTGCCGCTGTAGATTATATTGTTGTAGGATCTCATTATAGAAGCGATAACAGTATCCAGGTCATTCTTCAGTTCCTCAACAGTCTTGGCACTGTTTGACATTCTTCTGCAGAGGATCTCGTAATAGGCATCGGCATGTTCGTAGGCAGTAAGTCCCTCTGATTTTCCGCCGCTTCCCTTAAGCCCTCTGATGCGCTCTGCGCACTCTTCAAACTCAGGGAAAACAACATTCTTCATGATATCCTCATGCCTGTCGATAAGGTCCTGCCTCTCGGCAGCGGAAAGCCCCTTGATGTTGTCGAGTTTCGTCTTGAAAGAATCGTACAGGAAGCAGTCATCCTTCACTTCGACAAGGTTGTCGAAGGATACGGCGATCTCCTCATAGAATTCATCTCCGGAGGCAAAACCGTACTCCGCCTTCTCTTCCTCGAATGCACAGAGTTCGTCATAGTACCTGTCAATATCCTTAAGGAGCAGAAGGTAGTTCTCGGCATCTTCTTTCGTATTGAACTTCAGGATTTCGAGATAGAACAGAACGTTGCACTGGGGTCCCGTCAGAGGATGCAGAGCCGTCTCATAATAGTTGAATTCCGTAAACTGGCAGGAATATACACTTTCCTCCAGATCCCACAGCATTTTGTCGTAACAGATCCTGTCATCTCTTTCCAGTGAATCGCGGTTGACAGTATAGAGCTTGTCAAGTTCAGCCTGATAGAACTTGATGTCGCTGTCAACATCGAGCGTAAGGTCACCCCATGTTACATCATCAATATGAATGCCGAAGTTCTCCGGGTGCTCAAAACAGACGACCGCATCGATATAACTGTCAACGGCATATCCGATAATATCCATCTCGACCTCACAGACCAGATCGTGAGCAGCAGTTCCGCTCACCGTTCCGGGTGCATGTTTGGGATGTATCTCATCTAACGTGGCAACATGATCCGGATATGTGAGCGTATCCTTATTGCCCGACGGGTTGCTTCCGTTCGACGGTTTTGAACCGTCTCCGTCTTTGCCGTCGCCGTCATCATCGTCATCATCATCGTCGTCATCGTCGTCATCATCACGGTCACGTTCTGTCTTCGAGTTGCTACCGCCGGACAGTATATTTCTTATCGTGCTGCATGATGTAAAAGTTGCCACCATCATCAATGCCAGAATAAGGGCAATGACCTTTGTGCCAAATCTCTTCATTATCCAGGATCCTCCATTGTTACTCATTTAGTTTGACTATCCCTTAAAAAGTCAAGCCTATTATACACCTTCGGTATTTGTTATACTGAATCAAATAAAGCAATCTTACGGCGGTTTGATACTATGGCAGGCAAAAACAGCAAGAAATTCTTCTGCAAGGAGTGCGGATATGAATCTCTGGGGTGGCTTGGAAAGTGCCCCGGATGCGGCGCGTTCAATACTTTCGTGAATGCCCCCGAGGAGGCTTCACCCAAGAAGGGCGGTCCCTCCCTTAAGCCGGCTTCCTACTCCTGGACATCATCAGAAGTTACACTCAAATTATCTGAATGCGGCAAGGAAATGTACAACAGACAGAGTTCCGGGCTTCCTGAAGTGGACCGGCTGTTCGGAGGTGGTATCACCCAGGGGTCTGTAACCCTGGTGGCCGGAGAGCCCGGTATCGGCAAGTCAACTCTGCTGCTTCAGATAGCTGACAGATGTGAGACCGGAGATAAGAGCATCCTGTACGTATCAGGCGAGGAATCCCCTGCCCAGATCAGGATGAGGGCTGAGCGTCTGAATGTCACAAGGGACATCCTTGTGTGCGCTCAGACAAAATTCGAGACAATAGCAAAAGAGATAGAGGACAGAGATCCCTCACTGGTGATCATAGACTCGATCCAGACGCTCTATTCGGAAGAGATATCGGGAACTCCCGGAAGCGTGACACAGGCAAGGGAAGTTACCGCCTGTCTCGTAAGGATCGCCAAGACGAGCGGTGTATCGATAATCCTCGTGGGACATATCACCAAGGAGGGATCAATAGCAGGACCTAAGATACTGGAGCATATGGTCGATACTGTTCTTGATTTCGAGGGGGACAGTTCGGGCGGATACAGGATCCTCCGGGTCATCAAGAACAGATTCGGCAAGAGCGGGGAACTGTCTTTCTTTGAGATGAGTACCGCAGGCCTCATTCCCGTCGCCAACAGTTCCGCACTTCTGATATCGGGACGTCCCCTCAATGCGCCGGGATCCGTGCTCACTGCAGCGATCGAAGGGAGCACCGCACTCCCGGTTGAGATACAGGCACTTGTCACTGACAGCTGCTACAATAACCCGCAGAGAATGACATACGGACCTGACAGACAGCGCGCGAACATGATCATCGCAGTATGCGAGAAGAATTTTAATGCCGGTCTGGTGTCCAAAGATATTTTTCTCAACGTGATCAGCGGACTCAAGATCTCGGATCCGGCCACAGACCTGGCGATCGCAAGCGCTATAGTTTCTTCGGTGAGGGATATACCCGTCAGAGCTAATACCCTGATACTGGGGGAGATCGGTCTGTCAGGTGAGATACGCCCTGTAACGGGACTGGGCAAGAGACTCAGTGAGGTCTCGCCTCTCGGGATAACAAGCGTTGTCCTTCCCGGAGCCATGAGCAAGGAGATCGGCAAGAACAAGGGCGAATATGATGCTCTCGGCATGGAATTCATCTTTGCCGATAATATTTACGAAGCAATAGATATCTTATTTGCGTAGAGGTCTTATGAACAGTAAAAAACTATTTGTTATCATACCGGCGGCAGGCAGAAGCGTCAGGATGGGCGGCGAAGTTCCCAAGATACTGATGGATGTGGAAGGGATCCCCGTTATCGGAAGGACACTCATTGCTTTCGAGAGGTTTGAGGCTGAGGGATATGACGTGAAGATCATCGTCGTCACCGCGCTCCCGCTGGCTCCTGACATCAGAAAGATCGCGGAAGAATACGGGATAACAAGGCTTCTGGACATCGTGGAAGGCGGCGACACCAGGACAGGATCTGTGTATAACGGCGTTATGTATGCGCGGACACACGGAGCAGATGATGACGACCTGATATTTATCCACGACGGGGCAAGATGTCTTATTGACAGTACCACCCTTTCCAACTGTCTCAAAGGCATGGCTTCTCATGATATCTGTGCCGCAGCAGTACCCGTCAAGAGCACCATCAAGGAGATACAGAAGACTGCCGACGGAGAGTGTCTTGTAACCCGGACACCAGACCGTGACCTGCTCATGGAGATCCAGACACCGCAGTGTTTTACTGTAAATAAAGCCCTGGCCTGCTACGGTTATTCAAAGGAGAACAACATTATTGCCACGGATGACACCGCTCTTGCAGAAGAACTGGGGTTTGAAGTATATCTTGTACAGGGAGCCTATACCAACATCAAGATAACGACGCCGGAAGACATTCCCATGGCATCATCTATTGCCCGCCGAGAGTGCTGACAAGCCAGACCATACCTGCGACCAGCCACGCACTCATGACGATCAGGGTGACTATCATCCAGACATATTTGAATACCTTGCCTACCTTCTTTCCGACGAGCTTGGTGTCCTCAATAGCCTGCTGACCTTTGGTCATCTGTGCCCTGTTTGCCACATCGGGACGGTACATATAATACCCGCACTTACTGCAGATAGTTCTCGTACCGTTCTCTGTCTTGCATCTGGGACACTGCATATGACCTTCTCCCCCTTTCTGTTGTCCGCTACATTATATCAAAGAAATCCATTTTACGCTTTGCCATGTCGGCACTGGAGGCAATATAACCTATGACGTCCTTTATACACGGACACCTCTCCACCCTGAACTTATTGCCGTCCTGACCGAAGACACGCTTGCTCATTCCTCCTGCTCCGAAAGACAGCACATCTCTTGCATCCCCCATCATGGCCACATTATATCTGCACTCTGTTCCGGGCTTTGCAAATCCGGTATTCTCAAGGCCGTGACCGGTGTCTTTCTGACGGTATAGATAGTATGGAATATATCCTGCGGCCCTGAGCATGTCATGAGCCCCAGTAAGGCATCTGTCCACATCATCATCGTTTGCAAGAACGTCCTCACGGGATATCCCCGCCCTTCTCTTCTTATAGAGACTGTGTATCGTAATGTTGGCCGGATCAAGTTCTATCAGCCGCTCCGTCGATTTCAGAAGTTCTGCCGCCTTCTCGTATTTAAGACCCGCAATCAGATCCATGTTAATCACATCGAATCCTGTCTCTCTTGCCGTGTCATATGTCCGAATTACATCCCCGGCACTGTGCAGCCTGTTGAGGGATCTGAGAGTATCAGAGTTCATTGTCTGTGGATTTATGCAGAGCCTCGTAATCCCCATCTGCTTCATGTATTTGAGTTTTGTCTCAGTTATCGTATCCGGACGCCCCGCCTCGATCGTGATCTCCGTATCTTTATCCACCTTTATGTTGCCGAAGACTATATCCAGCAATCTCTTTGTATCATCATCGCTTCCGACAGTCGGTGTACCGCCTCCGATGTAGAGCGTACTTATCCTTCTCGAAATCCGCGGTGCGGCCGTGCTTATCTCAAGTTCAAGAGCATCCCAGTACTCCTTAAGCCTGCCCATGTGGTGGCTTATGTCAGATGATACGAACGAGCAGTATTCACATCTGGAAGGGCAGAACGGAACACCCACATAGATATTAAGATCATCCCCGTCGATCAGAGACTGTACGCGCTGTTCGTTGACATATGTCTCCACTGCAAGAGCCGCTTTATCAGGTCTGACAAAGTACTGTTCAGTAAGCTTTGATGGGTCCATCAGTTCGCCTGCAACGATGGTAGGTCTTATGCCTGTCAGGCACCCCCAGGGAGCTTCTCTTCCTGTTATATGTGACAAAGCGAGGTAAACAGTCCTCTTCACTTCCCTGCTCAATGATACGGGGGAAGTTACAGGTGGCAGATGATAACTTACGGTGCCGTCGGATGTGGCACATATTGTGCTCTGATCCTCCAGCACTCCGGACCGGAGCCTTATGTCCGGAGCTTCTTTGCAATAAACTCTTCCGCCCTCTTTATCCTCAACAGGCGACATCATAAAACACCTGAGGACATCTGCCACAGCATAATAATGTGAATGACCTGTCAGCATGATCTCCAGCATTACGTATTCTCCTGCGACCGGTCTTTGATATATGTCATGTAATAATCCAGATATACATTCTCGGGGACATTATATGATGATGTTCCCTCGCTGCCGTTAGCCCTGAGGAAAGCATCGTTAGTATTCTCGGATATCTCCACGATCTCTTCTGACATGAACATGCTGTCGATCTTGTCCCAGTAAGCGTTGCGGGCCGCCATATCACGGTATACCGGATACATCAGGGTCGGATCGATAAAGGAAGGTATCTCTCCGTCATTGAGCACAGCATTGTTGTAGATCACTTCGTAGAGGTCCCAGAAGATATAATAGTAACCCGCATATCTGAAATCAGGTCGGACTGATCTGGTGCACGCCAGTGCGGCGATGATGTTGCAGGAGGTCTCGTCGGCATAGCCTTTCGCGTGGCACAATTCATGACACACCGTCATATCGAAAGAGGTTATATCCATGTATCCCGTATTGATATTGGCTTCAACGAGAAAAGCATCATAAACGCCGACTATATGCGTCAGGCTCCAGTACCTGCTGAGCGATACCGCCTTGCCCCTCACATAGTTACCGCTCATGCCGAGATCATAATCGTCAGAGAACATGTCGATAAGCGCATTTGCGTGCTGAACAGTGGATTCATAAGTGTAAGAGGAATGGGCCACACCGTTATAATCCTCGCCCAGTTTCTGTCTGGCGGATATCATATTGTAATATGCCCAGCGGAGAGCCTCCTCATATGCCTCTATTGAGTAATCGCTGTTGTCTGTACCGAGCCTGTCATACGCCGGTGTGCGCCTGTATGAGATGCCGTGCATCAGCTGGAATATGATCCCGGCGATCACCGCCGTAACCAGGATATTTTTGATGACTGCTGCGGCAAATATGCGTGCACCGCCGCCGAATTTTCCGAACAGCTTGCCTGTAAAAACAACAATACCGGCGACTGTGAGGAGCAGCAGGATGACGCTTCCCGTCACGACGAACATCTCGGTAAGGGAAGTCATGAACATGCTGTTTATTATTACCCCCGGAAGGGACAGCGCAGGAAAGATATGTTCGCAGTAAAAGTCAACGGCGCCGCCTGGCAGCAGTCTTGGTACGAAGACCACGGCAGCCAGAATTATCAGAAGAATAACTATCTTAATTACCAGCGGTCTTAACCGCTTCTGTTTTGCTACGCACTTCATTTACCGGCCACCAGAGACAGAAGATAGCAGATAAGCAGAACCACCGGCTGATGGACTATATAGATCAGCAGAGAATGCCTTCCGATAAATTCAAGCGGAGCCGTGATCCTGCGCACGATATCGCTCTTCGGAGGCACCACAGTCTTCTTCTCGTGATAACAGACACGCCCCGTAAGCGCACCCACCATGAATACCCCAATCCAGGGGAACAGCGGCATATAATCAGCCATTGACGGTGTGCATTCCATCATGATGCCTGTGGGTATAAGGAGAGGCGTGTTGACCTTATAATCATAGTTGGAGATCGTCATTCCCAGGATTATCGCGAATACGCCGATGAGTCCGAGAAGAACATTGACCTTATTTGCAGGGATACTGAACTTCTTCTCCAAAAGCTCAACAAGTGCATAAATAAATATGCCGACACTGAGAAGATGAAGCACATTGAAGACTATCAGGCAGTCAAATCCGAACGCATATGTCGCCACAGCAGTGCCGGCCGTCAGTGCCAATGCAACGCTTATCAGCTTCAGCCCTCTCTTGACGTTGCTCCTCGAGAAAGTACAGCACACACCTGATACGCCGACAAATATCACAAGAAAGAAGGGATGAACGAGACCCTCGAACCATGGAGCCAAAAGATAGCTGCACTCTGCAAGACCGAACAGATACCGGAGATCCCAGGAGATATGCATCCATATAACGAACACCATCGCAAGGCCGCGAAGGGTATCCAGTTCATATGCCCTTGTATCGCTCTTTCTGCTCATCTCTTATTAAGTTACCTGGAAAGGCATGCACCGATCGCGGTTCCGAACTTGGCACCTTCAGGAACGATGAAATTAACATCATACAATTCATGAAATGAATCGAGCACCTGCCTGCACTGTTTAAAATCAGCGATCTGTCCCGTAAAAACGATATCCCTGATCCCCGCTACCCTGGATGACAGTACTGCCATGGAGCCTATCGCCTGGAATACCAGATTAAATATACCGGCCGCCTTATCTTCGCGCGTCAGGTCATCTGCCGCCTTGCCGAAATTCGATGCCGTGGCAGTCATAGGAAGTCCCAGAATATCCGACTTAGTAATGTCACCTATCGTCAGATCGACAGCCGAGATATTTCCGCTCTCTGCCAGTTCCGAGAGTTTCTCCGCATCATCCATGCCGAGGATGCTGTTGCAAAGCCCGACAAGCGTACCGCCACCGACACCGGAACCGATGATATGCTTTATACCTTCTTTGGAAGCATCCAGATACGCCGTTCCGGTTCCAAGGCTCACAACAACAGCATGATCCAGCCCGCTCAGATAGAGACCTCCTCTTCCCGTGGCGTCAAATTCCTTGATCTCAACAGTATCGATCCCGAGTATCGCCCCTGCAGGAAACCCTGCACCGACACCGGTAATATTGATCCTGTCTATGTCAGACAGCCGGAGTCCGTTGTCGTTAATTATCTTGCCGACCGCACCAAATGCGGAAGTCACGGGGTCAGTCGCCTTTACTACAGCTTTGGCGGTAATGCTCCCGTTATCCATTCCCACTATTTTCGTGGTGCTTCCGCCCACATCAAGTCCGATTATCATTCCCATATCCGCATCTCCGTTCTAAATCCTCTGGTAGATTCTATCACATATCGAAATTCCCGAGGAACCTGAATTCAAAAGACGTCCCGTCAACGATCGTCTGAAGCGTCTTAAGATCTGTTCCCGAGCATTCGATAATATAGCAGTATTCACCCAGTTCCGTTTTCAACGGCCTGTCATGTATCGTTACGAGTTCGATCCCGTTCTTTCCCAGCATCCCCAGGAGTTTTGTCAGTTCAGATGCCCGTCCCGATACGATAAATGCACATCTGTCACGTGCTTCCGTATCAGGAGCATCCTTGGTCAGAACGTAGAATCTGGTGACATTCTTATCATTATTCTGTATTGCCGAAGCAAGGATCTCCAGGTTATACACATCAGCACATCCGGCAGAAGCGATCGCCGCGCAGCTCCTGTCCCCGGCCTCCGCAACCATCCTGGCACCCTCTGCAGTGCTGGACACTTCGATCACCTCTGCATCAGGCAGATTGTCTTCAAGCCATGATCTGCTCTGGGTTATTCCCTGCTTGTGCGAGTAAACAGTCTTTATGTCTGACAGTTCAGTGCCTTTCAGCACTAGAATGTTCTGGTTGATGGGAAGCTCCACCTCGCCCGTTACTGATATACCATCAGCGGCAATAAGCGTATCAATATAGTCCACGACCGCGCCTCCGATCGTATTCTCCTGCGGAATGACCGCATAGTCGCTCTTGCCGTCAGTCAGTGCCGCTACTGCATCTGCTACAGTCCCGTAAGGAATAAGGTCACCCTGTTGTCCAAAGAACTTCTCACACGCTTCCTGCGTATAAGTTCCCTCCGGTCCGAGATAACTGATGACCGCGTCCCCGTAAGATGTGTTCTTCTGTGATGTGCTGTTATTATCCGTGCAGCCGGCTGATGCTGTGCACAGGCAGACCATCAGACAGAAGGCGGTTAACTTAAGCATGTATGCCCTGTTTTTACACCTGGATAATTGCATGATCATGTCCTTTTCGCTTTTTTGTTACACGGATAATATCACAAAAATGTGAAATGGGGACGGGGCACACAAATTTGTGATGCTTCGAACAGGTGCTATGGGGCTCGCAAGGGCAGCGCTCGTCCTTCGGGAATAACTGCGGCGCAAAATGTGCGTCCTCGCTTGACAACTGAACGGCTTTTTACCATGTTTTACATGTGACAGGGGGACAGGTCTCCTGTAATTAGAATTCCACCATCCGTTCCATTAAAAGACGCTTTCAAATGAAAAAAGTGGAATAATTAACAAAATTCCATCAATCGTGCCACTTTAAGGGCATTTCAAATCAAGAAAGTGGAATTTTTGATCATCCAACCGGGTGCCTTATATGATACTTCAGAACCGTCCCCATTTCACATTTTCACCTGCTGGAGTTACCATAGCACCAACTCACGGATTACCGGCAGTTTGGGGTAATGAAAGTGGGACGAATACAGGAGCTGATATAACCAAATCCCTGTTAATCGTTCATTTGGGGTAACGGATAGCCGACGATAACAGTTCGATTACAGTTCACAAGTGCTGATAACACGATGTATACAGTCGATACAGTACCCCATATCGTGAATAATGACGTGGTTGGGGTAATCCATCAGTCTCCGGAGCGAGATCTCATTACCCCAAAGTGCCGGATCCGGCGACATTGGTGCTATTCATACCAATGTGATGATCTGACACCATTTGGTTTGATGGAACCATGCTGATCAGGATCAATATTCAAACCAAACATAGCTTCAAGTCCAATATGGTTTGATTAATCTTCCCTCGGGAGTCCGTAAACAACGGGGATTCAGGTCACAAACCAGTTATAACAGCTTTTTTATCAAACCATATCACCAGATAATGGGGATTTGGTTTGAAACAGTTGAAGATACAAGGCACATCCGTCAAGCCTTTTCGAGCAATTCACGGTGTTTGGTTTGATATTCGCAAAAATGTGAAAAAGGAACCGTCCCCATTTCACAGTGCGTTCTTGCTTCGGAATGTGAAATGGCCTCCACGCGCTCTGGATACGAACAATCCCCCTTGTTCTGCTAGTTCCGCAGGTGCTGCGCACCGAGGACCTGTTCGACGCCAAGAACAAGGGGGATTGTGAGATTGGAGCGGGATACGAGGCTCGAACTCGCGACTTTCAGCTTGGGAAGCTAACACTCTACCAACTGAGTTAATCCCGCATCGGGTAAACAAAATATTAAATCATACAGCCCTCATTGTCAAATGCAGGAGCAGTGCCTATACCCTTGTCTGACACCATGGCAATAAAGTCTTCTGCAAGCTCATGAGACCTGTCGTAAGGCACCCAGTACTGAATGCTCGAGAAATTCGCCCAGAACAGCAGATATGCTATCCTGTGGCCTGTGACAATCTTCCCAAGATCGGTAAACCAATGCTCCGGATTGCCTGAAGGGGCAAGTCCTTCATAATAGTCAACAGATGAATCGAGCAGCCTTGCACCGATCTCAGTAAGTGCCGGTATTACGTTATGCGATTCTGCAACCCTGCACAATATCCCGAGGGAAGTGTCCAGGCTTGTGAAGAATCCGTCACCTTCTGAAGGCCTGTCATGGTAATAATCAAAACCGATAACGTCAACAGCATCATCTCCCGGATATCTGGCCATGAACTGCGACTCACCGGTCACGGGTCCGTTCGGAGAGTAACAATACGCAAATGAGGTTACCCCGCAGGCTTCGAGATATGACACCGTGTATCTGTAAAGGCTTATATACTCTTTGTCTGTAAGATACGGCGATCCCCACCAGAACCAGTCACCGTTACATTCATGAAACGGACGGAAGATCATGGGAATGGGCTCTCCCTTGATATCTACACATGCCTCAGCAAATTCGGCGATCAGATCAAGAAAGTGGTTAAACTTATCATTCAGATCGCCTCCCGGCATTATCCTTCTTCCGCAATTGCCCAATGTATTATTAGGAGAATAATCATAATATGTATCAGGTCCGCCCATCGTGAAATTCGGCATGTGTGATGACAGAGTCACGATTATCCCCTGCTTATGAAGATTCTTAACGACCTTGATCAGATCGTTCATCCTTCCCTCATATCCCAGGAAGCTCAAAGTATCAACGCCGACCACTGCAGGCATCTTTCCTGTCAGCCTTTTTATATCAGAATCGGTTCCGTCTTTGACATCAATAGCAACGCCGATATGACCTGCATTCTGATGACCGAGCAAAACAACAGACCTGTCCGTGTAGTTCCTGAGAACATCGAGCATCTCATTAACAGATCGCTGCCTGCCGTCCTTCATGTGTCACTCTCCCGTGTCGTACTTCTTCTGAAAATCTCCGAAAGGATCTCTTATATCGCTTATATCTCCGCCCAGTTTCTGTATCGCCGACATCATCTCATAGAACAGCTCACGGCCTATCGTATCCTGATTGCGGTTGATATAGTTCTTGAACATCTTCACTGCCCTGTCATCACCATAATCGGCAAGACAGATAACGGCATATATCTTGTTCTCCATGAATCTGAAGGCTCTTCTGAGCTCATCGTAGATCATGTCGTTCTTATTCTCTTTGCCTATGGAAGACAACATGATAACAAGATCCTCACACGGTCCCTTCATACCGTCTTCAGTATGGGCCTCGAGTTCATCGATCAGCATCGGAACGGACTCAGCCGGGAACGCAGTGATATATTCAGCAATAGATTCGGCAACAAAATCGCGCACCTGCGGATAGCTCATAAACCTGTCAAGTATCGCCTTGATAAAGACAGGCTCCTCCATCTTGATGAGCACGTCCAGCGCCGCTCTGACCTTCTGAAATTCCATCTCGAAGATCTTGTCCTGATCTCCCAGCTCCTCCTCAGTCCATGCGGCATTTCCGATGATCCCGGAACAGTAATCCAGGATGCGGTCACGGTCACCGAAGGTGGCAAGGCTTTCGATAAGGCTTACGGGGACACCCCTGTCGAGATTGAGTGCGCAGTACTCCAGAGTCTCGCAGAGTTCGTCAAATCCCATCCCCTCGAAAACATCCCTCAGGCTCCTTCCGCCCAGTTGCTCATCCGGGTTGTTCTCCAGTTCATATGTGGCATCATCCGTAGCCTTGGCAGCAAGTGCCTGGATCTTCTTCTCGAATTCCTCTTCGGGATCGCTGCCGCCGTCATAGAGCTCGTCGGAATATCTGTCAACTGTCTGCTCGAGGATAAGACCTGCCAGCTCATCATAGCGCTTGAGTACGCTTATAATCTCTTCTTTCATATAACCTCTTATTAAGACAGGATAGCCTTGTCGTTGGCAAATTCCTCGCCGGATGCTTTCTCGAATTCATTGAGGAGATCCTTTACCGTGAGTTTCTTCTTATCCTCACCGCTGATATCGAGGATGATATTGCCGTTATTCATCATGATGAGCCTGTTGCCGTGTACGATAGCATCATGCATGTTGTGAGTTATCATCAATGTTGTGATGTGATCCCTGTTTACGATCTTCTCTGTCGTCTCAAGAACAGTTGCAGCGGTCTTGGGATCCAGTGCTGCAGTATGCTCGTCCAGGAGAAGGAGCTTCGGCTTCTGAAGCGTAGCCATGAGAAGTGTTACAGCCTGACGCTGACCGCCTGACAGAACGCCCATCTTTGTGGTGATCCTGTCTTCAAGGCCGAGATTAAGATCAGACAGCCTCTCCTTGTATTCTGCCCTCTGCTTTGCCGAGATGCCCCATACAAGCCTTCTGCTGTGACCTCTTCTGCCCGCCAGAGCAAGGTTCTCGTCTATGCCGAGTGCAGATGCCGTGCCGGCTCTGGGATCCTGGAATACCCTGCCGATATATGCGGCTCTCTTGTAATCGGGAATACCGGTTACGTCAATACCATCTATCTTTATTGTTCCTTCATCAACGGGCCATACACCGGCAACAGCATTAAGGAGCGTGGATTTGCCGGCACCGTTACCACCGATGACTGTTACGAACTCACCCTCATCGATCTTGAGATTAACCCCGGTCAGAGCCTTCTTCTCATTTACCGTACCCGGATCGAAAGTCTTACATACATTGATTACTTCAAGCATCTTTCTTACCTCCGACTGCAGTCTGTGAGTTCTTGCCGGCTCTCCTGAATGAATTGAGTCTTGCATTCTTAAGGTAAGGAACTGCAAGGCAGATAGCAACGATCACGGACGTGAAGAGTTTCATCATGTTGGAGTCCATCTTGAGCCAGAGGACAAGTGTATAGATAAGATAATAGATGATCGCACCGATGGCGATGAAGATCATCCTGAATGCAAAGTTCATCCTCTTTCCGAGGATAGCATCACCGATAACCTCACCGATGATAACCGCAGCAAGACCGATTACGATAGCACCTCTTCCGCTGTTGACATCGGCAAAACCGGAGTACTGTGCAAACAGGCTTCCTGACAGGGCTACAAGGCCGTTGCTCAGGGCAAGACCGATAACCTTGTTCAGGTTTATATTGATTCCCTGTGCTTTACTCATCTGCTGATTGCATCCGGTAGCCCTTACGGACATACCGCGCTCAGTTCCAAAAAACCAGTAAAGCAAGGCAATGATCACAGCCACGAAACAGATACTGACGATGATCGCTGCATTAACGCTTCTGCCGGATACCACCAGGCTGTACTTATCGGCACTTACGGCAGTATTAGCTTTGAATCCCATTATCGCGAGATTTATAGAATATAGTGCATATTGGGTGAGGATACCTGCAAGTATCGCAGGTATTCCAAGTCTTGTGTGAAGAAGCCCTGTAACGGTTCCCGCTACAAGTCCGCATACGAAGGCGATAAGAACAGCAAGTGCCGGAGGCATCCCTCCGATGATCAGGATTACCGTAACAGCTCCGCCGGTCGAGAAAGTACCGTCAACCGACAGATCCGCGATATCCAGGATCCTGAAAGTTATATACACACCCAGTGCCATAAGTGCCCAGATGAGGCCCTGTGATACACCGGCAGGTATTCTCGACAGTAATCCTGACAGACTCAATGAACTTAAGTATTCGCCTATAGCGCCCATATATGCTCCTCTTGTGCAAAAATTCGTCAGAGGGGAAATGCTTCTCATTTCCCCTCCGGCGATATTTGTTCTTTGATCAGTTTTGTGCCCTGATACCAGGCATTACTCTGCTGCTACGTAGCCCTCGGGTACTGTGATGCCAAGCTGCTCACAGATAGCGGGATTGTACTTCTTAACAGGGTTGGGATAGTAAGCGATAGGCAGTGTGGAGATATCAGACTTACCTGTAAGGATATCAGCAGCCATCTCGCCTGTTGTACGGCCAAGACCATAGTAGTCGATAGAAAGTGTTGCTACGCCGCAGCCCTTCATGATGCCTTCCTCACCTGCTACGATAGGAATACCTGCAGGAAGAGCGACATTGTTAATAGCCTCTGTGCATGATGCAGCAGTGTTGTCTGTAGGGATGTAGAGAACATCACAGTTGTTGCATGCCTCACCTACAACAGAAGAGATATCGTTGGAATCTGCGAATGTGTAGACGTTAACTGTCTTGCCAGCAGCCTCGAGGTAACCCTGAACCTTATCAGACTGATACTTTGAGTTAGGCTCAGCAGAGCAGTAGATGATACCTACTGTCTTGCTGTCGGGGAACAGCTCGGAAACCATGTTAGCCTGCTCATCAAGAGGGGGAAGGTCGGAAGTACCGGAAACATTGCCGCCTACTGTGCCATTGAAGCCTTCGATCTCAAGCGCAACACCATACTCTGTTACGGATGTGCCGAGAACAGGGATAGTATTTGTAGCAGCTACTGCAGCCTGAAGTGCAGGAGTAGCATTTGCCATGATGAGGTCACAGTTCTCTGCAACAAGGTTCTGGCAGATGATGGTAGCTGTTGATGAATCGCCGGAAGCATTCTGCTCATCGAACTCAACATGTCCCTCGCCGAGTCTCTCAACAAGAGCATCTCTGAAACCCTTTGTAGCAGCATCAAGTGCTTCGTGCTGAACAAGCTGACAGATACCTACGTGGTAAACGTCCTTTGTGGTTGTAGTTGTCTCTGCGCAGGAAGCCAGACTTGCTGCCATAGCTGCTGCAAGAACAACTGAAACAATCTTCTTCTTCATAAGTAATTCTCCTTTTTTGCTCTTTAAGCATGTGTTCAAGCATGTCTTTACCGGACTAAAATGTCCAAAAAGCCTTGTTAATAATAATATGTTTTATTGTAAAGGTCAAACAGAAATTAACGGGATTTCCGTCACAGAATACCGACAGACAGCATAAGCAGGAAGAGAACGAGAACAGGTGCCACAAATCTGACCATGATCTTATATAATCCTGCTCTTCCGAACTTCTCACCGTTCCTCGTTACCTCGGAAATGACATAATCCGGCTTCTTGACCCATCCTACGAGCAGGCAGGTGGCGATCGTCACGACCGGCATCAGCACCTGGTTGCTCACATAATCCATCACATCAAGAAGCTGTGCATCATCGCCGTTGGGAAGCTTGATGTTAAAGTACAGGACATTGTATCCGAGGCACACGAGAAGGCCGATGACCAACGAGATAACGGTTTCTATTGCAGTTCCCTTCTGTCTTGACATGCCGAACTGATCCATGACGGATGCAACTACAGCCTCCAGCAGAGACATCCCGCTTGTGACCGCCGCGAAGAATACCATCCCGAAAAATACCGCGCCGACAACATTCCCGATCTTTCCCATAGCAACAAACACCTTGGGCAGCGATACAAACATCAGGGACGGACCTTTGCTCAGAGCATCCGGTCCCATAAAGACATAGACCGCGGGCACGATCATGACTCCGGCAAGAAAAGCCACCAGAGTGTCGAAGATCTCTATCTGGTTGATCGATTTCGCGAGATTCGCCTTGTCGGGGACGTAGGAACCATAAGCGATCATGATGCCCATAGCCACGCTGAGACTGTAGAACAACTGGCCCAGGGCATCGAGGACTATATAACAGAACCTGCGCAGGGTTATCCCCTCCAGATCGGGTATGAGATACACCTTCAGTCCGTCAATACCGGTAACGATGCTGCCCGTATCATCAGCCTTGCTGACCGTAAGCGAGAACAGCGCAATGCACAGGATCATAAAGATAAGCATCGGCATCAGGACTTTCGAGATGTTCTCGATTCCCCCGCTGACACCCATAAATATGACTGCTGCGCAGAATATTGTGAAGATGATCATATATACGACCGGTTCTGTATGACCGGTGATGAATGAACTAAAATAGCCGTCCTCCGCAGCTTCCCTGCCATGACCGGTCACGAATGCGACAAAATACTTAAGTACCCATCCGCCGATAGTACAGTAATACGGAAGTACTATGAACGGTATAACACAGGAAAGTATTCCAATCCATCCCCAGCCTTTCTTTACATTTTTGTACGCTGTGAGGGGGCTCTGCTTCGTCTTGCGCCCGATCGATATCTCCGTAGTAAGAAGGGCAAATCCAAATGTAACAGCCAGGATTATGTATATGACAAGGAACAGACCGCCTCCGTCTTTGGCCGCCAGATACGGGAATCTCCAGATATTGCCAAGGCCCACGGCACTGCCTGCCGCTGCCATAACAAATCCCAAGGTCCCCTTAAATGATCCTTTTTCCTTTGACATATCTCATCTTCACCATCTGACCATCTGACATATCTGCGTAAGACCAAAGAGGATGTCCCTCTCGCAGATGAGCATGGGACATCCTCTTATATCTTCTGGAGGTACCACCCAGATTTGAACTGGGGAATGGAAGTTTTGCAGACTTCTGCCTTACCACTTGGCTATGGTACCATTGCCGTATTATTATGCTTAATCAGGATTCATTTGTCAAGGATAACATTAGGGTTGGAACGTGCCTTCCCCAATGCATCACTGATCAGCACGTAAACAACCGAAGAGACTGACACTCCGGCAGCCAGTATAAGGGTCCTGACGCAGAAGGACAGGTCTTTGCCGTAAAAAGATATAAGATTGATAAATGTCACCTGCGCCAGATACATAGGAAGTGTCATCTTTCCCAGGAACACACTGATCCTGTTGTCAAAAAGCCTGTATAACAATCCCTGTTCCGAATAGGCTATTATCATGAACAATGCGGATACCGGGACAAAGAAGAACTCATATCTGGCAGGAAGCGTATGCATTATATAAACACCGCTGGCGGCGAGCAGTATGATGCCTGTCAGTGTAACGAGAAGCCTTCCTGTCTTACTGAGTTTCTTTGCCTTGAACCACACGGCGATCTCATAACATGTCATTCCGGCCAGTATCTCGGCAAAGCCTCTGAGCATCGATTTATAGAAGATACCGCACCTTACCATGACACCCGTGAGCGATCCGTATCTGAAGAACAGGAATCCCAGGATCAGCAGCGCGGCAGTTGGCGCAATGACCCTTACAAACGTGCTGTAGAAGCGTCTCGCAACAGGATAGATGATCATCATGGAGATGAGCATGACCGACAGATACCAGCTGACATGGTTGGGCGAGAAGCCTTTGAATCCCGCCATCTGTATCAGGAAGAATGCGGGAACGGAATCGATCATGTTCTTTATGACATCCCCGATCCCCATAGACCTCACTATCACAAGAGAAATGAACGCCGTAACGAAGAAAAGGATATGGACAGGCGCGATGCCCTTTATCTTGCGTATCATGAAGGATATGGTCTCCTTGCCGGTATCTTCAGACGGTCCTGCTTCCGCCTTGCGGGCTATTGAAGCCGCCATAAAAAAGCCTGAACATATAAAGAAGAACTCCACTCCTACAGCCCCGTGTATGAAGAAATACGGATCCATCCCGCCAAGCCGGTCAGGTTCGCCCCTGAAATACTTGACGGCATGGAACATCAGCACCGCCACGGCAAACAAAAACCTCAGGCATTCTATCTCGCCGTTTATCCTGCTCTTTCCCTTCATATACGGTCAGTACTCCCCCACGTAGCTCCAGTTATCACTGTCCCAGATGCTGCCGCGGATCTCATACCACTTGGCTACGAGAGAACTGTCACCATCCTCCTGTCCGGATTCCAGACTGTATTTCACCACGCGCACAGGTTCCCCGAGGCTGTCGATACTGACGATTGGATTGCCTGTAAAAGGATTCCTGGCATCGTCGATCAGCCCTTCCACCGCGAAAGCGGGGACATCTGCATTTGTCCGGAGTTCCTCTTCCGTAGCGAATCCGGTGCTGTCAAAATCCTTCACCATCAGAAGAGGATTATACGCCTCAAAGTCCACCCCGAGCTCATCATTCTGAAGCTCCTCGAAATGCCCCACAGCCTTGCCGTGGTCAGCCACGATCACTATCCTCGTGTTATCCCAGACACCCATCTCCCTCAGCGAATCGAACCACTTTCCGAGAGTGATCATTGCAGCCATGTTGATATGGTAATGAGACATAGAATCAAAGTCATCGATCTTCATTCTGCGTCCGTTCAGCTCGAACCTGCCGGAGTTGGCTACATCATAGACGGTATTGTCTATATCGGCAGACGGCAGATAGGACGGCTCCTGAAGGATCGCCTGTTCGTGAGTAGTATTGTTCGCGATCAGTATCAGATTGCCTTTGCCCTCTGACACCTTTGTGAGGGACGGAAGAGAATCGATCATCCCGAAGGCCGTCATGAATTCCGGATTAAGGCCGGTTGCCCGTGACATGCTGACAGGTGTCTGGTACATTACGACCTTGTTGCTGTCGTTTATTCCCTGCAGATAATTATAGTTGCCGTTATCATAGATGATGCCGTGAAGCACCACCGGCACGGTCCTGAGCAGAGCGTAGTATGTAATGTTCCTGTATCTCATCGTCTTGACTGCGCCATACGTCTCGGCATATTCGGCATCGGCGGCATTTGCGATAAGATATCCGTCAACACCTTCCAGCTGATCATATACAGTCATGTCGGGAATGGGATTATAATTCACATCCGGCGGATCGATAACGATAGAGTGATACCCGTTCTGTGCAAACAGCACAGGCAAAACGAGAAGTGATTCACTGTTCTTCTCCGTGAGCGTCAGATCAGTATCCTTAAGTATCCTTCCGGGAGTATAATCGTATCCTCCGAAGATCGACGGAGCGCCCACTGTAGTGTGATCGCCGTAAGAAACAGTATTCGGATAATAAGTGAAGCCGTCAAACTGTCTGACAAGATCAGGCTTCTCTTCCATGAGATACGGGATCATCCCGCCCAATGCCCTGTCGAGCATGATAACAACTACATTCCTGCCATCGGAAGACAGTTCGATCACGCCGTCCTGCGGAACGCTGTCCCCGGTCTGTTCGCTTCCGTCCCTGTTTGCCACATATGCACTGACCTTGCTATTGATCTTTGCTATGTTGATCCCGGCCATAACGGAGACTGCTATGATTCCTGTTATGATCACATACCTTAAGACTTTTCCGAACCGGATGCCGGCAAAACACACCAATGCAGTTACTGCTGCGATCACCAGAGAATTGATGATCACATCCGTGATCCCTGCACTGTAAGTTCCGTCTATTGCGAGAACGGATGTAAGTCTTCTTCCCACCGGACCGAAGAACAGATATGTAACCGTTGCACATACTGCTGAGGATGCAGCCACCAGACCAAATACCCTCTTCCATCTGTCCGTCATGAGCCAGTAATAGACCATTGGCCAGAACAGGAACAGACCGGTTCCCGTCAGCATCGCCTGAACAACATACTGCATCGGATCATCGAAGATCATTCTGTTGATAAACTCCAGAGGTGATGCACCGATGACTGCAGAAGGTATCACACATGCCAGAAGAATGGTTACATAGATTGCTGACACATAGAACAGGACATGATCATACGCTCCGCATGCTTTCACTTTCTTCTCACCTGTATGCCTCTTCTCAAGCCTCATCTGGATGATATTCTTGACCAGCGAGAAAACGTTATTAAGGGTCCAGTACAGGACCAGACCGGATGGCGAATCATAGAGAAGAACGAGAAAGACCGCAGCCGTAACATACAGAATGATCTTCGACTTGAATGGCTGTCCTTTTGTGTAGATCTCAGAAGAGATTATATTGATAACAGTCATCAGGATCGGGAGAAGGTTGATGCTTAATGCACCTATGGTGATCAGTCCGTCAGGCTTTATAAGGTCATCGATCGGGCCCGCTTTCTGTCCCTCCAGAATAGCCAGATTGGACAGGAACTGATATGCCGCGATAAAGAAAGGGATCTGCAGCAGAAGTGATATTATGCTCCTCAGGGATGACAGCGGATGGTAATGCTTCTGTTCGTAATACACCTGAAGCATCATTACCTTCTCGTCGCCCTTGAAGTGTTTCCGGATGTGGTCAGCCATCGACCTGATCTCATCTTCCTTGTCGCGTGCGGCCTTCTGAACCTTATCAGCCCTGAGATAAAGAGGCAGGGCGAGAAAGTTTACGGCGATGCTGAGGATGGCAATATCAACAACGGGCATTGGGGCAACCTTATGCGCAAGAGAAAAGATGAGCTCGAAAACCATTTTGAGTGGTTCGATAAATATATTAAAGATCCACATCAATCCTCCCTCACTAATTTCCAGTTGTTGCTGTCCCATATATTATCATGCGCAGTAAACCATCTTCCGGGACTGAACGTATTACCACTGTTAAGCCTGTCGCTGTAGCTATACTGATTGAGTATCATCACATCCCCGTTATCTTTATCGACAGAGGATATAGTATTACCAGTGAAAGGATTCTTGGGGTTGTCAATTATACCTTCCAATGCGAGCGTCGGAACATCTGCATTAGTCATGAATTCATCAGAAATCCTAAAACCTTCCGAATCAAAATCCTTCACCATGAGGAGGGCATTATACGCTTCGAAATCCATTCCAAGGCTATCATTTTTCAGGACATCAAACTGACCCATTGCAAACCCGTGATCTGAAACAAGGATTATCCGCGTATTATCCCAGACTCCCTGTTCCCTGAGGTAATCAAACCATCTTCCCAATGCCAGATAAGATGCAACATTAACGTGGTAAAGTGCCATAGAATCGTAGTTATCAACTGTCATATCTCTTCCATTAAGATTAAATCTCGATGCATGTGATAAATCATAAGCGTTGTTATTGATCCTTGGGGCTGGTATGTATTCCGGCTCCTGAAGGATATTGGCTTCGTGTGTAGTATTATTATCCATAACAACGAATCCGCCACGTTGATCATCACAAATATCTGTAATTCTTTTCATCTCATTTAGGGCAGTATATGAATTCATAAATTCCTGAGACACACCCATCGCACTAGACATATCATATGGAATCTGAGGTGATACTATTACATCAAGATCGGTGTTTGAATTGTACTGTATTCCCACAGAATGATAGTTCCCATTATCATAGATCGCATCCTGAAGGAACATCGGTACGACTCTGAAGACAGAGTGCACTATAAAATTTCTATTGCGCGTCGTTGTTTCAAGCTGCGACGATTCCTCAAAATAGGAATTAAGCGCGCCATCAACAGAAAATGCATCAATGGTATCATAATTATTAAAGAGGGACATATCCGTGACCTCACTGTAATTCACATATGGAAGATCTATCACAGATGAGTAAAACCCTTCATGACTGAACAATATTGGCAATACAAGCAATGCTTCATTGTGTTTTGAGGCTAATGCCTCGCTTTCCCTTTTGTTCATTTGTGCAGGGGTATATTCATAACCTCCAAAAAGTGAGGGGGATCCTGTCTTAGTATGATCACCAAAAGATATCGTATTACTGTAATATGTAAATCCATCAAAGAACCCGTAAAGCTCTTTCTTCTCTTCAAAAATAAAAGGAACCATCCCTCCTACAGCTCTGTCAAGCATAATTATCACGACATTCTTTCCTTTTGTTGATAGTCTGATTATCTGACTGTTTTCATTTTCGCTCGTTTCTTCTTTGCTAATCAGATCTATCTCTCGCACTCCGGAATTCTTAAATGCATTAACAGAAGCATTAATGCTGTAAATATTGTATCCACTCATTACAATTGTCGCAAACAATCCGGTAATAATAGTACCTTTCACGATTGAAGGGAATCTCCTGTAGAGCATAATAATCCCCACCGATGTCACGATTAAAATGGCAAGATTTATAAAACCTTTTGTAATACTAAATTCATGATGTGAAAGAATAGTTAGCACAGAAGACAGTCTTAAATTGACCGGACTAAACGCCATATAGTTGATAACTGCTCCAACAGCCAATGTCAAAACAATATAATTCATCGCTTTCTTCACATACCCTGACATAAGTCCATAGTAGATCATGGGCCAAAAAACATACATTCCAATTCCAATCAGAGCAGAATAAAACACATACCTCAGAGGATTATCAAACACTAACCTATTGATAAACTCAGATGGTGATGCAGCAACTATTGCAGAAGGTATAAGAACCGACGTAAATACAAACAGAAAAAGAAGAGAAAGACCAAAAACATCAACAAATACACATTGCTTTTCATTTGAAGACTTCTTCTCATCAGATATAAAAAGCGACATTACAATATTCTTTATAAGTGAGAATACGTTGTTGAATGTCCAGTAGAAAACAAGTCCCGACGGGGAATCATAAAGCAGGACAAGAAAGATCGCAGCAGACAGGTAAAGGACTATCTTTGACTTGAAGGGCTGCCCCTTGGTATATATCTCGGAAGAAATGATATTGATTACAGTCATGAGGATGGGAAGCAGATTGATCGTAACGCTGCCGATGGTGATCAGACCGTCAGGCGCGTTCAGGTTACTGATAGGACCCACGCTCACTCCCGCCAGGAGAGGCAGATGTGACAGGAATCTGTAAGCAGCGATGAAGAAAGGAATCTGAAGTACAAGCGATATGATACTCTTCATCGAAGACAGGGGGCTGTAGCTTTGCAGCCTGTAATATGTCTGAAGCATCATGACCTTCTCGTCCCCCTTGAAGGTCTTTTTGATGTGATCAATTACAGGTCTCAATCTGTTCTCCGTGTCTCTTGATTCCTGCTGGATGATATCAGCTCTTCTGTAGAGCGGCAGTGCAAGAAAGTTTACGGTGATGCTAAGTATCAGGATACAGACGAGAGGATTATCGGATATCCTTGAGGCAACAGAATAGATAAATTCATAAACGAACTCTAAAGGTTTTATGAAAATATCCAAAATAGACATACCGAACCTCAAACCGCTCCTCTAAATACCATCATTTTATCAGCCATAGTATTATAGCACTTCATATTATAATATGCGCAGATACAAGGAGACAATAAGGAGACAGATACGTGGGCAAGATAAAGAGATTTCTGATACAGGGGACTTTCTTCTATCACATCAATAACAGGATCTCGAAGACCTTCAAGGGTATGCGTAAGGGGATAGATAACGGCATTGCACTTGCAATGCGCAAAGCCGTATACAGTAAGGGCGATATTCAGAACAACAAGATCTTCGTCATGACATTTGAGAACTCATATACATGCAATCCCAAGTATATCGTTGAAGAGCTTCTCAAAAGGAACGAAGACCTTGATATCGTATGGGCAATTCCCGTCAAGAAGAATAAGTTCAAATACAATTTCCCCCGCGGAGTCAGGACAGTGGACCGCGGCACTATGGAGATGTTCGAAGAACAGGCTTCAGCAAAGATATGGATCGACAATGCTCTCAACTGTGTCTGGTTCGGACTGCCCAAGAAGAAGGGGCAGGTGTATTTCAACACATGGCACGGAAGCATGGGAATAAAGCGTCTGTCCGGCAATTACATGTGGAGAAGAAGGGCCGCCAAGTGCAACAAGCTTACTGATTACTGCATAACAAACAGCGGATTCGAGGAAGATGTTTTCAGAAAGGAATTCTGGCCTGACGTCAGGTTCCTGAAGTACGGTCATGCCCGGAACGACCTCTTTTTCGATGAGGAGAGAATAGCCCAGGCCAAGGCAAATGTACTTGCAAAGTACGGTCTTGAAGAAGATAAGAAGATAATGCTCTATGCGCCTACGTTCAGGGACGACGGCAGGGGCGGTTTCTTCAATCTTGATTTCGAGGAGATTAGATTGTCTCTCGAACAGAAGTTCGGCGGTTCCTGGGTCGTAATCGTGAGACTCCATTTCAAGGACAGGATCAAGGCAGGACAGATTCAGTTCAACGAGAATATCATCAACGGCGGAGGCTATCCCGATATGCAGGAGCTCATGGCGGCCACCGACATCGGCATGACCGACTATTCCAGCTGGGCTTACGACTTCATCCTCACAAGGAGGCCGATGTTCCTTTACTGCCCCGACCTCTCCTACTATGAAGGCGGCAGGGGTTTCTACTATCCAATCGAGACTACGCCGTTCCCCATATCAAAGGATCAGGACGAGATGCTTGATCAGATAAAGAGTTATAACAATGAGGAATACCTTGCAAAAGTCGAGGATTTCCTTAAGGATAAGGGCTGCTATGAGGAAGGCAAGGCGGCAGTAAGAAGTGCTGATGCGATCCTCAAGATAATTAAGGGGGAAGAGATATGAATACCGCATTGATATTTGCAGGCGGCGTCGGCAGGAGGATGAATTCCGGTTCAGTCCCGAAGCAGTTCCTCGAACTTGACGGCAAACCGATCATCATACACACCATCGAGCATTTCGAGAAACATCCGATGATCGACTCCATCGTAGTCGTTCTTGTGGAGGACTGGATAGACACCTTCAGAAAGCAGCTTGACCAGTTCGGCATCACGAAAGTAGCATCCGTAATTCCCGGAGGTAAGACAGGACAGGAATCAATAAGGTTCGGCCTTCTGGAGATCGAGAGGATCTGCAATACCGACCCGTCGGAAGTCATCGTTCTTATCCATGATGGTGTAAGACCTCTCATCAATGAGCAGGTGATAACTGACAACATCAATGGCGTTAAGGAATTCGGAAATGCCATAACGGTCGTCCCATCCATCGAGACAGTTATCGAGATCGATAACGACGGGGACATCTTCAAGGTAGCAGACCGGAGCATCTACAGACTGGCAAGAGCTCCCCAGAGTTTCTATCTCGCCGACATCCTGAAGGCGCACAGAAGATCCCTCGAAGACGGGACCGATTACATCATCGACTCCGCTATGCTGATGCGTCATTACGGTGCCATACTGCATACCGTCGAAGGCCCCATAGAGAACATCAAGATCACAACACCGATGGACTATATAGTATTCAAAGCCATGGCGGAAGCAAAGAAAAACGGAGAGATATGATGGATCTTCAGATTCTTGACAGAGTGATCAATGACAATGCTATCGGCTGGGACTCTTTAAGAGGCTCTTCTATTCTTGTTACAGGAGGAACGGGGCTTGTAGGTTCGGTTATCGTAAGAGTACTTCTGAGAGCCAACGAAGTGTTGGGACTGGACACGGCCGTTACGATCGTGACACGTGACAGTTCCCGAGCCGGAGAGGTCTTCGGCGCACTGGCAGATCAGATCCGCGTGATTACATCTGATATAAAGAACATTGATAAGATCAAGGGTGATTACGACTACATCATCCACTGTGCTGCGGTCACTGATTCAAAGTCTATGATCACAAAGCCCGTGGAGACTATAGACCTGTCTTATAACGGAACACTTGCTACACTAAAGCTTGCTTCACAGCAGCACGTAAAAGGTATGGTCTATATCTCATCAATGGAAATATATGGGGTAACTGATAAATCAATGAATCCCATTTCCGAGAAGAAACTGGGTTATGTAGACCTCACTAACGTCAGGAGTTCCTATCAGGAGAGCAAAAGGATATGTGAACTACTGTGCAATTCATATGCCCAGGAGTATGGTGTCCCCGTAATGAGCGCCAGACTGGCACAGACTTTCGGATTCGGTGTGAGAAAGACCGAAGGAAGGATATTCGCCCAGTTCGCCAAGGCTGCTATGGAAGGCAGTGATATCGTTCTTCATACAAGAGGGGAATCAGTTGGCAACTACGTCGATACTCTTGATATGGCTGCTGCGGTCCTTCTTCTGCTCACACGCGGCACTCCCGGTCAGGCGTACAATGTAGCCAATGAATCCAACAGCTGCATGATCCGTGAAATGGCACAGCTTGTTGCAGATAACATCGCCGGAGGAAAGACCGGTATCGTTTACGATATCCCGGAATCAAATGTCCACGGTTATGCTCCTGACACGGCCATGAGACTGGATGCATCACGTCTCAGAGAGTTGGGCTGGTCTCCAAGGTTCAGTCTTGAAGACATGTACCGGAATATGATGGATTACTGGAAAGAAGTCTGATATGGCCGTACTCAACACATCCGATGCGATCCGGCACTCACATATTGAAGGATGTGTCACTCTTTCAGAGGATGAACTTCATAAGATGCAGTCACGCCTTCTGGCGATGCTGGACGATATAACAGGTGTTCTGGACGAATGCGGCATCCAGTATACGCTGGGCGGTGGATCCGTCCTGGGAGCTGTCAGGCACAAAGGTTTTATCCCCTGGGATGACGATATAGATATCAACATAAGCAGATACGGGTTTGATGTTTTCGCGAAGGCTTTCAGAGAGAAGTTTGATGATAAATACTGGCTTCATATACCCGGCGTTACGGAGGGGTACGCTCTGCTCTTTCCCCAGATCCGGCTCAAGGGAACTTCGGTGCGCACAAGAGACGACCTCAATAATGATGAGTGCGGACTGTGCATCGATATGTTCTATATGGAGAACACATATGACGGTTTTCTGAGAAGAACGATCCACGGTATAGGGTGTCAGTATTACGGGTTTATCACATCATGCCGTAAATTCTACAGGGACAGAAAAGGGCTGACCGATCTGGCATCAAGATCCGGAAGCCGCGCCCTCTTAGCCGGGACCCGGTTTAAGACAGTCGTCGGGTGGCTCTATTCACTTCGCGATATAGATAAGCTGGTACGAAAGGCTGACAGATGGAACGGAAGGTGCATGAACAATGATTCACGATATGTCACCTTCCCTGCCGGGCGCCGCCACTTCTGGGGAGAACTCAGGGAACGGAGTACTATGCTGCCTTCTGTGCCCCTTGAATTCGAAGAACGTCTGCTCCCCTGCCCCCATGATACAGATTCCTATCTGAGACAGCTCTATGGAGAATACCTGGCAATTCCTTCTGAAGATAACAGGGAAGCTCATATTTATCTTGAGCCGTTCATCCTGCCGTAAAACAGGGTCCGCCAGCAAAGAATAATAATTGTCCCGCACCTTTGGAGCCTGCGACGTGCGGGACAATTCGTTATTACGAGCCTTAGTATGTTCCCATGAACTCCCAGTTATCCCTGTCAAAGATGCTGTCATGAACAGAATACCATCTGCCGGGCAGAAACTGGTTTCCGTTGTTCTCCGTTGTTTTCCAACGGTCAGACAGGATAATATGCTGCGGTCCCGCCAACTTGGGATCGTTATTGAGCGGCACATTCGTAAACGGATTAACCGGATCTTCGATAACTCCCTTTGTCGCAAGCGTAGGCACATCAGCATTTGTCATGAACTCATCACTTGTTGTAAATCCTGTGCTGTTAAAATCCTTGAACATAAGAGTCGGATTGACAAAGGAAACATCCAGTCCTATATCATCAAACTGCAGATCATTAAAGAGTTCCAGGCTTCGTCCGTGATCCGCCACGATGATGATCCTGGTATTGTCCCAGACACCCTGACTCTTAAGATAATCAAACCACTTGCCCAGCTGCTTATATGCAGCCATATTTACATGATAGTGTGTCATCTGAACTCTGGTGTTCAGGTTCATATACTTGCCGTCAACAACAGCTCTTCCCATATGAGTCAGATCGTACTGCCTGTTGTCAACCGTGTTCTGAGGCACATACTCCGGTTCCTGCAGCAGGATCGGTTCATGTGTGGAATCATTCGACATGATGAACAGCTGGTCCTTGGAATCATCAGTGATCTGTGTGATCCTCTCCATTGCCTCCAGGGCAGTAAATGCGTTGATAAACCTGGCACTTACACCAGTGGATGTTGAATTGGACGATCTGTACTGAGGCACTGTGACTACGGGATCCGTATCGTCTATCTCGTACTTGATCGCCAGAGAGTGATATGCGCCGCCGTTATAGATGGACTCCTGCGCCACCACAGGGCTTGTCTTGAATATGCTGTAGAAGAAGAAATGATGTCTCCTTACACGGTCGATCTGATGTGCGATGGACTCTCCATAGGGATTGAGCACACCATCTGTTGTATATGCATGAATTCCCTCATACTCATCGAAAATCGTCAGATCCGCCAACTCGCTGTAGTTTGCGTAAGTCGGATTGAAGAAAGTAACGCCGAACCCGTTGTTGCTGAACAGGACGGGCATGACTCTGAGTGCCTCATTGTGCTTCTCGACGAGAGGCTCATCTGCTCTGGCATTCATGTTCTCGGGAGTGTACTCATACCCGCCGTAGAGTGCCGGGGAACCAAAGTTGGTAAAACCGCCGAAGGATATAGTGTTGGGATAGAATGTAAACCCGTCGTATTCATTAGCAAGATTCTTATCCTCGTTAAAGAGATACGGGACGAATCCGCCGACTGCCCTGTCCAGCATGATGACCACAACGTTTTTACCGGTCTTGCTGAGGGTAATTACCGGTTCCTCCGTGACCTTACTCTTGCTGAGGGCGATATCATAACTCTTATTAATGCTTACGATATTCATGATGCCCATACCGAGTGCAACTACGGAGAGAGCTACAAGGACAAACTGGGTAATTACCGGCTTCTTTTTGTATACAAATATGACAACGGCAGCCACCGCGATAACTGCGAGCGAGTTGATGATCATTGTCTTTGCTGTAAATGTCAGAGTCTCATCATAGACCAGACCCGGAGATATAGTACCAAGATCAGTTCCGAAGAGCATGTAATTGAATGTTCCAACGGCTGAATAAGCCACGGCTATGGCGCCGAACACCTTCTTGCCCTTATCGGTAGCAAGCAGATAGAATACGCTCGCCCATACGATGAAGACACCGATGGCGATGCAGAGTGCATACAGAGCGTACTTGGTGGGATTATTCCAGTCATTGATGTTGATGAACTCATCCGGAGATGATGAGATCACGGCCGTCGGAATAAGAAGACCCGTAAGAAGTGACATATAGACTGCACCGAAGAGGTATGTCATCTTCTCGGGCATCGTGAGAGGAGATCCCTTGGAAACCTTCTTTCTGTCCTTGAGGATGAAGTGAAGGATGAGAGGAACTATGAGCGCTCCGCAGAAGATAAGAAGGAAAACAAACTGCCTCGGCGTAATGGATGTCCTCTTCACTACACAGAGAACAGCACCTGCCACGCCTGTCACAGCACACATCACCTTGAACACAAAACCCGGGTTCTTGAGACGGTAGAAGATATTCTTAACAAGTGAGAATACGTTGTTGAATGTCCAGTAGAAAACAAGTCCCGATGGTGAATCATAAAGCAGGACAAGAAATATCGCAGCAGACAGGTAAAGAACTATCTTTGACTTGAACGGCTGGTCCTTGGTATAAATCTCGGAAGAGATGATATTGATTACCGTCATGAGAATGGGAAGCAGATTGATCGTAAGGCTGCCGATGGTGATCAGACCGTCAGGCGCGTTCAGATTGCTGATGGGTCCCATGCTTACCCCCTCAAGGAGAGGCAGGTGTGACAGGAATCTGTATGCAGCGATGAAGAAGGGAATCTGAAGTACGAGCGATATGATACTCTTCATCGAAGACAGAGGGCTATAACTCTGCTGTCTGTAATATGTCTGGAGCATCATGACCTTCTCGTCACCCTTGAAGGTCTTTTTGATGTGATCCATTACCGGTCGCAATCTGTTCTCGGTGTCTCTCGATTCCTGCTGAATGATATCTGCTCTCCTGTAAAGCGGCAGCACGATAAAATTGATAGCAAGACTCATCACTATCAGGTTGACCGCAGGATTGGGAGTTACACTGTTTGCTACAGCGAACAGAAACTCGAACAGCAGTTCAAGCGGCCTTATCGTGATAGCAAAGAGAACATCAAATATGGACATTATTTAACACTCTTTCGTTTTGTTTTTTTTGTCTTCTCAGCCTCATCGGCCTCTTTTGCAGCCTGATTAGCGATCAGCTGATCATATTTTTTCATAACATAATCAACAGTCTTCTCAGCACCATGTCCGATATTGGCCCATGTCTGCTCCCTGGCAAGATCCCTGCCCTCGCTGAAGCTGGAATCATTGATACATGTATCTATCATGTTCTTGATGTCGCCGAGATTATCGGATGATATCTTCATTCCGAGTCTGGGAAGTATGCTGAGTGTCCACAGTTCCGTGTTAAACCAGTGCTGATCATAACAGCTCCAGTCGAAAGTGGTATCCGTATAGAGGACAGGTTTATTGAACACAAGTGTAAAGTCAAAGATGATGCCTGAGAAATCGGTGATCATGATATCGGCATTACAGAGTGATTCGAAGTTGTCTCCGGTCCTGTCCCATTTGAGCTTATCGCTGTCGGGATATCTTGATGTGAGATCGTCCATCAGAGCCTTATCAGCTACAAAAGACTGATGGTGCGGTCTGATTATTATGTTATAGCCCGTCTTGATAAGTTCATCTATGA
Organism: Ruminococcaceae bacterium YRB3002; assembly: GCA_900099715.1. Classification (GTDB taxonomy): domain Bacteria; phylum Bacillota; class Clostridia; order Saccharofermentanales; family Saccharofermentanaceae; genus Saccharofermentans. The sequence goes on along the minus strand of FMTG01000012.1, from coordinate 29,451 downwards.
CCTTGCCGCCATAGACATTGAATATGCTGTTGGGACCCCATGAAGGTGCCAGAAGGACAGTGGGAACATCTCCGTGCCTGACATCAGCCTTCTCAAACTTTTCCTTGAGGACATCGAGAAAAGGAACACCGACCAGCTCGATATCCTTGGCGGGAAGTTCCCTCATCTCCTCCATCTTCCTCACTTCATCAGCCTGATACTGACCCGACAGAAGAACTGCATCAAAGTAGTCTGTTCCGAACATCCTGTAAGTGGTTATATCATACGCACCATGGAGCACATGTATGTAGCAGTCAGCGAACTTGGATCTCTTCCACTGATATACCTTGAGACCCGGTGTCGTAGCTATAACGACAGAAGCATTGACCATATTAAGTCTTGCATATGCCTTGTTGCCCTCACCGATGAATTCGGCCTTTATGTGTTCATACTTCTTCTCCAATGCGGGATCATCAGGAGATGTAGTCCAATAGACAACGTCGATTCCTCTCTTCTCAAACTCATCACAGATAGGCTCAAATGTCTGCCAGTACCTCTTTGCCTCTCCAAAGATAAGCACCGGGATCTTATTCTGATCCAGCTTCGTCTTCTTGCCTTTGTATATGGAGTATTTCACCTTGACCCACATTACACGGAAGAAATAGACAAGAAAACCGACGATACTGATAAGTACCGTAAAGAGCATGCTTCCCGTTCCGGGATCGATGTACAATAATCCGTAGTTCATATTCAGTACTCTCCTATATATTTCCAGTTGCCGTGATCAAATATGTCATCCGATACCTCGTACCAGTCACCAGGCAAGAATACATTACCATTATTACTGGTAACATGCCACTCTTCTGACAGGAACACATGTGCGGGACCGTTTGATTTGTCTTCATTTGTAATCTTCTTTCCGGTAAAGGGATTGACAGGATCATCTATCACGCCGTCCATAGCCAGTGTGGGCACATCGGCTACTGTCATGAAATCCCTGCACTCGGTAAACTCATCGCTTCCGAAATCCTTCACCATCAGAAGGGAATTTACATACTCGATATCGAGATCATACTCCTTGATGATCAGATCATCGAAATGCCCGAGATTATATCCATGGTCAGACACCAGTATGATCCTGGTGTTGTCCCATACTCCCTGTTCCCTCAGATAATCGAACCATCTTCCGAGAGAATTATATGCAGCCATATTTGAATGGTAGTGAGTCATCTGCGGGATGGAATTAAGCCTCAGCATCCTTCCGTTCAGGACTACCCTGTATGTGTGAGCCAGATCGTACATTGTATTGTCAACTTCATTGGCAGGCACGTAATCAGGCGTCTGAAGGAGCACCGGAGCGTGTGTCGTATCGTTGGACATGACAAAGAAGCAGCCTTTGTCGGAGTCTTCGATCTTCGTCATTTTCGAGAGGTCCTCAAGGACGTAGTATGCATTGAGGAATTTTGTTTTGGTACCCGTTGCCTTCATCTGGTTTACATATGTCTGGGGTGTCTGGAATACATCTTCCTCATCGTTATATTTAACGCCCAGAGAGTGGTAATTGCCGCCGTCGTAAACCGGTTCCTGAAGGAAAACAGGTACGATCTTGAAGAGACTGTAACAGAAGAAATTACGCTCTCTTGTCTCATCAGCCTGTCTTACGAGCGATGCGTTGTACGGGTTGTTGAGACCGTATGCCATGTAAGCATTGATGTCCGGATAATCCGAGAAGATAGACATGTCGACGACTTCGCTGTAGTTCACGTACGGCATATCGATGGCTGTCGTGGTGTATCCGCTGTTGCTGAATATCACCGGCATAACAAGAAGCGCTTCGTTATGCTTATCCACCAGCTTCTCCTCAGTTCTCTTATTGATGTTCTCGGGAGTGTATTCGTAGCCTCCGAACAGTCCGGGCGCACCGAAATTCGTATGGGCACCGAAGGAGATGGTATTGGGATAATAAGTAAATCCTTCGAACTGTTTCTTAACAGTTGAGTTCTCATTGAACAGATAAGGAACAAGACTGTTCAAAGCCCTGTCAAGCATTATGACCACAACATTCTTACCGGTCTTGCTGAGGGCTATCTCGGGAGTGCCGGAAGCCTCAGTCCTGCTTGCCACCCCGTTATAGACAGAAGTGACGCCGGCGATATTATAGATGCTCATTCCCACCGCAACGATCGTAAGTGCGATGACAACGAATCTCGTGATCTGCGGTATGAACCTGTACAGGCAATATGCCGCTGCCAAAGCCGCGAGCACCACTCCCGCATTGATCAGCATGGACGTGGTGGAAAGCTTAAGGCCGTCATCCAGTTCAAGTTCCGGAGACAGCGTTCCGAGGTTGGTGCTGAAGAACAGATAGTCAACAGTTGCAACAACACTGAGCATCAGGGCGGCAAGAGCAAAATATCCTCTTCCCTTATCCGTTGCCAGAAGATAGAAGACACTTGTCCATACGATGAATACACCGGCCGCGATAAAGAGCGTGTACCAGATATAAAGCGCCGGTGATTTAAGATCTGCGATCTGGATAAAATCGTCAGGAGATGACACAACAACTGCAGATGGGATAAGGAAACCCGTAAGAGCCGTAAGATATATCACGCTGACCCAGTAAAGGATCTTCTTTGCAGGTGTAACGGGCTTTGCCTGGGGAAGCTTTATCTTCTTTGTTATAAGATGCAGGATCAGCGGAACGATCAATGCTCCTGACAGAACAAAAAGGAATACAAGCTGTCCCGTGGTAAACTGACTTCTGTTCAGGATCGTATAGACGACTCCGGCTATGCCTGATACGGCAAGAAGGATCTTGAACACGAATCCGGGATTCTTAAGCCTGTAGAAAATGTTCTTGACCAGCGAGAAAACATTATTGAACGTCCAGTAGAACACGAGTCCTGACGGGGAATCGTACAGCAGCACCAGGAAGATCAGCGCAGAAAGATAAAGGACTATCTTCGATTTGAAGGGCTGCCCCTTCGTGTATATCTCCGATGAGATTATATTCACTACTGTCATGATTATCGGCAGCACATTAATTGTTACACTTCCCAGAACAAGCAGTCCGTCCGGAGCAAGAAGGTCATTGATTGGACCCATCCGCTCGCCTTCCAGAAGAGGAAGATGTGACAGGAACTGGTATGCTGCGATAAAGAACGGTATCTGCAGAAGAAGCGAGATGATGCTCTTGAGCGAGGAAAGAGGATGATAATGCCTCTGCTCGTAATAGATCTGGAGCATCATTACCTTCTCGTCACCCTTGAAGTGCTTTCGGATATGATCTGCCATCGGACGGATCTTCTCTTCCTTGTCCCTTGCCTCCATCTGAATGATATCAGCCCTTCTGTAAAGGGGAAGAACAAGAAAGTTGATCGCAAGGCTCATGATAACGAGATTGACAGCCGGGTTCGGAATGATATCGTGACTCACAGCAAATATACCCTCGAATATCAGTTCAAGGGGTTTGATCAGTACTGTAAACAACACATCAAAGAAATTCATACAGCTACCTTGTTACTGCCCGTCTCTTCCAGTTTTCTGACAATAAAATCAGCTGTTCTCTCGGCACCTTCGCCCATATATACCCATGTCTCGGAACGAGCCTTATCCCTTCCGGACTTGAAGTCGGAATTGTTAAGGCATTCATCGATGAGAGACTTGATGTCATCTACATTGTCACCCGTGAGTTTGATGCCGAGATCAGGGAGGATCCTGAGCGTCCACGGAGCTTCGTCCAGCCACCAGTAATCGTATGCATCGGTATTGAATTCCGTATCCGCATAGAGTATCGGCTTGTCAAATGCCAGTGTAAAGTCAAAGATGATTCCTGAGAAATCAGAGATCATGATGTCCGCCCTGTTCAGTGAATCGAAGTTGTCACTGGATCTGTCCCATCTGAAGTGCTCGTTCTCCGGGAACTTTGCGATTATATCCTCCATCATTTTGGGATCGGCAATGAATGACTGGGGATGCGGTCTTACAATGATGTCATAACCGGTCTTTACCAGCTCATCCAGCACCTTTGTGCCGAACTTATTGAAGATGCTGTTAGGACCCCACGACGGTGCAAGAAGCACAGTGGTATTGTCTGACTCGGGACGCGGGTTGGACAGGATCCTCTTGCGGAGTTCATCCATATAGGGAATGCCCACGAGCTCGAGTTCCTTCTCAGGCAGATTACGCTTCTTCTCAAGCTCCCTGACTTCATCGATCTGATACTGTCCGGACAGCAGGATGGAATCAAAAAAATCTGTTCCGAACATCCTGTATCCTGCTATATCGTTTGCGGCATGCTGAACATGAAGATAGTGATCTACGAACTTCGACCTCTTCCACTGATATACATCAAGCCCGGGGGTTGAAGCCACCAGCACACCGGCATTGACCATGTTGAGCTTTGCATATGCCTTATTGCCCTCGCCGATGAACTCTACCTTAAGGTTATCGTATTTATCCTGGGACAGTGCCGGATCGTCAGGAGAAGTCGTCCAATACACGACGTCCTTACCCTTCCCGGAAAGCTCTCTGCAAATGGGTTCGAACACCTCCCAATACCTCTTTGCCTCAGCGAAAATAAGGATCGGTATCTTATTCTCATCCACCTTGCTCATCTTGCCTCTGGAGATGGCAAACTTGATCTTGACCCACAGCACCCGGAAGAAATAGACAAGAAATCCGACGATGCTTATCAGGACCGTGAAGAGCATGCTTCCCGTGCCCGGATCAATATACAGAAGTAAATAGTTCATCATAGTATATCTCCAAGTGTCAACTTACGTCTTTGGGCGGGAAAACGGGGTATATAAAAACACTCCCCCGTATATCCTTGTGAATTATTCCACAAGCACGGGGGAGTGTCAAGAAAGCCTGATAAAACCTTACTTTTTGTCTATCTCAGACGCGTATCTCTTAGCGTCCTTTATGAAACTTGCGATTATCAGGATAATGACTATTCCGATAGGGAAAGCAGCGATGATCGACACAGTCTGGAGGTTGTTCATCGTACCCTCAGAGAAGATCAGTGCGATAGGCAGCATGATCAGAAGGATGGCCCAGAACAGCTTCATCTTGGGGCTGGCATCTTCATCGTTCTCCATGTTCTTATAACTGTAGTTGGAAGCCACCATCGTGATGCTGTCAAATGATGTTGCGTAGAATGCGAGCATTGCGACAGCAAGGACAACGAGGAATACTGTTGACAGCGGCAGCTGGTGGATAATATCAATGATCGTCTGGTAGAGGTCATCGCCATTTGCATGATACTGTGCAACAGCATCGAACTTGCCGTGGACCTTCATTCCGAGGCCATAGTTGCCGAGGATGATGAAGGAGATGATCGTGCTTGCAGTTCCGAAGAGATAAGAACCCATGATGACCTGCTTTACAGTTCTTCCGCGGCTGATGGATCCCATGAAGAAAGGAGCGGCAACACACCATACCATCCAGTAAGCCCAGTAGAATATCGTCCAGTTCTGGGCGAACCCGGCCTCGGTTCTCGTTGCATCAGTCCATGTTGAGAGACCGATGAAGTTCTGGAACATACTTCCAAGTGATGTAACACCCGACTCGAAGGAGAATCTTGCCTCTCCGCCGAGAAGGAATACGTATGCGAGAAGGAATCCGAACAGGCACATACAGATCTTTGAGAGCATGTTGATACCCTTCAGTCCGTTCATAACAGATGTTGTATAGATGGCGCAGACGACTACCAGGATACCGATGGTCACGTATTTCGAGCCGGCAATGCCAAAGAGATTCGTCAACACCAGTGACAGGAGCGGAGTAGCGATCGAGAATGTCGTTGCAGTACCTGCGATAAGTGCTACAACTGCAAGAACATCGATGATCTTTCCGAGAGGGCCGTCAGTATGCTTTCCGAGAAGGGGCCTGCATGCCTCCGAATACTTCTGCTTGTGGCATCCTCTTACATGGAGCATGAATCCAAAGCATGCGGCAAGAACTGCGTAGAAGCTCCAGGGAATGAGACTCCAGTGGTAGAGCGGGAATGTTGCCGACCACTCGTTGATGTCACCCATACCGATAACATGGGGTTCCTCGTAATAGTAGATCCACTCACAGAAAGAGTAGAACAGGATATCTGATGCAAGACCGCATGTGAAGTTCATGGCACCCCATGACCAGAAACCGTACTTAGGCTTCTCACCAGGCTTTCCGATGGTGATCTGACCGATCTTGGAGAATGCCAGCCAGAGCGACAGAAGAAATACACCGAGACCAATGATGAGATAATATGAACCCATCTTGTCTCCCAGGAATCCTCTGATCACCGACAGTGCATTAGTCGAATTCTCAGGCATCAGCACGAAATAAGCACATAATGCCAGAATGCACGCAAACGGTACGATCGTTGTAAACGGGTCGATCTTGCGTTGCTTAACTTCCTTGTTTTCCATTTTTCCTAACCTCTCCTTTTATAATCAGGCCTTATGGCCGATGTAGCTTGGATCTGTCTTTATCAGTTCGTCGTAACTGTCTATCTCCGTCATGTCGCCTTCGTTCATCTCCCTGATGCCGAGTTCGAACTTATCGGGGTGAAGGAACATCGGGATATCATCCCAGTAAACATTGTGTCTTCTGTTGATGATGAATTCTTCCTCCAGCAGGTTTCTCAGGACTTCCGCATCCTCCCTGCTCCATCTTGATATGCTATAAAGCTGCCATCCGTCAGTTCCGCCCGTTCTGGAACATCCGGTCACAACACCATCCTCAACCGTCATGACCCACTCGTCGGTCTCCTTCGTAACTCTGGTGGCGTTGTATCCGGACCTGTCAAAACCGGGTGCAAGTATATCTGTATTGCGGATGACCTGATCACCGTCCATTATCATGACGTCGCAGTCAAGATATTCCCTTGCAGCATACAGGGAAGAAATGTTATTGCATGTATCATAAACAGGATTATCAACGAATCTCAGACCGGGATACTTTACTGTCAGTTCCCTGAACCTGTCACCGAGGTAACCCGTGACTATTACTATATCTTCAATACCGTTTGCGTGAAGCGCATCGATAACGGTATCGATCATCCTTGTTCCAAGGACACTGATCATGGGCTTTGGAGTCGTGTTTGTAAGAGGTCTCATCCTCTCGCCCTTGCCCGCAGCCATTATGATAGCCCTTACTGCGTGATGCATATTCCGCACCTCTCCGCCTCGCTCATGGCAAGTCTGTAGAAATCCTTGGCATATCTGTACTGCCTGAGTGAATACTCTCCGAACTCAACACCGAGGTGTCTTTTGAACTCACACCAGTTGCTCCACAGCATTCCGCAGATTGCAACATAGCAGTAGATCTTTATCCTTGTGATATCTTCGCATTTCCCATCGAAATAGATATCAATAAGATGATCTATCTGCTCTCTGGAATAGAGAGAGTATATGGAGAACATGGCAATATCCACATGGGGATCCTGCATTCCTGAATATTCCCAGTCAGTAAGCTGAAGCCTCTCATTGCCATTCTCGTCCTCATAAAAAAGGAAATTATCCGGAACAGCATCTATATGGGTAAGACACCTGTCGGCTGCAACTCTCTCTATAAAGCTCCTGAGGGACAAAACGTTGTCTCTTGTTGCCTCATAATCGGCAAAGCATGACTTATGGCCGTTCCAGAGAGTCTCATAGTACATCATCTGTCCGAATATATCGAACTCATGATCAACAGTAAGGTGAGCATCGTGGAAGGATCTGAGCAGCTTCATTCCCTTCCTGAGGTCTTCCTCTGATTCCGGATTGAGAGATCTGACGTTCTCCAGAAACTTTGTTATCTTATATCCGCGTGAAGGATCAAGATATACGGGATCATCACAGAAGCCCTTCCCGGATATAGCCTTGTATACCGCTGCTTCGTGATCCCTGTCTATGAGAAGGTCTGTTCCTTCTCCGGGGATTCTCATTATGTATCTGCCACCCTTGCATGAGAAGATAAATGACCTGTTGGTCATGCCCTTCTTGAGTATCTCGATATTCGTAACCTCATCAGTGGAAGAACCAAGCGCTTCGGAGATCACGTTGATCGCATCTGACCTGAGCTGGTTAGAGTTGCTGTCGAACTCGCGGAGCTGTTCGTATGTATTGATCTCAACTGCCTCATCGTCACGGACGATCCTGGCATTGATCCTCGCTTTCAGGGAGAACAGTGCATCCTCCCAGAATGCGTTGTCGTAGATGGGATAGCCGCACATCTTGCCGACGGCTGTCTTGAGCTGTGATGCCATATCGGTTGTGATGTATGATATTCCTATCATTTTCGCGCCGAAATAATCATCAGCCTTCGCGAGCTGCAGATCCCTGGTGACCCTCATGCTGCTCTGTTCAGACATCTTGTCGGAGACCATGTACCAGGAATAGAGTTCGGTCTTGTTGTACGGATTATCCTTGCACCATACGTCACAGGGAATGATGTATGCGTTGTCAATAAACTTAAGAGCATAGCTTAAGGAATAGAGATTGTTCTTCTCTGCATACTCGGGATTTACGACCAGTTCCACGCCGTACTTGTCAATGAGGTATTCATACTGCTCCATGAGGAAGCCGACCACAACATAGATCTTTGTAATGCCCACTTCATGGAGCTGTTCGATGGTCCTCTCTATGAGACACTCACCATGAACCTTTATCAGTCCCTTCGGAACTTCAAGATTGATCGGCACCATTCTCATGCCGAAGCCTGCGGCAAGGATTATCGCCTGCCTGGTCCGGCCTTCCTCCATCACCTGGAGACCCTTCTCAGTGATACGGGTGTTCTCGTCAACGAGCCCGTCATCCTTGAGCATCTTAAGGGAACGGTTTACAACACCGAGAGAGTGTCCTGTCTCGGCAGACAGCAGCCTCTGGTTTGTCGTTCCTGCATTCACGATTGATAACAGAACATCAGCTTCGTATCTGTTCATGAACACTCTCCTTTCCTTTGTTCACGAACATATAATAATGCTATATTCTGTAATGTCAAGCAGATATATTATCAAAAAGATATAAAAAAACTGCCTCCGGCACATGCCTGGCAGTTCTCTCATTGAATGATGGTGACCCGTACGAGAGTCGAACTCGTCACTCCGCCGTGAAAGGGCGACGTCTTAACCGATTGACCAACGGGCCTTATTTGGTAGCGGCAGCGGGATTCGAACCTGCGACCTGCCGGGTATGAACCGGACGCTCTGGCCAACTGAGCTATGCCGCCATAAGGAAGTCGCCCCCTCGGGCGCTTAAAGATTGTAGCAACTTAAAGTCCTTATGTCAAGAAAAACTCCCGCAAAGCAGTAAACGCATTGCGGGAGCAGATAATCAAGCGGTTAAATCAATGATCAGATTACTTGATCTCGAGCTCAGCGCCTGTATCAGCAAGCTTCTTAACGAGCTCATCAGCCTCATCCTTGGATACGTTCTCCTTGAGGTTAACAGGAGCCTTCTCAACGAGCTCCTTAGCTTCCTTAAGGCCGAGACCCATAACGTCCTTAACTGCCTTGATAACGCCCATCTTAGCGTCGCCGAAGCTCTTAAGAACAACTGTGAACTCTGTCTGCTCTGCTGCTGCGGCTGCTCCGCCTGCTGCAGGTGCTGCAGAAACTACTGCTGCTGCAGATACGCCAAACTCTTCCTCAATAGCCTTCTCGAGCTCGAACAGCTCAACAACGGACAATGTCTTGATCTCATCAAGAATGCTTGTTACTTTCTCACTTGCCATTTTATTTTCCTCCATTATTTATTAAATTGACTGGTTAGTGATGTCCCGAAGATTACTCAGCGGGTGTTTCTTCTGCTGCAGGTGCCTCTGCTGCTACTGCTGCGGGCTCTTCTGCTGCGGGTGCTTCTGCTTCAGCAGGTGCTTCAGCGGGAGCTTCAGCTGCTACGGGTGCGCCTCCCTCTTCTTCCTTCTTCTCTGCTACTGCCTTAACGAGCATAGCGAGCTTTGTGAAAGGGAAAAGCAAGCCATAAACAACCTGGCTGTACAAAGTCTGCTCGTCGGGTATGTTAGCGAGAGTCATGATCTCATCGATGGATGCGATCTTGCCGTCTACAACGCCGCCCTTGATCTCCATGGGCTCATACTCTTTTGCATACTTTGCAATGATCTTTGCGGGAGTTGTTACGTTGTCACCATAAGCAACAGCCGTAGGGCCTTCGAACAGATCGTTGACACCTTCGATACCGAGTGTCTCGAATACTCTCTTGAGTGTCGTATTCTTGATAACCTCGTATGTTACGCCGTTGTCGCGAAGTTCCTTACGCATTACTGTATCCTGGGCAACAGTGAGTCCTCTTGCAGCTACGAATACGAATGACTTGGCGTCCTTCATCTCCTCAGCGAGCTTAGCGACTCTCTCCTGCTTAGATGCAAGAATTTTTGCACTAGGCATAATCTGATTCCTCCTTAATTTATTTTTATAAAAACCCTCATGCCTTGAAGACATGAGGGTTAGGGATAATTCTCTAATCATCATTATCTTCCTCGGCTGGCCGCTTGCGCGTTTAAGAGTAATAACTCACCTGCTGTCTCAGGCAGAAAAGGATATTTATCTGTTTTGGATCAGGGTATCAGCCGAACTTGGCAGCGTTTACCTTGATGCCGGGGCCCATCGTTGTGGCAATTGAGCAGCTCTTGATGTACTGACCCTTTGCTGCTGCAGGCTTTGCCTTGATGATTGCCTCCATGATTACCTTGAAGTTCTCTTCAAGCTTCTCCTGACCGAAAGAAACCTTTCCGATCGGGCAGTGGATGATGTTGGACTTATCAAGTCTGTACTCGATCTTACCTGCCTTAACGTCATTAACAGCCTTGGCGATATCCATTGTAACTGTACCTGACTTAGGGTTAGGCATGAGGCCCTTAGGACCCAGAACCTTACCGAGACGGCCTAACTTACCCATCATATCCGGTGTAGCGATGAGGGAATCGAACTCGAACCAGTTTTCCTTCTGGATCTTGTCGATCATGTCATCATCACCTACGTAATCCGCACCGGCTTCCTTAGCCTCATCAGCCTTGGGACCCTTTGCGATAACAAGAACTCTCTTTGTACGTCCTGTACCGTGGGGAAGTACTACTGCACCTCTTACCTGCTGGTCTGCGTGACGTGAGTCAACGCCAAGACGAACGTGAAGCTCTACTGTCTCATCGAACTTTGCCTTACCTGTCTCCTGAACAAGACGAACTGCCTCGGAAGGATCGTAAACTGTTGCTCTGTCTACAAGCTTAGCAAGCTCGGTATTTCTCTTACCTGACTTCATACTAATCTCCTTTCCTTATCAGTCCTTGACCACGATACCCATAGAACGTGCTGTACCTGCTACCATTCTTGCGCAGGACTCGATATCAGATGCATTTGTATCAGGCATCTTGATCTCAGCGATCTTCCTGCAGTCATCCCATGTAACAGTTGCTACCTTCTGAGCATTAGGCTTTCCGGAACCCTTCTCGATCTTTGCTGTCTTCTTGAGCAATACAGGTACCGGAGGAGTCTTTGTAATGAAAGAGAATGTTCTGTCTGCATAAACTGTAATGATTACAGGGATTATGAGACCGGCATCCTTAGCTGTTCTCTCATTAAACTCTTTGACAAACTGCTGGATGTTAATACCATGCTGTCCAAGAGCTGGTCCTACCGGCGGCGCTGGTGTTGCTTTAGCTGCAGGGATCTGAAGCTTTACATAACCTGCAATTTTCTTAGCCATACTGGCCACCTCCCAATTAATTATTTTTATCGCAAGATGCCTGTGGGCATCTCATGAACAAAGTTATTACGGTACCTTCTGTACCTGTGTGAAGCTTACTGTGGTCGGAGTGATCCTTCCGAACATCTGAACTTCGATCGTTACCTGCTCCTTCTCATAGTCCATGGCAGATACATTGCCCTTGAACTCTGCGAAAGCGCCGCTGATGATCCTGACATAGTCTCCCACATCATAATCAACCTCAGGCTTCCAGTCTGTCTCGATACCCATTGATGCCAGGTCGCTGTCTGTCAGAGGCAGAGGCTTGTTGGGGTCAGGACCTACGAATCCGGTAACACCCCTTACGTTCCTGATGAAGTACCACAGACTCTTGTCTTCCTTCTCCTCGTAGCCGAAAACGAGCTTTACAAGTACATAGCCGGGGAACTTGTTACGGGTCTTCTCCTTACGTTCTCCGTCCTTGACTTCTACATATCTCTCTTCAGGAACCATGACTTCCTGAATCTTCTCGCCCATGGCGTGGTTCTCCACATATCTCTCGAGAGTATCCTTAACGGACTTCTCATAGCCTGAATATGTATGGATTACATACCAGCGTGCTTCTCTCTCTTCGGGCATCTCGTTACTCCTTTATTTATCAGGCTGCAGACTCTGATGACTCAGATGTTGCCTGTGTGTCCTCGGAAGACTCCGTTGCGGACGTAGTCGTTGCTTCTGTCTCCTCAACCGTAGTAGGCGCTGCGGTTGTCTCGGCAGTGTTATAGAAACCGATCTTATCGAGTACCCAGCGTCCGCCTGAACCGATCAGCGTCAGGAATACTGCAAAGAATACTATAACCAGCAGCACAACAGCCGATGTGCTCTTGAGCTTCTCGGGTGTAGGCCATACGACCTTCTTCAGCTCGGAGATCACATCCTTGAAGCCCTTGCCTATACGCTTAAAGATGTTACCTTTATTATTGCCTGCCATTGCTTCTCTCCGTTAAATCGCGCTTACTTAGTCTCTTTGTGAACTGTATGCTTACGGCAGAAAGGACAATACTTCTTGAGCTCAAGTCTCTCTGTATCGTTCTTCTTATTCTTATATGTCTGATAATTCCTCTGCTTGCACTCTGTGCATGCCAATGTGAGCTTATCTCTTGCGCTTGCCTTTGCCATGGTATGTTACCTCCAAAATAATGCTTTTTTTACTGCTTTCCCGTGTTTTAGGCGCAATAAAAAAAGAACCTCAGCGGGTTTTAGCTTGAAAATTCTATCACAGGTGTATCTCTAAGTCAACAATCAACCGCGTCTTGACTGCAATTCTTCCTTGACATCGTCGAGAGTAATGTCACGGTCAGCCATAAGCACCATAATGTGATAGATTACATCGGCTATCTCGCCGATGATCTCCTTGCGGTCGCCCTTTGCAGCAGCGATAGCCGTCTCAACAGCCTCCTCGCCTACTTTCTTGGCGATCTTCTCAGTTCCCTTATCCAGAAGATAGTTCGTGTATGAACCTTCCTGGGGATTGGCCTTGCGGTCAAGGATCACAGCATAAAGCTCGTTCAACGTATCCATTTTATATATTCTCCTTAAAATTAATCTCCTAAAAATTAATCCTGACAATTACTCCTGCTCTGTTCCAAGATCCCAGTCTTCAAGGGGTGTGTAGAAACAGGATCTGTTGCCTGTATGACATGCCGCACCGGTCTGGTCGATCCTGTAAAGAAGTGTGTCACGGTCACAGTCGATCGCACATGAGACAACCTTCTGAAAGTGTCCGCTCGTCTCGCCCTTCTTCCACAAGGTATTGCGCGACCTTGAGAAGTAGTGCATATATCCCGTCTTGCATGTAAGATCGAAAGCCTCGTAATTCATGTAAGCCATCATGAGCACATCACCTGTCTCATAATCCTGGCAGATAGCGGGAACAAGGCCGTCCGAATTCTTCTTCATGTGCGCCCACATATCCAGCTCGTTTGAGATCTGCCTTACGGGGATCCCTCTTCCTGCCAGATACTTCTTGAGATCTTTGATCTCGATCTCGCCAAAGTGGAAGAGGCTTGCAGCAAGAACAGCATCAGCCTTGCCGTCAATGATTCCGTCGTAGAAATCCTCCATCCTGCCTGCTCCGCCTGAAGCAATGACAGGAACGTTTACATTATCCGCGATCATTGATGTGATCACATTATCAAAGCCGCTCTTTGTTCCGTCGCGGTCCATCGAAGTCAAGAGGATCTCACCTGCGCCGAGGCTTACAACCTCCTTTGCCCACCGGAGAGCGTCAATGCCTGTAGGTTTTGTTCCGCCGGCTATAACCACTTCGTATCCCGAGGGGAACTTCTCTTTGTCTTCACGTGACTTAACGTCGATTGCGACAACGATGCACTGGGCACCGAACATCTCCGAAGCTTCCTTTACAAACTGCGGATTCTTAACTGCCGCTGAATTGAGGGACACCTTGTCAGCGCCTGCGTTAAGGATGTCTCTTATATCCTGTATTGTCCTGATGCCGCCGCCGACTGTAAAAGGAATGAACACCTCGTCGGCAACTCTTCTTGCCATCTCGACAACTGTATCTCTTGCTTCAAGAGTAGCAGTGATATCAAGGAAAACGAGTTCGTCGGCACCTGCCATATTGTACTGCTTCGCACACTCAACAGGATCGCCCGCATCTCTCAGGGAAACAAAATTAACTCCCTTGACCACACGGCCGTTCTTAACATCGAGGCAGGGTATTATACGTTTTGTAAGCATGTCTTAAGATCCACCCTTCCCTCGTAGTATGCCTTGCCGACAATAACTCCGGCAGCACCGCTCTTCTTAATGTAATAAATATCCTCATCGGAACCGATTCCGCCTGAAGCGATGATATCAAGTCCCGTCTTGTCCACCATTTCCTTTGTTGCATCGAATGCAGGACCTGTGAGCATTCCGTCTCTTGCAATGTCAGTGAAGATAACCGTTGTTGCGCCAAGCGACTTCATCGTAAGTGCAAAATCCACTGCCTTAACGCCGCTTCCTTCAGTCCAGCCGTCAACTGCAACCTCGCCGCCCTTGGCATCAATGCCGATCGCAATCTTTGAACCGTATCTTGCAAGAGCCTTCTCAGTGAATGCTCTGTCCTTGATGGCAGATGTTCCGAGAACGCAGCGTGACACTCCGTACTCTTCGATCAGGCTTGATAATGTATCCATGTTGCGGATCCCTCCGCCTGTATCAACCTTGAGACCCGTCTTAACGGAAATCTCCTTGATGATCTCATGATTTGTGGGAATGCCGGACTTTGCAGCGTCGAGGTCCACGATGTGGATCCACGTGGCGCCGGCTTCCTTAAACTCCCATGCCTGTGCGAGCGGATCATCGTTATAGACAGTAACTTCATCGTACCTGCCCTGTCTCAGCCTTACGCACTTTCCGCCCAGAAGATCGATTGCAGGAAGAATTATCATGACCTTTCACCTCTGATCTTAGTTCTTCTGGCAAACTTTGACAGGATGGCCAGTCCAACCTCTCCGCTCTTCTCGGGGTGGAACTGCGTCGCGAAAATATTCCCCTTCTCCAAGGCACAGCAATACTTAATTCCATACTCCGTCTTCGCTGCGATCACCGCATCATCAGCGGGATCACAATAGAAAGAGTGGACAAAATAGACAAAGTCGCCGTCATTGAGCAGGCTTCCCTTACAGTCCGTAAGTGAATTCCATCCCATCTGCGGAACCTTAAGACCTTTGTCAGTTGTAGCATCAGCAGGAAACTTCCTAACTGTTCCCGGGATGATCCCAAGACCTTCAATAAGCTCTCCGCCTTCAGCGCCCTCTTCCGAACCATCGAGAAGCAGCTGCATTCCAAGGCAGATGCCCAGGAACGGTTTGCCTGAAGCGCACGCTTCCTTAACGGCAGCATCAAGACCTGCGGCCTTGAGATTTGCCATGGCGGGAGCAAATGCTCCGACGCCCGGAAGGATGACTCCGTCAGCTGATTCAATTACTTTGGGGTCTGATGTTTTGATCGCGTCATAGTGCAGCGCCGCCAAAGCTTTCTTGACGGATGCCAGGTTGCCCATTTTGTAATCAACTATTGCGATCAAAGATCAGATTTCCTTTCCTGTGAGACGTGAGTAGCACTCGCGGTACTTCTCAGCTGTCTTGCTGATGATCTCCTCAGGGAGAGTGGGAGCGGGATATGTCTTATCCCAGTCGAGTGTCTCAAGCCACTCTCTCAGATACTGCTTGTCAAAACTCTTCTGTGCTCTGCCGGGCTCATAATCAGCGAGATCCCAGAATCTTGAAGAGTCAGGTGTAAACATCTCATCGGCTACCACGAGCTTGCCGTCGATCTTACCGAACTCGAACTTTGTATCTGCGAGGATGAGACCTTTTGTAAGAGCATATTCGGATACCTTTTTGTACAGAGCCAGAGAAGCATCTCTCAAAGCCTTTGCATCCTCTTCTCCGATCTTCTCGATGAGCTGATCATATGTGATGTTGATATCGTGACCCTCATCCTCCTTGGTGGAAGGTGTGAACAGGGGCTCAGGAAGCTTATCGCCCTGCTTCAGTCCCTCGGGCATCTTGATTCCGCCGACTGTGCCGCTCTTCCTGTATTCCTTAAGAGCTGAACCCTCGAGGTAACCTCTCACGATGCACTCTGCGGGAAGCATCTTAACCTTCTTAACGAGCATTGATCTGCCTTTGAGTTCTTCCTCATACTTATCAAGTCCCATAGGGTATTCCTTAGGGTCTGTTGTTATTACATGGTTGGGGATAATATCCTTTGTGAAGTCGAACCAGAAAGCAGAGATGGAAGACAATACTTTGCCCTTATCGGGAATAAGCTCATCGAAAACAACATCAAACGCAGAAATCCTGTCAGTAACGATCATCAGCAGGCTGTCTCCCAGGTCGTAGACGTTACGCACCTTGCCCTTGATGAATACCGGCATGTCAATGAATTCTGTATCTCTGATCAGCATATTATGTTCCTCCTGGAAACTCAAAAGATTATTCTACAACATGCAATTATCGCTAATTCAGGGGATTAAATCAAGATAATTGACAACAGAAAGTGTTTTCAGATATTCTCCCGTTATAGGCATAATATCTAAAAACATTGTTTGTCACTTTCCCCTCCTCAGTATAATACCACCTTCCGCCGTGTCTTCTCCACCATAACCCATCAGCTCGAAATAAGGTGACACATCTCTGTAGTTCGGGTCGATATAGATCACATCCGGCATCATGTCCGGGAACATATCATAGTATGTCATCAGGAGCTGCGGCTCCAGGATCTGAGCCCATGTTGTATATGTTCCAACCTTCATGCCAAGCTCCACATAAGTCCATGACTCCGTTGACACTACTAACACACGTTCAGCAGAAGTATCGTTCTTTATCAGTTCAAGATCCCTTGACAGTTTCTCGTATGAAGCATAAGAAGCGTCAGACACATGAATGCCCTTTGCCATTCCGTGATTCACATAGGATGACATGGGCGTATCCGTTCCTTCGCAGAATACATATCTGATCCTGCGGTCAAGGAGCATTCCGCAGAACAGGAGCAGGGTGCATATGAGTACTGTCAGAACTGCTTTCGAGCGGACAAGAACGATATGGCGGGATATGATGATCAGCCCGGCTGCAACTGAGATCAGGAATGCCGCTGCAAACGTCACAAATCCCATATTGGTAGTCATGTGGAGTGCGAAGGAATAGATCAGTCCCGGTATCCAGACAAACCTGAAGATCTCCTTGTCAGTATCATCGCCAAAGCAGATAACAGCGTAGAATCCGGTAAGAACAGGTGCGAACATGTAGTAGTTCACGTTGCGCCCCTGCACTATGCACGAGACCAGAAGGACTGCCATGAGAATGCATTGCGCAACGAGTCCCTTCATCGCGAGATCTGACGCCTTCCTGTACCGCACATAGAATGTCACGATAAGCGAGATCACTACAACAACGGCTGCCGGAATGGTCGACAGCATTATGTCGTAGAAATATTCCAGCGGTTTCATCAGGAAATCCGTCTGGTGCTCCCTGTCGCTGAATATCATTGGTACCGTCTCAAGATAAGAGGACAGCGGTGCTCTGGAGAGGCATATGATCACAAACACGGTCAGAGCGATCACACATCCTGCGGCAAGTCCCGCCCATATGGTCACATATCTTCTGTTTTTGCGTATGAGATCTATCACGACGCATACCGTGAAGATGACGATCGCCGATGCCAGATAGGGACAGCATGTTACTGTTACCGCATACAGAATGCCTGCCGCTGTATACTGCACCATCTTCCATCTTTGCGCCGTCACGATGATCAGGCACGCCATGAGAAGGAACATCGGTGCTATGGTATTGTAGTAGATCGACATCTGCTCCGTGGGCACGAACAGCATCAGGACCGTTCCCGTCAGGAGCGCACCAAGCCCTGATATTGCTCTGGCACGGTAATATACGAATAATGTGCACACGCCCCAGAATACCGCGAAAACAGTTCTGCAGAACAGCGCGATCCCCTCTGTGCTTCCGTTTATCTTAAGATACAGGGCAACCACCGGCTCAAGCCATACGAACGACATCTGCGAGCCGTGCCATTCGTGAAGGAGCATTATATCACCGTTCAGGAACCTCAGCGCAGTAGAGATATGAAAGGATTCCTCATAAGGAAAACCGTAATGTATCTTGTACAACAGAAGAGCCATCAGGACCGCGAAGATCCCAAAGAAGATAAACGTCAGTTTCTTATCGTTAACGGAGCACTTCTGACCGTCCATACATCAACGGATTACAGCACACCTTTCGTGGAAACGACCTGACCGGCGAACCGCTCGTCGACGGCAACTGCCTGTCTCAGCGCCCTGGCACATGACTTGAACATGGACTCTGCCTTATGGTGATCGTTGGTGCCGTAAAGGTTGGCAACATGGAGCGTAATGAGTGCGTTATACGCAAAGCTCCTGAAAAATTCCTCGAAGAGCTGCGTATCCATGGTGCCGCACATATCGCCCGTAAACTCACAGTCAAACACGATAAAAGGTCTTCCGGAGATATCAACGACACATCTGGACAATGCCTCGTCAAGAGGTATCGCGGAACTTCCGAATCTGGTAATGCCCTTCTTGTCACCGAGAGCCTGATCAAAAGCCTTTCCCAGAGCGATTCCCACATCCTCAACAGAGTGATGAGCGTCCACTTCCAGGTCACCCTTGCATGTGATCTTCATATCGATACCGGAGTGCTTTGACAGAGCCGTGAGCATGTGATCGAAGAACCCGATGCCCGTATCGATGGTGCTGTCGCCCTTGCCGTCAAGGTCGAGCCATACACTGATATCCGTTTCCTTAGTGGTCCTCTTTATCTCACCTGTACGTGCCATGTTATCAGAGCTCCTCTCTTATCGCGTTGATCAAAGCCTTCATCTCGTCATCGGTTCCTACCGTTATTCTCAGATACTCATTGATGACGGGCTTGTTAAAGTACCTAATCAGTATACCCTTAGATTTGAGGTTGTTGTATAACGTTTGTGCGTCAATTTGCTCCGGGGGTTTTGCCCATACGAAGTTTGCCTGGGAATCGGTGAGTTCGAAGCCGAGAGAAGCGAGTTCGGAAGACACCCATTTTCGCGTTGCTATAATGGCCTGTCTCGTCTTCTCCCAATAGTCACGGTCCAGGATTGCTGCCTCGGCGACCTTCTGGGCAACACGGTCTCCGGGGTATGAATTGAAGGAATCCCTTGCCATCGTAAGACCTGTTATTAGTTCCTCATCGCCCATTGCAAAACCCATCCTGATACCTGCAAGACTGTAGGACTTTGACAATGTCATAACAACGATCAGGTTCTTATACTCTTTTATCAGAGAGGCCGCCGACGTATACCCTTCCGCGAAATCAGCATACGCCTCATCTACAAGAACCGGCACATCAGGATTGGCGTCCAGTATCCTGCGGATATCATCCAGGGGCATTAGGCGCGCCGTCGGTGCATTGGGATTCGCGACCGCGATGCCGCAGCAGTCCCTTCCGCAGTAGTCGTCCGGGTCGATGAAGAATCCCTCCCGGAGAGGCACAGCCTCACATCTGACATCATAGAAGGACGAGAATACGGGATAGAAGCTGTAGCTGATATCGGGTACCAGCACCGACTTGCCGGTATTGTATTCTTTCTCGAAAAAAGTCTGCCAGCAGAGTGCCAGGACCTCGTCGGAACCGTTGCCGACAAATACGTTCTCACGCCTGAGTCCATAGACCTTCGCAACAGCATCCCTTACGATATCAGAACCCGTATTGGGATAGAGCCTCAGGTCCGCAATATCGAAGTTGTCAAGCACCTCCCTTACCTTAGGTGAAGGCGGATAGGGATTCTCATTCGTATTGAGCTTGATCACTTTCTGACCGGGCCCGGGCTGCTCACCCGCCACATACGGTGTAGCAGAATTGATCTTTGAATTCCAGAATTTACTCATTTGTTAAACCTTGTTCTTATTGATTCGGCGTGACATGTAAGACCTTCGCTGTCAGCGAATTTCGCCACATCCTCATATACCTCGCGGAGCGACTCTTCGTTGTAGTTGATGACGCTCATCTTCTTGTAGAAATCACCTGTGTTGAGAGGCGAGAAGAATCTCGATGTGCCTGACGTAGGCAGCGTGTGATTCGGTCCTGCAAAATAATCTCCCAAAGGCTCCGGTGAATATGAGCCAAGGAATACGGCACCTGCATTATTGATCTTATCGAGCATCGCCTCAGGATCCGCTACACACAGCTCAAGGTGCTCAGGCGCTATCTCCTCCGAGAACGCCACCGCTGTATCAAGACCATCGCACACGATTATCGCACAATATGTCTGAAGGGAACTGGAAAGTATCTCTTTACGCAGTGCCTCTTCGGATCTCCTGTCAACAGACTCAAGGACCTTCTCAGCCAGCTCTCTGTCATCGGTTAGTACTATCGCTGAGGCGATCTTGTCGTGCTCAGCCTGGGACAGCATATCGGCAGCGACAAATTCAGGATCGGCTGTATTATCAGCAATTATCAGTATCTCGGAAGGGCCTGCGAACATATCGATATCCACCTGACCATAAACGAGCCTCTTTGCAGTATTGACGAAGATGTTGCCGGGACCGCAGATCTTATCAACCCTCGGTATGGTCTCCGTACCATATGCCATGGCACCGATAGCCTGGGATCCGCCAACCTTGTAGATCTCCGTCGCGCCTGCAATGGAAGCTGCTGCCAGAATGACGGGAGCGATGGTTCCGTCCTTGCGCGGAGGTGTGCAGAACACGATCCTCTTTACGCCGGCAACCGATGCCGGTATAACGTCCATCAGAACCGTCGACGGCAGAGGTGCTGTTCCTCCGGGAACATATACACCTGCGATGGCAAGAGGTCTTACCCTTACGCCGATCTGTGCACCCTTTCCCGTCTCCATCATGAAGCCTGCTTCACGCTGCTGTTCATGGAACTTCCTGATGTTATTGGCTGCCTTTGTGAGGATCCTCAGAAGATCAGGCTCGATCTCTGCAAGAGCGCTCTGTATCTCTTCCTCAGTCACACGCATGGTGGCAGGTGTCAGATCTGCCCCGTCGAATTTCCTGGTATATTTGAGAACGGCCTCATCACCATTCTCCCGGATGTCATCGAGAACCTCCTGAACGATGGATACCACATCGGACTTCTGCATCTTGCTGCGAAGTCCCAGCTGTTCACATACGTCCTTCAGATTCTCTGATGTACCTTCTATCAATTTGCACTTCATCTCATACCTCTTGTTTTGCCAGCTGTTCTCTGATCTTTGTGATCATTGGCTTTATCTCATCCGCCTTCATCTGCATCGATACGCGGTTAACGACCACTCTTGCAGATATATCGGCTACTGTCTCTATTACATCGAGCCCGTTCTCATAAAGCGTTCTTCCCGATTCCACGATATCCACGATGACCTCGGAAAGACCGATCAGGGGAGCAAGCTCAACTGAGCCGTGGAGCTTTATGATCTCGACGCTCTCCTTCTTCACATCCTCGAAATAATGTCGCGTGATATTGGGATACTTAGTTCCTACACGCTTATTGGGGATCGTATCCAGCTTCCCCTTCAGCTCTGCAGGACCTGCAACGCACATCCTGCACTTGCCGAATCCCAGATCGATGACTTCGTAAAGATCCCTTCCCTCTTCAAGGAGTGTATCCTTGCCGACAACACCGAGATCGGCTGCACCATACTCCACGTAAGTGGGGACATCCGCAGGCTTTGCCATGATGAACCGGAGTCCCGTATTCTCGTCCTCCAGGATCAGCTTTCTGGACTTCTCCCTGCCGGCAGATACGTCATATCCTGCCGCTTCAAGTATATCGAGTGCCTGTTCGGCGAGGCGCCCTTTCGATAAGGCAATAGTGATCATTCTTCGTCCCCCTCATTCACAAAAAAACTTGCGGGAATATTGTTGAGGTCGCTGTATTGGTCCAGTTCCTCTTCAGTCATTCCGCAGCTGTCGAGTATCACCGAAGTGTATTCCTCACGCAGAGCCCTGGCGAGCGCGATCGCCTTTGCCCTCGCACCTTTGATATTCCTGTCATAACCAACGATGGCAGATGCCTGCTCTTTGGTGAATTCCAGACCCTGACGCATAAGCGCCGTGATAGCAAGCGTCAGTGACAGGGAGAATCCGACGGCCTCCATCTTGCGGCCGAACTTCTCGGCCACATTATCGTACCTGCCGCCTCCGATTATCGGGAAACCGACCTCGTATGTGTATCCTTTGAATATCACGCCCGTGTAGTAATCCTCGCTGCCGATGAGTCCGAGATCCACAGTGATGTACTTGAGATATCCGTACTCATCCATGATCTCAAGGATTTCCTTCAGGTCGTCCAGTGCGGAGAGCGCGCTGCTGTCTTTTACTCTGGAACGGAACTGATCAATGACCTCTGCTCCCCCCTGATACTCGATCAGCATCAGCAGCGTCTCAGTATCCTGCGCGTTGAGACCAGCCTCTCTGGCTGTGTTCTCGATGGTAACGGAATCCTTCTGCTGGATAGCGGTCCTTATGGCATCCCTTGCCTCATCGGTAAGCCCGAACTGATCAGTAAGCCCCTCGAAAAACCTCACCTGTCCCAGCGATATCTGCAGATCCTTTATACCTATGGAAAGTGCGGACTCGATGGCAAGTGCCAACACCTCGCTGTCGGCCTCGGTGCCGCAGGCGCCCATGAATTCCACGCCGCCCTGCGTGAATCCGCTCTGCTTGCCGCCGCCCATCTGGTTGAAGCGGTACATGTTCTCGATATAGAACAGCCTCAGAGGCAGCGGCTCATCCTTGTAAAGATTTGCTGCGAACCTGACCGCCGGCACGGTGCCGTCATATCTGGCGCACAGGAGCCTGCCCTTCTGGTCGCAGAACTTGAACAGATCCTCAGCCTTGACAAGATCTGTAGATGTGTAGATATCACAGTACTCCACGCCGGGAGTCTCTATCTCTTTGTATCCGGCCCCGGCGAAAACCCCTCTCAGTTTCCCCTCAGCCTCGCGCTTGAATGCGCAGATCTCAGGCAGCTGGTCGGTAAAACCGTCCGGTGTATAGAATTTGTTGTTGCTCATGTTATTCTCCGTGTCTTTATTTTACTATAGCACATCAAGCACTTTAGTTGACTAAAGTATTATATGGACATGCTTAAGATTTGTCAAATGGTTCTTCCGAGCCTTCGGGAATTTAGTGACAGTCCCTGTAAGTGTCTCTGTAACCGGAACTGCAGGTACAGTTTGAGGGACAGTCCCTGAAAGTGTCTCTGTAACCGGAACTGCAGGTACAGTTTGAGGGACTGTCCCTGAAAGTGTCTCTGTAAACGGCACTGCAGGTACAGTTTGAGGGACAGTCCCTGGAAGTGTCTCTGTAA
>FMTG01000012.1:0-5831 GCA_900099715.1 Ruminococcaceae bacterium YRB3002 | reverse complement strand
CTCTGTAAACGGCACTACAGGTACAGTTTGAGAGACAGTCCCTGGAAGTGTCTCTGTAAACGGCACTACAGGTACAGTTTGAGGGACAGTCCCTGAAAGTGTCTCCGTAACCGGAACTGCAGGTACAGTTTCAGAGACAGTACACCTTCCGAAGGGCGAGCGCTACCCTTGCGAGCGGACTTACCGCAGGAGCGAAGCGACGAGGACTGAAGCGAGCAAGCGGTCGCAAGCCCATTTATTTGTGATATTTCTCCCCCTTATAGATCTTAAATCCCCTATACAGCTGTTCCAGCAGGAGCAGTCTCGTCATCTGGTGAGTCATGGTTATCTTTCCGAAGCAAATACGGCGGTTGGCGCGTGTCACCACTTCCGGTGACAGGCCGTTGCTTCCCCCGATGGCAATGCTTAACGTGCTTCCACCTGTCTCAAGATCACTGATCATCAGGGACGACAATTCTTCCGAAGTATATTCCTTTCCGTGAAGATCCATTACCCACAGGATGTCGGAAGCTGACACTTTGGCCAGTATCCTCTCCCCTTCGAGAGCAAGTGCCTGGTCTACGGGCATTGTATCAGGACAGTCGGGAACCTCGATGATTTCCACAGTACAGTACTTTGACAGACGTTTCTTATACTCGTCTATTCCGTCTGTGAGAAATCTCTCGCGGATCTTGCCGGGACAGATGATCCTTATCTTCATATCTCTATGCCTCTGCCGGGCTCGCTTTTGGGTGCAGTCTGGAGCTCATAGTCAACTCCATCCACATATCCTTTGGATTCCAGATACCCGGTCACTGTCCCTCGGGCAATTGATGGCGTATTGTTGATCGGCGATATGTGGCCCAGGATAAACTTTGTGGTGCCGCCGGCAAGAAGGTATTCCAGAAGCTGAGCACACTCTTCGTTGCTGATATGGCCTCCGTTGCCCTTTATGCGTTTCTTGAGATAGTAATCGTATGGGCCTGTCTCCAGCATATGCGGATCATAATTCGACTCGAAAAGCCCTCCGTCGCAGCCGCCGCAGAACTCCAGCATGCCCTCGGTCACATATCCAAGGTCAGTCATAACGCAGACGGAAGCTCCCGATTTGGTATTCTCTATACGGTATATGACAGAACCCGTCACGTCGTGATGCGTAGGGTAGGATAGTACTCTGAAGCCGAACTCATCAAAGACCGTGACGCTCTTCTCGTCTATCTCGTGAAGCAGGTCAGTGTAGTCTGTTCCTATCTTGAATAATGTATGTTTGGTGCCGTAAACGGGTGTCAGGTACTTCTTCATGAAGACAGCTATGCCGCTGATGTGATCACTGTGGGCGTGAGTAAGAAATACAGCCTCGATATCATCGGGATACACTCCGGCCTTCTGGAGAGCCAGGCCGCACTGTTTGCAGTTCTTGCCGCAGTCGATCAGTATGTGGTGACCGTTAACAGTTACAAGTGTTGAATTGCCTTCGCTGCTGCTGTAGAGGGGGACTACCCTGATGTCTCCCCGCATATCAGGCCTCTATATCTTCCAGATCGCCGCTGTAATCAACACGTTCAATGTCCGCGCCGAGCATCCGGAGCTTCCCTACGATATGCTCATAGCCGCGGTCGATACGTGAAGCATGTGTAACATATGATGTTCCTTCTGCGGCCAGCGCTGCACAAACGAGTGCCGCTCCCGCACGAAGGTCTGTTGCCAGCACTGTGGCAGGCTTGAAACGCGTGATCCCGTTGACAAGCGCCACTCTCTCGAACAGATTTATATTGGTACCCATCTTCTGGAGTTCAGGAACATACTGGAACCTGTTCTGCCATACGTTCTCGTGCATCTTGCCCATGCCTTCCGCCAGACAGAGGAGAACCACCGTCTGAGGCTGCAGGTCGGTCGGGAATCCGGGATAAGGTGCTGTCTTGACATTGGTAGCATAGATCTCGGCACCGTCTTCCCTGTATACGCGGATGCTGTCGTCTCCGTCCTCTACTGTGTATCCCATCTCGCGCATCTTGGCTGACAGAGGCTCCATATGGGTAGGGATCAGATTTGTTATCGTCACGTCACCGCCTGTAACCGCTGCAGCTACCATATATGTGCCGGCCTCGATCTGGTCGGGGATTATCGAATAAGTGAAGCCGCCCTTAAGGAATGGAACGCCCTGAATCTTGATGGTATCCGTACCTGCTCCCTTTATTTTGGCGCCCATGGCGTTAAGGAAGTTTGCCACGTCAACGATGTGGGGTTCCTTGGCGGCGTTGATTATCTCTGTCTTGCCCTCAGCCTTGCAGGCAGCGAGCATTGTATTAATGGTGGCACCGACGCTGACGATATCGAGATATACTTTCGCGCCGTGGAGAGGCGATGCGGTCATCCTGATTATGCCGCCCTCGATGTCCGAAGGTCTCGCGCCCTTCGCACCCATAAGTCTGAATGCATTGAGATGCAGATCGATAGGCCTGTCGCCGAAATTACAGCCGCCGGGCAGCCTGATGGTCGCCTTGCCGAACCTGCCGAGAAGCGCTCCCATGAGATAATAGGATGCCCTTATCTTGGACACGAGTTTGCTGTTGGCTTCATATGTATTGATGGGGCGGGGATCGATCTCCAGCGTATGAACGTCGATCTCGTTGATCTCTGCGCCGAGGGAACGGCACAGATCGACCATTACGTGCACGTCTGCAATATCGGGAACGTTCTCGAGCGTGAGGGGACCGTCGACCATCATGGCAGCGGCAAGTATACCCAGAACAGCATTCTTGGAGCCGCTTATCTCAACTTCGCCGGTGAGCCTCTTGCCACCGTTTATCTTATATGCATAGTTATTCACAAATATATTACCTGTTAAGTCTTAATTCAGTTACCGTTCTTGCCCGGTGTCTTAAGCGGACCTGTCTCGTCCAGCATCTTCTTGAGCGAAGACCTGACGCCCTTGGATCCGTCCTCTTCCGCAGGCTGTGGCTGCTGCTTCGGAGATGCCCCCACATTAGATGATGGAGCGTCTGTATTATACTCCTTTTTGGGCGGCATTGGGTGAATGACCTTGTCCTGTGGCACTTTTGTAACGGGATTTTCATTTTCGGGCTGGCCGGCAGGCTTATACTGCGGGCTTCTCGGCAGGATAGGCTGTGTCAGGAGCTTTCTTGCCTCCTCACGCTGCCTTCTCTTCTCCTCCAGTTCTATCTCGGAATCGGCCTCTGAAGGTTCAGGGATCTCCTCCGGCACTGGCATCTGAACGGGTTCCGGCTGAGGTTCGGGTATTGATTCCTGAACGGGCACCTGAACAGGAACGGGTGCAGGTGCCGGGGCAGGAGCAGCCGGCTGTACAGCTGAAGTCATCAGGTTCTCCTGAGCTGTGGCGATCTCGTCCTCAGTAAGATCGTCAAGCCCTTCCTCTTCAGCATCCATAAAGATGAGCTCATCTATCAGGTCGTCATACCTGTCTTCGCTGATACCGTTGATGAGAGCCGCCAGTTTCTTATTCTTCTCCTGTCTGTTGATCTCGGGAGTACCCTCGTAATCCTCTACGAGCTTCATCATGTCATCGTATCCGATGGACCTTACCGCCTCGCAGATCTGCGAACCGAGGAACAGCGCTGCAGCCCTGTAGAAAGGCTTCTCGCTGATCACGCCGGCCTTGCTGTCATCTCTGGTCGTCTGGAAAAGCATCGAAGCCACAGGCATGGCGAATGAGAATGTGGAGCCCGCCCCCACTTTCGAGGTGACGGAGATAACGCCGTCATGCATATCCGCTATCTCCTTGGCGATGGCAAGACCTATGCCTGATCCGCCCACATCGCGTGATCCGGAATTATCAACCCTGTAAAACCTCTCGAAAAGATGGTCGATGTCCTTCTGAGCGATACCCTTTCCGTTGTCCTCCACCATCACGGCAACACGCTCGTCGATCACGGTGACGGATATCTTTATGATGTGCGGTGCCTTCTTGCCCTCGTAATCTATATACTTGATGGCATTTGTCAGGAGATTGCTGACGATCCTTGATACAAGGCGCTGGTTGCCGAACAGGAAGGGGATCTTCTCATGAGGATTGACGTAGGTTATCTCAACCTTGCTGCGGTTCGGGTAGTTATCGACAAAGGCGATAGCATTCCTGACACAGTCCCTCATATCGAAGATCTGCATCTTATTGGTCATTGAAGTCTCGGAGAGAATAAGGAAATCGTCGATTATATCCTGCATCCTGTGGCAGTTCTGAACAAGCCTTGCACCCCAGTTGCGGAATGTGTCATAATCTGGCATCTCCTCCGGCGAATGAACATCAAAGAAGCTGTCAGCTGTCCACAGAACGGTCATTGGTGTCTTGAGCTCATGTGAGACGTTCGCTGCCAGGTCCTTCTGCCTCTTCTCATTATCCTTGATCTGAGTGATATCCTCGATGATAACGATCTCAAGCTGCTCATCTTCCTCGGTCATCTTCCTGAGTATCTTGATCTCATAGACCTTGTTATCGACATAGTAGTTGGCTCTGGTAGTATTGATGCCGTTCTGAATGCCAAGTATATAATTGGACTTGAGCTGATTCTCTTTGTCATAACAGGTGAGAAAAGACTCTATATCCGCAGGGATCTGGGTGCGCAGAAAACCCGGAAGCTGCTCGATCGTCTTATTGGCATAGATGACACCTTCCTTGCCGTAAACAATAACACCAAGTCCGACATTATTGATGATCTGCTTGTGTATGAGACCTTCCTTGGCCGCCCTGTCCAGCTTACGCTGTACACCTTTGTACAACGAAACATTGCCGATATAATAACCGGCACACACTCCGAGCAGAAGTAATATCGCGCCTGCGATGATGACTACCAGCAGGTTCTCAGATAAAACGGGTAGAAAATCGGAAGTCATTGTCAGGTGAGATCCTTAGGGAAGAAATAACCGAAGCCTCTTCTGGTCAGGATATACTTGAAGTTCTTCTGATCAGGCTCGATCTTCTGTCTGGTTCTCTTGATGGTAACGTCAACTGTTCTCTCATCGCCCAGGAAATCATACTTCCAGACCTGCTGCAGCAGCTCGGCCCTGGCGCAGACTCTTCCCTTGTTGTCCTCAAGATACTGAAGGAGCTGGAATTCCCTGTTTGTGAGATTACAGGATTCCTCATACTTGAATGCCTGCATGGCATCACAGTCAATGATCAGTTCACCGTCAGAATAGATATGCCTGTTAGAGCTGGGTCCGCTCTTCGCAGCACTCTCAACATCATAACCGGCCCTTCTCAAAAGTGACCTGACAGTCTCGATAAGAACACTGACATTATAAGGCTTATTAATATAAGAATCAGCGCCGTCACGGAGAGCCTCAACCTTATACTCAGGCAGATCGCCCTTGGCCGTAAGGCAGATGATAGGCGTGGTGTAACCCTGCGCCCTGTAGTCCTGCATGAACTGAAGACCGTTGTAATTGGGCATCATCCAGTCCAGAATGATGACATCGGGATGCTCGCTGACAGCCAGCTTGAAGCCCTCCCTGCCGTCAGTAGCAGTAAGCATATCAAAAGAATAAGAACTCATTGTATCAGCAGTAGTAGTAACGATTGAAGGATCATCATCTACGATCAGGATCTTAGCCATACCATGCCACCTCATGTGAAGATTTTTAACGATATATTTTTCATTTTACCAATAATTATTTATTACGCAAATGTAATATTACATTTTTCTGAAAAATATTGAAATTTTATTTTTCCTTGTTCCACATAACGAAAAACCCCTCCACCGTTTAGCGGTGAAGGGGTTATATAATCCGGCAGCGATCTATCTTTCCGGGCCGTTACCAGCCAAGTATTGTCGACACTGATGAGCTTAACTTCTGTGTTCGGGATGGGAACAGGT
>FMTG01000004.1 GCA_900099715.1 Ruminococcaceae bacterium YRB3002 | reverse complement strand
ATTGATGCCTTGTAGTAGAGACTATAGAATCCAATCATAAGGGGAAGAGAGGTAGTTATATGTCTAAAGAGAGTCTGTCATCGATCAGAAGAAGGAACGGATATAGTCAGGAAGAAGTTGCACATAAAATGTCTGTCGGACGGGCGACTGTCTCCAGAAATGCTACTGAAAGTGCAAGCTACACATCCAGCTATGGCAACCAGACGAATCTCAGTATGAAGATCGAGAATTGGAAATAAAACAACCATCCGCGCGATCCTGCAAGACAAACGGATGGCTGTAATGAAAGAGGTGGTGCCTGGAAAACACGGGTAGGCGCTTTCTGATCAAACCACCGCTCTGGCTATGAGTGTAGCATGGTCTGATCGTGAAAGCAATGGAATAGTCATCTGACTGGATAATGTCAGATGAATAGTGATTATTATTTTTAACGATAGGAGTTTTTTATGACAATGATCAAACGGTATCTTACAACAATTGTAGTAGTATTAATGATGTTCTCATCAGTTTTGGGTAACAGTGTATTTGCAACAGGCTTTAACGAACAGGATTCACGAGCCCAGATAGGAGTAGGGGATAGGGCAATGTTGATAGATACAACGGTCACATTTAATGTTGCCAAGGGTGGGAGTTATACAACTCCTTCCTATAAGTGTTATACAACAAGTCCTGAAGTGACATTTTATTCATGTAGTGGTCATAAAGCGCATGTGGATGTTTATGTTCAATCAACATATGTAACCAATTTCAATATTCCCGTAACCGGATCCACGACGATTCATGTACCATTCTCATGCAATTATGGTGATTATGTGTATTTTGTAATTACCGCACCTAAAGGCAATACCAGTGGGTCATTTACTTTGCATAGGTGAGAATATTTATGTGAATAATTATGGATGGAGGGTAGCAAAATGCTATCCTCCATTCTGGATTCTGAGGAGATATCATGAATAAGGGGTTATCAACGATACTTATAATTGCTTTTATCTTACTGTCATTGGTGGGCTGCAGTGTTGAGGATAATAACTATATTAACGATAGCGACCTGTACTATAGCTCGAGAAGAATATCAATAGATGGAATTGACATAATTGAACGTGTCAACTATATGAATGATAACTACATTCTTTTTGGCAGATCACATGAGAGTTATGGATATGAACTGCAAATCAACTACAAGGTATATTCATTTGACGGCAAAGGAATAATGAGAGAGGTCGCAACAATAACAGATGAGGCGCTAATTGACTGTTTTGCCATTGATGTAAATAAGATTGTAATCATAAAGCCGGATGAGTTACTAATCCAGAACACGGAAAATGAGACTTGTAGCAGAATTGATCAGGGAATTGTCAGAGCTGTCAAAGGGTTTCCAGATAACGGCGGCTTTGTAGTTGTATGTGATGGATCCATATATAGATTCGATATGGATGGTACGTGTATGGGTATGATCGAATCAGATGATCTGTCCGGTATATTTCTGGGGTACTGGCGCGAAGGGGATAAGGCCTATATCTCTGTAGAGAATGATGGAAAAGTTAACTATATCTGTGTTGATTGGGATGATAATGATACGATCAAGATAACTGATAATACACATCTTGGTTTAGATTACAGGATTGCAATTACGGGTGGCCATTATTGTATAGATGATCAATCATGTGACATGTATGAGATCAATTTAGATGATTTATCGCAACGCGTATGTGTGAGAGGACAGGATATGATGATTCCACCATCTCTGAATGGATACTCGGATTATGGGAGTATGGTTGTGCTGGATAAAGAGCATATTGTTTCTTTGAGAGAATACGATACAGGGTGTGAGGCAGTTTGTGTTGAAGCAGATCCAAACTTGGATTTGTCAGACAGATCAAAAATAGTGATTGGTTGTACGGATCTCATAAATGAGCCTGCTATCAAGCTTGCAGCTTATCTGTATAACAGCTCACAGGATGAATACATGGCAGTTATAGAAGAATACAAGATGGATTACAATGATCTCGATCAGAGTCGTGTGGAACTGCTGCGAATGTTTAACGAAGGGAATACGCCTGATATTATATGCAGCAACTACTTTGATTACAGAACATGGGGAGAGAACGGTATGGTCGAAGATCTTATGCCCTTTATACAAAATGATCCTGTATGGAGTAAGATCAACCCGGTTGTAAAGGATACCTGCACCACAGCGAAAGGTAATTGTTATAACTTATACTCCTCGTATTCATTATTAGGGTTTTCCACGATCTCATCCTCTGAATGGACAATCGATCGCATCATAGCTCTTGACGATGATGTCAGTGTGTTTGGAGACGGAATAGGAGCTGATATATTGCTGGAATATTCTGTCATGGGAGAACTCGCACGTGCCCGCATATCGGGGCAATATGGTGATTTAGACGAAGACCGGCTCCTTAAATTGTTAGAATATGCTACGGCTTATGGCGTTCCGGTTACCGGAACACCTTCGGACATACGCGCAAATAACAATGTTTATCATGATATATTGTTGGTCTATGGGATACCTGACTCCTGTGGAAAGGTAATCGGTCTTGATCAGAACATTACCGAAGATATTCATATTGTCGGTTTTCCCGGGATTGAAGGTACATATATACCAATCATACCTCACGGGAATGTTGCAATATTCTCCTCATCCGAGCATGTTGATGAATGCTACAATGTGATCAGATATCTGTTTGATGATGAAGTGCAGCAGATCTGTTTTATGAATGTCAACTGTGGAATACCATCATCGGCAAGCGCTTTTGATGAAGAGGCAGAGAATCTGATTCAGGAGCAGCAGATCAACGATATGCAGTTCAGGTTATTACGGCGATTGGGCGATTGCGGTGATTATGAATACGTATATGACAGTGGCTTGACGAATATTATCTATGAAGAATTAGATCGCTATTACTTCGATGATGTGCCGTTAGATCAGATCGCGGCATCTCTACGCGACAGACTGATGCTGTACTGTGAGGAGAACTATTAGGTGCAAAAGAGAACTGTCACAGCAGTCGTGGCATATATACAGTATTTGTCAATAGATTTACATAAAGCTACAAAATGTGCTGATTATTGTCACAGAAAGCTTGTAAACGCAGTATTAATAAGTAGATAGCGATCCGACAAATCTGCGCAATGTGCAGATTTGATCCAAAAGGTTGTAATAAAAGACTGGATTGCTAGACTCCAGACAGGAGGTGATATATATATGTCCGGACATCACCTGAAGAAACCAAGGATCGCCAATGGGTATTCCCGAGAACAAATGGCAACCTTAAGACACATAGTGGTATTAGAACTGTTGGATATAGTCCTAAGACTGATTATTATCTTATAAATACTGACAATAACAGATTGGAATTTACTGCAGACTCTGAAGAGATCGGTGTCAGGTATCTTATGTTCGACAAAGACTACTCTTACGATGAAGACGGAATTGTAAGTATCGATCTTGACAAACGGCAGGCGGATCATCTGTGTATTTGGAATTATGTTGATATCGTTCCTCCATATGAGAGACCGGATAAGCAAGTATATTCTTTTGGGAAAGATCTGTTCGTGATCACATACACATATGAGACTGGCGAGAGTGAATTGTTTATATACAGATCGACTGGCGAAGCAAACAAAAACATCTCCAAAACTCCGATCACTGTAGGCGGTTATTCCCTTACAGATGATTACATATTGATGAGGGAAGTGTATGACTTTAATACATGTAATGATGAGTACAGGATAGTTATGGATGAATACGGCAAAGAATACTCTTACAGCAACGCGGAAGAGGCACAGGAACAAAAGCTCAGATTACTGTCTCACTTCACAAACGACGGATATCCTGACATATTGTATGGCAATTGGTATTACTACTATCAGATGGGACAGAATGGTCAGCTTCTGGATATAAGCGACTGCATAAGTGACCGGGAACGTAAGACCATGTATTCATCCATAAATGATCTTATGAATAGTGATGGTAAGACATACTATGTATTTTCAGGATTTGAGATCCTCGGATACTGGGGACTCGACAGCAAAGTGTCATATGTTGAGAATATATACGATCTTAATGATATGAAAAATGATGGTGGACGGCTGTTCGATAATGAATTCACTGTTAATGTTGCAGATTCTGCAATACGATATGCATTGCAGTATCGGATCAATAAAGGGAATGATCGTGAGTTTACAAGCTGGGAAGTGGCAGACATAGTCTCTTTTGCGATAGAGAACGGCATGTCATATGATGAATACTTCAGTTCGTCACCAGGTGATCTGTGGGACTTTCAGTATGGCGGATATTTCCTGGTGAATAGCAGCACAGTTGCTGATATACCGGTATCAGTTGAAAAAGCGATCGATTCGGTAAATACCGTGGATATGATAGACTGGGGTGTATTCAATAATATCCTTGAGGAAATAGAAAGCTACTATAACGACAATAAGCCTGTTGATGTGATCGCGAATGAGTTATGCAACAGGATCAATCTGTATATCAGGGAGAACTACTAGGATCAGCAACGGAAATCTCATATGAGGCGGCAGTTTTCCTCTACCTGTGATAGAATTATACACGGAGGTGCCGACTACATGCCTTATTCGAGTGTGTTCCTGTCCAAGATAATCAAGGACTTCGATATGGAAGTCGTGTATGATCCCGGAGATATTGAATCCCGGCGGATCTGCGTGGCTGACTGTACGAGGCCGGGACTTCAGCTGGCCGGATATTATGATCATTTCGGACCGGACAGGATCCAGGTCATCGGCAACATGGAGCATGCCTATCTCGACAACCTGACAAAGAAGGACAGACGTGCCTCCATCGACGCACTGTTCGAGAAAGAGATCCCCGCGATCCTCATCACCCGTAACCACGAGATCCACAAGGAACTTCTGGAATCGGCGAAGAAATACTCGACTCCGGTACTCCGCACCAGCGCAGCAACATCTGACATAATTACGGAGGTCGTCGCATATCTGAGATCGGAACTGGCACCGCGCATATCCATGCACGGCGTACTGGTCGAGGTCAACGGTGAGGGAATCCTCATCCTTGGCGAAAGCGGCGTCGGCAAATCCGAGACTGCCCTTGAGATCGTCAAGCGTGGCCACAGGCTCATCGCAGATGACCAGGTTGATATCCGCAAGGTCTCCGATACCACTCTTGTGGGCTCCGCCCCTGAGGTTATCCGCCATCTCATAGAGATCCGCGGCATCGGCATCCTGGACGTCAAAGAGCTTTACGGCGTATCCTCCGTCAAATCCCAGGAGAATATTGATTTCGTCATCAACCTGGAGCGCTGGGACGACAACAAGACATATGACAGACTCGGTCTCAACGATGAGACCACTGAGATACTGGGTCTGAAGATCCCGTCCATCACTATCCCCGTGGCGCCCGGCCGTAACCTGGCGATCATCGTCGAGGTGGCGGCGATCAACTTCAGAATGAAGAAAATGGGCCACAATGCAGCCAGGGAACTGGTTGACCGCGTCTTTCCCGGAGGACAGAAATGAGGGAAGGCGTTGAGCTTAAGAACCTGACAACATTCAAGTGCGGCGGTCCGGCCAGATACTATGACGAACCTGCATCAGCAGAAGAGACGGCAGCAGACCTGAAGTTCGCTGCCGAGAACGGCCTTGACGTATTCGTGCTGGGTGGCGGTGCCAACTGTCTTATATCGGACAAGGGCTTTGACGGTCTGGTCATAAAGATCGGCAAGGGCATGGCTTCTTACGAACTCACAGAGAATGCTGACGGTACTGCCACGGTGAGAGCAGGGGCGGGACTGCCGCTGATCGCTTTCGCGACGAGAACGGCACAGGCCGGATATACCGGGACCGAGTTCGCTACCGGGATACCGGGAACGCTGGGCGGAGGTGTGTTCATGAATGCCGGTGCCTATGGCGGCGAGATGCGCGACATAATAACATCCGTGACATATATCGATGCAAAGGGAGAGATCAGGGAGGTCTCCGGCGATGATCTGGACTTCGGTTACCGGAGAAGCTTCTTTGCAAAGCTTGCAGTGGAGGGCAAGACCTTCGTGATACTGTCGGTGACTGCCCTTGTGCATAAAGGTGATCCGGCTGAGATAACAGCCAGGATAGAAGAATACCGCGGAAAGAGGACATCCTCACAGCCGCTGGATATGCCGTCGGCGGGATCCACTTTCAAGCGCCCCGAGGGATATTTTGCTGGAAAGCTCATCGACGATGCAGGGCTTCGCGGATTTGCTCTGGAAGGAAGTGCCGCGAGGGTATCCCCAAAACACTGCGGATTCATCGTAAACGAGGGCGGCAAAGCGTCCGCGCAGGATGTTTATGATCTTATAGTCAAAGTATCAGATACTGTATTTGAGAAGTCCGGCGTGAGGCTTGAACCCGAGGTGAGACTTGTGGGTGCTTTCGAGGGGAGGCTTCCTGTTATAAATATCTGCTCCTTTGGCTTCAAGTATGGTGTGCCGGAGGGAAGCAATCTGGTGTTCGACGTGAGGAGTCTCAAGAATCCGTACTGGGAGCCCGAGCTTAAGTTCCTGTCGGGACTTGATGAGCCGGTCAGGGACTATCTGGCAGGTTTTGAGAAGACTGGAATCCTGATCGCCAATGACGTGGATGAGATAGAAGATCTGCACGATGAGTTCAGAAAGGCGGGGAAGGACGAGCTTTACGTTGCTGTCGGATGTACAGGCGGTCACCACAGGTCAGTTTACTGCGCCACAAGGATCGCGTCGGAACTTCGTGCGAGGGGTTATCAGGTAACCCTGACACATAAGGATATAATCAAAGATGCCTGCGACGAGTGACGCCGGCAATACATTCTCTGAGAGGGTGAAGAACGAGGCGTGCCAGGTACGGTGGCATTCCGTTAACGACAGGCAGGCTGTTGTTGCCGGTGCTTTCTGCGGCGCTGCGCCTTCCGGTATGCCTTTTCCGGCCACGAGAGTCAGAAGCACCCAGCCGGCATGCATACACCTGGCAGGGCTTCTGTCACAGGACGGGTTTGTGCATCTGGTGCGCGGCAACAAGGTAATGATCCTGGAGCAGTCGCTGGCAGATTTCTATACACTTATGAGTTCGTGTTTCCTGTCTAATGCGGTTCCGCAGCTTACGGCGGATGAGACGTTTGTGCGGGGATTCCTGCGCGGGGCTTTTCTGACCTGCGGATATATTGCAGATCCGTCTTCCACATATCGTGTGGAGTACAGGATCAGCAACACTGATATGGCTGAACTGATCGTTGCCATGCTAAAGTGCTACAACATAATACCCATGCGTGTCGAAAGAGATTCCTATGAACTGATCTACTTCAAGAACGGGGATATGGTATCGGATTTTCTGAGGGTGCTCGGAACTTCGGCGGCGGTAATGGATTTTGAGAACCACAGGGCGGAACGGGAGCTCAGGAGCCAGGTTAATCGTGTGACTAATTGCGATTCGGGCAACATATCCAGAACGGCAGATGCGAGTGCCAGGAGAGGTTTGGCGTTCGACAAAATCGTTGCTGCAGGTCTCCGCGGGTCGCTGCCGCCGGAACTTCAGGCCACGCTCGATGCGCACTATGCCAACCCCGAAGCGTCGATCACGGAGCTGGGGCAGATGATGGATCCGCCTATCGGCAAATCGGGGATGAATCACAGGATACAGAAACTGATGGAGATAGCGGAAAAAGTGAAATAGGGGCGAGCGACCGCTTGCTCGCTTCGAAAGTGACAGACATCTGACATTGCCGGAATTCCCTTTTTTGCGTTTGAAATGGGTGCTTGAGGGTACAGATGAGGGTATTCTCCACGAGACGATCTCAGCCACACCTGACAGAAAAACCGGGCGCCGCCACAGATGACGGCGCCCTTGTATAGGGAATGGGAAACAGGAAAAGTGTCTGATGTTATCCTGCCAGGACGGTTCCGTCGGCAAGTGTTATAGTGAATCCGTTATATTCGATAGTTCCGTTGTTCTCCAGTTCAGATATGGTGCAGTCGCCGGTGAGGATCCAGGTGCAGCCTTCGTCTATGATCACATATGCATTATCCAGGGACTCGTCCACGTCATCACCTGTCTCTGCGATAGTAATCTGACCTTCGTAAGTTATGCCGTCCTCCAGGTGCAGTTCCATATAGGACTGGTCATCAATTGTAAGGTCAACTTCCAGATAGTCACCGGTGAACCTGTACAGTAGTTCTGCGCCGCCTGTGATCTCGTTGTCGATGATGTCTTCAGGCTCCTGATCCTGTCCTGACTCAGAGTCCTGTTCAGTCTCAACATCCTGTTCAGTTTCAGCGTCTTGCGCAGGCTCCTCTGACTCATCAGGGACTTCAGCAGATCCGGAAGACTGATTGTCTTCTGATGATCCTGAAGATGTTTTCGAAGAGCCGGAACGGCTTCCCGAGGAGCTGCCCGAAGAACTTCCGGAAGAACTCCTTGAGGAGCTTCCTGAACTTGAGGAACTCCTTCGCGTCGTTCTTGAACTGGAAGCGTCAGATGAACCGCTGCGTGAGGAAGATCCGGAGGATCTTGAACTGTTTGAGGAGTTTTCAGAACGGTCCCCGGGTCGCTTATCCGAACTTTCCTCAGTGCTTTCTTCTCCAGCCTCGGCTGTCCTGACCTTCATCTTAGCCGGGTCGCCGTTATCATCCAGCGTTATTACGAGGATCTTTCCTACTTCGACATCGTCCATGTCAAGGTCGTCAATGGTGGACAGGTCAATGGTTATCTTATCTCCGGAGTCGTCAGCAGTGAATGTGTATTTGCGGCTGCGGCCGGTGCTTTCGGAAGACTCCGATGTCTCATCTGTCTCCGTTCTGATCTTTGTGAGTTTTCCCGGCAGCAGGGTAACAGATGTGCCGTCTATCTTCTCCACCTGACCTGTTACTGTCTTGGCCTTGTCAGCGTTTTCCGCAGGCTGCCGGTCGCTGTCACCGGAATGCCTGTCGGACGGGACATTGTCAGTAACTTCTGTCTCAGCGGTCTCAGATACGGATGTATCCTCGCCGGCTGCGTTCCCCTGTGATGCCGGGATATTGCATCCTGCAGCCATCGTCATTACTAGTGCGAAAGCAGTGATAATTGCTATTGTTCTTTTGTGTGTCATGTGATTCATCCTCCATTCTTGAGCTGTTATATCCGTTTCACGTCAGTTTCTGTCTCTTTATGTCTGTGTATTCTGAAAGTCAGGTCTCATACCTCTGCCGCCGCCGGGGCCGCCCTGACCACTCTGTCCGTCCTGTCCGCCAGGAAAGCCCATACCGCCTTGTCCGCCCTGGCCGCCGCCCATGAACTGGTTGGGAATGCTATCCACTTCGGACCCGTTAACGATGAGGGTTCCGCCGTTAAACTCTGCCTTTCCGTCGTAGTCGCAGGTGGACTGGCCCGTTATGTCAACAACGCCGCCGTTGATGATGATATTTCCGTTGGAGTCGAGACCGTCCGTATCGCCCTGGCCCATTGTGATCTTTATGTTACCTCCGTTGATCTCAATCGTTGGTGTATAGGCGTCGGATTTCTGCGCTGCATTTATACCGTCGTCGGAAGCGGAGATCGTGATGCTGCCGTCGTTTATCACGATATAAGTTCCTTCAAGACCTTCGCCTGCAGTTATATCAAAGGTGCCGCCGTCGATCTGCAGTATCCCGTCTGTATGGATGGCGTCGTCGCCTGCCTTGACTGTAAGCGAACCTGCGGTTATGGCGATGGAATCGTTGGTGTTGATGCCGTCCTCTGATGCGTCGATATCAAACGTTCCGCCGGTGATGACCAGGTCGTCCTTGCACACGATGCCGTGACCGGCAGGGGAGGTGATCTTCACAGAACCATCACCGTTAATGGTCAGGTCGTCCTTGGAGTAAATGACCGCGTCGATGTCGTCTTCGCCGCTGGCAGTAAAGCTGCCGCCGTTGGCCAGAGTATTGGATCCTTCGAGAGTGATATATACTTCATCGGCTGATATTACATAAATGGCTGCCGATGTTGCGCTGGTGACGGATGCATCCCTGAGTATCAGGTGTACGTCTTCCTCTTCAGTGACCTCGATAATAACGGATCCGTCAGATGTGGAGCCGGTGACAATATAAGTGCCCTCAGAGGTGATCTTTGTTGTGCCTGAGACCTTGGACAGGTCGATGATCTCTGCCTCTGATTCGTCGTAAGATGTATCATTGTCCTTGTCGGTGACGCTGAGCTCCTCGACAGATGTGTCGGATATGGTTATTGTTTTCGAGCCGCTGTCTGATGATACTGATGATGCTGACGATGCGTTGGTGATGGCTGCACAGCCGGTGATCGCCAGAGTGAGTGTAAGCGCGATTGCGCACATTTTTAAGATCTTCATTGTAGTGTCTCCTTTCTTACAGTTCGGCTGCAGCGTGTTCCTGCAGTGCCGATATGCTTATCTCCAGATTGCCGTTGCGGCAGCGGAGTTTGTCTATAAAATCTTTCTCGATGGCGGGGTCTTTGAGGGTAACGTCGTAGGTGAGCCTGAACATCGATCCCATATTGGAAGTCTTTGAGGAAATGAGCTTGTGCTCTGTCGTGTATTTCTCGAAAATCTCGTCAAACACTCCGGTATAGTCCAGGTCCTCGGGGATCGTAATCCGCAGGCTCTTCCGAAGTTCCTCGTTCTTGCTGCCGCCGAACCCCAATGCCTGATATGCCAGGATCGCTGCGCATATGATGAGTGTGAACAGTGCCGCGTATATTATGTATCCCATGCCTGTCAGGAGTCCCGCGGTCATTGCCATGAACAGCGCTCCGATCTCCCTTGCTGTTCCGGGTGCCGACCTGAACCTCACCAGGCTGAACGCACCTGCCACCGCCACGCCTGCACCGATGTTGCCGTTGACTGCCATGATCACCACGCACACGATGGCGGGGAGGATGGCAAGAGTCGCCACAAAGCTTCTGCTGTATTTGTTGTGGTACATGTGCACCAGTGCGAGCACCAGGCCAAGTACAAGTGAAGCTGCCACGGGGATAAGAAAACCCGTCAGAGTTACCGTTGTGCTGCCCATAAGGGTCTCAAGTATTGTATTAAGCATATAAGAGTCCTCCGTTATTCTCTCTGTCTTTGTCGTGTTTTCCCATTACTTCTGTCACGTAGTACGTTCCGTACTTTGAGAAAGATGTTTTATGTATATCGTTCTCTCTCAGAAATCTGATGAGCCACATCGGAAGTGCACCCGGGACTTTGACTTCCAGCACGGTCAGATCACGGTCGATGATGTTTGTTCCGTACACGCCGGATCTGAGGCTCAGATCCCGGTCCCTTGCTATGATGTTGGAATCCAGTGTTATCCTGATATCACCGTCCTCAGCACCCGCCGGGTAGTACGCCTCCCGTTCGTAAGAGAGAAAGACCTGCGGCATGAGTCCCTCATAGAACTGCATGAAATAATCGATCTCGTCCTCTATCTGTCGACTCCACCCGCCCCGGGGCTTCTCGCCGCCAGCCGCCAGCCAGTCCATCGCCTCATACTCCGGAACCGCGATCCTTCTCTTGTAGACGATCTGATCGTATTTCTTCTTCAGCTCCACGAAAACCTCGTCCTCGTCCGTCACTCTCCGGTAACTCCTGACTCTCAGTTTCTCCTTGTACACCGGCTTGTCCAGCGATGTCCTGATGATCCTGTAGTCCGGCGTATCGAAATAGATATTCCTGATCGTCGTCTTCCCGTACTTATCTATCTTCATGATCCCGTCCATGGCCTCCACGAGCATCTGCCTCTGCGCCCCGGTGAGGATGAACTTGATCTCATATCTTTTGAAAGTATTCTGATATGTCATTGCCGTTGTTCTCCGTTTCTGTGTTCTGGTGTTCTTGAGCATATTGTAGGGGGGGAAGTTTAAATGAACCTTAAAGGGCTCGGCCGCATAATTTTGTGCTGGTTCGGACAGGTGCTCCGCGCTTCGCTTGTGCGCAACTTCCAGCACAAAATATGCGGCCTCGCTTCATAGGTTGCGGAACTCGCATCACAAATTGTGCGGCCTCGCTCCGGAAAATGTGAAATGGGGACGGTTCTCAGTTGTCACATTTTCGGGGAAAATGTGACAACTGAACTGCATTTTGCCTGATTTCACATGTGACAGGGGGACAGGTCTGACAAAGCTATTGCTCTATGTTTTACTCTACCTTGGGTAGTTAAGATAGAGCAAAAGGTAGAGTTGTGAGCGTTATTCTATGATTTGCTCTATGTTCCACCCCCAACATAGAGCAAATCATAGAATGAACCGCTGAAATAATGTGACACTTGAGAACCGTCCCCATTTCACCACAAACCTGAAAAGGTACACGTCTCCTTTTCAGATTTGTGAGATAATAAAAACAACGATTATCAGAAAGGAACCCACAAGCTTATGCGGATACTTCTGGCTGAAGATGAGAAGTCCATGTCAAAGGCGCTGGTTGCCATATTGACGAAGAACAACTATGCTGTTGATGCGGTGTATGACGGGGAGGAGGCGCTTTCGTACCTGCTGACCGGTGACTACGACTGCGCGGTGCTGGATGTGATGATGCCGAAGATGGATGGTTTCGCGGTGCTCCGGGAGATACGGAAGAAGGGAATGACGCTGCCGGTCATGATGCTGACGGCGAAGGCCGAGATCGATGATAAGGTCGAGGGACTGGATCTGGGGGCGAACGATTATCTGACGAAGCCTTTCGAGAGCAGGGAGCTGCTGGCGAGGATAAGGGCGATCACCAGGACGATGACGACAGCGGCAGATAATATTCTGAGGTACGGGAACGTAACGCTGGACAGAGCTGCTTTCGAGATGTCGACTGAGGAGGGGATCGTCAGGCTGGCGGCCAAGGAATTTCAGATGATGGAATATCTGATGGCGAACCCCGGCGTGCTTATCTCCACGGAGCGTTTTATGGACAAGGTATGGGGTCTGGATTCTGAGGCTGATATCAGCGTGGTGTGGACGAACCTGTCATACCTGCGCCGCAAGCTCACACAGATCCATGCCAACGTGAAGATAAAGGTTACCCGCAATGCGGGATATTCCCTGGAGATAGAAGAATGATAAAGACGCTGAGGATCAGATTTACCGTAACGGCGATCGCATCAGTATTTCTGGTGCTGGCGCTGCTTGTCGGCGGCATTAATATCTTTAACTACAGGAAGGTCGTGTCCGATAGCGATAAGGTCCTTGACATGCTGGCAGATAACGGGGGTCAGTTTCCGGAACCTGAACGCAAGGATCCGCCTGACGACAGGCGCGGGAAAGACGACAGTTATCTGGTAGGCAGGGACAGGATAGAGTCGCCCGAACTGGCATATGAGAGCAGGTATTTCTCGGCAGTGGTCGGGATCGACGGTACGGTAGGCATTACCGATATCAGAAAGATATCCGCTGTGGACGAGGACGAGGCAAAGGAGTACGCTTCGGAAGCGGCCGGGAAGACAAACCTTGCCGGGTTTATAGGCGAGTACAGATACAGGGTTGTCCCGCAGACGGACGGGAGTATGCTTGTGATCTTTCTCGACTGCGGAGCGAGTCTCAGCAACTTCAGGAGTTTTCTGAAGATCAGCCTGATCATGTCGGCGATCGGTCTTGTTCTCGTCAGCATTACTGTCGCACTCATATCGGGCAAGGCCATTAAACCTGTGGCTGAGAGCTACGAGAAACAGAAGCGCTTCATCACCGACGCCGGCCACGAGATCAAGACGCCGCTGGCGATAATCAACGCCGATTCGGATGTGCTGGCCATGGATATCGGTGAGGACAACGAGTGGATTGCTGATATCAAGAAACAGACTCAGCGCCTCTCCGACCTGACATCAGATCTGATCCTGCTGTCCAGGATGGAGGAAGGTCCGTCATCCATGGTCGTCGAAGACGTGGATCTGACGAAGATCATGACAGAGCAGACCGAGTCATTCAGGGCGGTTGCCATGACAGGCAGCAAGAATTTTACGTGCACGGTAGCTCCCGACATCCGTGTTAAGGGAGACCCCAAGGCGTTAGACAATCTGATCTCCATCCTTCTCGACAACGCCGTCAAGTACTGCCCGGATGGCGGATCAATAAGTGCGGGCCTCGCGCGCGAAAGCCACAGTGCAGTAATTGAGGTTTCCAACGATATTTCAGGAGAACTCTCCGACGAGGCGGTGAAACACCTTTTCGACAGGTTCTACCGCGCTGACCCCTCGCGAAATCAGTCGACCGGAGGTCACGGGATCGGCCTGTCCGTAGCCCACGCCATCGTGACTGCCCACGGAGGCCGGATAACGGCGGTGAAGAAAGGCTCCGGAAGGCTCGTTTTTGTGGCAAATCTGCCGTGATAATTGCAACTTGGGCAGGGTTGAAGTAAAATTTATATGATGGAATCAAGGAGGTATTGAACATGGATAATGAGAACAGAACAGGCACAGATTCAATGGAGGCTACGAAGATCCTGGGTACGGATCCGGCCGCTCCCGCAGTTATCAAGCAGGTAAAGAACGCAGGCAATACAACGCCTTCAGGCACCACACCCGACAGTTATGCAACGCTGTCCATGGTATTCGGTATCCTGAGCATCGTCGGCGGATTCTCGGGGATCATGTCACTGGTCTTCGGCATCCTCGGTCTGATCTTCTCCAATAATGCGAAGAAGCTGGGATATGATGATACTATCCGCAAGGTCGGCTTCTGGACATCACTGGCAGGCGTCATCATCTCAGGCATGTCTTTCGCAGCGATCATGGCAGTGCTGCTGATATTCGGATTCGGAATGATCGCATCGTTCATCTCTGTATTTCTGGGCATAATCGCCGCAGCAATGAGAGGAATCCTTGCAATCCTGTAAGCAGGGGAACAGAACAGCCAAGACTGACAGATCCGACCCGGCTCCGGTACAACGGGGCCGGGTTATTATATGAGACGATACTTCTCCGCCTTGCGCAACACGTACTTGACATCAGATCCTTGAGAGTCTATAATCTTAAGGCTATTTATGTTTATAACTATGCCCTTTTGCAGGAATGCGATCGGGAATAAGATATGGAGGACTAAGGCTATGAAGATGACATTTCAGCCTAAGAAAAGACAGAGATCCAAGGTGCACGGCTTCCGTGCAAGAATGAGAACAGCTGGCGGAAGGAAGGTTCTTGCCAGAAGAAGACTCAAGGGCAGAAAGCAGCTTGCTGCCTGAGGATAGGGCTTGAGGTCTGTTCCGCTCAAGTACAATTATGAATTTTCCAGAGTCTATAAGAGAGGAAAATTCAGTACCGGGCGATATCTGACAGTTCACTGCTTCAGACGTCCGGCGGGACTTAAGCACAATCTTACGCCGATCCCCGCAGATATTACCAGGGTGGGGTTCTGCGTAAACAAAAAACAGCTCGGTGCGGTTGGCCGCAACAGGGCGAGAAGACTCATGAGGGAGTCGTACCGTTTGATTGAAGACGGTATTCCTTTTGGTATCGATCTTATTTTCACGTTAAGGAATCTTGAAGAGA
Source organism: Ruminococcaceae bacterium YRB3002 (assembly GCA_900099715.1). Taxonomy (GTDB): domain Bacteria; phylum Bacillota; class Clostridia; order Saccharofermentanales; family Saccharofermentanaceae; genus Saccharofermentans. The sequence goes on along the minus strand of FMTG01000004.1, from coordinate 223,209 downwards.
TTCCGACCTTCGACGAGATCTCAAAGGATATGGTTTCTAATCTGACACGGCTTGGGTTGCTTAAGAACGAGGTCTGATGACTTATGGTTAAGAGATTCCTGATAAAGCTCATCAAAGGTTATCAGAAGTATATATCACCGGGTCTCGGACATCACTGTAAATATCTGCCCACGTGTTCCCAGTACACGATCGATGCGCTGGAGAAGTACGGGGTCATCAGAGGGCTTCTGATGGGAATGTGGCGGATATTGAGATGCAATCCATTCTCCAAAGGCGGATATGACCCTGTTAAATAAGTCGATCATGTAAGACACAGTACATAAAAAGTGCAGGGATTTGGATTATTATGGATTTTATTTTGGGACCACTTTATACGCTGTTCGGTTGGCTGACGAGGGTATTCTATGATTTCTTCGGCAACTACGGCGTAGCTATCATCACACTTACGGTTCTTATCAGGGGACTTCTTATCCCGCTCAACATCAAGTCGCAGAAGTCGATGCTGAAGATGCAGGCACTGTCCAGCAAGCAGGCGGAACTTCAGCGCAAGTATGGCGACGACAAGAAGAAACTCCAGGAAGAGATGGTAAAGATGCAGCAGGAGAACGGAGCCATGGGCTTCTCAGGATGTCTCCTTCCTTTCCTTCAGTTATTCTTCATATGGCCTATCTACAGGATCGTCAGCGGACCTCTGATCTATCTGTCACAGGTACCTTCGGAGAACGTCTCCAAGATGATCGAACTCGGCCAGACGATGAATGTCATCGGCAAGACCGTATCCGAGAAGATCCACATCGGACTCGTAAGCGCACTCAATACAAACGGCGAATTCCTGAACAGCTGTATCAGCAAAGGATATATCGCTCTCGATCAGCTCCTTGACCTTCACTTTCTCGGGGTTGACCTTACGATGGTTCCCTCGTTCAATCCCGTTACGATAATCGCACAGCCTAAGGTATATCTGCCTCTGCTTCTGATCCCGATCCTGGTGGTACTCACACAGGTGCTCACGATGCAGTTCAGTAAGTTCCTCAAGCCCGGCTATAAGCAGGAGCAGGAGGCAAAGCAGAGAGCAAAGAATAATCCTGCAAGGGAGGGTCAGATCCAGGAGAACTCCCAGACAGAGATGACAATGAAGATGATGAACTGGTCCATGCCTCTCATCATGCTCGTTACCACATTTACGATGCCTGCTGCAATGGGTCTTTACTGGATCGTCGGCGGTATCATGGGCCTTCTGACACAGGTTCTCGTATATTTCCTCTTTACAAAGCCTTATGAGCTGAAGAAGGCGGAGCTCGAAGCCAAGAAGGAGGCAGTATTCAAGAAGAAGGCTGCCGCATCATCCGAAGCAGAGGATGAACAGAAGAACAGCAACAAGAAGAAAAAGAACAAGCGCAAGTAAAAATCTCACGGAGGTTCACCTAATATGACAACAGTAACAAAGACCGCAGCTACAGTGGAAGAAGCAGTAAAGGCAGCTTTGGAGGAACTCGGAACAACAGAGGATAAGGTTGATATCGAGATCATCGCCGAGCCTCAGGCAGGCTTCCTCGGTGTAGGCAGGAAAGACGCAGAAGTCAAGGTAACGGTCAAGGATGACGCTCCTATTGCTTCCGAAGCAGAGGATGAATCTGACGACGATGATACATACTACGGTGATGACGAGAATTTCGAGGGGGATACAGCGACCGAGGCAGAGGATGCTGCCGTTAATTTCGTTGCAGAGGTTCTCTCCGGAATCGGTATTCACGGCAATATGGATTCCTACCGCGAGGATGACACGATCTACATCTCCGTTACAGGGTCCGACTGCGCATCCGCTATCGGCCGTCATGGTGAGACACTCGATGCCATCTCCTACATGACAAATCTTATTGCAAACAAGCACAGCGAGGAGCGCGTACACGTTCACCTCGATGTTGGGGGATACAAGAAGCACAGAGAGCAGGTTCTCAGGAACCTCGCAGGCAAGGCGGCAAGCCGTGCACTCAGGACAGGAAGAAAGGTCGAGATGGAACCTATGAATCCTGCGCAGAGAAGGCTCGTTCATGCTTATCTTCAGGACTTCGAAGGAGTAACGACTCACAGCGAGGGAACTGAACCCAACAGACATGTTGTAGTTACTCCCGAACAGAAATGATGCCGGCGCCTGAACTGTTCTGTGCCGTCTCCACTCCGGCCGGCACATCAGGGATAGCCGTTATCCGGATATCGGGCAATGGCGCAGGGAAGGCGATCGACGGACTAGTCAGGATAATACGAAGCAGCGGTGATTACCATAAGGTCTCTGATCTTCCCGGTTATACCTGCTGCTTTGCTGATATAAGGGATCCCGATACATCCGTAAGCATCGATAAGGTGGTGATCACGAGATTCGTGCCGCCCTATTCCTACACGGGTGACGAGATGGTGGAGATATCATGCCACGGTTCCGTTGAAGTCCGCAGGGAGATACTGGAAGCACTCAGAAGGTGCGGGATCAGATCCGCCGGCCCCGGCGAGTTTACCAAGACTGCATTCATGAACGGCAAGATGAGCCTGAGTTCCGCAGAGGCAGTAATGGACATAATATCAGCAGATTCCGGTGAGGCGCTGAGAGCTGCCAACATCCTGGCCGACGGAGGCCTTGCCGACCGCCTGGACAGGATAGAGACAGGTCTTTACGATGCGATGGCGCTTATCGAGACCGCAGTGGATTTCGACGATTCGGATGATGCCGATGAGGAAGGGATAGGCTGTCAGGTAAGGGATACCCTTGAGAGAAGCATCGCGGATCTTGATGACCTCGTGTCCACTTACAGGCAGGGAAGGATACTGTCGGAGAAGATGAGGGTTGCTTTCACAGGCATTCCCAACAGCGGCAAGAGCACACTTCTTAATTCAATCGCAGGGTATGACAGATCCATCGTGACGGATATATCAGGAACGACTACGGATACTATAGAAGCAATTGCAGATGTGAGAGGCGTTCCTGTTATCCTGACAGATACGGCAGGAATAAGAAAGACATCTGATACCATCGAAAGACTTGGAGTTGAGAGGGCTCTGAACGAGTACTCCAGATCAGATATGATCTTCTATCTCGTGTCTCCCGACACCACACCTGAGCAGGCAAGGGACCAGCTCCATGATATACGCAGCAGGGCATCTTCCGAAGCGGAAGTTATAGTTCTGTTCAACAAGGCTGACATAGGCACAAACGTGCATGAGAATGAGATCAGGCAGACCGCGTCCCGCTACGGTGTGTCTAAGATCATCACGATATCTGCATTTACCGGTGCAAACGTAAATGAAGTAAAAGATACCATAAGGGCTCATTACGATAACAGGGGATCCGGTTCGTCCGGTCTGGTGATAACAGCGAGACGCCACTATGAGGCACTGTCGGAGGCCCGAGACAGACTTGATGAAGCACAGGGTGTGCTTGGGCAGGGAGTGGGTCTCGAAGTAGTATCTTCCGTGATCAGGGCATCGCTTGATCTGATGGGTGAAGTATCAGGCAAGACGGTTTCTGCCGATCTTGCTAAGACGATATTTGAGAGGTTCTGTATAGGCAAATGAGATATGAGGAAGCAAAGCGCAGAGAACACAGCTTCGAGGCGGGGTCGTATGACGTTGCCGTTGTCGGCGCGGGTCATGCCGGCTGCGAGGCGGCTTATGCATGTGCGAAGCTCGGTCTCAGGACTATATTATTCACCCTCCATCTGGACAGTCTTGCAAACCTTCCCTGCAATCCGAGTATAGGCGGAACAGCCAAAGGACAGATCGTAAGGGAGATAGATGCCCTCGGCGGCATCATGGGCAAGGTGGCCGATAAGTGTGCCATCCAGATGAGGATGCTCAACAGATCCAAGGGACCTGCCGTATTCTCACCCAGAGCCCAGATGGACAGGAGCAGGTATTCCATCGTAATGAAGTACACTCTTGAGAATACCCGTAACCTGGACATAAGGCAGGCTCACATAACCGAACTCCTCACTGACGAAGAGGGGAAGGAAGTAAGAGGCGTTATGACTGAAGGCCTCGCTATATACAGCGCGCGATCGGTGATCATATGTTCCGGGACGTACATGGAGTCAAGGACCATCAGAGGCGAGGTCATCACCGAATCGGGACCCGACGGTCTTCCAAGATCTGAAGGGCTGTCAGGATCTCTTGCTTCACTTGGAATACCGATCCTGAGATTTAAGACGGGAACCCCCGTCAGAGTCAACAGAAAAAGTGTCGACCTTGAGGAGATGACAAGACAGGACGGGGAACCGGACTGCCCCCCATTCTCCTACGATAACGAGATGAGGGGGATCACACCGCCTGAGGATCAGACCCCCTGCTGGTCTGTATGGACCACGGAGAAGACAAGACAGGTCATAAAGGATAATATGGACAGGTCACCTCTGTACAGCGGTGTCATCAAGGGGATCGGTCCCAGATATTGCCCTTCCATCGAAGATAAATTCGCGAGATTTGCCGACAAGGAGAGGCACCAGATCTTTATCGAGCCCATGGGAAGAGATACGAACGAGATGTATCTTCAGGGGTTCTCAACAAGCCTTCCCGAAGAGGTTCAGGTGGAGATGGTCCACTCGCTTCCCGGTCTGTCAAAGGCTGTTATCCAGAGAAGCGCCTACGCGATAGAGTACGATCTGATCGATTCCACGACTCTCAAGCCGACGCTTGAGTCACGTATCGTGTCAGGACTTTATACAGCAGGTCAGATCAACGGTTCTTCGGGATACGAGGAAGCTGCGGGACAGGGAATAGTGGCAGGCATTAATGCCGCACTTAAGATACTTGGCAAGCCTCCCATGATCATCAACAGATCTCAGGGATACATAGGCGTTCTTATAGACGATCTTGTCACAAAGGGAACAAATGAACCTTACCGGATGATGACTTCCCGGGCTGAATACCGTCTCTTTCTGAGACAGGACAATGCAGATATGAGACTTACCCCTATCGGCCATGACATAGGCCTTATAGATGAAGAAAGATATGATCTCTACTGTGAGAAGATATCTTCCGCAGCAGCGGAGGCGAAACGCCTTAAGAGCACCTACATCGCGCCGACGGACACACTGGCTTCCATATTGGCGGAAGCAGGCTCCGACAGGCCGAAGTCAGGCGCTTCCCTGGCAGAACTCATAAGGCGTCCCGGTGTGACATATGAGGCACTTGCTCCTGTAGATCCGGAACGTCCCGAACTTCCGCAGTCTGTTATCAGGCTTGTGGAGACAGATATTAAATACGAGGGATACCTTAAGCTGGAACTTGAGAAGATCGGGAAGTTCAGCAAGCTGGAATCCATGATGATACCCGAGGATATAGACTACACGGATGTGAGGGGACTTCGCATCGAAGCTATGCAGAAACTTCAGAAGATGAGACCGGAGAATGTGGGACGGGCTTCCAGGATATCCGGAGTGTCACCCGCAGACTGTGAAGTGCTGATGGTATATATAGAACAGCACAGGAGACAGGCACATGACTAAAAACAGCAACAGTAAGGAAGACAGGACGATACATCCCAAAAGACTCACGAAAGCAGATATAGCAAAGCTGCGTGAGAGCCTTCCCAAGAGACTCGATCTGTCATCATCCGAATTCAAGTCGGATAAGGAGATCGAAGATATCCTCAAGAGCAGCGAGAATGAGATATCCGTTCCCCTGTCTGCCGAGACAATAAGCGATCTTCTCAAGTTCGCTGATATGCTGAAAGAGAAGAACAAGGTGATGAACCTCACTGCGATCACCGATGACGAAGGGATCGCCATGAAGCATTTCATCGACTCCCTTACCATAGCGTCTTTTATCGACAGGGAGCAGGAGAAGAAGGGATCCGAACCTGTCAGTCTCATCGATGTGGGAACGGGAGCAGGTTTTCCGGGTATCCCCCTGAAGATCAACAAGAGGGATCTCGATATAACGCTTCTCGATTCACTTGCAAAGAGGCTTAAGTTCCTTGAGGAAGTTGCCGGTGAACTCAGGCTTGAGAATATCAGCTTTGTTCACTCCAGAGCAGAAGATGCGGGAAGCGATCCGAAGTACAGGGAGCAGTTCGATATTGCTACTGCCAGGGCTGTGGCAAACCTGCCGGTGCTGTGTGAGTACTGTCTGCCTTTCGTGAAGGTGGGCGGATGCTTCATTGCCATGAAGGGCAAGCTCGAGGAAGAACTTAAGAGTGCCGGTAAGGCCATCAGTATCCTCGGAGGCGAGATAGAAGAAGTAAGGGAGTTTGTGCTCCCGGGAACAGATATGGAGAGGACGATCGTAGTCATCCGCAAGGTTAAGGCTACGCCAAAGAGATTCCCGAGACAGGCAGGCAAGCCATCCAAAGAACCTATCGTCTGATATGTTATGAGCGGAACGGGTGAATACAGATTAGATAAGAAGGAATTCAGATCGAGACTGATCAGGATCGTAATACCGATCACGATGCAGAACTTCATGTTTGCATTGCTTCCGGTATCCGATACGATCATGCTCGGGATCGTGGGACAGAATGATATGTCTGCCATATCACTGGCAGGCCAGTTTTTCTTTCTGTTCAACCTGTTTCTGTCGGCGGTCGTTCAGGGCACGAGCCTCTATGCGGCACAGCTTTGGGGGGACGGGGACAGGAACTCTATAGAGAAGCTTTTCGCGATAGTGCTGCTCCTGACAATGCCCATCAATCTTATTTTCTTTGGCATCGCCATGTTCGCACCGGGTCTTGTCATGCAGATGTATACGAATGATGCTGCACTTATAGAGATCGGTGTGGGCTACCTCAGGATAGTTGCTTTCTCATATCTGTTCGACGGACTGACACAGCTGTTCCAGATCATCATGAAGAATTCCGAGATGGTCAAGTCAACAACTGTCATAAGCGGCATCATGGTTTTTCTCAATATTATCCTCAATGCCACCTTCATATATGGTCTCTTCGGTATCGAACCCATGGGAGCTGACGGTGCGGCACTTGGAACGTCACTGTCGTGTGTCGTGGCACTTACCCTTACTCTGTTCTGGTGGTGCAGAAAATGCGTTATCAGACTGAGGATGAAGTATATTATCCATCCTTCGGGCAAGATCCTCAAAACCTTCTTCAGGTATGCTCTTCCGATCTTTGCAAATTCCATGAGCTGGGGGCTCGGATTCAATACCATTACCGTGATAATCGGCCATATGGGTTCCGATGTTGTGGCGGCTAATGCCGTCGTGGCGGTTGTCAAAGATCTGATATCCAGCTTCGGATGGGCGCTGTCGGCAGGCGGCAGCATTCTGGTGGGCAACGAACTTGGTGCCGGCAATCTCGACAAGGCCAGAGAGTACGGGGCCAGACTGTGTAAGATATCGATAATAAGCGGGCTTCTTGCGGGCCTTCTGGCTGTGGCCATGATACCGGGAGTGCTGTCTATAGTTGATCTCACAGAGACGGCTGCGCACTATCTTACGTGGATGATGGTAATGTGCATCTATTACATCATGGGAAGATCCATTAACACAATGACTATCGGCGGAATATTCTCAGCAGGCGGTGATACCACGTTCGGCATGTGGTGCGACGGCATTACCATGTGGTGCTTTATTGTGCCGCTGGGAGCCCTTGCCGCCTTTGTCTTAAACTGGCCGGTGCTTCTTGTCTACTTCATCCTGAATCTGGATGAGATCATAAAACTGCCGGCTGTGTATCTCCATTATAAGAAATATAAATGGGTGCGCAAGATAGTGTAACAGATGTCGTAATTGTACAATTTGACATACGGGTTCTGATGCCCCTGAGGCGCACATATTGTCATTTTCACCTCGAAAATTGAATAAATTGAACAAATCGGTTCCTGATTCGTGTACAAATCGAACAAAAAACAAAGAGCATGACAACAAAAAGCCCTATTTTTTTTTGGCAAGTTTGACATATGGAGAACAAATAAACCCTTTGGTAACATATGCGTAGTAAAAAAGCCGACTTATCGGCGTTTTGGAGGTTATGAATTTATGGCAAGTTTATCTTTCCAGCATGTTTACAAGAAGTATGACGGCGGCGTTGTTGCTGTTTCAGACTTCAATCTTGAAGTAGCAGACAAGGAGTTCGTTATTCTCGTTGGTCCTTCCGGATGCGGTAAGTCAACCACACTGCGTATGCTCGCTGGTCTCGAAGATATCTCCGAGGGTGAGATCTACATCGACGATCGTCTGATCAACGACGTTCTCCCTAAGGACAGAGACATCGCGATGGTTTTCCAGAACTACGCTCTGTATCCTCACATGACAGTACGTGACAACATGGCTTTTGCTCTTAAGCTCCGCAAGATGCCTAAGGCAGAGATCGACCGCCGTGTATCCGAGGCAGCTAAGATCCTTGAGATCGAGCACCTCCTCGAGAGAAAGCCTAAGGCTCTTTCCGGTGGTCAGAGACAGCGTGTTGCCCTCGGCCGTGCTATCGTCCGTGACCCTAAGGTATTCCTTATGGACGAGCCTCTCTCCAACCTGGACGCTAAGCTCCGTGTTCAGATGCGTGTTGAGATCACAAAGCTCCACCACAGACTCAAGACAACATTCGTATACGTTACACATGACCAGACAGAGGCTATGACAATGGGTACGCGTATCGTTGTTATGAAGGACGGATTCATCCAGCAGGTAGATTCTCCTACGGAGCTGTATGACAACCCGATCAACACATTCGTTGCAGGATTCATCGGAATGCCTCCTATGAACTTCATCAATGCTGTTATCAACGTTGAGGGTGCTGACGTATTCATCTCCTTCGAGAACGTTACAGTTAAGCTTCCCGACCGTTATGCTGTTGAGGAAGTTATGGAGCGTGACGGACAGGAAGTTATCTTCGGTGTACGTCCTGAGGCTATCACAGACGAAGCAACATTCGTTACGGATCACCCTGAGACAGCTTTCGAGGCTGACGTTGACGTCGTCGAGATGCTCGGTGCTGAGACATATCTCTATGTTACAGTTAACGGAGCTCTCCCTCTCACATGTAGAGTTGACCCTACAACATCACAGTCACAGGTTGGTCAGATCTGCGACCTCGCTATCGATACTAACCGTATCCACATTTTCGATAAGGATACAGAGCAGAGCATCATTTCCTGATAGCGATTCAGACTATGTAACTGATGGAGCCGCTCCCGGACGGGGGCGGTTCTTTATTTTCATTGCTTTACTCCGGGATGAGCGGGAGTTCATAAATAATTAGAACAATAGATACGGTGCATCGGGTATAATGAAAAAGAATCATTAATGATTATCTGGTGATCATAGAACGAAGGAGGATCAGGCAATGGAGGTTCTGAAGCAGATAGACGGCAATATCATTACGGTGTCAGTAACCGGCACGGTAGATACCAATACGGCACCCGCTTTCAGGGAACATGTGAAGGGTATCCCTGATGGCATGGACAAGGTGGTTTTTGATCTTCGCAATGTGACATATGTATCATCGGCCGGACTTCGCGAACTTCTTACCTGTGTAAAACGATTCTCCAAGGACAGGATGGAGGTAATAAACGTCCAGGAAAGTGTCATGGAGGTATTCAGCATGACCGGCTTTGATAATATCATCAATGTTACGGCAGCGTCCGATGACCGGACCACATATCTTCACATGTCCTTCAAGGAACTTCTTGCTCATAAGATAAAGAAACACCCTGATAATGTCGTGATAAAGACTGATGACGGATCATACACCTGGACCGATATAGAGAAATGTTCCCAGATAATGGCAGCTGATCTGTCCGGAATGGGGGTAGGCAGAGGAACTCATGTAGGCATATGCTGTGCCAATTCAATCAACTGGGTCATCGCATTCTTTGCCATTCAGAAGCTGGGTGCTATGGCGATGCTCTTTAATCCTAACTACTTTCCACATGAGGTAAGGAATGTTGCCGGTATAGGTGATGTAACACATCTTTGCTATGGTGAGATGCCAGCTGTAAAGGATAAATCTGCTTTTGTCGATGAGATCCTGAATAAGGAGAACAGTGTCATTACTGCTGTGTATGACATCAGCAAAGACAATGATCTCAGGTCACGTTATGACGAGTATGAGAGGGTGGAAGGAAGATTCGGAGAATCCGTCAATGTCGATTCCCCCAGTGCGATCATATTCACATCGGGTTCCACGGGACGTCCGAAGGGTGTTATCCTTTCGGCCTTCAATATACTTAATGCCGCAATAGCGACCAGGGACAACCAGACGCTGAACAGTGATGACCGTACATGTATGATCCTTCCGCTGTTCCACATCTTTGGCCTAGCTGCGGGACTGTTTGCTAATATGATGGCAGATTCAGTCATGTGCCTGCCAAAAGACATCCGCACGGATACATTGCTCGACCTCATCGAGGGCGAGCAATGCACGGTCTTCCATACCGTTCCGACCATGATGATCGCGCTGATAAATAATAAGAATTTCGATGCGTCCAGATGCGCTACCCTCAGATGCACGATCCTGTCCGGCGCGGCCGCTACCGAAGCGCAGATCAAGCTGTTCAAGGAAAAGCTTCCAAACGACCACTTCATATCTTCTTACGGGATGAGTGAGATGGCACCTCTGACCGTTACGGATTATGATGACACGGATGATCACGTGCTCCATACCGTTGGCAAGCCTATACCCCTGATAGAACTCAAGATCTGGGATTACGTAAACAAGAAGGATTGTCCTGACGGATACACAGGGGAGATCCTTGTGCAGGGCTATAATCTGATGGCAGGCTACTACAAGATGGATATCGAAGATCAGTCTATCGATGAGGACGGCTGGCTTCATACCGGCGATCTCGGGTTTATCGACGGTGAGGGGTATGTTCACCTTACGGGACGACTTAAGGAACTTATCATAAGAGGCGGCGAGAACATCATGCCCGGTGAAGTGGAACAGGCTGTTACGGCAATTGACGGCATCAGCATGGTCAAGGTCTTTGGCGTGCCGAGCGATTTCTTCGGCGAGGAGGTAGGTGCCTGCATCAAGATGAAGGATGGCTTCGAGTTTGATGAGAATGCGGTGAAGGCTGAGCTTTCCTCAAGACTTGCCAGGTTCAAGATCCCCGCTTACTATGTTGTGTTTGACGAATTCCCTGTGCTGGGTACCGGCAAGATCGACGGAGTAACGCTGAAGAAGATGATGCTGGAGAGGCTTGGGAAATAAGCGGAACCTTATTTCATTAGAAAATCACACGTTTTCTTGCGTCTTTTGCGTTAAAATACTATTATTAACATGTATTAGTATGTATTCTGACCATTTGACGAGGTGAAATATGGAAGAATTGAAGAAACTGATGCGCCAGGCAAAGGAGATACTGCCTTACAGTGCCGGTGTTATCGATCTGACAGGTAAGATCATCGCTGCTACGGATGAGGAGCTTCTTGACACAACGGATTCTTCCGTCAGGGCTGTCCTCACATCCGATGACCTGTTTGCCAGCACGGCCGACAGGATATACTATAAGATACTTATCGGCGAGCAGCCCAAGTATGTTGTGTATATCAACAGCAACGCACCCGATTCCCAGGTATCCCTTAAGCTTCTGTCGGAATGGATCAAGACAGCTCTGAAGGAGAAGGGCACCGATGCTGACAAGATCATCTTCATCCGCAACGTGCTCCTGGATAATGAGATCAGGGAAGAGATCCCCATGACCGCCAGAGAATTCAAGATCGACTGCAAGATCCCCAGACTGGTAATGGTGGTCAGGACAACTGCCGATAAGGGTGCAGATGCACTGGAACTCCTGCAGAACTATTATACAGACGAGGAAGTTGCCAGCGTCATCGCGATGGATGAGACGACATCGATCGTCATCGTGAATGCCCAGGAGGCCTATGAGAGCGAGGACTCCCGCAATGAGTTCATCGAGAGCGTATCGCAGGCCCTTGATACATGTCTCACATCCGAAGGATGTGAAGCACACGTGGCTGTAGGTTCTCTCGTGAGGACTTTCCAGGAGATCAGCAAGTCATACAGCGATGCCATGACAGCCCTTAAGGTCTCCAAGATTTTCGAAGGTGATAATCACATCTCCAGATATGACAAGCTCGGCCTCGGCAGACTTATCTATCAGCTTCCCAGAAGCCTCTGCGAGATGTTTATAGACGAGGTCTTCCCGGACGAAGCATATAAGCAGCTCGACGACGAGACCAAGATGACCATAGAGACATTCTTCAACAATGACCTGAACGGTTCGGAGACCAGCCGTGAGCTCTTCGTTCACCGTAATACACTGGTGTACAGACTTGAGAAGGTAAAGCTGAAGACGGGTCTCGATCTGAGGCTCTTTGAGGATGCGGTCCTCTTCAAGATGGCTACTATGGTCAGAACATATATCGATTATCTTGACGCCAGCAACGACAAGATGATCAGATAAGGACAGATCTTTAAGAGAATGATCCATTATTACAACGTAAAGAAAACATACAAATCCGGTGTTGAAGCCCTGAGAGGGGTAAGCTTTGAGATAGAGACCGGTGAGTTTGTATTCGTCATAGGCAAGTCCGGGTCGGGCAAGTCCACACTCCTGAAGTGCATGACCAAGGAGGAGGATCCGACGGAGGGCAAGGTTACAATAGATAATTTTGATATTACCCATATGTCCAGGGCGCTGATCCCTGTCCTGAGACGTAATATCGGCATGATATATCAGGATTTCCGTCTTATCGAGAGCAAGACCGTTGAGGAGAATATTGCTTTCGTTGGGGAAGTCGTCGGTATCCCGAAGAAGAACCTGGCGCAGTCTGTCAGGCTTGTGCTCAATGTTGTGGGACTTAAGGATAAGGCCGATGCATATCCCCAGGAACTGTCAGGCGGTGAGCAGCAGCGTGTGGCAATCGCCAGAGCGATGGTAAACAACCCCAAGCTCATTGTAGCGGACGAGCCTACGGGCAATCTCGATCCCGAGACAAGTGAGAGCATAATGGCGCTTCTGCTTGAGATCAATAAGAGCGGCACGACAGTTATCGTCTGCACGCATGACAGCAACATGGTCGACAGGATGAAGAAGAGGGTTATCGAGGTCGAAGGCGGCAGGATCGTCAGAGACGAGTACGCCAGCAGCTATTCCTCCGAGGAAGAAAGCGCACCTGCGCCGATCAGCGGTAAACAGCTGCGTGAGGCCGGATACGATCTTCCCGAGGAAGTGTCTTTCGGAGATGAGATGCCCCGGATGCCACTCGCGGATGAACCGGCATTCAGTGAGGATTCCGATTATTCCGATGACTACGATGATGAGGATTATGCCAGAAGAACGGTGAAGCCTGTGCCTATGTCAGAGGTCCTGAAGGCCGTGGAGGCCAAGGCTCCCGCTGAAGAAGAGAAGGTGTCAGAACTTCCGTTCTTCGAGGAGGCTCCGGCTTCTGCCCCGGTATCTGAACCTGTGCAGGAACAGGATTCTTTTGTTGAGAATGAGCCCGAACCTGAGTCTGAACCGGTCCGGGCGCCTTCTGCTGATTTCCTCTTCGGCGATGAGCCTGCCCCGTCCGCAAGAGAGAGTAAGAAGCTCCAGAAGGAAGAGGCCAGGAAGAAGCGTCAGGAGGAGAAGCAGGCGGCAAAGCTCAAGAAAGTGGAGAAGAAGAACAAGGTGAGACCTGTGGGCAAGATCCCCGATCTCGATATTCTGGAGGATGATGAATAAGTGAGTGTCAGAGCTTTTTTCAATTCTATCAAGGAAGGATTCGTGGGTATCATAAGACATCCCCTTGTTACTATTGCATCGATCACAACGATCCTCCTGATGCTGGTCGTTATGGGAGCCTTCTTTATTTTCGCGACGAATGCGCGAAATATGATGCGCAAGCTCAGCCAGAGACCCCCTATCGAGATCTACATGACAATGAACTGCACCGAGGAGCAGAGGGCAACAGTGGCCGAGGCGCTCGATCAGGACCCCAGAATACTGTCATGGGCGATGCATACCCCTGAGGATAACTACAATGAATTCAAGTCGAATCTCGGTGACAAGTCATCGCTTCTGGATGACATAGACTATAACCAGGTGCTTCCCTATACGTACAGCATACAGCTGAAGGATCCCAGAGATGCCGAGGCTGTCATCAACACCAAGCAGATCTACGACGGTGTAAGCAAGATATCGCAGGAGAGCAAGGTAATGGAGTTCCTGGCGAAGGCAACAAACGTCGTTAATATCGCGACGGTGATATCCTTCATAGTACTGTTTATAATATCTCTGTTTATCATATCCAATATGGTAAGGATCTCAGTCTATTCGAGAGCCTCGGAGATAGAGATAATGAAGTTTGTCGGCGCGACCAACGGATATATAAGGATGCCTTATATAACCGAAGGTGCCATAGTAGGCTTCATGAGCGCGATCATAGCGTGGGGGATCACGGTTGTTTCATACAAGGCCATATATACGAAGTTCATGGATTCTATAGACCCTTCGAGCTTTTATGCTCTGATGTCTACCAGAAGTCTCATGTGGACGCTTCTTGTTATGGCTGTTGTGTTCGGAGTGTTTATAGGTGCGATAGGAAGCGGGATATCGGTACGAAAGTATATTAAGGTGTAAATTATGCTTCGGATAGAATCAGTGAAGAGATTAGGAAAGAAGATAATAGTTCCGGTGCTGATCATGTCAGTGCTTTGTTCGGGTACGGCTTCGGCAATGGCAGGCACAGTCAACACCTCAGGTGTGGCTATGGCAACTGCCGGAATGCTGAACAAGGTGTCCCAGCAGGATATAGACAAGGCAAAGCAGGAGAGGGATTATGCCAGACAGCAGGCGCAGAACACCTCCAACAGACTCAGCAACCTGAGAGGCGAGAGAACCGAGCTTGAGGGACAGCTGGCTGACCTTACCAAGCTCTCTGATGAGCAGAAGGCCCAGTATGAGATAATCGCCACGCAGCTTCAGGCGGCTCTTGATGCGAAGGCTGCCGCTCTGGACAGGTTCATAATCGCTCAGGATAATCTTGAGGAACAGCAGCAGCTCTTCGCCGACAGGGTGAATGCCATGTTCGAGTTCCAGAACAAATCCACTCTCGAAGTACTGCTGGAGTCAGACAGCATTGCCGGTTTCTTTACAAATATGGAGATCATTTCCCTTATAGCGGATGCTGATAATCAGGCTATCGACGAACTCCAGATCGCCATGGATGATGCCCAGCTCCAGGCTGACAGAGCCATGGATGAGGCAAATGAGATGCAGGAGATAGCAGATGCCAAGCAGGCGGAGTTGGATGAACTGGAGAGAAGGATCGGCGTTACGTCTGCCGCTCTTGATAATGTAAGCACACAGATCACACAGGCCGAGCGCGACAGGGATGCTCTTAATGCGGAGGCTGCCAGACTGGATAAGAAGGTCAAGGATCTTACCAGACAGTATCAGGCCCAGCAGGCTACTGCCTATTCAGGCGGTGGAACCAAGACGGTATCAGGCGTCAGCTTCACATGGCCGGTGGCGAGCCGGAATATCACCGATCCTTACGGACAGAGGATACATCCGATCACAGGCGTAAAGAAGATGCATACCGGCATAGATATCGGTTCCGGTTACGGCTCCACGATCGTAGCAGCTGCATCAGGTACGGTCATTCTCGTTAATCTCCCCGTTCCCGGCAAGAATACCGGCGGTACGGGTTACGGCAACTATCTGATTATCAATCACGGCAACGGTATAACAACGCTGTACGGTCACTGCCGCAACATCTTTGTACGTAACGGCCAGTCCGTGTCACAGGGACAGAAGATCGCGGAAGTGGGCAGCACCGGGTCATCGACCGGACCTCACCTTCATTTCGAGGTAAGGGTCAACGGATCCACCGTGAACCCCAGGAAGTATCTGCCCTGATATATGTACGATACATTCTACGATGTGCTGGCAGCAAGATATGATCTTCTGCAGTCCGACATGGACTGCGGCGAATGGGCGTCTTTCATCTCGGAGCTCATCGCTCGATACTGCACCACTGCCTCATCTCCGCGCAGCATAATAGACCTCGGATGCGGCACCGGCTCTGTGGATATCCCGCTGGCATTGATGGGATATGATGTCACGGGCGTTGACAACGCAGAGGAAATGCTTCAGACCGCGACGGCAAAGGAGAATGCAGATAAGGTAACCTGGGTCCTCCATGACATAACTGATCTTGAGATGGACTATCAGACGGATGTATTTATATCTGTTCTCGATACGCTGGATCATATTACTGATGCTGATGTGCTTTCACGGCTCTTTGTCAACGTGGCGGAGCACCTGCTCCCCGGAGGTGTGTTTGTTTTCGATGTGATCACATATAAGCACCTGGCCGAGACCTTTGCGGATAATGTCTTCTATCAGGATTATGACGAGTTCCTTCTCCTGTGGGTCAATGAGTTTGATCCTGAGACGGAGATCAACAGGGCGATGCTGACATTCTTCGAGGATGACGGCACCGGGAAATACGACAGATACGACGGCGAGCTTGTGGAGCGCTATTATTCCGAGGAGGATCTTTGTGAGATGGCGGCCCGTGCGGGACTTGTTCACGAGACGACCGTAAGAAGGGATGAGGAGAGGTTCTTTATGGTCTTCTCGAAGAAAACATGAGCGATCCGTATTACATAAAGGGAATGCCTGAGAATATCGGCGAAGATCACGTTGTCAAGGCGCAGGCCATGGACGGCTTTGTAAAGGCAGTGGCCATCAGATCGACAGGACTGGTCAGGCAGTGTCAGAAGTATCATGACACGTCGCCGTCTGTTACCGCCGCTGTCGGAAGGTTCATGACAGGGAGTCTTCTGATCTCAGAGAATATGAAGGGTGACACAGACACCCAGACGACGATCATCAGGTGCACAGGACCCGTCGGAGGGATGACCTGTGTATGTGATTCATCATTCGGGTGCAGGGCATACCCCCTCAACAACAGGATCGACGACGGCGGACTCGTTAATGTCAAGGCTGCCGTCGGTACCGGATCGCTGTCTGTAATAAGGGATATCGGTCTCCGCGAACCGTACAGCGGTCAGGTGGAACTGCAGACCGGCGGGATCGGCGAAGATTTCACATATTATCTGATGGCTTCAGAACAGACACCATCGGTCATGGCGCTTGGTGTGCTGATCGAGGACGGCGAGGTCAAAGAAGCAGGGGGACTTATGGTCCAGCTCATGCCCGGATACAGCGAGAAAGAGATCTCCTACATCGAGAAACGCGCCTCCGGTTTTCCGGATGTCACATATTTTCTGGATGAAGGGTTCAGTCCTGCGCAGATAATCGACCTGTTCCTGGGCGATCCGGAACTTCAGTATCTGGAGGCATCGCCTGCAGGATTCAGATGCACATGCAGCAAAGAACGCATGGAAGCGGGTCTTGTCACTCTTGGCAAAGCCGATCTGGCGGAACTTGCTTCCGATAAAAACGGTATAGATACAGAGTGCAAATTCTGCAATACGAAATATCACTTCACACCCGATGATTTGGCCCGTTTGCTGAAAACGTGATACAGAAACGCACGACTGGGTGTAAAAACGGTGCTTTTTGTAATTTATCCTTGTCAATATTGAGAACGCGTAGTAAAATCGCTCTTGCGCGGTTTGCCCGACGGGGTATTCATGCGCGCAGCAGTGATGATGAAGATTGCCGTATTTCAAGGTATCTGCACCTTCGGATAATCGGGGAACTTCATCGGAGCGAGTCGGGACAATAACGAAGATCCCCGACGGTTCGGCGAAGGTGTCGGCTGTACATTAAGCAAACGTCTTCCCGGTGGTAGCCAAAGTGCCGCTTGACCGTAAACGGTAACTGGATAGCCGGGTTTTTGATTGAAGCAGGATGGAACGCCCGACAAGGTTGAACAAAAAAGCAGACAAGAAATTGGAGGAATTACAATGGCAGACAAGATTCGCATCAAGTGCAAGGCTTATGACCACGAGCTTCTTGACGAGACAGTCGCAACACTCGTAAACACGCTTCAGCGTGCAGGCGCAAGCTATCACGGTCCTATCCCGCTCCCTACAGAGAAGGAGATAGTTACTATCCTTAGATCACCTCATAAGTATAAGGATTCCCGTGAGCAGTTCGAGCAGAGGACACACAAGAGGATCATTGAGGTCTACACACCTTCTGCAAAGACGATGGAAGAACTCAGGAATCTCGATGTACCCGCTGGCGTATCTATAGAGATAAAGGCTTAATAACGATATTAAGATATCAAGACTTGTTCGGGCATGGAATGCCAAGATCTGCGCCCGAGGTCATGTTCGCTGACATGTAAGCGAACCAATAACCTGATAAGGAGGAATACAAGATGAAATTCATTATTGGCAAGAAGTCCGGTATGACTCAGCTGTTTGATGAGAACGGCAACGCTATTCCGGCAACCGTCATTGAAGTAGAGCCCATGTATGTGCTCCAGAACAAGACGGTAGAGACAGATGGATACAACGCAGTTAAGGTTGCATCCGGATCAATCCGCGAGAAGCTTGTTAACAAGCCGGATAAGGGTCAGTTCAAGAAGGCTGACGTAGAGGTAAAGAGATACATCCGCGAGTTTGAAGCGGATGAGGAGTTCGCACTTGGACAGGAGATCAAGGTGTCCGATATGTTCGCAGTCGGTGATCACGTTGACGTTTCCGGTGTATCCAAGGGTAAGGGATTCCAGGGCAACACAAAGCGTCACGGACAGAAGGGCGGTCCTTCAGGTCACGGCTCAATGTATCACAGAAGAGTAGGTTCCATGGGCGCTAACTCAACACCTGCACGTGTTCTTCCCGGCAAGAAGATGCCTGGACACATGGGTGCTGTGAATTGCACTGTTCAGAATCTCAGCGTAGTTATGGTAGATGGCGAGAGAGGAATCTTAGTCCTCAGAGGTGCAGTACCCGGCCCTAAGGGCGGTATGGTCACCGTCAAGACATCTGTTAAGGCGAAGTAAGGCGGGAGGACTAAATAATGGCTAAATTTGATATTTACAATCTCAGCGGTGCCGTTACAGGTTCAATCGAGCTTTCCGATGACATTTTTGCTATCACACCCAACGAGAACGCAATGGCTATCGTTGTAAGGAATCAGCTCGCTAACCGCAGACAGGGCACACAGAGCACAAAGACAAGAAGCGAAGTAAGAGGCGGCGGTAAGCGCCCCTGGAGACAGAAGGGTACAGGTCGTGCACGTCACGGTTCTGACAGATCAGCTCAGTACGTAGGCGGCGGCATAATCTTTGGCCCCAAGCCCAGATCTTACAACTACACGGTTCCCAAGAAGGTTAAGAGACTTGCTCTGAAGTCAGCTCTTTCCGTAAAGGTAGCCGCCGGTAAGCTCATCGTTGTAGAAGACATGAACATGGAAGCAGCTAAGACAAAGACAATGGTAAAGGCTCTGTCTGATCTTAAGGCTGATTCAGCACTCATCGTTTTCGAGGAGAAGAATGTTAATGCAGAGCTTTCAGCAAGGAATATCCCTGACACAAAGACAGCTCTGGTTAATACGATCAACGTATTCGACATTTTGAAGCATGACAGCCTTGTAGTTACAAAGGCTGCAGCAGAGAAGATTCAGGAGGTGTACGCATGAAGGCACCACAGGACGTGATTTTGGCACCCGTTATCACCGAGAAGTCCGCAGCAGTCATCGATGACGGCAAGTACACATTCAAGGTGGCAACCGGAGCAAACAAGCTCGAGATCAAAGATGCAGTTGAGAAGCTCTTTGGTGTAAAGGTTATCGGCGTAAACATCACAAATTACGACGGTAAGGTTAAGAGACAGCGTTATACATTCGGTAGAACACCTGCTTACAAGAAGGCTATCGTTACAATCGATACCGAGGGTAAGGACAGATCTTATCTTGTGAAGGGCGGCAAGGCTTCCAAGGCTTCCGGCAAGTTCAAGACATCTATCGAAGAGTTCGGCTTTGGACAGTAAGTCAGATAAGGAGTGAAGACAAATGGCAGTAAAAACATTTAATCCTACTTCTCCGGCAGTTCGTCAGATGGCAGTAGCGGATTACTCCGTACTTACTAAGAAAGAGCCCGAGAAGAGTCTTCTTGTAACAAAGAAGAACAACGCAGGCCGTAATTCCTATGGCCGCATCACCGTCCGCCACCAGGGCGGCGGCAACCGCCAGAAGATCCGTGTGATCGACTGGAAGAGAACAAAGGATGGTATCCCTGCAGAGGTTAAGGCTCTCGAGTACGATCCTAACAGAACAGCATTTATCGCACTCATCCAGTACGTTGACGGCACAAAGAGCTATATCCTGGCTCCTTCAGGCCTCAAGGTCGGTGATAAGGTAGAGAGCGGCGAGAGCGCAGATATCATCAAGGGTAATGTGCTTCCTATCTCCGCTATCCCCGTAGGTACAATCGTATCCTGCATCGAGCTCAAGCCCGGCAAGGGTGCTCAGATGGTAAGGACAGCAGGCGCAGGCGCTCAGCTTATGGCTAAGGAAGGTGCTTACGCTCAGGTCCGTCTTCCTTCCGGCGAGGTTCGTATGGTATCTGTTAAGTGCCGTGCGATGATCGGTGAGATCGGAAACTCCGAGCACGAGAACGTTAAGCTCGGTAAGGCAGGTAAGTCACGTCATAAGGGCGTAAGACCTGCAGTCCGTGGTGTCGTTATGAACCCGAACGATCACCCTCATGGTGGTGGTGAAGGTAAGTCACCTATCGGTCTTCCCGGTCCTGTTACACCTTGGGGTGTTCCTACTCTCGGTAAGAAGACAAGGAACAAGAAGAAGCAGTCGAGCAAGTATATTGTTCGCGGCAGAAAGGGTTAAGGAGGCGCTATTAAATGAGTAGATCTACCAAGAAGGGCTATTTTGTACAGGAAAGCCTTATGAAGAAAATCACTGCTATGAATGACGCAGGCGAGAAGAAGATCGTTCAGACATGGTCACGTGCTTCCACGATCTTCCCTGAGTTTGTCGGACATACAATTGCAGTATATGACGGCCGCAAGCACGTTCCTGTCTATGTAACAGAAGAAATGGTCGGACACAAGCTCGGCGAGTTCGCTCCTACACGTAAGTTCGGCGGACACGGCGGCGAGAAGAGTGCCGGCGGACGCTGATAAGGAGGAACGATCAAGTGGAAAAGATTATTTTAAGCAGAGAGAATATCGAGAGCAATCGTGAGGCCATCATCGAGGCCTACAAGGCTCCCCAGAAGAGAAGCAACAAGCTTCCCGTTCCTACCAAGAAGCAGAAGAAGCTCCTTGGCATGGGCAAGGATCAGGGCATTGCTACAGCTAAGTACATCAGGATCACACCCCGCAAGATGAAGATCGTTGCAGATCTCATCAAGGGTCAGTCCATCGACGATGCTTATGCCATCCTTATGTACACTCCCAAGGCTGCTTCCCCCGTACTCACAAAGGTACTGAAGTCAGCTGAGGCTAATGCGGTTAATAACAATGGTCTTAACAGAGCGAACCTCTATGTTGCGGATGCATTCGCAAATCCCGGTCCGATCATTAAGCGTTATATTCCCAGAGCAAGGGGATCCGCAAGCAGAATCAATAAGAGAACAAGTCACGTGACAGTTGTTCTCAAGGAAAGAGTATAAGGAGGAATTAGCATGGGTCAGAAAGTAAACCCCCATGGTCTGAGAGTAGGTGTTATCAAGGATTGGAATGCCCGTTGGTACGCTGACAAGAAGAACTTCGGCGACCAGCTCGTAGAAGACAGACAGATCCGCGAGTTCATTTTGAAGAAGACAGATGAGATCGTTAAGGCTAATGCGAAGAACAATGCCGGCAAGAAGCCTATCGATGAGACAAGAACTAATGTTGCAGGCATTTCCGATATCATTATCGAGCGTAAGGATGCTTCCACCATCAAGCTCATCATCAGGACAGGAAGCCCTGCACTTGTTATCGGTTCCAAGGGTGCAAGTCTGGCAGCTCTGAGAACTGCTTTCGAGAAGAAGTTCGGTAAGGGCAAGGACAACTTCAAGGTATCTATCGATGTTGAGGATATCAAGAACAGAGATGCTAATGCTACTCTCGTTGCTCAGAACATCGCAGCTCAGCTCGAGAGCCGTGTATCCTTCCGTCGTGCCATGAAGAGAGCAATGTCTCAGGCAATGAAGATGAACATCAAGGGTATCAAGACAATGTGTTCCGGTCGTCTCGGCGGTGCCGAGATCGCAAGATCAGAGACATATCACGAGGGTACGATCCCCCTCCAGACACTGAGAGCAGATATCGATTACGGTTTTGCTGAGGCAAACACAACATACGGCCGTATCGGCGTTAAGGTCTGGATCTACAATGGTGAGATCATTCCCGAGAAGAAGAACAAAGGGGAAGGAGGAGAGGCTTAATGTTACTTCCTAAGAGAACAAAATACAGAAAGCAGCAGAGAGGCCGCATGAAGGGCAAGGCTTCCCGTGGTAACTATGTATCATATGGTGATTACGGACTTATGGCTATGGAGCCCTGCTGGATAAAGTCAAACCAGATCGAGGCAGCCCGTATCGCGATCAACAGATATGTAAAGCGTGGTGGTAAGGTCTGGATCAAGATCTTCCCTGACAAGCCTGTTTCCAAGAAACCTGCTCAGGTCCGAATGGGTTCAGGTAAGGCAGCAAACGAGTACTGGTGTGCAGTTGTTAAGCCCGGAAGAGTACTCTTTGAGATCGCCGGCGTTACAGAGGAGCAGGCAAGAGAGGCTATGAGACTCGCAGGTCACAAGCTTCCCTGCAAGACAAAGTTCGTAGTAAAAGAGAAGGAGGATGTAGCAGATGAAGGTTGAAGAGATCCGCGCTAAGTCTAACGAAGAGCTGGCTGCAGAGCTTTCTTCCCTCAAGGAAGAACTGTTCAAGCTTCGTTTCCAGCATTCTACAAATCAGCTTGAGAATCCTTCACAGATCTCTTCTGTTAAGAAGGATATTGCAAGAGTTATGACAGTAATCCGTGAGCGTGAGCTTACGGCAGCCAAGTAAGGGGGAATACTGAATATGGCAGAAAGAAACCTCAGAAAGACAAGAGTGGGAATTGTTACATCAGACAAGATGGACAAGACTATCGTAGTTTCTGTTTCAGAGCACGTTAAGCACCCCCTCTACGGAAAGATCATGAAGAGAACCTATAAGCTCAAGGCACACGATGAGAACAACGAGTGCCAGGCAGGCGACAAGGTTCAGGTAATGGAGACAAGACCTCTGTCCAAGGACAAGAGATGGAGACTTGTCAAGATCGTTGAGAAAGCCAAGTAATGCAGGTTAAAGGAGGATATATCAGATGATTCAGGTTGAATCCAGACTTAGATCTGCCGACAACACAGGCGCTAAGGAGCTTGCCTGCATTAAGGTGCTCGGCGGATCATGGCGTAAATATGCCAACATCGGCGATGTTATCGTCTGCTCCGTAAAGACAGCTGCTCCGGGCGGCATGGTCAAGAAGGGCGACGTTGTCAGAGCAGTTGTAGTACGTACAAAGAAGGGTGTCAGGAGACCCGACGGTTCATACATCAAGTTCGATGAGAACGCTGCAGTTATCATCAAGGACGATAAGAACCCTCGTGGAACTCGTATCTTTGGCCCCATCGCAAGAGAGCTCAGAGATAAGGATTATATGAAGATCCTGTCCCTCGCTCCCGAGGTTCTGTAAGGAGGAGAAGACAAATGGCTAAGAAGATTCACGTAAAGAAGGATGATCATGTCGTTGTTATCTCCGGTAAAGACAAGGGCAAGTCAGGTAAGGTTCTCATGGTCGAGCCTGAGACAGGCAGGATCTATGTTGAGGGCGTAAACATCATCAAGAAGCACCAGAAGGCAAGAACACAGACTTCTCCTTCCGGCATCATCGAGAGAGAAGGATCTATCGATGCTTCCAACGTTATGATCGTTGATCCCAAGACAGGTGAGGCAACAAGAACCGGTATTAAGGTAAATGAGGATGGTTCCAGGGTCCGCTATGCGAAGAAGTCCGGCGAAGTCCTCAACACAGTCAAGAAAGCTAAGGGGGAGTAATTAGATGTCCAGATTAAAAGACAAGTACACATCTGAAGTCGCACCGGCTTTGGCTGAACAGTTCAAGTATGATTCCGTAATGCAGATCCCTAAGATCGAGAAGATCGTTCTTAACATGGGATTGGGTGAGGTTAAGGACAACCCCAAGGCACTTGATAATGCAATGCGCGATATGGGTATCATCGCAGGACAGAAGCCTATCGCTACAGTAGCATCCAAGTCAGTTGCTGCATTTAAGCTCAGAGACGGTATGAAGATCGGCTGTAAGGTTACTCTGAGAGGAGAGAATATGTATTACTTCCTCGACAAGCTCATCAGCATCGCTCTTCCCCGTGTTCGTGACTTCCGTGGTATCAACCCCAACTCATTTGACGGTCACGGTAACTATGCTATGGGTATCAAGGAGCAGCTCATGTTCCCTGAGATCGAGTACGATAAGATCGACAAGATCCGCGGTATGGATATCATTATCGTAACCACAGCTAAGACAGACGAAGAGGCTTTCGAGCTTCTTAAGTTAATCGGAATGCCGTTCCGCAAGTAATGGGAGGAAATACATAAATGGCTAAGAAGTCAATGATCATTAAGTCACAGAGGACTCCTAAGTTTTCTACACAGCAGCACAACCGCTGCAAGCTCTGCGGCAGACCTCATGCTTACATCCGCAAGTATGGTATTTGCCGTCTCTGCTTCCGCGACCTGGCATACAAGGGAGAAATCCCCGGTGTCAAGAAGGCCAGCTGGTAAGTTTAAAAGGATAGGAGGAAAGAATAATGCAGATTACAGATGCTATCGCAGATATGCTTACGAGAATCCGTAATGCAGGCAATGCAGGTCACCCCACAGTAGAGGTTCCTGCTTCAAATCTTAAGAAAGCTATCGCTCAGATCCTTTTGGACGAGGGTTACATCGCAGGTTACGATGTAGCAGAGGATAACAAGCAGGGAGTGATCACCATCACACTCAAGTATTCAGGCAAGAAGCATGTTATCTCCGGCATCAAGAGAATCTCTAAGCCGGGTCTCAGAGCATATGCTGACAAGGAAAGCCTTCCCAACGTTCTCGGCGGTCTTGGTATTGCCATCATCTCCACATCCAAGGGAGTTATGACAGACAAGAAGGCTAGAAAGCTTGGAATCGGCGGCGAGGTTCTCGCTTACGTATGGTAATAATAGCCGCTTTATAAGCGCTATTTATACACTCTGAAAAGCATCATGGGCATTTTGACAGGTCCGTGGTGCACAATCTGAAGAGCAGGAGGAAATTATTATGTCAAGAATTGGTAGAAAACCGATCACGATTCCTGCAGGCGTCGATGTAAAGATCGACGGACAGCACATCACTGTTAAGGGTGCGAAAGAGACACTTGAGCTCGACGTTCATCCTGATATGACAGTTAAGCTGGATGCAGGCGTGCTTACGGTTGAGAGACCTTCAGATGAGAAGCAGCACAGAGCTCTCCACGGTCTCACAAGAGCATTGATCAACAACATGGTCGTTGGTGTATCCGAGGGTTTCTCCAAGGAACTCCAGATCAATGGTGTCGGTTACAAGGCAACAAAGCAGGGTAACAAGGTTGTATTCAACCTCGGTTATTCACACCCCATCGAGATAGTTGAACCCAAGGGCATCACCATTGAGGTTCCTTCTCAGGACAAGGTCATCGTTAAGGGCGCTGACAAGCAGCTCGTAGGCGAGACCGCAGCAAAGATCCGTTCGTTCAGAGTTCCTGACGTTTATAAGTGCAAGGGTATTAAGTACGCTGATGAGCACCTTATCGTCAAGGAAGGTAAGACCGGTGCTAAGAAGTAAGGTAAGGGGGTAAGATTCTATGATTAACAAAATTGATAAGAACGCGATCCGTAAGAGAAAGCACGTTCGCGTAAGAAAGAAGATCTCCGGTACTCCGGAATGCCCCCGTCTCTGCGTATACAGGAGCAATGCTCACATCTACGCACAGGTTATTGACGATGTCAGCGGTGTAACACTCGCAAGCGCATCATCTCTGGATAAGGATGTTAAGTCAGCTGTATCCAACTGCGGCAACATCGAGAGCGCAAAGCTGGTTGGCAAGCTCATCGCTGAGCGTGCACAGGCTAAGGAGATCAAGGAAGTTGTTTTCGACCGTGGCGGATATCTCTATCACGGAAGAGTTGCAGCTCTGGCAGAGGCGGCAAGAGAAGCCGGTCTCTCATTCTAATCGGAAGGAGTAAATTAAATGGCTTTTGATTCTAAGAACAGTTATTCCAAAGAGAACGAGGGCGGTTTCGAAGAGAGAGTTCTTCATATCGGACGTGTATCAAAGACCGTAAAGGGTGGTAAGAATATGCGTTTCGCAGCTCTTGTTATCGTTGGCGACCGCAATGGCCACATCGGTAAGGGCATCGGCAAGGCTGCCGAGGTTCCCGAGGCTATCCGTAAGGGCATCGAAGAAGCAAAGAAGAACATCGTTGAGGTTACTATCCTCAATGGTACTATCCCTCATGAGACACTCGGCCTTTACAGCGCATCCAAGATCGTTATGAAGCCGGCTGCTTCCGGTACCGGTGTCATCGCAGGCGGTCCCGTTCGTTCAGTATGCGAGCTCGCAGGCATCAAGGATATCCGTACAAAGTCGATCGGTTCCAACAATCCTAACAACATGGTCAACGCTACTATCGAGGGTCTTAAGAGCCTCAAGTCAGCTGAAGAGGTTGCAAGACTTCGCGGCAAGACAGTAGAAGAGATAGGCTAAGGAGGGTACTGCAAATGGCAAATTTGAAGATTACACTCGTTAAGAGTACAAACAAAGCCCAGAGAAAGCCTAAGGCCACTGTTGCTGCATTGGGTCTCAAGAAGATCGGTCAGACAGTAGAGCAGCCTGACAACGAAGCTATTCGCGGCATGATCAAGACAGCCGTGAACTACGTTTCTGTTGAAGAAGTTTGATGGAGGTATAGTGTAATGAAGCTCAATGAAATGACTTCAAGCGGCAATGATGTCGCATACCGTAAGGGCCGCGGTGCCGGTTCCGGTAACGGTAAGACAGCAGGTCGTGGACATAAGGGCCAGAAGGCCCGTTCCGGCGGCGGTGTACGTCCCGGATTTGAAGGTGGTCAGATGCCTCTTTACAGACGTCTGCCTAAGCGCGGATTCAACAACAAGCGCTTCGCACCTGCTTATATCGAAGTAAATGTTTACGAACTCGAGAAGTTTGAGAACGGTACAGAGGTAACAGCCGAGAAGATGGCTGAAGCCGGCATCATCTCACTTCCCAAGAACCACCAGGGCGTTAAGGTCCTCGGCAACGGCGAGCTTACAAAGAAGCTTGATGTCAAAGCTGCTAAGTTCACATCCGGTGCTAAGGAGAAGATCGAGAAGGCCGGAGGCACGGTTCAGGAGGTTTAAGGTATGAAAGGAATTTTCGATACTGCCGTAAACGCTTTTCGCGTCGAAAGTATACGTAAGAGATTACTTTATACCTTTTTGATCCTTGGCATATTCATGCTGGGCGGACTTGTTCCCGTTCCCGGACTTGACGGTGAGAAGTTCACCGAACTTGTCAGGAACTGGGGACAGCTTGGCAATATCATGGACTTTGTATCCGGTGGCGGACTGTACCGTGCGACCATCTTCGCGATGGGTATCTCACCTTACATCAACGCGTCCATCATCATCCAGCTCCTTCAGGTCGTTATCCCCGCATTGGAGGATATGTCCAAGGAGGGTGAGTCAGGAAGAAAGAAGCTGAACAAGATCACAAGATATTCCGCTATCGGACTTGCTCTTGTTCAGGCTTGCCTCTTCTGCTATTCGACACGTTCGGCAATGGTATCATCTCTGCCTGTATGGCTCAATGCTATCCTTGTAATACTGTCGTTCACAGCCGGTACCTGTCTTGTTGTGTGGCTCGGCGAGAAGATCAACGATATCGGAATCGGCAACGGTGTATCACTGATCATCTTTGCCGGTATCGTTACAAGGCTTCCTGACATGGTCAAGACTCTCTATACGAAGGCAGTCGATGTCAGCACCCACTTTGAGAACCAGATCCTGGGCGCAGCTCTCGGAATCCTGATGTTCGCCGGTGTTGCTGTCGTTGCAGTTGCCATCATCGTGTTCGTTCTGTATGTACAGAATGCAGAGAGAAGGCTTACGGTTCAGTACTCCAAGAAGGTTATCGGAAGATCCCAGCGCGGCGGCAACAAGGACTATATACCTCTCAAGGTCAACCAGTCCGGCGTTATGCCTGTTATCTTCGCCATGAGTATTCTGGCTATACCTTCCATGATAGTAACGTTCTTCTTCAGGAACAGCACTAATGAGGTAGCAAAGTGGTTCGGTTCTGAGTTCACCGGAAGTGCATACTACTATGTAGCATACTTCCTGTTCATTATCGCATTCACATTCTTCTACTCAGCGATCCAGTTCCATCCTATCGAGATCGCCAATAACATCAACAAGAACGGTGGTGCCATAAGCGGTATCAGAGCAGGTAAGCCTACATCTGATTTCATCGCTCAGGTAGCTCACAGACTCAACTGGGTGGATGCATTCTTCCTCTCACTCGTCTGTATCGTTCCTACAGTTATCGGTATCCTGACAGGACTTCAGAATGTATGGTTTGCAGGTACATCAGTACTTATCCTTACAGGTGTTGCAAATGATCTGATCGTCCAGGTGGAGAGTGAACTCGAGGTTAGAAGCCCTAAGGGATTCCTCGACGATGTCGGACTCCTCAAGGGAAGAAGAAGGTAATCTCACAATTACAGAAGTTAATGAGGACTGTCACTGTTGGCAGTCCTTATTTTTTGTGATAGCAAAATAACAACTTTGCTATTATAATAGATTAGTTAAATAGAAAAGACGAAGTCTGAAGAACCATTGGAGAACTGTTAATGTCAAGTTTAGTAAAAGCATTTAAGATACCGGAGCTTCGTAAGAAACTGTTATTCACGTTTCTCATGCTCACAATATTGTATGTATTGACTCTGGTACCGGCACCCGGGATGAATGTTCCCGCCTTTTCTGCTCTTGTAAGGGGCTGGGGCGATGTGGGAGTTCTGATGGGCATCATTTCCGGAAAGGCGGTCTATAATGCTTCGATAGTATCTCTGTCCGTGTATCCCTATCTGTTCGGTATGATAGTAGTTCAGATCATCACGGCCGCAGTTCCTTCGCTTCGCAATCTCTCATTTCAGAATGAGGCGGTCCAGAAGAGGATAACAAAGTATACAAGACTTGCCGCCATCGCAGCAGGATTTATCTTCTCAATACTGCTCGTTACGGGCAGCAGGAGTGCGCTCATCACAACAATCAATCCCTGGATCTCCGGCATACTTGCCGTAATAGGGTTCACGATCGGTTCGGGAGTTGTGTCCTGGATGTGCGAACTCATTACATCGAAGGGTGTAGGCAACGGTTTTTCCGTCATACTGTTCGCGGCAGTCTGCAGGAATATCCCTTCAGTATTTAAGATGGTATTCACCAAGACAAATGACAAGCTCGGTCTTGTGTGGGCTATCGTGTTTACGGTGCTTCTCGCCGTTATCGGTGCTGCTGCACTTATCTTCTGTGCTTATGTCCAGACAGCAGAGCGGAGGATCAAGCTCCTGTTCAACAAGAGGAGCTTCGGAATGAAGCAGTATATGGGACAGAATACACAGGTTCCCATCAAGATAACACAGGCAGGCATACTGCCGATCATCTATACGATGCTCCTTATTACTACACCTGCGCTCATTATCGCGTTCTATGCCCCCAACAGCGAGAATGCCATCGTGAAGAGCTTTGTGAACTTTACCACGAGCCCTTCATATCTCATTCTGTTTGCTATTGGCATAGTATTCTTTGCCAATGTTTTCGCATTGATGCAGTTTAATCCGACGGAGCTTTCGAATGAACTCAGGAATAACAACGGCTATATTCCAGGTGTCAAGCCCGGCAAGCCCACAACGGAATTCCTGACGAAGATGTTTGCCAACATGAACATGGCAGGCACGGTATTCCTTGTGCTTATGTGCTTCCTGCCTATGCTCATTGCCCTTATTCCCGCATTAAGATCTTTCTGGTGTGCAGGAATGGGTGTAGTGATACTGACATCCACGATCACTGAGATGCTGACTCTGCTCGACAACGGCATCAAAGAATATGAAGACAAGAAGAAGCAGGCTAAGCCTACTAAGTCATCCAAGGCATTCAGATAATATAAACGCAGGACAAAGGAGGAAATGGCATGAGACTCATTATTCTTGGCGCACCCGGATCAGGTAAAGGCACAGCAGCAATGGTGCTGAAGGAGAAGTATAACCTTGCCCACATCTCCACCGGTGATATCTTCAGGAGCAACATAAAGGCACAGACACCTCTGGGTATTGAAGCGAAGTCATACATCGACAAAGGCCAGCTCGTTCCCGACAGCATTACTATCGGGATGGTGGCAGGAAGACTTGAGGAAGATGACTGCAGTGCAGGATATATCCTCGACGGATTCCCCAGGACTATCGCTCAGGCTGAGGCACTCGATGAGATGCTTGCAGCAAAGGGTGAGAAGATCGATGCAGTACTGTCTATTGTTGTAGATGATGAGATCATCAAGGACCGTGTTTCCTCCAGAAGAGTGTGCGAGAAGTGCGGTGCAAGCTACAATGTAAAGTACAAGCCCACAAAGGTTGAAGGTGTATGTGATGCCTGCGGCGGAAGCGTTGTCCAGAGAGCAGACGATAATCCCGAGACAGTTGCTGCCCGTCTTGTCACATATTACGAGAACACACAGCCGCTTATCGATTTCTATAATGCGAAAGGCCTGATCGTAGAAGGCAATAACAACGTTGATTCCGATACATGCATAAGTGACATTGAGAACGGCCTCAAGGCACTTGGTGTCTGAGATGATCCGTCTGTTAGAAAGGTATTTTCCAATGGTAGAGATACTTACTTCTGAAGAATTTGAACTGATGAAGGCATCCGGCAGGATCCTTCAGGAGGTATTCAGGACTTTGCAGGGTGAGATACATCCCGGGATGACCACTTTCGACGTGGATAAGATCGCTCATGATATCATCACAGGTCACGGAGCGGTGCCGTCGTTCCTTAACTATGGAGAACCGCCTTTCCCCGGATCAATCTGTGCTTCGGTGAATGAAGAAGTGGTGCATGGTATTCCCTCCAAGAGAAGGGTTCTCAGGGAAGGAGATATAATCTCCGTAGATGTGGGCGCCATACTCGAAGGCTATCACTCTGATGCCTGCAGGACATACTATGTCGGCGAGGTGGCTCCGGAAGTCCGTGATCTTGTGGAGAGGACAAAGCAGTCATTCTTCGAAGGACTCAAATATGCAAAGGCGGGAATGAGAACAGGTGATATAGGTCATGCAGTACAGGAATACTGTGAAGGGTTCGGATATGGCGTTGTAAGGGAACTTACAGGTCACGGCATAGGAACATCGCTTCATCAGGATCCGGAGGTCCTGAACTATGGCAAGGCCGGTCACGGCTACAAGCTCAGACCCGGAATGGCCATCTGCATAGAACCGATGATCACACTCGGCCAGAGATATATTGAGCAGCTCGATGACGGCTGGACTATTGTCACAAGAGACCGGAAACCCGCTGCTCATTATGAGAATACAATACTGATAACTGAAGACGGACCTGTTATGACAACTTATGAGGAGGATGTTTAATGTCAAAAGAGGATGTAATCGAAGTTGAAGGAATAGTTGATGAAGCGCTGCCCAATGCAACGTTTAAGGTGAAGCTGGACAGCGGCCACATAGTGCTGGCACACCTGTCGGGGAAGCTCCGCCAGAACTACATCAAGATACTTCCCGGTGATAAGGTCACCATGGAATTATCACCCTATGACCTGTCCAGAGGCAGGATCACCTGGAGAGGTGAGAAGAAGAGACAGTGATGCTCAATGCCTGAGCAGAGATTATCACTGAAACATATAAGCACTTACCGAACGGCGCTGTTGGGTGCGGCGACCGTTCTTATCATGTTCAGATACTGATTTCATAGATGATCAATATGCTGATATATATAATTCCGATTTGCAGATGACCTGGATCATTGCCGAGATATATCGAAAAAACACTCCAAATAACTCTTGCACTCTCATTGAAATCTGCTACAATACTATGGCATGCGCCCAAAAGCGCAGATTTTTTGTTGACCTGATTTATCAACAAGAAAACATGGCAACAGCAAGAATTTGGCAGGAGGTATTGTCATGAAGGTTAGACCGTCAGTAAAGCCGATGTGCGAGAAGTGCAAGGTCATTCGTCGTAACGGCAAGGTAATGGTCATCTGCTCAGACCCTAAGCATAAGCAGAAGCAGGGTTGATGACAGAAGAGAACTGATCGACTGATGCTGCAGATTTAGCCCTGCGGGATCAGAGTGGCACTGCTTCGCCACGAACACGGACCGCCGTAAGCGGTCAGATAACAAAAACGGACGAATAGAATATTACACGTAAATGTAGGGGCGGCTGCTCCTTCCTGACCCGAAAGAGTTCCTTACGCCGCGTGTTGTATATATAGATCCAAAGATTTAATTACTCGATTTATGGAGGTAACGAAATGGCTCGTATAGCCGGTGTTGATTTGCCGAATGACAAGAGAGTTGAGATTGCTCTTACCTACATTTACGGCATTGGCAGAACAAGCGCTTCCGACATCATCAGAGAGACAGGTATCAATCCCGATACACGTGTTAAGGATCTCTCCGAGGACGAGGTTGCAAAGATCCGTGACAGGATCGAGAATCATTACACAGTAGAGGGTGATCTTAAGAGAGAGGTAGCCCTGAACATTAAGCGTCTTACTGAGATCGGCTGCTACAGAGGCCGCCGCCACAGAATGGGACTTCCCGTAAGAGGCCAGCGCACAAAGACTAACGCACGTACCCGTAAGGGACCTAAGCGTACTGTCGCAGGCAAGAAGAAGTAAGGGAGGTAACTATCAATGGCAAAGGCAGCTAAGAAAACAGCAGTCAGACCTAAGAGACGTGAGCGTAAGAATGTTGTCGAAGGTCAGGCTCATATTCACGCAACATTTAACAACACGATCATCACCATTACTGATAAAGCAGGAAATGCTATTTCCTGGGCATCTGCAGGTGAGATGGGCATGAAGGGTTCCCGTAAGGGTACAGCTTATGCAGCTCAGATCGCATCTGAAGAGGCAGGCAAGAAGGCAGTAGATCACGGTATGAAGACAGTTGAGGTTTTCGTCAAGGGACCCGGATCCGGACGTGAGTCCGCCATCAGAGCTCTTGCAACAGTAGGACTCCAGGTCACAATGATCAAGGACGTAACACCTGTACCTCATAACGGATGCCGTCCTCCCAAGCGCCGCAGAGTATAAGTCTCTGTGTCAGTTTATCAGATTTCAGAAAAGAGGTTAAAGCAATGGCAAGAGATATGACACCTGTCCTTAAGAAATGCAGAGCGCTCGGTATCGAGCCCGGTTTCTTGGGACTTGAGAAGAAAAAGTCAACAAGGCACGGTAAGGTGACCCGCAAGCAGAGCGAATATGGCATGCAGCTCAAGGAGAAGCAGAAGGCAAAGTTCATTTACGGTGTGCTCGAGAAGCCCTTCAGAAATTATTTCGTAAAGGCTCAGAAGCTCAAGTATGGAACGACCGGTGAGAATCTCATGATCCTTCTCGAGACAAGACTTGACAATGTCATCTTCAGAATGGGTCTCGCCAGGACAAGAGATGAAGCAAGACAGATCGTCAGCCACAGAAATGTTCAGGTTAACGGCAAGACTGTCAATATTCCCTCATACTCCGTAAGAGTTGGCGATGAGATCGTTATCAAGGAGAACTGCAGAGGTTCCCAGAGATATGCAGATATCGTTGCTACAACAAGCGGCAGGATCGTACCCGAGTGGGTAACCTGCGATAAGGAGAAGCTTGAAGGTAAGGTAGTGGCTATCCCCACAAGAGAGCAGATCGATGTTCCTGTAAACGAAGTCGCTATCGTCGAGTTGTATTCCAAGTAATACGCCGCATTAATACATGAAGTCCCGTACATCGGGAAAACTTTAGGAGGAGAAGAAATGATGGAAATAAGCCAGCCAACCATTAAGTGTGTTGAGACCAATGAAGATCGTTCCTACGGTAAGTACGTTATTGCTCCGTTAGAGCGTGGTTATGGTATTACGCTTGGTAATTCACTTCGCAGAGTTTTACTGTCTTCTTTGACAGGTGCGGCAGTTATCATGATCAAGGTCGAAGGCGTACAGCATGAGTTCACGACTGTTCCCGGCATCATTGAGGATATGACAGAGCTCATCCTCAACATCAAGGGCATCAGAGCAAAGATCCATGCTGAGTCTAAGATCGTTAATATCAGTGCTATCAAGGGCAAGACAGGCGAGCTCACAGCAGGTGATATCGTTCACGGCGGTGATGTGGAGATCATGAATCCCGATCACGTTATCGCTCATCTGAACGGTGAAGCAAATGTTGATATCGAGCTTACTATCGCAGCAGGCCGCGGCTACAATACCGCAGAGCAGAACAAGCCCGATAAGCAGATCATCGGCAAGATACCGATCGATTCGATCTTTACACCTATCAAGAAGGCTAACTACAAGGTCGAGAACACACGTGTAGGCGAGCGTACAGACTATGACAGCCTTACTCTTGAGGTTTGGACAGACGGTACTATCGAAGTTGATGAGGCTCTTTCTTCAGCAGCTACATGTCTTATCGATCATCTCCGTTTCTTTACGGAACTGGCAGAGACAGATACGACGATCAGCTTTAAGAGTGTTGAGGAGACAGGCGAGAAGGATAACAGGCTTTCAACTGCTATCGAGGAGCTTGATTTCTCAGTACGTACATACAACTGTCTCAAGAGAGCTGCAATCAACACGATCGCAGATCTTGTTGCCCGTACAGAGGATGAGATGATCAAGGTAAGGAATCTCGGTAAGAAGTCACTTGACGAGGTCAAGGAGAAGCTTGCAGAGATGGATCTCCACCTCAAGGACAAAGAAGACTAACTTGAATCATTTAGGAGGAATATAAGATGCCTAACAGAAAAATGGGCC
The DNA here is from genome assembly GCA_900099715.1 of Ruminococcaceae bacterium YRB3002. Lineage (GTDB taxonomy): Bacteria > Bacillota > Clostridia > Saccharofermentanales > Saccharofermentanaceae > Saccharofermentans. Next base: position 188,254 of record FMTG01000004.1, on the reverse strand, counting down.
GCGCATCCGATCAGCGCACAGCAATGCTGAGAAATATGGTTACTGCTTTCGTGATCAACGGTAAGCTCGAGACCACAACAGCCCGCGCTAAGGAAGTAAGTGCTATCGTTGAGAAGCTCATTACAGCAGCGGTAAAAGAGAAGGATAATTTCACAACAAAGGAGGTTACTGTTTCTGCTGCCAAGCTTGATGGTAAGGGCAAGAAGGTTCTTACAACAAAGACATCAAAGAACGGCAAGAAGTACGATGTCGTAGATCGTGAGATCAAGACAAAGACAGTAACTGTTGACGCTCCCTCAAGGCTCGCAGCCAGAAGAGATGCAATGTACTGGCTCCACAAGAGCCACGACGAGGAAGGAATCGTTATCAATCCTGTCAACAAGCTCTATGACGAGATCGCTCCCAGGTATGCCGGCAGAGCAGGCGGCTATACAAGGATCGTTAAGATCGGCGCCAGAAGAGGTGACGGATCAGAGATGGCAATCCTCGAGTTCGTGTAATACACTGAACTGAATTGTTAATTCAAACGCAGGGAGGTTTACAATTCCCTGCGTTTTTTTTATACTCTTGCGTATGCGCGAACATGAAGGACACCAGATAGAGGTCAGGGATGTTGTTTTTTCCTATGATGCTGAGAACCCCTCCGGAAGGGGTTACATGGCATTGGGGGGCGTAAGCCTTGAGGTGGATCAGGGAGATTATGTAGCTATCCTGGGACCTAACGGGTCGGGCAAATCAACACTGGCCAAGCTCATTGATGTTCTGGAACTGCCTACTGAAGGCGATATCGTAGTTTTCGGATACAATACCAGAGACGACAGCACTTTCTGGAATATCAGGGAGAACTGCTCCTGTGTCTTTCAGAATCCCGATAATCAGATAGTAGGCACCACGGTTGAAGAAGATGTGGCTTTCGGACCGGAGAATCTGGGTGTTCCGCTGCCTGAATTGAGGGACAGAGTTACGGAGGCACTCAAATCCGTAGGCCTGTATGAGAAGCGACATATGGAGGCTGCAAGCCTGTCAGGCGGCCAGAAGCAGAAGCTTGCGATAGCGGGTGCCCTGGCGATGAGACCTAAGGTGATGATCCTGGACGAGTCAACCGCTATGCTCGACCCGGTAAGCCGTTCAGAATTTCTGACACTTGTTGAGAAGATAAGGGCAGATAAAGGCATAACACTCGTATCCATAACACATGATATGGATGAGGCGGCCAGATGCTCCAGAGTATATGTCATGAGGAAAGGCACGGTGATCGGGTCCGGTACTCCCAGGGAGATATTCAGCGGCGAAGAACTGATAAGATCGGCAGATCTGGACAGACCCGTGCATTACAGATTTCTGTCGGAGGTCAGCAGACTTACGGGTCTGGAGATCCCTTCTGACAGAGATATCAACGATGTAAGAACTGCGGCCGTGGCAGCTGCTGATATGATGATGTCTGTATCTGCTGATAATGGTAATTACGAGCCTGAGATAACTGACAGACAGGAGAGTAAATGCAGCGGGGAAGTCGTGATCGAGGTCAAAGATCTCTCCTTCGGATACGACAGTGGTGATTTCTCTCTCGACAGGATCGAGCTGACGGTCAGGAGAGGTGAGATCCTCGGCATCGTAGGAAGGTCAGGGTGCGGGAAGACTACACTGATATCCCACCTTAATGCACTGATCACACCGGTATCGGGCGAGGTGCTTATCAGGACAGGTGACAAGATACTCAATACGGCTCATAAAAAGGATATCAGCAGGATAAGGAGCAAGGTGGGGCTTGTATTCCAGTATCCCGAGTACCAGCTTTTTGAAGAGACGGTAATGAAGGATGTTGCTTTTGGTCTCAAGAAGATGGGTGTGCCTGAGGAAGAACACAGGGACAGGGTTATTGCGGCACTGAATCTGGTGGGCATGGACGAAAGCGTTCTTGAGACAAGTCCTTTCGAGCTGTCGGGAGGCCAGAAGAGGCGTTGTGCCATGGCCGGTGTTCTTGTTATGGATCCGGATGTTCTCGTGCTTGACGAACCTGCCGCAGGGCTGGACCCCAAGGGCAGGCGCGAGATGTTCAGGCTCATAAAAGAGCTTAGCGGCAGGGGAAAGACCGTCGTGCTCGTAACACACAACATGGATGAGGCAGCATCACACTGCGACAGGATATGCGCCTTGAGAGAAGGGAAGATCGTAGCGATGGATGATGCCCATGTTCTCTTCAAGGATCAGGAAAGTGTGACGCGTCTTGGCATTGACAACCCAAGGATCACGTATTTTGCCGGCCTGGTGCTTGACCGCCTGAAGGACAGATTCCCTGATCTGGAACCTGATGACATCAGGTTCAGACCCGAATCGGAGGCTGACATTATTTACGGTTCGGTAGTCCGGTATATCAGAGAAGGCGGGAGGATCACGGATGCTGAATAACATCAGTCTCGGAAGATTCTACGATACCGGATCGGTATTGCACAGGACAGATCCAAGGGTGAAGATAATACTCTATATGGTATTTCTGATCGCCATATTCATGATAAAGACGGGCCCGTCGCTTGCCTTGTTCGGCATAGTTACTGTGGTGCAGATCATTGTTGCGAAGATACCGCTGAAGGTGATCAGGACGACTGTCGTTCCCGTGCTGCCGTTGATCATATTCATCTTCCTGCTCAATGTGTTTACTCTCACCACAGGCAATGTATTGTGGGAATGGAAGTTTATAAGGATAACCGATTACGGTGTGAGCCGCGCCGCTCTTATGGCCTGCAGGCTCCTGTTTCTGATAATATCCACCAGTATACTTCTGACACTGACGACGACTCCGCTCAAGATCTCAGATGCACTGGAGAGCCTCTGTTCTCCACTCAAACTGATAAAGATACCCGTTCACGAGATGGCAATGATGATGTCTATCGCGCTGAGATTCATACCGACTCTCATATCTGAGACGAATAAGATAATGAACGCGCAGGTAAGCCGCGGCGCAGACTATGACACCGGTTCAGTTATAAGAAGGGTCAAGGGCTATATAACGGTGCTTATCCCTCTGTTTGTTTCCAGCTTCAAACGTGCGGAAGAGCTGGCCATCGCCATGGATGCCAGATGCTACCGCGGCGGTACCGGAAGGACAAAGCTCAACCCGCTCCGCATAACAGGACGTGATATAGCGGTAGGGGTAATATTCACTGCCGTTGCGGTAATTCCGGTGGTGCTTGAATATATATTGAGATAAATGGCGGATATGATACAATTTATTTACTCACAACAACATATCGAAAGGGCGGATCACTATGGCATATTATGTCGGAATTGACCTTGGAGGCACTAACATCAAGGCCGGAGTAGTTGACGGCGAAGGTAAGCTCATCAATAAACTCTCCATCAAGACACACGCTGAGAGAACAATGGAGGAGATCATCCATGACATGGGTCAGCTTGCTGCTGACGTCATCAAGGATGCGGGAATGGAAGTATCGGATATCGAGGCTATCGGTATCGGTTCTCCCGGAACACCTGACAATAACGAAGGACTCCTTGTCTATTCCAGCAATCTGCCGTTCAACAACGCTCCGATGAGGAAACTCATAAGGGAGGTTGTAGATCTGCCGGTATTCATAGATAACGATGCCAATTGTGCTGCAATGGCTGAGGCAGTTGCAGGCGCGGCAAAGGGAACAAAAGACTCGGTCACGATTACATTGGGAACAGGTGTAGGCGCCGGCGTTATCATCAACGGACGTATCTACTCCGGATTCAATCAGGCAGGTTCCGAATTCGGTCATACTGTTCTCGTATCAGGAGGTATCAAATGCGGATGCGGCCGTAAGGGCTGTTTTGAGCAGTATGCTTCCGCTTCTGCCCTTGCCAGGATGACACAGGAGGCCGCCAATGCCAATCCCGATTCCGTGATGAACAGGCTTCTTGAAGAGACAGGTCATGCCAATGCAAAGATTGCCTTCAATGCAATGAGAGAGGGCGATAAGGTAGCCGAAGAGGTTATCGACAGATATACAGACTATCTGGCTGACGGTCTCGCAAATGCCATTAACACATTCATGCCCGAAGTCCTCGTAGTAGGCGGCGGTGTATGTAACGAGGGCGATCCTCTCCTTATCCCTATGAGGGAGAAGACAATGTCACGTCCTTACTTTGGTCCCGGCGTTAAGCAGACCGAGATCAGACTTGCCCAGATGGGTAATGATGCAGGTATCGTAGGTGCTGCCATGATGGGCATGACCTGTGTTCTTGACGGCAAGAACGGCAAGTAATGAGCAGGGTCCTTGTCTTCGTAGAATTTGACGGTACGGATTTTGTCGGATTTCAGATACAGAACAACGGCAGATCAGTGCAGGGAGTTCTCGAGAAGGCTCTGGGTGAACTGTATAAGACAGAGATAAAGATAACGGGGTGTTCCAGGACTGATTCCGGCGTGCATGCGGCGGAACACATGAGTTCCTACGATGCCCCGTTTGATATTCCCGAGGGGAAGATCCCGCTGGCGCTTAATGCGTTGCTCCCGAATGATATAGCAGTCCGTAAGGCAATGTATGTGGATGACAGTTTCTCGGCCAGATTCTCCTGCAGGGGAAAGACATACTGCTACAGGATATACAGTTCTCCTGTCAGAAGTCCCCTGTGGGCACGATACTCATATTATTCTTCATATCCCTGTGACATTGAGGAGATGAAGAAGGCGGCAATGCATTTTGAGGGAGAGCATGATTTCGCTGCGTTCTGTGCGGCAGGCGGAAGCCAGGAGACGACAGTAAGGCGTATCAGCAAAGTTACGGTGGATGCGCCCGAAGATAAGCCGGGGATAATAGAGATAAGGGTGACAGGAGAGGCGTTTCTTTACAACATGGTGCGCATAATCGCCGGCACGCTTTATTACGTCGGAACAGGTAAGATAACAGCCGGTGAGATCCCCGGGATAATCGCTTCCTGTGACAGGTCGAAAGCCGGCAAGACACTTCCTCCTGAAGGGCTTATGCTGGAACGCGTGTACACCGATTTTTATTGAAAACGGTAATATCCTTGTAGTATAATTTTATCGGTGCCGGAGTAAGGGATAGGGCATCTATTTTTATATAAAGGAGGATTTGGGTATGAGTATTCCTATGTGGGTCCTCTGGCTGATACTTCTTATTATTTTCGCGATAATAGAAGCAATGACACTCGGTCTTACGACAGTGTGGTTTGCTATCGGATCAGGGGTGGCTATGATCATGGATTTCTGCGGTGCACCTGTTGTTGCGCAGATCATAACGATGATCATCGTGTCCATTATCAGTTTTATCGTTTGCTTCATATGGATCAGACCTGCCATCGACAGGAAGGGAAGAGGCACAGAGCCTACCAATGCAGACCGTACGATAGGTCAGGAAGGCATAGTCATCAAGGCTATCGATCCGATCGAGGGCAAAGGACAGGTAAAGGTAATAGGACAGGTATGGAGCGCCAAGGCGGACTCCAATATCAACGAAGGTGCCAGGATCATGGTCCTGGGACTTGAGGGCGTAAAGCTCGTAGTAGAAGAAATCAAAGAATAACAGGAGGTTAGTATTATGTTATCAGCATTTGCAGCAGCACGCGCATCGACAGTAGCTTTGGGTGGAGGTATCGTTGCGCTCATCATCATTGCGGTAATCGTTCTTGTTCTTGCGATCAGCTGCATCAAGATCGTTCCGCAGGCAACAACTTTTATCGTCGAGAGGTTCGGCGGATACAGAGCAACATGGAACACGGGAATTCACTTTAAGTGGCCTGTTATCGACAAGGTCGCCAAGAAGATATCACTGAAGGAGAAGGTTGCAGACTTCGCTCCCCAGGCCGTTATCACAAAGGATAACGTTACCATGCAGATCGACACGGTCCTGTTCTATCAGATCGTGGATCCCAAGCTCTATGCATACGGTATCGAGCGTCCTATCATGGCTATCGAGAACCTGTCGGCAACAACGCTCCGTAATATCATCGGTGACCTGGAACTCGACCAGACTCTCACAAGCCGTGACATCATCAATACGAAAATGAGAGAGATCCTTGATGAGGCAACAGACCCATGGGGTATCAAGGTCAACCGTGTTGAGCTGAAGAACATCATCCCTCCCCGCGAGATCCAGAATGCGATGGAGAAGCAGATGAAGGCTGAGCGTGAGAAGAGAGAGCAGATCCTCATCGCAGAAGGTCAGAAGGAATCTGCCATCAGAGTTGCGGAAGGTGAGAAGGAAGCGGCTATCCTGAGAGCTGAGGCTAAGAAGCAGGCTGCCATCAAGGAAGCTGAAGGTCAGGCACAGGCTATCCTCGCAGTTCAGGAAGCGACTGCAAAGGGTCTCCAGATGATCAAGGATGTAGGTGCGGATGACGGCCTTATCGCCATCAAAGGACTTGAAGCCCTCGAGAAGATCGGTGACGGCAAGTCAACAAAGATCATTATTCCTTCGGATCTCCAAGGTATGGCATCACTTGCCACATCTATCAAAGAAATAGTGAAGGACAAAGAGTAACAGTTTAGGCATTACCGCTCCGGGGGTCTCCCTTACAGGCCCTCCGGAGCATTTTTTATAAAGAAAAGAGGTAAACAAAATGACCGGTATGTGGAATGACAGAACGAACATGAGCCTCCTGACCGATTTCTACGAGCTCACCATGGGCAAGGGATATCTTGACGGCGGCAACAAGGACAAGATCGTTTATTTCGATATGTTCTTCAGGAATGTCCCCGAGGATGGCGGATATGCCATAATAGCAGGTCTGGAGCAGGTTATCGATTATCTCAATAATCTGAGATTCACGGAAGAGGATCTTGTGTTCCTGGCTAATTACGGATTCGATGAGAAGTTTATCGACTATCTGAGGAATTTCGAATTCACATGTGATGTATGGGCTATCCCGGAAGGAACTGTCGTATTCCCGAGGGAGCCTCTGGTCAAGGTAAGAGGACCTGTTATCCAGGCACAGCTTCTTGAGACGGCGCTTCTCTGTACGATCAACCACCAGAGCCTTATCGCCACCAAGACGGCACGTATCGTAAGGGCTGCCGAGGGACGTCCCATCATGGAGTTCGGTGCGAGACGTGCGCAGGGCTTTGATGCTTCAGTACTTGGTGCCAGAGCTGCATACATCGCTGGTGTTGCAGGAACATCATGTACGATCTGCGGTCAGCAGTTCGATATTCCGTTGTCAGGTACTATGGCTCACAGCTGGGTTATGCTCTACGACGATGAGTTCGAGGCTTTCAAGGCATATGCGGAATCATATCCCGACAAGACACTTCTCCTGGTTGATACATACGATGTTCTGAAGAGCGGTATCCCCAATGCCATCAGATGTGCCAAGGAAGTACTTGAGCCGATGGGCAAGCGCCTTCTTGGAATCCGTATCGATTCTGGCGACCTTACATACATGACACAGAAGGCACGTAAGATGCTCGATGAAGCAGGACTTACAGATTGTAAGATCACAGTTTCCAACGCACTCGATGAGTATCTTATCAGAGACCTTATCAGTCAGGGTGCATGCATTGATTCTTTCGGTGTGGGCGAGAGACTTATCACTTCCAAGGCTGAGCCTGTATTCGGAGGCGTTTATAAGATCTGCGCAGTTGAGGATGAGAACGGCAATGTGATCCCCAAGATGAAGATCTCCGAGAACGCCGGCAAGGTAACAACACCCTGCAACAAGGAGATCGTAAGATTCTATGACAAGGCTACAGGCAAGGCTATGGCCGATGTTCTGTTTGTTGAGGGTGAGGAGATCCCTGACGGCGAGCCTTATGAGATCTTCGATCCTATTGAGACATGGAAGGCAAAGGTTCTTGAGAACTATACAACAAGGAAACTTCTGGTTAAGATCTTCGACGGAGGCAAGCTCGTATATGAGAAGCCTACAATGACAGAGCTGCGCAACTACTGCACGAAAGAGATCGATACTCTCTGGGATTCCGTTAAGAGATTCGAGAACCCTCATAACTACTATGTTGACCTGTCACCCAAGCTCTGGCAGATCAAAGATGACATACTGCATCAGTTCAGACATTCACGTAAAGGAGATAAGAAATAATGGCAAACCCTATAGTAACGATAGAGATGAAGGACGGCGGAGTTATCAAGGCGGAGCTGTATCCGGATATCGCTCCCATCTCGGTTGACAACTTTATTAAGCTTGCAGGCAAAGGCTTCTATAACGGTCTGATATTCCACAGGGTTATCCCCGGATTCATGATCCAGGGCGGATGCCCGGAAGGTACAGGAATGGGCGGCCCCGGATATACGATCAAGGGCGAGTTTGCGGCTAATGGCGTAAACAATCCCCTGAAGCATGAGAGAGGTGTTCTCTCAATGGCCAGAGCAATGGATCCCAACTCTGCCGGATCACAGTTCTTCATCATGCATGAGACAAGCCCCCATCTTGACGGACAGTATGCTGCATTCGGCAAGGTGTTCGAAGGTATGGATGTTGTTGACAGGATCGCAAACGTGAGAACTGATTATATGGATAAGCCTCTGGAACCGCAGGTTATCGAGGTAGTGACTGTTCAGCTGTAAACAGTTTATCTGACTGGTATTACGATCCCCCGGTCATGCTGGCCGGGGGATAATTTTATGCCCGTAAGATTTGTTGTTGACAAACAGCGATAACGTGTTAGAATAAAACCTATAGAAATGGTAGGTGATGTCACAGCTTCACCAAGACTAATATAACAGGAGGTACAATATGGCTGTTTACAACACAATCACAGAACTGGTCGGAGGCACACCGCTGCTTAAGGTCAACAACTTCATCAAGGCTAATGACCTGAAGGCAAACATTTATGCAAAACTGGAATACTTTAATCCTGCAGGAAGCGTAAAGGACAGGATCGCCAAGGCGATGATCGACGACGCTGAGGCCAAGGGTCTTCTTACAAAGGATTCCGTTATCATCGAGCCCACCAGCGGCAATACGGGAATCGGACTTGCTTCAGTGGCAGCTGCAAGGGGATACAGGATCATCCTTACGATGCCTGAGACAATGAGCGTTGAGAGAAGAAACCTTCTCAAGGCTTACGGCGCAGAACTTGTTCTTACTGACGGAAGCAAGGGAATGAAGGGCGCCATCGCCAAGGCAGAGGAGATCGCAGCCCAGACACCGGGAAGCTTTATCCCCAGCCAGTTCACAAACCAGGCTAATCCCGCGATCCATAAAGCCACGACCGGTCCTGAGATCTGGAAGGATCTGGATGGCAAGGTAGATGCTTTTATTGCAGGTGTCGGAACCGGCGGTACTGTAACCGGTACAGGTGAGTATCTTAAGGAGCAGAACCCTGACGTTAAGGTATTTGCAGTTGAGCCTGCTACTTCTCCAGTACTCTCCAAGGGTGTTGCAGGACCTCATAAGATCCAGGGCATTGGTGCAGGATTTGTACCTGAGACACTTAACACAGAAGTTTATGACGAGGTCATCCCGGTAGAGAATGAAGATGCTTTCGCGACGGGAAGGAGTTTTGCAAAGCAGGAGGGTGTCCTTGTCGGAATCTCTTCAGGTGCCGCACTTTGGGCTGCCAAGGAACTGGCTAAGAGACCTGAATTTGAAGGCAAGAATATAGTTGTGCTGCTTCCTGATACAGGAGACAGATATCTCTCAACTGCACTGTTCAGCGATAACTGATAAATAACGACCGAATACCTCATAAATACACGTATTGCCGTTTTGACATGATAAATGTCAGGACGGCAGTATTTTTATGTGCAAGTATTCATATCGCACCATAATGCCTAAAATGCTAATATTCACGTGACGATACAGTAGGGATAATGTATGGAAGGCAATATAAGTTCAAGAGCTAAGCACATTGAATTCATAATCTCCGACATGTTTGCGCTGGAGGTATCGTTCCTTATTGCCTATTATCTGAGGTTCGTGCTCGAGAATTCAGAGGTTGCCAATTACAGACAGATCAATATAATCCTGTTCTTCTCATATCTCTTTATCATTCTGGCGCAGCCGATCCACAGCGGGATACTGAAACGCGGCTATCTTAAGGAGTTCAGCAATGTTCTGCTTGTTGATATAGAGATGCTTGCCGTACTCCTGGTGATACTTTTTATAATGAAGGAGACAGACGAGGTATCACGTCTCTTTATCGGACTTCTTTTCCTGTTCAATCTGATATTCTCGTATCTTTTGAGACTGCTCATCAAGATCATAATCTATGGAAGGTTTAAGAAAGCCGTAAACAAGACTCACGTGATAATAGTCTGCTACCGTGACAATGCGGTAAACACTCTGAACCAGATCATGATGAAGAGCAACGGGAGTATTGAAGTCGACAGATTCATGCTGCTGGATCAGGAGAAGAGGATGACTCCCATCGAAGGCATCAAGGTGATGTACAGACAGGAGATGCAGGATTTCCTGAGGACTCATATCGTTGATGAGGTATATATCGGTTCCAAGGCAAGGGACGTAGGAAAACTTATCAACTGGTTCCTGTCCATGGGTGTAATCGTTCACATTATGACTGAAGTATTCGTTCACGAGGTGCCGAATGTCAGGATAGACAAGATCGGAACGAGCACCTGTATCACCACAACTATCTCTCCGATTACAACGGGACAGAAACTTGTGAAGAGAGTATTCGACATCGGAATATCACTTGTCGGACTGGTCGTGCTTGCTGTGAGTTTTGTTATTTTCGCGCCGGTAATATTCATACAGAGTCCCGGTCCTGTAATATTCTCGCAGGTGAGAGTAGGACTTAACGGAAGGCATTTTAAGATGTACAAGTTCAGGACTATGTACCCCGATGCGGAGGCTCACAAAAAGGAACTTCTGAAAGATAATGAGATCAAGGGTCAGATGTTCAAACTCGGGAACGACCCGAGGATCATTCCGATAGGGAAGTTCCTGAGGAGATCTTCTATAGATGAGCTTCCCCAGTTTATCAATATCCTTAAGGGTGATATGAGCCTTGTCGGAACGAGACCGCCTACGCTTGACGAGTTCGAGAGATATAAGCCCCATCACATGAGCAGACTCGCTATGAAACCGGGTCTTACGGGATTATGGCAGATATCAGGACGCTCGGATATCACAGACTTTGAGCAGGTAGTTGCACTGGATACACAGTACATCACGAACTACAGCCTGGGTCTTGATGTGGAGATCATACTCAAGACTTTTGCTGCGGTTATCAGCGGTAAAGGCAGCAAGTAAAATGAAGGATCAGATAATGTAATCATCGCCTCCGGTTCCGTTGGCGTTGGTGGCGATGTCCTCTATCGAGATACCTTCAAGATATTCGCGGATCACTTTGTAAAGACCATTCCATACGGGTAGTGTCAGGCATTCCGATCTTCTTGGGCAGTCATTATTCTCGATTCCGTTCTCAAGACATGACACGGGAGCCATATCTCCTTCGGTAAGATGCAATACTTCCCAGCAGGATATAGTGGAAGGATCGCGGGCAAGACGGTAACCGCCCTGATATCCTCTGTTGGTGGCAAGGAGTCTGCCTCTGGTGAGAAGGGGGACTATCTGTTCAAGATACTTCTTGGAGATGTTCTGTGATTCGGCAATATCCTTAAGCGCCACATACTCTTCCGGGTCATGACATGCCAGTTCGACAAGCAGCCTTAATGCATATCTTCCTTTAGTGGATATCTTCATACTTTATTGCCTCCGTTCAATAATGATGATTGCTTTATACTATAATACTACTAAAACGGTAGGTTTTGAAGTGGTGAAATGGGGACGGTTCCTTTTTCACCTTTTTGATGAAAAAGGAACCGTCCCCATTTCACATTTGTTATAATAAGCGCATGAACAAAAAGATCAGGATCAGTTACAAATCGTTCTTTACCATGGCAATAGTGTATCTTGCACTGCCCGTGGTTCTGTTCTTTCTAGGCTATCTCAAGATATACATATCGATACCGCTGAGTGTCATACTGATCGCTTCCGTTGTGCTGGCGGTAAGAGACTGCACCAAAGGACCGGACAAGACGATCACAGAAGTAAAGGATGTCGGGTTCCCTGCCGCATTTATCGCAGCCACAGCCGTGTTTGCCATAGTTGTCACCGTAACAAACGGCGTCGGTGAATATATGTGGGGACCATACGACCACGCTTTCAGGCGGGCGATACTTAACGACCTGATCGATTATAAATGGCCGATCGTTTATGACTCTGCAAAACAGAGCAATGAGATCGTCAGAGCTCTTCTGAACCTGAATGGCGATCAGGGGTTCGTCTATTATTTCACCTACTGGATGCCTGCGGCTCTCATCGGTAAGATCGCAGGTTTTACCGCGGGCAATATTGCGCTGATAATCTGGAACAGCATAGGCATATTTATCACCATAACCGGTATGTGCATCTATATCAAACGTGCCACATACGGGACTCTTGTGATGTATCTGTGTTTTGGCGGACTGGATGTCATCCCGTATCTCATCAACGAGATAATCCCTTATGACGGATGGTTCTGGATCGACGGATGGGTATCGCATATATCATATATCAGCAATTTCAATAATCTGGAGAATGTATATCATCAGGTCGTGCCGTGCTACCTTATCATTACCATGCTTCTTCTTGCACGCAACAACAGGAGCATCGGTCTCACGGCGGGACTGATATTTGCGTACTCTCCGTGGGCTACTTTCGGAATGATAGTGCCTGCTGCTGTGAGGCTCCTGTCCGGGGACCTGAGGGCAGAGGACAGGAAGAAGTCTGTTCTGAACATTTTTACCTTCAACAATCTGGCAGTTCCCGCAGTACTCCTGTTTGTCTTTGGAACATATTACAGTGCCAAGTCAGACTCCATGCATGACAAGGGGTTCGTCTGGGACTACTACGGGAGTATTCCTGTATTCCTTCTGGTATATGTACTGTTCCTGGCGGTGGAGGTGCTTCCCTCATTTATCTTTGTTTACAGGCGTCAGCGCAAAAATCCCATGCTGTGGGCAGCTGTTGCGATGCTCCTGATCTGTCCTCTGTACAAGATCACCGAGAGCAACGATTTTACAATGCGCGCCAGCATGCCGGCACTGTTCATCCTCTGCATATTCATGGCGCAGCGCATATCCGATTACACAGCCGAGGACATCCTGCTGAAGCGCAAAAACGAGAAGCGCAAGGGAGTCAAAGAGCATATAAAGATGGCTCTGTTCGCACTTGTGCTGATCGGAATGAGCTACGTAACCTATTACATGACAACGGTAATCTATACTTCAACGTTCCTGACGGAAGAAAGGTTTACATACGATATCGTGTCTTTCGGCGATATCGCGAAGCCTGATTATGCGGAGAAGATCAAGGATCAGTTCTTCGTGGAAAATCCTTCAGAGACGTTCTTCTTCAAATATCTCGCCCTGTCGTCTCATCCTCAGCAGTGATATATATCGGCCTTCCCTTAGTCTCGATGTAGGTTCTTCCGATATACTCGCCGAGAACGCCCAGCGCCATGAGGATCAGTCCGCCTATAAAGAGGATGAAGCAAAGAAGTGAAGGATAGCCCGGAACTGTATCATAGATCCTGAGTATCACCGCACGGATGAAATAGTAGATCATATACAGGAACGCCGCGAAAGCAGAAGCAAAACCTGCGATGGTTGCAAGCCTCAGGGGTGCTGTGGTAAATGCGACGATACCGTCGATGGCATACTTGAACAGTTTCCAGAAACTCCACTTCGTCTCGCCGGCGACTCTCTCCACGTTAACGTGCTCGATCCACTTTGTCCTGAAGCCGACCCACGCGAAAATACCCTTCGAGAACCTCTGCTTCTCGGACAGACGGAGGATGGCATCAACGACTATCCTTCTCATGAGCCTGAAGTCCCTGGCTCCGTCGGCGATCTCAACCTCGATCATCCTGTTGATGATCTTGTAGAACATTCTGGCGAAGAAGCTCCTGATAACGGGTTCTCCCTTACGGGTTACTCTCCGGGCGGCGATTATGTCGCATTCATCATTATCGAGAGCCCTGATCATCTCGGGGATCAGGGAAGGGGGATCCTGCATGTCTGCATCGAGTATCGCCACATATTCGCCTCTGGATGCCTCGAGGCCTGCGTACATTGCTGCTTCCTTGCCGAAATTCCTGGAGAAGAAGATATATCTCACGTCCTTATCGCCGGCGGCAAAACCCTTTATGACGCCTGCTGTATTATCGCGGCTTCCGTCATTTACGAAGATAAACTCAAAGGCCTTTCCGTTCTTCTCCTCAGACCCGCGGAGATCGCAGAGAGCTTCATAGAGGTACGGAAGGGACTGTTCTTCGTTATAGCACGGTACGATAAGGCTTATTAACATAGAGACCTCCAAAATTGTCCAAAAAACATATCCAATATATTATAATCTAAAAAGACCGTAAATTCAGGGAGTTTTATCAAATGCAGGAAGTATCTTCTCTTAAGCAGTCCCGTAAGATCCATCTGGGTCCTTTCGTCGCGTTTTTTGCGACCATGATACTATACATTCTCCTGGCGCTGGTATGCAGAAAGTATCCTCTTGGCAACTATTCCACCAGCATAAGTGATCTTCAGGCGCAGTATGCACCTTTCCTTGCCATGTACAGAGGAAGGATGGACAGCGGTATCGGACCCGGGTTCCTGTCATCGCTGATGTATTCCTTCGATATGGGCCTCGGCGGCAACTATATGGCTACTTTCGGCTATTATCTGGCGAGCCCCTTCAATCTCCTGTTCAGGTTCTTTGATGTTTCCTTTATCAATGGCTTTGTGCTGCTGCTCATGGTTCTCAAGATGAGCTTCGCATCTGCCTTTATGTGCATGTTCATGGAGCTTCGCGCCGAAAGCACAAAGAAGTGGTATCCCGTGCTCTTCGGTATCGTTTACGGATTCTCGTCTTATGCAATGGCATTCCTGTTCCAGATAATGTGGCTTGACGGATACATGCTCCTCCCGCTCCTTCTGTACTTTACAGAACAGTTTATCCGCAAGGACAGGAAAGCAGGGTTCATTGTCACCTTGCTGTTTGTATTCTTCTCGAATTTCTACATAGCTTACATGGTCGGAATATTCTCATTCCTGTACCTTGTAGCCAGGATGTTCTATCTTGGAATGTTCAAGGACATCAGGAAGGGGATCGTCAAAGTGATCAGGTTCGGTATCATGGCAGTTCTTGATGCCCTGATACTGTGTATTTTCCTGGTGCCTACGGGAATTGCCACCCTGACTAACTCGGATCCCACGGTGACGGGAGCCGATTCCCATTTTGTTCTTTATGACCTGACCGATATCGTGGATCATTTCTTCGTCGGAGTGTCAGGCGAATTCGGTGACGTAATGCCGTCGAACCTGCCCTGGTTCTTTGTGAGCACACTTGTTACGTCTCTTATTATCCTGTTCTTCGTCACGAAGAAGATATCCGTAAAGGACAAGATCTTTTACGGACTTATGCTGGCAGGCGTATATATCTCCACAGCTATCTACTGGTTCGATGTTGCATGGCAGGTAATGGACAGTCCCAACTGGTTCTGGCACAGACATGCTTTTGTATTCATCCCCCTGTTCATGATCATTGCATCCAAAGTGATCGATATCCTGAAAGATATAGACAAGAAGGAGATACTCATATCCGGAGGCATTGTTCTGGGGCTTCTGCTCTTTGCCAGGAATTTCGGAGGGATGGAAAGCGACAAGACTTTCCTGTTCAATATCTCGATGATCGTCTCGTTCTATATCATCCTGTTCTTCATGACCAGGAACGAGTGGTCGGAAAGCTTTGCGGATATGCCTAAGATACTGCCGGTACTCCTTGCAATACTGACATGCTTTGAGGTTGTATATATCGATCCGCTGCTTTCAACTGACATTTCCACAATGACGCTCTTCACGGGCCGGGCAGATGAGTATTCAGAGTCTATCCAGGCAATGCAGGATCTGGAGGAAGTCAGGACTCTGGCGGCCGTTAAGAATAATGCGTTCCGTGCTGAGAACGAGATCATATCCGACTATGGAATCACCAATTATCTGCAGGAGCATCCCAATATGTTCGGCGGCTTCCACGGAATGGCATTTTTCAATTCCAGTTCCAACAAACCGCTGCACAGGTTTATCAAGCAGCTGGGATATGCCGTAAACTATAACTACTTTGCGGTTCAGTACTCATATGCCGCACCGGACAGCGATGCGTTCATGTCTATCGGCGCGATAACGACTATGAGGGATTATTCTGCAGGTGCATATCTGGCCGATGACAGGTTTGACATCGGGTATCATTTCTACGGTAACTCATGTGTACTGCCGCTTGCTTTCGCGGCGGATAAGGGCGCGGGTGATTTTGACTTCTATCAGCTGGAGAAGAAGACGGAAGGCAAGGATTATTTCGCATTCAGGAATCTGTGGTACAGATCCCTGTTCCCGGAGAGCTTTACAGAGGATTACTTCATCACTCTGGACGATGAGCTGGTGACGGGACCCGTCGTAACTAACGGTATGGAGGTCAATTCCGATCTTACTACCATGACGGAGCTTCTGAGAGAGCAGGATGCAGATCCGGATGATGAGGATCTACCCGGTGATGAGACGGATGAGGTCAAAGATAAGGATAAGCTGGGACAGGAAGACCTGGCTCTGGAGGAAGCGTCCAAAAATGCCCGCAAGTTCCACAGGATGAACAAGGATCTTCCTATATATCTTGAGTATACGGCGACTGCCCCGGCAACAGGTGAGATGTATTTTAATCTCTCGGTTCCCAACACATCCGGTGTGTTCGATATCTACGTTGACAATATCTTCATCAGCCATGCCTCCGAGGGGACCTTCTTCTCGCAGATATTCAGGCTGGGCACTTACAATGAGGGCGACGAGGTCAAGGTTACCATTACTTCCGACAGCAAGTCGTTTACGGTGCTGGAGGCTTATTTCGGATACTTTGACACTGAGAGATTCAAGAGCCAGTTCGATACTGTAGATACGTCCAAGGTTACAGTAGATGAGGTCTATGACGGATATGTGAAGATGACGGCTGATATTGATGACAGCAGGACCGTGATAACCACCGTTCCGTACGAGGGCGGATGGACACTCTATATCGATGGTCAGGAAGCAGAAATCAAGCCTTATCAGCAGGCGTTCATCTCTTTCGATGTGCCGTCAGGACCTCATACATGTGAGCTGAAGTTCATTGCTCCCGGGTTTAAGACCGGTGCTGTTATGTCGGCTGTTGGTGTTGCCGGAATGCTTGTCTTTGTCATCATCGACGGCAGAAAGGGCACAAAAAAGAACCGGACTCCTGAGGGAAGTCCGGCTCCGGAAAAAAGCTGATCTAAATCATCAGAGATCGTAATATTTGGCAAATTCTGAAGGTGTGGGGATCCTGGAGATCTGTTCATTGTCTTTTTTGAGCCTTGCTATAAGCTGCTTCAGCAGTCTCTCCGGGAAAACGCCGCCTGCTGTCAGGTAGTCATGGTCCTTCTCAAGCTCAGCGATCGCTTCAGACAGCGATGCCGGCAGCCCTTCTATCTTTGACTTTTCCTCATCTGACAGGTCAAAGAGATTGAAGTCATACGGCCCCCAGCCCTTCTCATGGGGATCGATCCTGTTTTTTATTCCGTCCAGACCTGCCATAAGAATGGCCGCATATGCATAGTAGGGATTGCATGTAGCATCGGGATTTCTGAGCTCGAATCTCTTAACATCAGGGGACTTTGCATAAGCGGGGATCCTTACGACTGCACTTCTGTTTGCCATGGCATAACCAATGGTTACAGGAGCCTCGAATCCCGGAACAAGCCTCTTATATGAATTCGTTGAGGGATTTGTTATTGCGCAGAGCGACCGCGCGTGGGTGAGAAGACCTCCAATGAACCACAGTGCCTCATTGCTGAGCTGGGCGTAGTTATCGGGATCGTAGAATACAGGTTCGCCGTTCTTTCTCAGGAGCATGTGCACATGCATTCCGTTGCCTGCCTCACCGGCCAGGGGCTTAGGCATGAGCGTTGCTGTTCTTCCGTCGAGTACGGCTTCATTCTTGATAATGTACTTGGCAGACATAGTATCGTCTGCGAGTTTGAGCATGTCACCGAGTTCGACCTCGATCTCCATCTGCCCGCATCCTCCGACTTCGGGATGATGGTACTTCACATCGATGCCCCATTCTGCCATGGTAAGACACATACGTGATCTCAGGTCATTGCATACGTCCATCGGCAGGGATACGTGATAGCCCTTTCCGTGCTGGATCTGATATCCGTTGTTGGAGTATTCGTCGTTAGATGCCCAGTGTGCCTGGCTTGCAAAGATGTTTACCGACTGATTCTGTGACTCGACCTCGAAATTCACCTGATCAAAGATATAGAATTCGTATTCCGGACCGATTATCATCTCGTCGGCAATTCCGGTCTCTTTCATGTATTCGAGTGCCCTTATGGCCACATTCCTCGGATACTGATCGAAAGGCTTGTTCTCAGGCACCTGGATAACCTTAACGTCACCGATCATAGACAACGTGGGTATCTCGGCATATGTGTCGATCACGGCTGAATCCGGCACCGGAACAAATACCATATCGCTGTTCTCAACCGGGGCAAAGCCGTAGTTTGAGCCATCGAACCCGATGCCGGCCTCCATTGTCTTCTCGCTTAATCTCTCGGCCGGAATGCTCAGATGCCTCCATCTTCCATCGATGTCGGTGAGCTTGAAATCGACCATCCTGATACCGTTATCCCTGATCATGTCAAGGACATCCTGCAGAGTTTTTCCCATACTATACCTCCGTATAAATTACATAAAGGGCCTACCGCTAGAACCCTCCTTAATTGTATTGTATTTTGACTTCAATAAGAAGGTCTCATGTGGTAATATTTTGCGGTAAACAGTAATTATGCAGCTACGGAGGTATTTATGGGATATATCGATACATACAGGTTCTGGTGCGAAGATCCTTTCTTCGACGCAGATACAAAGGCGGAGCTCCTGGCGATCAGGGATGACAGCAAGGAGATAGAGGACAGGTTCTATAAGGATCTGGAATTCGGAACTGCAGGATTCAGGGGCGTGCTCGGCGCCGGAACCAACAGGATGAACGTTTATACTGTTGCAAAGGCTTCGGCAGGTCTTGCCCAGTACATCATCTCATGCGGTACCGAGGCTATGAACAGAGGCGTTGTTATCTGCTACGATTCCAGACATTTCTCTCCCGAGTTTGCAGAAGTTACAGCTTCCACCCTGGCTGCTTACGGAGTCAAGGTAAAACTGTCCGACGAGCTGAGACCCGTTCCGGTATGCAGCTACAGCATAAGGTATTACAAGGCTTTCGCGGGAGTAATGATCACAGCTTCCCATAATCCTTCCAAGTATAACGGCTACAAGGTTTACGGTGAAGACGGCGGACAGGTGCCGCCTGAGGCAGCAGAGATCATTCTGAGGAGCATCAAGGCTATCACGGATATAAGAACGATCAAGAGTCTTCCTCTGAGCGAAGCAATGGCAGCCGGTCTCGTCGTGAAGTACGGTGAGGAGGTCGATAAGGCATACACAGAGATGCTTGCAGGTCTCGTTATCGATCAGGAGTCGATCAACCGCCAGGCTGATATGAGCATCGTATACACACCTCTCCACGGTTCAGGCAACAAGCCTGTAAGAAGGATACTCGACAGAGTCGGATTTAAGAATGTCCATATAGTATCAGAGCAGGAGAAGCCTGACGGATCGTTCCCGACTGTCTCAGTTCCCAATCCCGAGAACCCGGAAGCCCTCACAATGGCTATTGAACTGGCTAAGAAGACGGACGCTTCCCTCGTGTTTGGCACAGACCCTGACTCTGACAGGATCGGAGTTGCGGCTAAGACTGTAGTTGACGGCCAGGTTACATATAAGTGCTTCACCGGCAACCAGATGGGCCTTCTGCTTCTCGACTATATCCTTGATTCCAAGAAGAAGCTCGGGACACTTCCGGAAAACTCATTTGCAGTTACCACGATCGTATCCACGAAGCTGGCAGCTTCCGTCTGCAAGGCTTTCGGCGTGGAACTGATGGAGACACTGACAGGATTTAAGTTCATCGGTGAGAGGATCAAGCTCTACGATGAAGAGGGGGATATGCATTTCCAGTTTGGATTTGAGGAGTCCTACGGCTATCTGTCCGGCGTTGATGTAAGAGATAAAGACGCAGTAGTGGCTGCAATGCTCATCTGCGGTATGGCTGCCCAGAGCTTTGATATGGGTGAGACTCTTGTTGACAGGCTCGAGAGAGTATATGCCAAGTACGGCTACGGATTTGAGAATTCTGTAAGCTTCACACTTGAGGGCAAGGAGGGCATCGAGAAGATCGGCTCTGCTATGGCACAGATGAGGCATGAGATGGAGACTTCTGAAAATGCTGCTGATGCGCAGGTACTCATCGGAGGACCCAAGGTCATAGCTGTAAGGGATTATCTGAACTCCATAAGATATGAGTTTACAGAGGATGGCGTAAAGACGTCACCGATCACATTGCCCAAATCCAATGTGCTGCTTTATGAACTCGGAGGAGACAAGGGCCTTGACTGGGCATGCGCAAGACCTTCGGGAACCGAGCCAAAGCTCAAGGTTTACTTCGGTATCTACGATACGAGCCGCGAGGCCGCAGAGTCAAGACTTGCAGAAGTTAAGGATCAGATGACAGGCTTCGTAAAGGGTAAGCTGGGACTTGTTTAATTACCTGTAACCAAAGGAAGAACATACTCGAAGACGGCTTTTGCGAAGCCGTCTTCTTCACATGTGGAAGTAACGTAATCAGCCATGGCCAGCAGTTCCGGATCGGAATTGCCCATGGCTATGCCGTGCGCAGCCATCTCTATCATGGACAGGTCATTCTCGGAATCGCCTATCGCGAAAGTGTTCTCACGGGGGATATCCAGTACATCAGCAAGACCGAGAAGGCCTTTGCCCTTGGATACGCCTTTTACCATTACGTCGTAGAAAGTGGGTCCCGACGATACGACATAAAGATCAGGATCGTCCTTAAGTTCTTCAGCGATCTCATCGCATACGTTGATCAGAAGGAATTTGTTGAATTCCGGAATCTCACTGTCAAGAAAAGAACTGTCTATCCTCCTGACAGGAGCCTTAAGATGTTCGGGAAGCCCTTCATTGTAGTCATCGCAGAACCACTGCCTTGAGCTTGCCGGAGCGAGAAAGACCCCCTCGGTGCTGTACAGGGTACAGTCAACGTTGTGGTCAAGGCAGAGCTTCAGAAGTGATCTGAGCTTGTCCTCCGGGAAATCGGCAGAATACACGTGAGTCCTTGTGGTGCTGTCCCACAATGCACTGCCGTTGCCGGTTATGAGGGGTACATCGATCCCCAGTATGGAGGCGTACTTATCTATGAGAAATGATGACCTTCCGGTAGCTATCGTAAACGCAACACCGTTTGCCTGCAAAGCACGGATAGCCTCCATATTTGCAGGTGATACATCGCTTTTGGGCATGACAAGCGTAAGATCCATGTCAGCCGCCATAAGGTATCTGTAATTCATCTAAGTGACTCCCATTTGTAACCAGGATACTGTTAATATATCCTGTGATGTGATTTTACACAACAACGTGTATCTTCAAATATTGCAAATTTTACTATTATTGCTATATTTAAGAAGTATAATTATGTCGATATTTGTTGGATAGATTATCAAGGGAACCGAGGAAACGATATGAAGAGCAGTTCAAACCGAGGACATGATCAGAACAGGCCGCCTGTAAGATCGGCAAGCCCCAATCCTCAGTCTCCGAGGCCTCAGCAGCAGAATCCCTCTGCCAGACCTCAGAGCAACCTGTCGAGGAATAACGGCATGTTTACAGAGGAGCCTTATCATGACCTGAATGATGGTCCTTCTGCAGCGGTTGAGGAGCCTTTTGACTACAGCCTGATGGGAAGACCTAACAGTTCAGCAGTTGTCTCCAGTAAGACATCATCCAGGAGCAGGTCTTCAGGATCTTCTTCCAGAAGCTCGTCTTCTGCAAAGAGATCTTCTTCATCCTCATCATCGCGCAAGCCGGCCCCCAAGCGTAAAAAGAAGAAGTCAGACGGCAAGGGCGCCAAGATTGCTGCCATTGTTGCCGGAGGCATAGCGATCGCCGCAGGTATTGTAGGTATCCTGTTTGCTCTTGGTGTTTTCAAGCCCAGGATCGAAGTTACCATGGCTGACGGCACGGTACAGAAGATCAAGGCAGAAGATGCTTTCGCAGAGCTCACAGAGGGTGAGAAGTTCTATGACGGGACGCTTGTTAATGACATTAATGTCGGCGGCATGACAAAGACAGAGGCCTACAATGCTGTAACAGCGGGACTCGAAGCAGCCCCCCTCAACGTCGATATCGACCTGAAGGTCAGCGAGGAAGTCCATGATCTTGACCTGAGCTCACTGACACTTACTGTTAATACCAACGAAGTCCTCGACGAGGCTTTTGCGTTCAACAGGCCCACGGATCCCGAGGACTTTGAGAAGCTCAAGGAGTGCTATGATGCATATCAGCGCCAGAAGAATGTTCCTGTAAAGTATCAGACAGCCTATACGTGTGCTACGGAAGGTCTTACGGATCTCGTACACAGCGTGCTTGACCCGATGGAGGTTCAGGAAGCTGATGCCGTGATCACTGATTTTGACAAGACTACAAACACTTTTGTGATCCAGCCTGAAGTCAACGGATTCAAGATCGACAGCGAGAAAGCTGTCAACGATGTCAAGGGGCTTCTGGAAGACAGGATCTATCAGGGTATCGTTGAGGTTGACAGTGAGGTCGTGGTTCCTGAAGTCACACAGGCGTTCATCAACGAGAATTTCGGCAGAAGATCCTCTTGCAGTTCCACTGCCAGCAATAACAAGAACCGTAATACCAACCTTGATCAGGCGTGCAAGAATATCGACGGCACGATACTGAATCCCGGAGATGAGTTCTCTTTCAACGGTGTTGTCGGCCAGAGAACATCTGCCAACGGATTCGTTGAGGCTACCGTTATCACAGGCGGTCAGTATGAGCAGGGAATGGGCGGCGGTATCTGCCAGGTATCCACAATGGTATATGGAGCTGCTGTCAAGGCGGATCTTGAGATCGTAAACAGGAAGTATCACGCATGGCCTTCCTCATATGTTGATCCCGGACTTGATGCAACAGTTGACTGGGGCAGCATTGATTTTGTGTTCAAGAACAACACAGATTATCAGATCGTCATGAGAGCTGAGTTCAACTGGAATGACAGGAGCTGTACGGTATCAATCTACGGCATGAAGCTTCCTGAAGGTCAGTACATCAAGTTTATAAGTGAAGTCACACAGACAACTCCCCATGGAGAGACAGAGTATGTTCCCAATCCGAACCTGGCTGTAGGTGAGAGGAATACACTCCGTAATGCCCATGACGGAATGGTAGTCAAGTCATACAAGGTATGGTATACGGCAGACGGCAATGAGATCAAGCGTGAGGACGTTGCAACAAGCAACTACCGTATGTGGGTCAAGAAGGTGGAAGTAGGAACCAAGCTTCCCGACGGCGGACAGGCAAAGTTCGATCCCAAGACCGGTGAGGTAATAACACCTACGGCAACCCCTAAGCCGACTCCGACACCTGCTCCTGCAACAGCTGCACCGACAGATCCGCCGCCGGCACCTCCTACGGAGACTCCGCAGCCCGATGATGGCGGTGGCGGAGGAGAAGATTGATATCTTCCAGATCATAATTGATAAATCTTTGTTAATCTTTATTAATTATCCATAAGCGCCTGATGTAAGCAGGCGCTTATTGTGTTATAATATCTCTCGTTCATATTAAAAATAAAGGAAGGTACTTTTTATGGCACAACTTAAGAAGAAGACCATGGACGGTAACGAGGCTGCTGCGTATACTTCGTATGCATTTACCGAGAACGCTGCTATCTACCCCATCACACCGTCCTCACCTATGGCTGACCACACCGATCAATGGTCACAGCAGGGGCTGAAGAATATTTTCGGACAGACAGTCAACATCGTTGAGATGGAGTCCGAGGGAGGCGCATCAGGTGCTGTTCACGGATCACTTGCAACAGGTGCTCTGACAACAACTTATACAGCATCACAGGGTCTGCTCCTCATGATCCCTAACATGTACAAGATCGCAGGCGAGCTTTTACCCTGCGTTTTCCATGTTTCCGCAAGAGCTCTTGCTGCTCATGCGCTCAACATCTTCGGTGATCACGCTGACGTATATGCCTGCCGTCAGACAGGTTTTGCAATGCTCTGCTCCAACTCCGTTCAGGAAGTTGCAGACCTTGCTGCAGTAGCTCACCTTTCCACCATTAAGACAAGAGTTCCATTCCTTCATTTCTTCGATGGTTTCCGTACATCACACGAGATCCAGAAGGTTGAGGTCATCGACTACGAGACTCTCGGATCTTTGGTTGATTACGAGGCAGTTAAGGAGTTCCGTAAGAGATCCCTTTCTCCTAACCATCCTACACTCCGTGGTACAGCTCAGAACCCTGATATCTACTTCCAGGGCAGAGAGGCTTCTAACCCGTTCTATCTTGCAGTACCTGATCAGGTTCAGTACTACATGGATAAGATCAACGAGATCCGCGGAACAGATTACAAGCTTTACAATTATTACGGTGCACCCGATGCTGACCGTGTTATCATCGCTATGGGTTCTGTCTGCGAGACAGCAGAAGAGGTTATCGACTTCCTGAACGCTCACGGTGAGAAGGTTGGTCTCGTTAAGGTTCACCTCTATCGTCCTTTCGCAGCAGACAAGCTTCTTGAGGCTATTCCTGCTACTGCAAAGGCAATCGCTGTCCTCGACAGGACAAAGGAGCCCGGTTCCTATGCAGAGCCTCTCTTCCTCGACGTTGCAGCAGCTTACGTCGGCAAGAATGCTCCCAAGCTTATCGGCGGCCGTTACGGTATGGGTTCCAAGGATACAACTCCTGAGTGCATTCTCGCAGTTTATAAGGAACTCAAGAAGGATCAGCCCAAGGAGAGATTCACCATCGGTATCGATGATGACGTTACATTCCTCTCTCTTGACTGCTCCGAGTCTATCGAGGTTGCAGGCGAGGGTACAGTTCAGGCAAGGTTCTGGGGTCTCGGTGCAGACGGTACAGTTGGTGCCAACAAGAACTCCATCAAGATCATCGGCGACCACACAGATATGTATGCTCAGGCATATTTCTCTTATGACTCAAAGAAGTCCGGCGGTATCACGATCTCTGACCTGAGATTCGGTACAACACCTATCCGTTCCACATACCTCATCAACAAGGCTGACTTCGTTGCATGCCACAACCAGTCTTATGTTTATGAGTACGATATGCTCTCTTCACTGAAGCCCGGCGGCACGTTCCTCCTCAACACACAGTGGACAAGAGAGGAACTCGAGGACAAGCTCCCCGGTTCAATGAAGCGCTACATCGCTAACAACAACATCAAGTTCTACACATTGGATGCTGTTGCAAAGGCTAAGGAGATCGGTCTCGGCGGAAGGATCAATACTATCTGCCAGTCAGCGTTCTTCAAGCTTTCCGGAATCCTTCCTGTTGAGCAGGCTGTTGACTACATGAAGAAGGCAGCTCTGAAGTCATACGGCAAGAAGGGTGACGATATCGTTCAGATGAACTATGCTGCTATCGATGCAGGTGTTGATGCAGTTGTTGCTGTTGATATTCCTGATTCATGGAAGACAGCTGAGGATAAGCCTGTTGAGAAGAAGCAGGTTCCTGAGTTCATCGAGAAGGTTGTTAACGTAATGAACAGACAGGAAGGTAACTCACTCCCTGTATCCACATTCAAGGGTATGGAAGACGGTACTTTCCCTCAGGGCACAGCAGCTTACGAGAAGCGTGGTACAGCAGTGGATATCCCTGTATGGGATGCTTCCAAGTGTATCCAGTGCAACCAGTGCTCCATCGTCTGCCCTCACGCAGCTATCCGTCCTTTCCTCCTTACAGAGGAAGAGGCAGCAAATGCTCCTTTCGAGACAAAGCAGGGCATGAAGCCTTACGACAATATGAAGTTCAGGATCCAGGTATCTGCTATGGACTGTCTCTCTTGCGGCGTGTGCGTAGAGTCCTGTATCGCCAAGGAGAAGGCTATCACAATGGCTCCTCTCGGAGACAACCTCAAGGAAGCAGAGAACTGGGATTACTGTATTGCCCTGTCTCATAAGGAGAACCCGATGGCTAAGGCCAATGTTAAGGGTTCACAGTTCGAGCAGCCGCTCCTCGAATTCTCGGGCGCATGTGCAGGCTGCGGAGAGACACCTTATGCTAAGCTCCTTACACAGCTCTTCGGCGACAGAATGCAGATCAGTAATGCTACAGGCTGTTCATCGATCTGGGGCGGTTCCGCACCTTCAATGCCTTATACAACAAACTACAGAGGATTTGGTCCTGCATGGGCTAACTCCCTGTTCGAGGACAACGCTGAGCATGGTCTCGGTATGTACCTTGGCTACAAGCAGCTCAGAACAAGAGCTAAGATGCTCGTAGAAGAAGCTGCAGCAGCAACTGCTTCCGAGTCTCTCAAGGCAGCAGCTCAGGCTTGGATCGACGGATTCACATCTTCTGAGAATACACGTGAGATCGCTGAGAAGCTCGCAGACGAGCTCAAGGCTGAAGGATCAGATGCAGCTAAGAAGGCTCTCGATTATGAGGACTTCTTCATGAAGAGATCACAGTGGATCATCGGCGGTGACGGATGGGCTTACGATATCGGTTACGGCGGACTTGACCACGTTCTTGCTTCCGGTGAGGATGTCAACGTTCTCGTACTTGATACAGAGGTTTACTCCAACACAGGCGGACAGGCTTCCAAGTCTTCACCGAGATCAGCTATCGCTCAGTTCGCTGCAGGCGGTAAGGCTATTAAGAAGAAGGACCTCGGTATGATGGCAATGAGCTACGGCTATGTATATGTTGCACAGGTAGCTATGGGATCTGACAAGAACCAGCTCATCAAGGCATTCACAGAGGCTGAGGCTTATCACGGACCTTCACTCGTTATCTGCTATGCTCCTTGTATCAACCATGGTATCAAGGGCGGTCTCAAGGTCGCTCAGACAAGAGAGAAGCAGGCTGTTGAGTGCGGTTACTGGCACCTCTACAGATTCAACCCTGCACTTGCTGATGAGGGCAAGAATCCGTTCACGCTCGACTCCAAGGAGCCGAACCTCGATGACTTCGTTGACTTTCTGAAGGCTGAGGTAAGATACAACTCACTCTACAAGAAGTATGATGCAGCAGTAGTTGATCAGATGTTCGAGAACACCAAGTGTGATGCTATCGACAGACTGAACAGCTACAAGCGCAAGGCAGCTAACATCGAGATCTGAATCTCAAATGAATGACAGCAGTCAAAAGCTGATCGTATCGCAGACGGCGCTCCCCGACATATTTGTTATCAGATATGCCGGGGGGCTTTCTGCCTCTGCAATATATGCTTATCTTTGGATCAATTCCTTCTACCGTGACAGTAATTTCGATCTGAAGAATATTTATGATGCCTCGATACTGTCCAAGGCTGAGACTGACTCTGCTCTGGCCGAACTTGTGGCAGCGGATCTCCTCATAAGGAACGGAAACAGCTTTCATATGACGGATATCATTGCGCGCGAGGTTGATGATTACCTGCGCCATGAGAGAGCCTATGCAATGTCGGCTGACGGAATACCTGAAGATATGACGGACCGCAATCTGCTTGCAGAGAGTATCCAGGACACTTTTTTCCAGGGGAAGATGGCATACCCGTTCTATTCGCTTATAGACAAGTGCCTGTTCGAGTATAAGTTCGAACAGACTGTTGTGTATAACCTCTTTCAGGAGGGGCTGGACAGAGGCTGCGTGAAGAACAGCAAGAGCATGAAGAATCTGGCCAGGGAATGGTATGACAAGGGCCTCACTACCCCGCAGGCACTGGCTGAATACAGCAAATGCAAAAAGGCTGTAAAGCACGCGGTTGAGGTAATGGGCAGGCTTACCAGAAGGCGTCTTAATGAACTGGATCTTACCAGGATAGAACGGTGGGTCACGGATCTTGACTGTTCCGCTGAACTTATTGAATTCGCATATAAGAGCAACGAATTCCGCGGCAATATCCAGCTTAGACATGTTGAAGAGACGCTTGTTGCATGGACTTCCGCCGGTATCAGAAATGTTGAAGATGCAGCACGGTATGAAGAAGAGCATCACAAGGAGAATAAACGCAAGTCCGACAGGCGCAAGGGCAAATTCAGCGGGTCAGTTACGGGAGCGGAGGCCGGTCTTACCGATACGGAGACCAAGCCTGCGACAACGACACCCGAGGAGGATAAGCCTGCGTTTGGCAGCGGGGATGAGTCAGCCGAGGAGGACAGTGCAGCTATAGATAATCTGCTGGATATGTTTGGAGGAGACGATGACTAGTATAAGAGAGATCATAAAAAGCTCTAATTTCAGTGTCGAGTCTGCCCGGGAGATAGACAGGGAGAACAGGATAAGGCAGGTGTATTCGGAGTATCCCGATCTGGAGAAGCTGGATAATGACATTGTGGCGACCAGAGCGACGATGATGATCGCTACACTGGAAGATAACAAGGTCGAGATAGCCCATTGTGAGTCACTGGAGAAGAAACTCCTTGATAAGAGAGAGAGGTTCATGGCAAGGAACGGGATAGACCCTGCTTTCGATGAGGAGAGACCGGTATGTTCAAGATGCGGTGATACAGGGTTTTACAAGAATTCCAGCGGCGTAGAACAGGTGTGCCCTTGCCGTAAGAAGGAACTTGAGGAATGCTATGATCTGTCAGGCCTGAAGAATCACAGCCATGTTAAGCTTGATAATTATAAGGATGATCATTTCGGCAAAAAGAATCACAGGGCAAAGCTCAGGAGGAGGCTCATAGAGATCCTTATGGGCAAGGACAAGCCGGACACCCGTTCTCTGTGGATCCTGAGCGACGGCATCCAGACCGGCAAGACATTTCTGGCAGTCTATTACATCAAATTTGCCGTCAATCTGGGATACAGTGCCCGTTATATGAGGCTGGATGAGCTAATAAACATTTATGATGAAGACATAACAGAGCTGGCAGAGGATGACATTCTGGTAATCGACGATTATATTGCGAATATGACGATGACCGGAATGGTGGGAACCAGGCTGAATGCACTTCTTGAATCAAGGCGCAGCCCGGGAAAGATAACGCTGATCGTTACGTCTTTTCCCGTGAACAGCATTATCGCGGACAGTGATGTTCGTGTTACAGGCAAGCTCAAGAGCGCAGGGCTCATCAATGAGGAATGATGATGAGGATCCTGTCAGGTACGGATATCGTTGACATCTCAAGGATAGACAGGAGCATCACGAGAACGGGAGATGCCTTTATAAACAGGTGCTTTACAAAGAGCGAGCAGGAATACTGCGATTCTCTTAAGGGGTCCAGAAGGATGGAGAGTTATGCTGCCAGATTTGCTGCCAAGGAGGCGGCAGGCAAGGCTTTGGGAACGGGAATCGTCAACGACGGCGTGTCACTGACGGATATAGAAGTGGTCAGGAATGAGGGTAGTGCCCCTGAACTGGTCCTTCACGGACGTGCCAGGGAGATCGCAGAGGATCTTCATATCGTGAGCATATCTGTCAGTCTGAGTCATGATGGCGGTTTTGCTGTCGCATTCTGCACAATGCTGGCTGAGACGCCGTAAAGACCGGTAATGGAGATAAGGAAGAGATGAAGAAGAGTGGCAACAGAGATGATCAGAAAAGATCCATCTTTGAGAGATATTCCGGAGAAGCATCGCCTGTAAGGCATGTTGAGACCCCTGTAAAGATCCCGGGGGCAGATGACCTTAAGACAGAAGGTGCTGATTCTAATTATGGTCAGGCAGAAGATATGCGCACCTGGGGCCTTGATGCGAAGCAGGCGAGTGTCAGATCCCCTAAACGCAATGTATTCATCGGACTGGGTATCGCTGTAGGCGTGATCATACTGATGCTCGCAGGCATTTTCTTTATACTGCCCCGTGTCCTTCCGGGACTGTTTAAGGGAACGAATATCGAGCTGTTCGTCCAGAAACAGGTGAATTATGTCTACACAGATCCTGATTACCGGGTGATAATCAAGCCTGCTGTAAGTGTCTATCAGCTTCCTGACGTTACATCCGACAGGGTGACACAGGTATTGTATAACGAGGCAGTGACGCTTATAGGTGATGATTCCGTTAACGGTTTTATCAAGATCAGGACCGGTGACGGCATGGAAGGCTATATAGACGATACGTCTTTCATTGATGACATGAGTTCCGTAGAACCTGATCTGTACAAATACAAACTGGTAATATCAAACCCGTACAAGAACATAATGACACATGCCAGCAACGGTACTCTCATCACGAAAGCAATGATGAATACCACACTCTACGGCAACGTTAAGAGGGACGGTGTGTATCAGGTGAACCTGCCCGGCGGTGATATCGGCTGGATCGGATCATCAGGTGTCATCGAGATAGGCACCAGAGACAAGACTGATATCGTATCCAGCAGATATTTCGTGTCATCTGTGCTTACCTTTGTCAATTCCATGTATCTGGATGACGGACTTACGATGCAGGGGGCTTCAGTCAACGGAATCGCATATGTATGTTCATCGGTCAACGGTATAGAACTCCCGAGATCCATGGAGGAACAGGCGAAGCTCGGTACAGAGATCCCTATGGAATATGATGCCGTTAACCGCAATCTGATCGTGGAGAACATACTTCCGGGAGATCTTGTATTCCTGAGGGGAGTGAACGACTCCGAACAGAGCACGAAGATCGCAGAGATGGCTATCTGTACTGATACGGGCACGTTTTTTATGATATCTCCCGCCAGAACAACCGTACGTCTCAAACAGTACGGCTCAGGCAACAGCTTCTATAACAGGATAATAACCGTTAGAAGATTCTTCGAAGCCGACTGAAGCTTCAAAAAGGTGTTGCATACTTGCGATTCGTATGATATTATTTCAAGGCACTTTGAGACTAACAGCCGTTTGGCTTGAATATTATAGGAGGTGTTACCATGGCTAAGTGTGAGGTTTGCCAGAAGGATATGTTCTTCGGCAGAAAGATCAGAATTACACGTTCGCAGATTTCGCGCCGTGCACTTACACAGCAGAAGGCAAATGTCCAGAAGGTTAAGGTTGTTGTTGACGGCACCCCTAAGACTATGCATGTTTGCACACGTTGCCTGCGTTCCGGTAAGGTTACCAGAGCTTGATCTTTTGAGTGGATTAGACATTGATCAGAGAGCTGTCGTATGACGGCTCTTTTAATTTGTTATTAATAAGAAAGGGTGCCTCACTTCCGAGACACCCTTTCTGTACTGTTTTCATTTTGCAGGCACTTCGATGACTGACTTGCCGCCCATGTACATTCTCAGCGGTTCGGGGATTCTGATACTGCCATCCTCATTGAGATTGTTCTCAAGGAAGGCAATGAGCATCCTCGGCGGAGCCACACAGGTATTGTTAAGTGTATGAGCCAGATAATTGCCGTTCTCGCCCTTGATCCTGATGCCGAGCCTTCTTGCCTGCGCATCACCAAGATTGGAGCATGATCCGACCTCGAAATACTTTTTCTGTCTGGGAGACCATGCCTCTACGTCACAGCTCTTGACCTTAAGATCTGCCAGATCACCGGAGCAGCACTCGAGAGTCCTTACGGGGATATCGAGCGATCTGAAATAATCTACAGTATTCTTCCAGAGAATATCGTACCACTTCTTTGAATCCTCGGGCTTGCAGACGACGATCATCTCCTGCTTCTCGAACTGGTGGATCCTGTAAACGCCGCGCTCTTCGATGCCGTGTGCACCTACTTCCTTACGGAAACAGGGAGAATAGGACGTCAGAGTCTGGGGCAGTTCGGATTCATCAAGCTGAGCATCGATGAACTTTCCGATCATGGAGTGCTCGGAAGTACCGATGAGATACAGATCCTCACCCTCGATCTTATACATCATGTTCTCCATCTCAGCGAAACTCATAACGCCGTCAACAACTCCGGAGCGGATCATGTAGGGAGGAATGTAATATGTAAAGCCTCTGTCGATCATGAAGTCTCTGGCATAGCTTAAGCATGCGGAATGGAGTCTTGCAATATCTCCCTTAAGGTAATAGAATCCGTTGCCGCTTGTCTTACGTGCACTGTCAAGATCTATGCCATTGAGCTTTTCCATTATATCCACATGGTACGGTATCTCGAAATCAGGGACAAAAGGTTCCCCGAACTTCTCGATCTCAACATTCTCCGAATCGTCCTTGCCGACAGGAACCGATGGATCGATGATGTTTGGTATAACAAGCATGATCTTTCTGATCTCTTCCGCAAGTGTATCCTCTTTGGAAGACAGTGATTCAAGCTCGTCCTGCATGGCCTTGACCTCAGCTTTGGCTGCTTCAGCCTCTTCTTTATTGCCCTGAGCCATGAAGAAGCCTATCTGCTTGCTGATCTTATTGCGCTGTGACCTTAAGTATTCTGCACGTGTTTTGGAATCACGGTATTCCTTGTCGAGTTCAATGACTTTATCCACGAGGGGAAGCTTATCGTCCTGAAACTTCTTCTTTATGTTCTCCCTTACAATATCGGGATCGTTCCTTAACAGCTTTATATCTATCATAAGATGCCTCCGCTTTTTAAATCTTCTTTATTCTATTATTAACCAATTATTTATTCAACTGTGATAAAATTCAAATATAGAGTGTAAGCTAAGCAAAGCTGAGGTATTTTGTTTATGATAATACGCAACTGCGCCGGAGGTCTCGTGTTTTATGAGGATAAGATCCTTCTTATCCGTAACGACAAGCACGAGTGGAGCTTTCCAAAAGGACTGGTTCCTCAGGGTGGTTCCGTTAAGGCGGCAGCTGTATCGAGGATCGCTGCCGAGACCGGAGTTGCCGCTAATGTAGTGGCGCCGGCGGGCAAGACCAGCTATGAGTTCTATTCGGTGACAAGAATGAAGCCGGTTCATAATAATATCTCGTGGTTTGTGATGAAGGCTGAATCGGATGAAGTTACGCCAAATCCCGAACAGGGTATAATGGAGTGCCTTTTCGTACCGATCGAAGAGTCTCTGGACCTCATTACATACAGTCAGGATAAGTCCCTTCTGATGATGGCTTATCAGAAGTACAAAGAGACGAACTGACTGTCAGAGGGCAGATGATCACATTATCGTCGGAGGGTGAGTCCAGGATCGAGGTGAAGCAGTCCGTTTTTATCGGATATGCGCGTCATATTGGTTCAGACACGGAAGCGAACGATTTTGTGAAGAACATCCGGAGCCAATACCCTGATGCACGTCATACCGTATATGCCTGGAAGATCTCCGGCAATGTAAATATGCAGAAATACAGCGACGACGGGGAACCGTCCGGTACTGCAGGACTGCCCGTGCTGTCTGTGCTGGAACATAACGGTATCACTGACTGCGTTGTTACGGTTACAAGGTACTTCGGAGGGATTCTGCTCGGCAAGGGCGGCCTTGTAAGGGCATATACTGACGCGGCTGTCGAGGCAGTCAGGAATGCAGGACCCGTAGAACTGGTACCCGGGGTAAGGTATGCGGTCAACGTCGGATATTCTCTGTCAGATAAGGTTCTTTACGAACTCAGGAACCGCGGTATCGTTATAGCAGATATCGGTTATGCCCAGGATGTCAGGATCGTGACGGATATCGCAGGGGACGATGTTGAGGAGATCACAGAGTGCATCACGGATCTGACGGGAGGCAGCGCGGTATTCGAGAAGATCGGTGAGCAGATGATCAGGGAAAGGGATGTTTTGCTTTAGTTTTGGTTTCTTTTTGATACGTTTTTGCCTAAAATAATCGGCGCAGTAAGGTTATATTATTTCTGATGGCATTCAGCCTGACAACAACACAGGAGGCAATCCTAATATGAGTGATGAGAATGACAGAAAGCCGCAAAAGACGAATGCCAACGTCATTATTGCGGTAATGGCAGTCATCATGGGAGCATTTATAATCTTCTCGACAGTCCAGACTGTCTATATATTCAGCCTGAATACGGGTAAGACAGGAGTTATGAGCTACCTGCCTGACACGGATGACAAAGATGCAGACACTGAGGAGATCAGCCATAACAGTTCCGGAGAACTCCCTGAACCCTGGTTCTCGCTTGAGGAGGCGGCAAGTGTCTCTGATCCCAATAAGACAAAGCTTAATGTGACGGAGATAGTGGACATAGTCAGTCCGGCAACGGTGTCCCTCTACATCAGGGGAACGGTTAACGGAAGTGACAAGACGGTCTCAGCAGGTTCAGGGTTCATCATCACTGAAGACGGCTATGCAGTATCCAATGCACATGTAGTCGATGATGCCGCTAATGACTCGGGTTACAATCTTTACGCATCTGTACCGGGATCTGACGAGATGATCCCTTGTGAGGTCGTCGGTCTTGATAATCAGACTGACTGTGCAGTACTGAAGCTGGAGAGCGGACGCACATATGATCATGTTACACTTGGCAACTCTTCAGATCTCCGTACAGGAGAACTGGTGGTAGCTATCGGCAATGCCCTTGGAACTCTGGACGGAACCGTAACAGTTGGTGTCATATCCGGACTTGACCGTCAGATAAGCCATGACGGCTACAAGATAAGCGTGCTCCAGACAGATGCTGCCATCAATTCAGGCAACAGCGGCGGGGCTCTTATTAACTCTTTCGGTGAGGTAATAGGTATCACAAATGCCAAGATGGTCAAGAATGCCTCTGAAGGTCTGGGGTTCGCGATCCCGATCGATACGGTAAAGCCGATCATAGAGTCTCTGATCAACTATGGTGTTGTCGTAAACAGAGCTTTTCTTGGAGTTACAGTGACTGCGATCCCCGAGAACGCCTTCGTGGGTGCCGTACCGGGTGTCTATATATATGAATATGTGGATGACGGTCCTGCTGAACAGGCAGGATTGAAGATCGGCGACAGGATTATTTCGATGGATGGTGTTGCAATTAATAAAACTGATGATATCATTGGAATACGTGATTCTCACCAGGTAGGGGATACCATAGTCTTTGTTATCGAACGTGACGGCAGGGAGATGACGGTTGATTTTGTGGTCGGTGACAGTGCTGATTACGAGAATGCCGGAACAGTAACGACTGAGAATGAAGATAATGGTGATGATGATAACGAGAATGTCTTCGGCGGACGTTGATGTCCGCGCAAAATATAACACATCAGAGGAGTGACAGACATGGCAAGCAGTAATAAGCGTGGTGTAAAGATAGTGGCGGTAGTACTTATCATTGCAATGATCGCCTCAGCAGGAACTGCGCTCGTTCTGGCCATAGCCTCTATGTGATCTGTTCACCACCGGCATACGTGCCCGTCCTTTGCGAAAGGATGATCCGATCTGTACAGACGGTGTGGATAAAGACTGTGACGAGGTGGATAGGAATAGTTACGTAATGATAAGGGATAAAGATCATTTTAAAGTAACTTACAAAGGGTTGTCCTTAAGCGGGGCAACCCTTTATTATTGCTGTTGATAGGGATGAGCGGGAGAAGGTGTGAGCACACCTGGTTCCGATATGAGCGCGAATCATCGCGAACGGACTTTGGACGCAGGTGCGAAGCACCTTCCGATACGGGAACGCACATCGCGCAGAGACCCTCCTTACCGGGATGAGCGAGAGAAGGTGTGAGCACACCTTTGGAGCCTGCGACGTGTGCGAACACCTGTCTCGAGCTCAAGGGACGTCTCTTATCGCACTGAGCCCGTTCTCGTCAAATTCGTATGTATATTCTTCGCTCTTGGCTTCCATGAATTCACGGTAGTTATTCATCCTGACGAAGCTGTTAACCCTGTCATACCACTCAGTTTTTTCTGATTCCTTGACAAAGTAGATTACAAAGAAGTCTCCGTCGATCTCAATAATGGTCTTGTTGCCAAGCTCCCTTGAAGCATCGAATATCCAGTTGCTGATATTCTCATTATACTGTTCAGGGTAAGTCATCTGGCTGTGGGTGATAATGAGCCTTCCTTCCAGGACATCCGTGTTGTACAGGTTCTCGGCTTCGGAGAAGCTGTCGGCATCATCAATATACTCATAGATCTCCTGAGCAAGGGACTGGGTCGTATTGATGCTCTTATTGCCTTCCTCGTCAGCCACAGAGACGATGTGAGCAATATAAACATCACGCAGATGCTGTGACAGCTTCTGCCTCTGAACAAATACAAGGATAATGGGGAATCCGTCTCTGTCACTGAATACGGTGGCATCACCGGGATTCCTGTCAACGCCGAAGAGCCAGTCCCTGAAATCGCTGTGTGTAAAATCACTGAAGCGGCAGTTGGCAACGAGCGTCGAGTCCGGTATCTCAAGCTGTTCCTTGGCAGTGCCGGAGAAGTACTTGGCAGCACTGCTCTCGAACTTGGAGGGATCGCCGCCCATAGCCTCGATGATCTGCTGGGCATGGAGATTTGCAGTATCGACAAATGCCTGTTCACGCTGTTCATATGTGATCCTCAGGATCTTGTAGTCAACGAGATCGTAGGAATTCCTGTCATTCTCATATGCTTCAAGAGCCTGTTCCTCGGAGGCTGACAGGATATCGAGCTTTGCACCGTTTGAATAATCATCGGCGAAATATTTCTTGGCAAGATACTTGAGCACTGTCTGCTCATCTACCTGACTCCCGTAAACGCCCTTGATATATGTATCAAGCGATACGCCGAGCTTATCTGCCTGTGATTTGAGCCAGCTGATGTAAGCTTCAGCTCTCTCGAAATGCTTGTTCTCTATGGAATACCCGTTAGCAACAGCATCATCGTAAAGGATCTCGACCTCCTGCATCTTCTGTGCCGTAAGATCCAGGAAGTAGTTGCGGTATGAACTGTATTTATCGTCATCCGTGTATGGTGAATCCAGAAGGGCAGGAGTGTCAGAAGCAAACAGATCGATACCTTCCTCGATCATTGTATAGTGATACATAAAACTGAAATCGGCGCTGCTTATGGATTTGCCGTGTATGGTGAGAGGGCTTTCCAGCTTCTCCTTACCGCCGGCATCGTAGAAGATCGTT
Source organism: Ruminococcaceae bacterium YRB3002 (assembly GCA_900099715.1). Lineage (GTDB taxonomy): Bacteria > Bacillota > Clostridia > Saccharofermentanales > Saccharofermentanaceae > Saccharofermentans. The sequence goes on along the minus strand of FMTG01000004.1, from coordinate 151,258 downwards.
GCAACAACGGCCAGAAGGACTACGATTATGCCAAGTATCACAAGGGCTAATCCGCTCTTGCGCTTCTTGCCTGATGATTTCTCAGGCACACCTGATCTGTCTTCCAGTTCCATCACCACTTCCTGTCTGGAATTATCGATGGTCTCACTTGCTACGGGCAGATTATCGTTATTTATATTCTCGCTCACTTATTTTTCCTCCTCATTGGGAATTATGAGATTGATACACTTACTGATGCATTCGATAGTCAGAGGGAGGCTGGGACCCCGTTCTCCGTCAAGGTCCAGAACCACATCCTGGGGTTCACCTCTGACTTCAATGTAAACTTTATCGGTCTGGAAGTAAACAACCTTGTTGCTGTCAAGGTGATCGCCTATCACGAGCTTGCCCATGAGTGGCATTACCTCCATCGGTTCGAGTTTCTTCACTATAAGGACGTCCAGGACGCCGTCCTCAATATCGGCCAGGCTCATAAGCTTTCTGAAGCCTCCCACGCTGGTCGTGTTAGATATAAAGAGCATCAGGCAGTCGGTCTCGATAGTCTGATCCTCTGTCTTAACCGTTATCGGGATCGTGGAATTCATCGTAGGAATGTCCTTGAGTGCTGACAGCCAGTATGCGACCGGTCCGATGGCAGTCTTAAGATCACTTGGAACGCTGTACGAGATGTCTGTCATTAGGCCAAAGGCCGCAACATTGAGGAAATACTTGTCCCCGCATCTGCCGCAGTCTACTCTCTTAAATACCGGATTCATGAGCATCCTGGCAAAATCCGACGGGGAGGAAGGCATTCCGACATTTGTAGCGAAATCATTCACAGTTCCTGATGTATATATTGCCAGCGGGATGTCGATCCCCTTATGAAGCAGTCCCGAGATAACTTCATTTACGGTACCGTCTCCGCCCACGGCGATAAGGTAATCGTACTCGGAAGGATCCGTATCCTCAGCGAAAAGCCTGGCATCGTTCATGCCGGCAGTATAGTAGATGTCAGCCCTGGTGATGCTGTTCTGACTGACAAGGTAGGACAGCATATCCTCAATATTTATCTTGGCCTGTTCCCGTCCTGAGGATGGGTTGGCAATGATCTTGAGCTTTAATCCCATAATTTCCCTTTATTCATGTTATTATTATCACGTTTGATTATAATATTATATAACTTAAAATTATGTTAAATTCGAAAGGCATTTGCTTAACATATGAATAAAAAAGCCAAAAACCTGCTAAATAAGGGCACACCCGATGTGCTGCCGCAGTATCTTCTGTCATTTATATTTCCTTTTCTGACCATAGTTACCGCTTTCGCGATATTGGGATGCTATCCTTTCGGCAACAGGACAATGCTCACTGTTGACCTTTACCACCAGTATGCACCCTATCTTGTTACATTGAGAGACAAGATCCTGTCAGGCGACAGCATTCTCTATTCCTGGTGCGACGGCCTCGGCAACGAGTACTATGCTGCCTTTGCGAATTATTCCGCCAGCCCGCTCAATATCCTGTGTATCTTCTTTGATGCCAAGACGATGCCTGTCTTTATCGCTTTCGTAACGGCACTCAGGGCCGGGCTGGCATCTCTTGCCATGTCCTTTTTCCTCAAGGCAAACGATCATGGAAGGATAGACAACATCACGGTCGCATTTGCTATCTGCTATTCCCTGTGCGGCTGGTTCGTAACAGATTTCTGGAACATCATGTGGTGTGATGTGCTTATACTCCTGCCGGTCATCTGTCTCGGCCTTCGGAAGCTCTTTCTCGACAGATCCTGGTGGCTTTATCTTGTGTCACTGGCTGTTGCGATCGCAAGCAACTATTTCACGGGATATTTCCTGTGCATCTTTCTTGTGTTCTTCGCCCCGGTCTATTGCCTGACGCTCCTGAGACCCACAGAGGACCGCAATGCTCCTGACAGGCTCTGCTTCAAGAATCTTGCCCTGTCTGCTGTAAGATTCGGCACCGCCAGCCTGCTGGCCGGTGTCTCCACGGCGTTCATAACACTTCCAACATATCTGATACTTCAGCATTGTTCCGCCACCGGCAATGATTTCCCTACGGATTACAACCTGACAGGAACGCTTTTTGACTTCATGGGACGGTTCATGGTGGCCGCAAGTCCCGCCATAAGGGACGGAATGGCCAATGTTCACTGCGGACTTGTGGTCATAATACTTTTGCCTCTGTTCTTCCTTCTGCCCAAAGCATCGGGCATCGGGCTGAGACACAAGTTCGGATTCGGGATAATCATTCTCGTTCTTTACCTGAGCTTTACCAACAGAACGTTGAACTTCATCTGGCACGGCATGCATTTCCCGAACCAGATCCCTTACAGACAGTCATTCCTGATGCCTTTTGTGCTGGTTCTTGTAGGTTTTCTGACGATAAGACGGCTGAGGCATCTCCCCAAGGGGGCGTTGGGTGCCTCGGTGGCGGGTGCCATAATCTTCCTCATCCTGTACGAGAAGTTCGGAGAGGGGGATGAGGGCTATATCCAGATGGGCATGACGCTTCTGTTCCTCATTGTCCAGGGCATTGCACTCAAGGTAGTCTCCGACCGCAGGCGGTCCATGATATTCTGCGAGACACTCCTTGCTGCCACTATAATGGCGGAGACGCTGGCGGGAAGTATAGTATCTATCGCTATAGTTGCCCAGAATGAGGGTTTTGTAGGGTACAGTTTCTTCGGTAAGAATCACGGGGAGATCAAGACATACGTGGATTCAGTTGAAGGAACCGACGGTCACAAGACTTTCGAGAGGAGTGAGCTGTTCCCCAATAACATTTGTGACATCCAGTCCGTTTATAACGTTAAGGGAATGTCCATATTCTCTTCCACGACCAGAGAGAGTTTTGTAAAGTACAACCGCAACTTCGGATTTCACAATAACAACATCAACGGATTCCGCAATTCGGGCATAACCAGGCTTACGGCATCCCTTTACGGTGTCCGCAATCTCGTGGCGATCGAGAATACCAACACCATCCCGAAAGTATTTGACGAAGAGTACAAGGACGACAATATCACGGTCTACGGCAACCCCGATGCTCTGGCCCTGGGCTATATGGTGGATCCTGAAGTTATAGATTATGAGCCGGCATGGGAGAAGCCTGACGTGTTCAAGAAGACGAATGACTGGCTGAAGTCCATGGGCGTTACCGGTGACTGTTATACATACATCGATCTTATCGCAGAGGAATCAGAACACATGAGCACCTCTGAGGTTGTTGACAGCGAGATCCTTTACACGGTTGTCCCCGGAAGCGATAATCCGATGTTCAAGGTTACGGTGGAAAATGCCACGGAAGGTGCTGATCTCTATGTTTATGTAAATGCCAATGCCGGCGCTACCGCGACAGTATCTAGGGGCGACAAGGATGAGTACTCATACGAGCTGAGAAGCTATCAGATAATAAGCCTCGGCAAGTTTGACGGAAGACCTGTTACGCTTACGGTCAAGTACTCCAAGAATCCCGGCAATTCCGTGAAAGTGTTCGGTGCGGAACTCACACCTGACAATTTTAAGAATGCCATTGCACAGCTGGCAGATGAGGAATTCAACGTGACGGAGTATGACACGTTATCGGTGAAAGGCAATGTCACAGCACTGAATGACGGCCTTCTCTTCATGACGATCCCTTACTCGGAGGGCTGGAGCGTGAAGGTTGACGGTGAGAAAGGCGAGATAACCCCTGTAGGGGACTCGTATGTGAGCATAAGACTGGATAAGGGATATCACGAGATAGAACTTGATTATATGCCCCAGGGTCTTACTGAGGGTGTCATTATCAGTGCCGCAGCATGGACCGTTATGACAGCAGTGATCGTTATCTCGGAGGTTGTCCGTGCAAAGAGGATGAAGAAGAGAGAGGAAGCTGTGAATGAGAAGCCTTGCTAAGAGCAGATACGGTAATATCATAGCTCCTGTTCTCGCTCTGCTGCTTCCGGTGATCATAATGGCAGCCGCCTTTATGATCGCCCAGGTGCCACCGGGAAAGATCCTGCCTGTAGAGGCTACTCTGAGAAGGAATCCCATGGATGAAGATGTGATATGCGCTGTCACAGAATCCCGCGAAGCGGCATCTGAGATCAGGGAGGAACTGGCATCTCCTAATTCTCTTGTCAGGCAGAAAGGGATCGATACCCTTCTGGCAGAGTATATGGATCTTTTTTTCCTTCTGGCTCTGATGACAGGGGATAAAGCCGGAGGCGTCATACTGTTTGCAGCGTATTTTCTGCGGTTCGGGCTTGCTTCAATCGCCATGTATTATCTTCTTAAGAATCGGATCAGAGCCGGAAAGTACTTCAGCGTAATGCTGTCTGTCTTCTACGCATGCAGTTCTATAGCTTTCCTGGCTGCCGGAGCGATCCAGGTAATGAATCTTCTGATACTGTTCCCGCTTGCGTTTGCAGCTATGGACCGCATGATTGCAACAGATGATAATGTGGTTTATCTCCGCCTTGTACTGATATTTGCACTGATCTTTATTTCAGGTATGCCGGGAATCATATGCGGGTCAGTCTGTATACTGATGTACTCTTTCGTGGCTGCCATAATGAGATACAGGACGGCAGGAAATGTTCTGGCTTCAGTCTGCAGGATACTGGCTGCTGTCATTCCCGGGTTTATGGTATCAGGTATGGTCAGCATTCCGGCAATGCTGAGCCTTGATATTCAGCAGCGTGGAACTGAGGTGTTTTCTGATGCTGCTGTGGAATACAAGCTCTTCGACTTCCTGGCTTCCGCTTCGTCAGGAATGGCTCAGAATTCCCAGGACGGAACATGCCATGCAATATACATTGGGATAATTACACTTGTACTTATTATAATAATGTTCATTAACCCAAATATCCCTGTGAGGATAAAGGCTGTGACCGGGATCGTTGCCGTCATCTGTCACATTCTTACAGCTTATTCTGCGTTTAATTCCCTGATACCGTTTGCCGATTCATCTACATGCTATCCCGCTGCGCTGTTATCCGGGCTGGCAGTTGTGCTCGTTATCGCAGCAGCAATATCTGTCAAGAATATCAGAAACGCCGGAAGGGGCGTGATCTATGGCGGCGGACTGTCAGTGATAGTTCTCATGGTGATCGCCAACAGTTCTGAAAATGTTTACGGTTATATGAACTATCAGCTGTTCATGACATTCATATCTGCTGTCGGAGTCACGGTCTTCCTTCTGCACATTGCTGAGAACGGCAGCAGAAAGACGGGCATTATCTACGGGGTTCTTTCCTGTATCGTGCTGACATCAAATATGTCTTATGTATATATGATGTCTGATATGAGACCGGAGGATTACCGTCCTGTGGTCTATGCTGACGGTGATTGTGATACGCCTGAATTATCGACAGATGCTGAGCTCTCGTTCCTTACGTCCCGTGACCGGTATCTGATTCTGGATTCAGGCTCAGCACCTTCGGAAGAGGGAAGGGACGTACCTTCTATCATCAATGAAATGTGTGATGACATGGGTATAGATCATGTCTTTTTACCTGTTGGGACTTCCGAGATCATGAATATCGGATTTGTTAAGGGGGAAGACGGACGCTTCAGGATATGCGAAGAGGACAGCGAGATGATCAGAGGAGTTTCCCTCCTGAGTGAAGAAAGGCTTTTCTTCGGTTCCGGTCTTAATGCACCTGTTCACATGTCTGAACTGAACTTCAATATATCCGATCTCCCCATCGACAGAAAGTTCGACGGCCCTTTCCTGTATGAACTGACCAATACCACCGGGACTTTTGAGATATCAATGAGAGGAGATCCTACCGGGGCGAATCAGGGGTATATGGAGCTTTACAGACTTGATGAGGACGCACTTGATGTGTTTAACGGCATGTCCTTCGATATAGCAGCTGAGAACAGAGTTACCGGAGGGGGAGCAAAGACTCTCTTAACCGGCGTCAGGTACAGTGAAGACATTAAGATATCTGTGGGGGGCACACAGGTGGCGGTATATGAATATCTCGGCAGAACTGCATTCACGATCCCTTCGGATCTGGAGGGTGTGCTTGAGATCTCTTCCCGCAACAAAGGCGCCGTTCCCGGCATAGCGCTGACAATATCGGGATTGTTGTGCGCAGCCGGACATGAGATAATAACAAAAAGGATAAGGAGGCTGGAGTAATGCTCAATTTTCCTATTACGGACGGTATGGAACTCGTTGTTTTCGATATGGAGTGGAATCAGCCCATTTATGGTAAAGAGTACGGGTTTGATGTTTCTGCACTCACGGGAGAGATAATCGAGATAGGGGCCGTAAAGTATACATATGAGAACGGAAATCTGATAAGGGGAAAGCAGTTCTCGCGTAATATAAAGCCGCAGGTATATACAAAGCTTCACTATCATGTAAAGAAGGTTACGGGCAAGAGCAACTCCGATCTTTTGAACGGTGTTTCTTTTGCGATGGCGTATCATGCGTTCAGGGCATTTATAGGGAAGGCTCAGATTCTCGTGGGATGGGGCAATTCCGATACGGCTATGCTCAAACAGAATCTGAAGTTCTTCGATATGGACGATGACCTGAATGTGTATTTTCTTGACCTTCAGCCCCTGTTCTCACTGTTTTCCGGGGAGAAGGGAAAGCAGAGGAGTGTTGAGTTTGCGGTCGATTTCTACGGGATTGACAAGAGGATCGGATTCCATTCTGCAACTTCGGATGCCATTTATACGGGAAGGATCCTTGAGAAGATATTTGAACAGAACAAGACTGCCCAGGTTCTCTCCACAATATCAAGCTCCGCCATCGACCCGGATGTTGTGAGCGAGTTCACATTTGTGGGAAGCCCATGTGCTTCGCAGGATATGGCATATGAGGGCGCCAGAGCTTTCTGGGCCACCTGTCCCATATGCAAGACCGCTCTCAATGAGAAGATAAAGAGGTTCCGGATCAGAAAGTCTGAGTATGCCCTGCTGTTCTGTCCTGAACACGGCGAATTTTTTGCCAGGAGCAGGAGTAAGAAGAACAAGACAGGAGAGTTTTATGTGTCCTCTGTAATGAGGCTGGCAACCCAGAATGACTACTATCTGGTGGCCTGCAAAAAAGAGGAATTTGACAAATACGGAGCTTCGGGAGCACCTAAAGAAGAACCGGAAGAGGAGACTGGAGAGTAGTTTGTTAACAAATTGTTCACAGTTTATGCAAAAAAAGTTATTAATTTGGAAATCTTTTGTTGAAATTTGTGTCGTGATGAATTAGAATTATGGCAACAGATATAAATAGGCGTTTTATGTCTAACATTTAAGATGTATGGCGCGAGGCACAATACATACGAAGGGAAGGTACTTCATATGATTAGAAAGAGCAAGACGAACAGCAAGCAGGGTATCATCCTCGTAATGGTCCTCCTGATCGTTGCAATGGCTATGATCTTCATATCAGCGGCTTTGCTCCTGACCAATTCGACCAGATCGAGACTGTACAACAGAGCCAAGGAGAGTCAGGCAAGACTTACAGCTACATCCGCTTCCGAGGCAATCTATCAGGCCATTGTTATGCAGGAACTCAACGATGACTACCTTGAAGCGCTTGCAAGCAATAACAAGACTATCAGACTTGCGGTTAACGATGGCAAAGTGGCAGGCATGGGGTCAACTGACGACAACTGTACTGATGTTCATTTCTACAATAAGACTGTCGGGTCAGAGAAGTACATCTACTGTGACTTCACTACCACTATCGGTAGTGAGAAAGAGAACGTAAGGATGATCCTTAAGTACAACAAGCCGAAGAAGAATCCTTCCTATTTCTCTAACCAGTGGGATCTCTCAGGCAGTGCAGACAAAACGGATTTCTATGCTCTCAATGTCGGCGAATCATCGCTTGACAAAGATAAACAGGAAGGTAATATGGTTATTGTCCGTGGTGCTGGCAATCATGTTTCTATGCGAGCAGGAAATGGCGCCAATACTTCTACGTTTGTATTTGTTGGCACTGAAAAAAGTATTAGTGTCAGTCTTCGTAATAATACATATGATGGTGATCTTGTATTCCTGGGTGACCAGGCTACTTGGCATTGGTCAAATATTGGTGATAATGTTAACGAGCCAACTGTAAAAGGTACTGTATATTTCATCGGATCGAGCGGAGGAAATTCATTTTCGAGTCTTGGTTCGGAGAGCAGAACAGGTATGACCGCCTCTCATTGGGTATTCGCTAACAGGAAGGTCAATGACGATTCCAATGCCCGTGTAAATCAGCTGCTGGGCAGCAGAAACGTTATCGTTCTTAAGGGTACTTCGTCCTCACTATCATGGGCTGACGATAACTCCTATTATAGTAGTCAGATATCTTCTGACAATAGGAAAACTTGGAAGGATGCATATAGTTCATCGTCTTCAATAGTAAAAAAACTTAAGGATTACATGGACGCAGATTACTCATCTGCAGCCGGACAGTTCCCGAAGTCTGAGGATGCGTTCAAGACATTAAAGTTGTCCAGAACTCACTCAACTGCTGCTACTACAAAGAGTATGGGCATAAGCGGATTCCTAAGTAATGCGTATTCGGATTCTAACAAGAAGATGCTCGACCCAGGTGAGTACTATATCCATGATAGTGCAGGAATCAACTATGCTATGTCTGGAAATTTAAATAAAACTTCAGATTGCAAGTACATCTTTTTGGACGGATCTAAGGATTACACGATCTATATGGGTTCTACATATGATCTTGCCGGTGTAGGTCTTGTGGTTGTGAATGCTGGAGCTGGCGGTTCGGCTACTATGATATTGGAAGATGGCGTTAATCTGTATTGGGGAAACGGGAAGATCAATGGTGGTTCAGCTAATTACTTTTCTTCCGGAATCCTGTCAATACCTCGTTCAAATTGTGCTACTCCTGAGAATGCATACAAAAACATAACCAATAATACACTTAAGCCTACGAGTTTTGAGTCTGAATACAAGGCAGGTACAGAGAAACCGTATTTCTATATCTATGGTGCTAATAATAACGATGTATATATTACGGTTAAAGATATGGCTCTTAGGCATGTAGTAGTAGAGGCATATATCGGGTTGTATGAGAATAATTATCCCGGAAAGTCAACTGTCCATTTTGGTCTCGAATCATACTTCTATGGTCGTCTTATGTGTTCTAGAGTTGATGCAGGTTCAAGTGCTAACGACCTCAAGATGTACTACTGTCCTGACCCGGATGCAGCTGAGCCCGTTGTGGCAAAGCCGGCAACAACAAAGTATTCAGTTTATGATATCATCTATTATTCCACGTAATACTATTGATGATATAAGGCCCAAGAATCAAGAGAGGCTGTCCCGTATGGGGCAGCCTCTTTAATTGTTAACAGATAATAGTGACGATCTATCAGATGGTAATAGTCTTATCAGATTCGATCATGATCCTGAATAAAGAAGCCTGATCAAGTGCGGTCATGCCCTCAGGGCATTCCATTGAATAGAATTCAAGGGAACCGGAACAGGGATACATATTGTCCGCATAGTCCTTAAGAGACAGTAACTCATGATTAAGAGGATGAGTACTGTCAAGCATCTTTACGCTGCTGTCGAACAGTATCACGTTGCTCAAATGCATATATTCTTCAACGATAGAATTTATATATGAAGCAAGCAGGTCGTGACCGTGTTCATTGTCCGATCCGTAATAATCATGATTTATGACAAGTGTGATCTCATTGCCGTCATTAAGCAGTTCGAGTTCCGGCAGGACATCACATTCAAAGGTCAGCTCATTTTCCGTTTCTGGTCTGTTTGTCATCGAAATCACTCCTGTCAGACGCAATAAATCTCATGGAACGCTGTATGGCATTCTTTGAATTGCCCCAAGGCTTATCATTATTGCGATAGTCAAATTTAAGTGTAAACCACTCCACATCGTCGATGAGAGGATCAAAGTATTTCTTGTTATTCTCATACAGAGCCGCAACAAAGTCAGCGGCATCATTTTGTGACAGCTTAGATGCCGCCCTCAGAAGCATAGCTGTGTGGGGGAGACAGTGAGACTTGGCATGTATGAATTTCTCCTTGAACTCACTGTCATGAAGGAACATGTAGCAGATAACCTCAACAGAATGCATCATTGAATCGTTGAGCTTATCGCAGATCGGACAGGTAGCCACTCTTCTCTCGATCTTGTCTGCAGCCTGATTGAGCTTAGTCTTGTAATCGGAGCTCCTGCCCTTGAACAGCGAGGCTTTCGAGGGGATGGATGCTTCAATATCCGGTGCTATATCATCCCTAAGATCTTTAAGGTGAGTATGGAGCATCAGTCCCAGTCCAAGTCTGTTGGCCTCTCTCTTATTGAGTTTTCCAAGGTGTTCCGGACAGAATCCGGTCTTGTTTGTTATCTTTCTCGTATCGGGTTCCATCAGGGAAGGTCCGAGATAGTAATCCAGTTCGTTAGCCTCCGCCTTATCTCTGAGACAGCAGATAGGGCAGTCACATTCAGACGAATACGCGTCGTTGACGGGTATCATATAGATCTTTTCCATTTATGCCTCCGAATGAATAAGTCTGTCAGCCTTTATATTAACTTCATTAATTGTAATAGATGTGAATTCTTCGACTGCAGCCCCGATCCTCTGCTGAGTCTCGGACAGTACATGCTGTGCATCGTAACCGTAGAATAATGAGATGCTGACGCTGATGGCAACGCCGTATGTCTTTTTCTCGGTTTTGAAAGAAGTGACCTCGGCAATTCCCTCTATATCTTTCAGCACGATCTTGATCAGATCAAATAATGCCTCATCAGATATGGAATAGGATCCGAGAGATGAGAAGGTCGGTCTTACCACAGTTCTCTCAGATTCGGGAGCGACAGGAGCTATTCCGCGCTCGCGGTCTCTTCTCTGCCGCAGTATGCTGAATGGATCGGAGAAGTAGCCTGAGAATTCGTGTTTGATCTCCATGCTCGGGACCGGAATGGTATGCATACCCTCCGTGAGCCTGGTATTTCTTGCAAGACGCCGCTCCTCCTCTGTGGAAACATCCTCGATCCTTATGAGCATGGAAGGCTGGTTGAGCCACAGGTTGGTACATATCTTGCTCAGCATGGAATCCGATGTTCCCAGGATCATAAGGGCCTTAGGCATGTTCTCGACCAAAGCTCTTCTCATTACAGCAGATCTGGTCGGGTCAACAAAGATCGCCTGCCTTACTGATTCGATCTTCGTGGGAGCCTTCTTTGCCGACGTACCGGCCACGATCCTGCTTCCGTTGATGAGCAGACCGTCATCGATGATGTAGTAGATCTCATTCTCACCGGCAACCTTTATGGCACGTGTGCTCTTGCCCGTACCTGACTGCCCGACGAAAGCAACGACAGCAATGTTGGACAGAGCCTCTCTTGTAAGCTGTTCAGATGCCAGGATCCTCTCGACATTACGTTCCGGCTCGCCGCCGGTGCCGGTACCGGTTCCGCCTGATTTCTCAAAGAATTTGAGCGTGTCACGAAGCTCAGGCAACAGCGCACGCCGCCCGCCGGGAGTAATAACCCTGTTATCCGGCTGTGGAGTCTGCGTCTGCTGTCTGCTGTCTCCCGGTGATATCGCCATCAGTTATCCCAGCTGTGATAATATTCCTGGATATCTTCGTTCTCATCCATCATCTCGAACATCTTCTCGAGCTGTGCAATGACCTCTTCATCGGTAACGGTAGTGAGCGTTGTCGCCACAGGTCCGAGACTTGAGTCAACGAATGTATATCCCTTTGCTTCCAGTGCATCCTTTACCGCATAGTAGCTGTCAGGATCAGTAATAACTTCATAATATTCTTCTTCCGCATCGAAATCGGCGGCGCCGCATTCCAGGCTGTCCATCATGACCTGATCCTCGTCCTCGAAATCCTCTCTGGATATCAGGATCGATCCCTTCTCCTCGAACAGGAAGGACACGCTTCCGGAAACGCCCATATTGCCGCCATTCTTATCGAAAATATGTCTTAAGTCAGCCGCAGTCCTGTTGCGGTTGTTGGTAAGGGCTCTTACCATAACTGCAACTCCTCCGGGACCATAACCTTCGTAGGTGATCTCCTCGTAATCATCACCTTCTCCTGCGCCTGCCGCCTTCTTGATAGCCCTGTTGATATTATCATTGGGCATGTTTGCGGCCTTAGCTTTTGAGATTATATCCTTAAGTCTCGAGTTGCCGTCAGGATCAGGACCTCCGGCCTTAACAGCCACTGCGATATCCTTTGCGATCTTCGTAAATACAGCACCTTTGGCTGCATCTGATGCCTCTTTCTTACGGCGGATGTTGCTCCACTTGGAGTGACCTGACATAAATAATACCTCCCGGATTATGTAATAAATTTACAGACTGTATGTACAACCGACACCAGCAGGAAGAAACATACTGCTATGATCCCTGCCTTACGGTCATGCTTAGTACCTTTGGTGACTGATCTGAGGACCGCATAAAGGAGTGCGAAGATCCCGAATTCAAGCCAGTGGTTAAAGAATGTGAAATAGTAGCCGTACATGGGAATAAGCATTATGGTAAAATCCATGTACAGCTCGTCCGATGAATACTTTTTGTGCCATACACCGGTAAATGCCCAGCACAGACCTGCTCCCACAAGTGCCTTGCCAAGCCCCAGACCTGTAAGATACAGAGACGAGAGGATGTTAGAGAATCCCACTTCATTTGCCAGATCGAATACAAGCGGAAGAAGCAGAGAAGACAGAACCTTGCATATCAGAGCCCATACTGCGATCCCGAGATATCCTTTGCCTGTGTCAAAGTAGATCATCATAGCAGAGATGGCAGCAGCAAGTGCGAGGACATAGGTCACAAAATAAATCATATAATAAGTACAGGTGTTGAACCCGAGATTTATAACTGCCGGCGACGCCTCCTTAAGCAGCCCGACTGATGCGATCAGAAACGCAACGCCGGTAAAACTCTCAATCTTGGTATAACGGGAGGCGATGGGTGCACCACAATATCTGCATTTGCCTTTGAGAGTTGCCCAGCTGATGATGGGGATAAGATCCTTAGCAGCAAGGTTATGACCACATGTCATGCACATGGAATGACCTTTGACTATAGTCCTTCCTGCAGGAACCCTGTATATGACCACATTGAGAAAGCTTCCGATGACCACTCCCATTAAAGTGGACATGATGATGTGATAAACTGACAGAAAAATCTCCAAGGAACACCTCCGTAAACTAACAGTAATATACCATAAATATATTTTTATTAAAATATACGGATTTGTAACCGAAAATCTTGTCAAGAATCATAAATTATCTTGTTTTTTGTGACATATTGTTATATAGTTTGATAAATATTAGGCTCGATTAGTGTGCATAGGTATCTCTGCATGACTTCCTATGCGGTTGATCCCGCCCTATATAATAGGCTTTGCCTTAAATCAGGAGGAAGTATGAAGAGATTAGGAGATATCCTTATCGAGAGCGGTTTCCTGTCAGCAGCTGAGTTATCCGAGGCGTTGACCAATTCAAAGGAGACAGGCAAAAGACTCGGTGAGGTTATTGTCGAGATGGGTCTCATGTCGGAATTTGATATTCTCCGTGCCGTATCAAGCCAGTACGATTATCCTATCATCGATCTGACCAGCATCGACATTGACCCTAAAGCAACAGCGCTATTTGACGAGAGATACTGCACGGATAACTGTGTATTGCCTATCGGATTTGACGGTGACAATCTCGTTGTAGCGATCGACGACCCTATGAACATCCTTACTATGGATGACCTTCAGTTCAGATCCGGTTACAATGTAACCCCGATGCTTGCTACTAAGTCATCTATTATAGAGGCTGTAAAGGTCAATTACGGTAAGGAGCAGGCAGCTCAGGCAGCAGAGGAACTCGGCATTGATATGAGTCAGGATCTTGAGGGTCTTGATTCCGAACTGTCGGATGCAGTTAACTCGGCACCTGTTGTTAAGCTCGTCAATTCAATGATCGATTATGCTATCAGAGCAGGATCATCGGATATCCATATCGAGCCTATGGAAGACCGTGTCCGTGTCAGGATCAGAATCGACGGCGTTATGCAGGAAGTCATGACCAACCCTCTTGCAGCTAAGGATGCAATCACAACAAGGATCAAGATCCTGGGCGGTATGAACATTGCAGAGAAGCGTATCCCTCAGGACGGCCGTATCAGAACGGAGATCAACGGCGAGCCTGTTGACATGCGTGTATCCATTCTCCCGTGTATCACAGGTGAGAAGACCGTTATCCGTATCCTCGCGAAGAACGACGGCAACCTTAACAGAAAGTATCTTGGTATAAGTGATCATAACAATGCACTCATTGACAAGATCGTTAAAGTGCCTCAGGGCGTATGTCTTGTATCAGGACCTACGGGTTCCGGTAAGACAACAACCCTTTATACTATCCTTTGTGAGAAGAATACTCCTGAGACAAACATAATTACTGCAGAAGACCCTGTCGAGATCAGGATCCCGGGTCTTAATCAGTGTCAGATCAATTCAAAGGCCGGCATGACATTTGCTTCGGCTCTCCGTTCTATCCTCCGTCAGGACCCCGACATCGTTCTCGTCGGTGAGATCCGTGACGGCGAGACAGCCGAGATCGCGATGAGAGCTGCGATCACAGGACACTTGGTGTTCAGTACTATCCACACCAACGACGCCGTCTCATCGATCAACCGTCTTATCGACATGGGCATAGAGCCTTATATGGTATCTACTGCTGTTGTAGGAGTTATCTCACAGCGTCTCGTCAGAAGGATCTGTACAAACTGCCGTAAGGCATATGAGCCTGACGAGGCTCTCAGGGAGCAGCTCAAGCTCGAACCCGGACAGAAGCTCTACAGAGGCGAGGGCTGTACTGACTGTAACGATTCCGGTTATAAGGGACGTATCGCTATCCATGAGATCATCTGTATGACAAAGGGCATGAAGATGCTCCTTGAGAAGCGTGCAACCGAAGAAGAGATGAGAGTTCTGGCAGTATCGGAAGGAACACAGATGCTGTTCGATTCTGCTAAGGCACTTGTTCTCGAAGGTATCTCTACAGTAGATGAGATGAACAGAGTTGCATATTCAATTGACGGTTAAAGAAGGAGGATATACAAGTGGAAGAAGGTTTTACCCTGACAATGGAAGCTATCCTGGCTGAGGCAGTCAGACGTGGAGCGTCAGATACGCATATCACAGTCGGACTCCCGCCGATGATCCGTATCGACGGCCAGTTGATGCCATTGAGCAAGCAGATCTTGACTCCTGCAGATACAGAGTACCTGTGCAAGTCAATGATCGACAAGTCAAGACAGCAGTATCTGAACGAGAGAGGCGAGATCGACTTCTCTTACGTTGTACATGACTACAGCCGTTTCAGATGCAACATCTACAAGCAGAGAGGTTCTTTTGCTCTTGCAGCAAGAACGATCACAAATGAGATCCCTACTTGTGAGAAGCTCGGTCTTCCCGCGATCTTCAAGGAACTCTCAGAGAGACCGAGAGGACTTATCCTTGTAACGGGTCCTACGGGTTCAGGTAAGTCAACAACACTTGCTGCCATGATCGGACACGTTAACAGTGTAAAGAAGTGCCATATCCTCACTCTTGAGGAACCTATCGAGTACCTCCACATGCATGGTGAGGCTATGATCAATCAGAGAGAGATCCATGAGGATACGCTTTCTTTCGCGAATGCATTGAGAGCTGCCCTCCGTGAAGACCCTGATATCATCCTCGTCGGCGAGATGCGTGACCTTGATACTATCAGTACAGCTATCACTGCATCTGAGACCGGACACCTTGTTATGTCAACACTCCATACATCATCTGCTGCTGATACGGTCAACCGTATCATCGACGTTTTCCCTCCGCACCAGCAGGATCAGGTAAGAGTTCAGCTTGGTACGGTACTTGTTGCCGTAATCTGTCAGACTCTTGTTCCGAGGATCGGAGGCGGCCGTTGTGCAGCATTTGAGATCATGATCGCTAACGACGCTATCCGTAACAATATCCGTGAAGGTAAGACATATCAGATCGACAGCACGATTGCGACCAGCCTTCAGATGGGTATGTGTCCTCTTGACTTCTATCTTGCAGAGCTTGTTAAGAGGAAGATCATCACAAGAGATACTGCTATCTCAAGATGCAGATTCCCTGATGATCTCAAGAGATATATCAATAACGTTGGTGGTCCCGCAAACAGCCCGCTGTTCGGCGATTTGGACTTCCAGTGATCTAAATAGGTAAAATTTAAGGAGGAGGATAAAGAAATGCCTAATTTTAAGTATCAGGTAATCGATGCAGCAGGCAAGTCTTCTACGGGTGTCATTGATGCAGCCAGTATGGCAGATGCTTCAAGAAAGCTCCGTGCAGATGGCAAGTATGTTGCTTCGCTTTCACTTGATAAGGGTGCCGGTTTCCTTAATATCGGCGGCAAGAAGAAGCTTAAGACAAAAGAGCTGGTTCTTATCACAAGACAGCTGTCGAGCTTGCTGTCTGCAGGTATCACTATCATCAGGGCATTGGACATGTTGTATCAGCAAGTTGAGACAAAAAATGCCAAGGCCATCGTCGGTGAAGTGTATGAATCCATTCAGGGCGGCCGTACATTGTCAGAAGCTTTTAAGGAACAGCAGGGACTTGTTCCTAACATCATGGTCAGCATGGTTGCTGCAGGTGAGGAATCAGGTCGTCTGGACGAGGTTATGGAGCGTCTCGCTGAGCACTTCCAGAAAGCTCAGAAACTGAAGAACAAGTTGAGTTCTGCAATGGTCTACCCTAAGATACTTGCTTTCGTTACGTTTGCAGTCTCCTGGGGTCTTCTCACATTCCTTGTCCCGAGCATCACTACTACGATCGCAGATCTCGGCGGTGAATTGCCGGGTCTTACGAAGTTTATCATCGCAGTCAGTGACTCGATCACCAAGTTCTGGTATATCTACGCTGTTGTGATCATTGGCGGTTATTCCGGATTCAAGATGTGGAGAGCTTCTGAGAAGGGTGCATATCAGTGGGCATGGCTCATGATCCATATGCCTATCGTAGGCAATATGACCAAGATGACTGCAACCGCTCAGTTTACAAGAACAGTATCCACTCTCCTTAAGTCTGGTATCTCCGTACTTCAGGCTGTTGAGATTACCGAGAAGTCTCTCGATAATGTCATCCTTGAGAAGAAGCTTGCTGATGCGCGAATTGAGATAAGAAAGGGTGCCGCTCTGTCAAAGTCTATCAAGAATATCGAAGAGTTCCCTCCGATGGTCTATGCAATGGTAGCTATCGGTGAGGAGTCAGGTACACTTGATACTATCCTTGACAAGGCTGCAGACTATTTCGAAGATGAAGCAGATGCTGCAACATCTAAGATGACCGCAGCACTCGAGCCTATGATGATCATCGTAATGGCTGTTATCGTCGGTCTTATCGTCGGCGGTATCGCTATCCCGATCTTCAACATGGCATCTTACATCTAATGTTAATAATTGAAAGGAGATAAATAATGGATTTTTCATCATTTGGAAAGGCTTCATCTGAATTCGTTATAGACTGCTCCAGCTCAGAGCTTAAACTGGCTGTAGGTACTTATAACAAGAAGACCGGCCTTGTACTTCTCGAGAAGGTGGGTGTTGTTCCTCTTGAGAATGATGCCATCAATGATGGCGCTATCGCAGACTCCTTCGGTGTTGTAATGGCATTGAAGCACGCTATCGCAAGACTTGATATCAAGAACAGAGGCGCGATAGTTACTACAGAGGGTGCATTCATGCACACCAGAGACCTGGAGCTTCCTAAGGCAAAGCCTGATCAGCTCAAGGATATGGTTAAGTACGAGGTTATGGGTCAGGGCAATAACAGAGAGATGAGCATCGACTACATCATCTACGGAACAACTACTGACGAGGAGACAAATGCTCCCAAGCTCAAGATCAGAGCAACAGCAGTGCCTGTGGATACCATCGCTGAGTACAGGGAATTCCTTAAGAATATGGATCTCACACCTGTTGCAATGGATGTTAACCCCAATGCTGTAAGGAAGCTCTTCTCTTCCGGTATTATCAACGGCAACGTTAATATCACACAGACAACACTTCTTCTTGTTGAGCTTTCCAGCTCTACTACCACAGTAACTGTTCTTGATAAGGGTTTCCCCGTTCTGTCAAGAAGACTTGCTTTCGGACATTCAAATATCCGTCAGGTTGCCGAATCAATAAAGAAGATGCAGGGCGGCGGAGACAACCAGTCTTCTCTTGCAAGACGTCTTAACATTACAAAGTCTGATGCAGAGGCAATGATCCCGATCGAGGATATTGATGTATGGCACGAGACAGTTGCTGATACACCTTCACTTCAGAGCGCTGTTAATGCTTACTTCAAGAGTCTTGTTGAGACTGTTAACAGAACAGCTCAGTTCTCCATCTCAAAGTTCCACATTGACAGTATCTCCACATGCTTCCTTTATGGTTCAGGTGCAGGATACAAGAAGATCGATAAGGAACTGTCCAGACAGCTCGGAACAAATGTTGAGGTTCTCAACACTCTGAGTACTGTCGCAGGTCCTAAGGATTTTATGTTGCCGGAGTTTGTTAACTGCTGCGGCGCACTTATCCGTGAAGAGTAAGGAGGAGGAAATAAAATGCCAAGTTTAGGTTCAAAGAAAGATATATCCAAGAGAGATATGAACTTTTTTGCCGACTTTACAGCTGCAGCGGCAAAAATGACCAGGTTCCTTGGATACGGAGTTGTAGTAGGTGTAGTTGTAGTAGCTGCTATCGTTGCTGTTATCATCTACTGTGCAATCCGTAACATGATTACAAAGGCAGCTATCGATGAACTTCGTGCTACGCTTGCAAGCCCTGAGTATTCCGGACTTGAGGCAAGAGCAACAGAGCTACAGCAGGAACTCAACGATTACAACAATTATTATTATGTTCTTACTCAGATGAGAAAGCAGGTTGACACAAGACAGGTTGTTTCCATGGAACTCCCTGCAAAGATCAAGGATGCTATCCCTTCCGATTCATATGTAGAGAACTATGAGATCACACAGACCACATTGAAGCTTGACGGTTATACATTCAGCTACTACAGTGCACTGAATCTTGTCAATATGCTTAATAAGTCTGACGTGTTCTCTGCACCTGTATCACTTGAGATTAGCAGGGTAGCACCTTCATCTGTTGGCAGTGTTGACGATTTCCTTAAGAATGGTATCAACAACTATTATTATTACACTGTTGAAGGTACACTGACTGCAGATGTATTTGTTTCTGTCGCAAGATATGCACAGAGTGATGATGTAATCTCGAGTCTTGGTGCTATCGAGACCACGAGCTATACAGCCGGTGGTTCCTACACGATCGATGGTGTTGGAACATTTGAGCAGACAGGTGTTACATACAACCTTTCCGGTGTATCTATCAACAACAGTGCTCTGTCCGAAGATCAGGTTGAGAGTATTAAGACTGCAAACCAGATTACGGGTATTGCAAATGATAATGTAAGCATCCAGCTTTACTACACAGCGGCTACAACTGAGGGAGGTGAATCATAATGAGTACTTTATCATTACGTGAGAAGGCTATAATGTACCTTCTGATACTTGTTGTAATAGCATTGCTTGCTTACATGTTTGGTATCAGAACACTTAACAATGCGAATGCGGATATGCAGGCAGAGCTTGCAACACTCCGTCAGCAGAAGGAGTACCTCGATCAGCTCAAGCAGGAGAATATCGAGACTGAGAATACTATCAGTGAACTCAAGAATAACATCGAGTCAGTTGAGCAGTCATTTATCTGCAATATCAAGACAGAAAATATTGAACAATACGTTCTCAAGGTGTTTGAGGATAACGGTATGCCCTATCTTGATAGAGTAAATATGGAAGATATACAGATGAATGCGGTTACACTCGCAGATGGATCAGCTTCAGATGATGCCCTGTTGTGCAAGAGGGTTAATGTTACTTATGCATCTACTGACGGATATGAAGCACTTCAGTACAATCTCAACCCTGCTATGAACACAGAGAATGGTGCTCTTGATGCGGCTGTAATAGCTCCAATGATCACTTCAACAGGTGTTTATGACGAAGAGAGACATCTTGGATATGACGAGTTTATCAAGGCTCTTAAGGCTCTTGAGAAGGCTGACCCTGACTGTATTAAGATCAGTCATGTTCAGGTTCAGTCCACACATGGTTATCTGACATTGGATGCTTCAATTGATTTCTTCAGCGCAGATCTTGCAAGCAGACTCTCTACTGAGAATAGAACAACCGGATATGCTACGTGGAAGGGTGAGACTAACGTTAACACCGAAGGCGGTTTCATCGGAATGCCTTATAGAGTTGATAATGAGAACAGTAGATGGAATGGCGTCTTGATCGATAAGAATGAGGTAACTGGATTCTTGCCTAGACCGTTCGCTTCATACGTATCTAACGCACGCTTTACACAGCTCATCGAGCAGAAGGGTCTGGCAGCAATAGTCGGAGAAGGCACGGTAGTATCGAATGAAGGGGCAGTAGAGACCACAGAAAGTGCAGCCTAATTCACAATTTTGAAAAAATGTGAAAAAAATGTGAAAAAGTGTTGCAAATCTGAAAAATGGTGTTATACTGAAACTACAAACCCAATATACCTTTAAGGAGGAGACAATCATGAAGAAGATTCAGAAGACAAAGAAGGGCTTTACTCTTGTTGAGATGGTTCTCGTTATCGCAATCATCGTTATCCTTGCTGCAGTTCTCGCACTCAGCATCGGAACATACCTCAGCAGAGCAAAGAAGGCTGCTTCTTCTGTAAGCTTGCACAACTGGTCAATTTCTTCTGTTACAAAGGAAATCGACGATCAGCTCTAATCAATAGAGTTCAGTTGAAGGTCACTTGATGACATGGCACGGCAGGGAAACCTGCCGTGTTTTTCTCTTCACAATTGATGCGACAAATTTTAACAAATTGTAAACTTCTTGTTGAAAAATAGGGGAATAGCAAGTATAATCAAATCAAGCTAGATTATGGGGGTATTTGTATGCGCCTACTGAACAAACATAAGAGAGGATTCACGTTAATTGAGCTGGTATTGGTAATTGCTATCATATTGATACTCGCCAGTGTCTCTGCCATTGCTGTTAATGATATCCTGAAGACATCACAGAAGGGGGCTTCTTCTGCAAGTCAGGCCGTTACAAATATGAAGTCCAAAGTGACTGATGAGGAGAATGATCTGAAGTCCAAGGGCTTCTGATTTACGGAGGTAAATATGAATAGAATTGATAATTGCTCAAAAGCAGGATTTACATTGCTTGAGGTCGTTCTGTCGGTCGCTATAATGTTGATTCTGACGACAATGATGATGAATGGCTTTGCGGCTACCGTGTCCTATTCGTATCATACATCTGTATTTGCTACTACAGCAGGAACCAACTACAAGACCGCTATATCACAGGTAGGTAAGAATTCTCAACAGGGAAAGTCTGCGTATACTACAATGGGCAAAGGTTATACAGGTGTTAGTGATGATGACTGCAAGACAATTAAGATACCACAGGCTCTTGCCGGATATAAGGCTCAGGATCTGAATGTTCAGCTCTATCGTGAGAATGGTGGAGCTGCGGCTGCGCAGTCATATGGATTTAAGGCAGAAGTTGAATCCTATGGTGACACTGCAGATGGAACTTATGCAAACAATAGAACGTCATTCTATTATTACCCAAAACTAATAACTGTTAATAATGATGAAACTACGCGTGGTAAGGTTATAGTATACTATATGCCTGCTGGTGATGATTATGGTGGACCGCATACTGAGGGTTATTATTGGGTAGATACAGTTCATAATAAGATTATCGAGCCAGCTAGTTATGCCGTCAGTGAAGAGGGGGAAGGAGACACATAATATGATGATGGTTTATAAGAGCAAGAGAGGTTTTACGCTCCTGGAAATGATGTTGTCGATTGCAATCATAACGATTGTTAGTGGATGCCTTGTTTCTCTTATAGTTGCTATTAAGGATTCATATCTAAGTACATATAACTCCGACGATTCTGCTGACTATGCAATGCTCTTTGCTGAAGGCTTTGAGAATTCGTTTCTGGCAAAAGCGCAGGGTAATGACACAACAAAGAAAGAGTGGGTATGGAATGTTCAGAAGAAGAAGAATTCTGACAATGTAGAACAAGATACTTTGTGTTGCAATAATGACCCTGTGTTCTCTCTGAAGCAGATGTCAGTAACAAGGAAGAATGAATCGACGCCTCGTGCGAAGTGGCTTATCAAAATGGTATACGGGTGGGATAGCAGTAGTAATGTTGTGTCATATACTATATATGTAATTGATAACTACTATAACCCAGGACACATAAAGTGTGTTTACAATGGAGGCTTCGCAATTCCCCATCTCAATGATAAGGATTTCCATAAAGGCGATATTACTGTGACAGCTGCCGATGCAGATCATGATGGTGGTGCTATTAAGTTTAAAATGAGTTAATCAGTTAGTTTTGTTTTACGATAAGACCGGACTCGATCCGGTCTTATTATTTGTCAGAATTTGTTCCGATACCTCATATTCCATGTTGACAAAAGGAAACTCCCAACATATAATAATGAGGCTACTAACGCGGGATTAACTCAGTGGTAGAGTGTCACCTTGCCAAGGTGAAAGTCGCGAGTTCGAATCTCGTATCCCGCTCCAACATAGATCCTTGCTGTCATATCGGGCAAGGATCTTTTATTTTGGCAGGTTTAGAACAGAGGATAATGATTATGATAAGACAGATTGAGAAGAAGGATATTCCCGATTGTGTTGAAGTCATCACGACAAGCTTCATGACCATTGCAGATCAGTTCGGTATTACTCCGGATAATGCTCCGGCATTCACTGCATATGCGACAGATGCTGCTAAGATCGAACACTGGATGGAAGAACAGCACAGACCCATGTTTGGATATTATGTGGATGACATACTCGTCGGCTATTACAATCTGTATCTGCCTAACAGTACTGAGTGTGAGCTGGGAAGCCTTTGTGTGCTTCCAGGTTACAGACACAGCGGAATAGGAGATATCCTCCTGAACGATGCAATCTCGAGAGCTGCCAGCCTGGGCTGCAGCAAGATGCTGCTGAGCATAGTTGAAGAGAATAAAGTCCTGAGAAAATGGTATGAGGATCATGGCTTCGTCCATACGGGTATAAAGAAATATGATTTCTTTCCGTTTACATGCGGATACCTGGAGATGAAACTGTAATAACAGACACCAATCGTTTATAATAATACAAGAGCACGTACAGTCAGCGGTAACGGTCGTGAGGGGGCTAATATGGCATCAGAAGTATTATTTACAAACGTTATAACCCCTGAGAAAGTAATAGAGATGTTTGATCTTCTCAATAAAGATCTTCCCGGCAGGGTTGCGGTCAAGGTCCATTCCGGTGAGGACGGCAATCAGAATTACCTTCATCCCGAATTCTGGGAGCCTGTTGTGAGGAAGATCAACGGGACAGTGGTAGAGTGCAACACCGCTTACGGGGGAGCCCGCAATTCAACAACAAAACACAGGGCACTCCTTAAGAAACATAAGTGGACTGATCTTTTTGACGTGGATCTGATGGATGCGGAAGGACCTGATCTTGAGATCCCTGTTCCTCAAGGTTCGGTGCACCTCAAATCTGATATTGTGGGGAAAACACTGGCAGATTATGATTCCATGCTTGTGCTTACACATTTCAAGGGCCATCCGATGGGCGGATTCGGTGGAGCGCTTAAGCAACTGTCGATCGGAGTAAGCTCATCCGCAGGGAAGTGTAATATTCATTCAGCCGGAAAGTATACAAAAGCCGAAGATCAGGACGTAATCTGGAATGATCTTCCGCCGCAGGATTATTTTCTGGAGTCCATGGCGGAGGCTGCAGGCGCTGTGGTCGGCTTTTTCGCAGGGAATATGGTCTTTATTAATGTGATGTGTAATCTCTCAGTGGACTGTGACTGCTGTGCCATTGCGGAAGATCCGTGCATGGAAGATATCGGGATACTTGCTTCTCTTGATCCTGTTGCGATCGATCAGGCCTGTTTTGATCTCGTGGAAAGGTCGGATGATAGGGGGAGGGATCATATGATGGAGAGGATCATGAGCCGCAACGGAACGCATACGATAGATGCCGCAGAGGCGCTTGGAGTAGGTTCCAGGGAATATATCCTAAGGGTTGTCTGATACCCTTCTGACGATCTCTTCCGGCATTCCGGTGAAGATCTCGGTCATGCGCCCGAAATCGCTCCTGACGTCAGTATTCATGCCTGTAGCCATCCAGTCGACTATCATGCCGAAGAGGAGGCACTTGTAGTATGTCACGATGATCTCCTTGTCACGGGGTGATATAACGATATCCTCGGAGAGTTTGTCCATGTACATCCGTACTACATGATCCGTGATCTTGAGAAAATACATCTCGAAAATATCTCTGTTATTCGAATTGTACAGGTGAAGAGCAAGCGTCCTTCGCTCCAGGGCATATTCGAGCGCGACGTTCATGCAGCTGTCGAAAGAATCGATGCTTGCATACTGAGAGGTGAATCTGTCGGCTTCTTCCATCACGATGCTTTCGATCAGGGAAGGGAGATCCTCATAATGATAATAGAAAGAATTGCGGTTTATCCCGCAGGCATTGACGATGTCCTTTATCGTAATCTGTGACAGAGGGCGTTCTTCAAGCAGTTTTATGAATGTGTCTTTGATCAGAGTCTTTGTATCGGAAGCCATGCCATAATTCTAATATATTTTTGACAAAAAGCAAAAACCCGGAAGAACATTTATCACGTTCTTCCGGGTCATATATCAGGCAAAGCCTTTTTCTTCCATCCAGTGATACAGATCAGTCCGTCCTTCTTTTGCTTTATGTCCTCTGATGAGGAACAGGACAACCGTTAGCGCAGATGACACCACGAAAATACCGGTCAGTACCCATATGCATGCCGGGAAAGGCTCACCACCGCCGATGGCGCTTCTGAATGCCTGTACGGTATAGGTGAAGGGCATGAACCTGTTGAGTGCCTGTGCAAGGGGACCCGATACCTCTATGGGGTAGGTACCTGCCGAGCCTGCCAGCTGAAGCACCATGAATATCAGCATAAGGAACGATCCAATCTTGCCCATGAGTACGTTGAAATAGTACATGATGGACATGAATGCTACAGAGGTAAGGCAGGCCACGAAGATAGTCTGACCTATCCTGGCAGGTTCAAAACCCAATGTAAAGTGAAGTACGGCTACAAGGATAACGGCCTGAAGTATCGCCATGGGATAGAGGACGCTGGCCTTGGACAGCCACCATTTGAATCCCGATGTGATCCCGTCATGCTTTGTAAGGGGGTACATCAGACAGAAAGCAAGTGAGGCAACCCAAAGACCCACTGACATCATGTAGGCTGCCATGGCATGTCCGTTGTCGCTTACATTAGTAACTTTGTTTTCTTCAAGGCTTACCGGACTTGCAAACATCTCTGCATTGGCATCAGATCTGTTAGTGTCACTTATCTGTGCTGCACCGTCAGCAAGGGAATCTCTGAGTTCAGTGGTTCCGTCCGAGAGCTCGGGGAGGGAGCCGGCAAGTGTATCGGTGCCCTCTGACAGGTTACCGGTGCCATTGCGCAGAGTCTTTGTTCCGTCTAGGAGCTTGGCGGCGCCGTTCTGAATATCGCGTGAACCGGAAAGAAGGGCATCGTTATTGGATACAAGTGTACCGGTTCCGGCGTAGAGTTCGCCGGCGCCTTCAGATGCTGCCGTTGCACCGGAATTAAGATGGGAAGCACCTTCAGAAAGCTGCTGTGCTCCGCTGTTGGCACTGTCTATGCCGTTTCTTAATGTGCTGACACCGCTGTTTACCTGGTTTGCAGCATCAGCCAGTCCTGCGGCACCGTTATTGATATCGGCTGCACCGGAAGCGAGACCGGCAGCTCCCTGTTCCAGGCTGGAAGCTCCTGATACAAGTCCGTTTATGCCTTCAGTAAGAGCAGGTACACTGCTGTTAAGAGCTGATGCTCCGTCAGACAGAGCCTGTGCTCCTGATGTAAGTGCTTCACTGTTACTGTCAAGTGAAGCGAGTCCGTCAGACAGTCCGGATACACCATTGCTGAGTGCTGCTGCAGACTGAGCTGCACTGTTGAGCCCCGCATCGAAAGCCTTATAATTGCTGCCCAGGTCATTCAGGGCACCGGCAAGTGCAATGAGTCTTGGATCATCAGATCCTTCTGCAAGGCTGTCTGCCATTGAAGACAATGAACTGATACCGTCAGCGATAGAGGAAGAAGACGAACACAGACCACTTATGCCGCTTGACAGCTGTGATGCACCGGAAGCGATCGTTTCAGCTCCGTTTCTGGCATCCGAAACACCTGTTGTATAGGCGGTCAGTCCTTTATTAAGGTTATTAGCTCCATCAGACAGGGATGAGATCCCCTGTGCCATCCGGGGAAGATTACCTGACAGCGTATTGATACCGGAGGACAGCGCTTGAGCGCCGCTGCTCAGCGATGAGGCTCCCTGTGCCAGTCTTTCGGTTCCGTCCGACAGGCTCCTGGCACCGGAGGCAAGTCTGCCGGTGCCATCGTTCAGTGTTCTGGCACCTCCTGAGAGCTGTGAAGTTCCTTCCGCGAGGGAAGATGCTCCCTGCGACAGCTGTGATGTACCGTCTGCCAGATCAGCAAGACCGTCCTTGAGGGATGCTGTGCCGTTGTAGATCCTTGTTGTACCGTCAAGATAATCGCGGATGCCGCTGTTCAATGCAATGGCGCCTTCCGAGAGTTTACCCGCGCCGTCGTAGAGCGTAACTGCACCATCGTTGAGACGGTGTGCACCGTTATTAAGTTCATCCACGCCGTTGATCACCCTGGACTCGCCGTCAAGGATCTTATCAGCACCGTCGGACGCATCGCTGAATCCTGTGCCGATATCTCCCAGTTTGTCAAAGACCGATTTAGCGTATGTTTCTGTTACCTTCTCTTCGAGACTCAGCTGGATCTTCGTCATAGCTGATTCGGAGAGCTTCATTGCCACATAGTTGGTGGCAGGATTTGTATCGTACTTGAGGACCATCTTGCGGGGAGTATCATCCATAACTGTAGATGCACATTCAGAGAAATCCTGTGGGATAGTGACGACCATATAATATTTGCCGTCTTCGAGACCCTTAGCAGCCTCATTCTGATCCACAAAACTGAAGTCAAGAGAGGCGTCCTCTTTGAGTTTGGTGACAAGGTCATCACCAACGGTGAGGATCTTTCCGTTATACTCCACGGGCCGGTCGAGATTGACTACAGCCACAGGAAGTTTGTCCAGTTCACCATATGGATCCCACATGGATGCAAGAAAGAATCCTGCATAGATCGACGGGATCAGGATGATGGCAAGCAAAACGATCACGAGAACCGGATTGCCCAATAACCTTTTCCATTCTTTCTTTACCACTTTAATCAACTCCTTATCTTTTAATCTGAAATGATGATAGGAGTCGTGCCGGATACTCTCAATAGACAAAAATGCGCCCGTGTCTAAAACAATGATGATATAATGATACATAATCTATTTCTGCCGCATTTATGGAGGACTTCTGCATTGCATATCAAGGATAAGCCGAGAGCATATTATATTCTCATAGTCCTTCTGTTCCTTCTCATAATCAAGATGATCGTTTTCTTTGACGGCAGGGTTCTTGTGTGGCTGTATGACGGTGCCTCGCAGCATCTCTCGGCACTGACCTACTACTCGGATTATCTCAGGGAGATATTGTCTAACTTTATTCACGGGAACTTCAGTATACCCGGATGGGATTTGGCGATCGGTGAGGGCAGCGATATACTGACGACACTGCACTACTACTGCATAGGAGATCCCCTGGCGGTGTTGTCTGTGTTTTTCCCTGCTGAATCCATGTTCATGTGTTATGAACTGATAATCTATATCAGGGTGATCCTTTCAGGACTTTCCTTTATGTATTTCATGAGAACATATGACGGGGGAAGGCTCAAAGACAGGATTTCTGATCTTGCTCTGGCTTCCGGAGCAGTCCTGTATACGTTCTCTGCATGGATCGTCATGATGATGACAAGGCATCCTTTCTTCATGAACCCTATGA
Organism: Ruminococcaceae bacterium YRB3002; assembly: GCA_900099715.1. Taxonomy (GTDB): domain Bacteria; phylum Bacillota; class Clostridia; order Saccharofermentanales; family Saccharofermentanaceae; genus Saccharofermentans. Next base: position 123,187 of record FMTG01000004.1, on the reverse strand, counting down.
TACTTATGCCGCTTCTTCTGGCGGGTGTGGAACTCCTGATGCAGCGGAAGAGATTTGGGCAGATGGCGCTCACGGTCATGATCTGCGCTCTTTCCAATCTTTATTTCTTGTATATAATGGCGCTCCTGACAGTCATATACGTGGCGGTAAGATTTATATCTGAATATGGTAAGGATATCAGGAATATGATGCTGTCCCTTGGTCGCGTAACGATAGAAGCCGTGATCGGCGCTCTCATGGCGGCTGTGATCCTGTATCCTGTGGGCCTTGTGTTCATCGGTGATTCCAGGGTAGGCGGCAGCGGAAATCTGGGAGTATTTTATCCCCTCGATTATTATCTTTCACTTCCGGGCGCCATCATGTCAGGATACTGGTCTTATTATCTGTTCATCGGTGTCGGCGTTGCAGGGATATTCGCATGTTATATTGCTCTTACGAGAAAGGGAAGAAGACCCCTCAAGGCTTATGTGATAATCTCGGCCGTCTGTCTGATATTCCCGGTATTGGGACTGGTACTTAACGGGTTCGCTTATGCTTCCAACAGGTGGGCTTTCGCAATACCGCTGATATGTGCAGCAGCCCTTGCTGTCTGCTTCGAAGATATGACGGCCATGACATGGAAGGATCTTATACCATTAGGTGTCGTGGCTGCACTGTCGGTCGCCAGTTCCATCTATCTGGAGAGCTGGACAGGGATCGCCATGACGGCTTTCGGCGTCATCGTGATAACTGTCCTGGTTTTTATCAGGAAGGAGTCAGCAAAACCTGTCATCATATTTGCAGCAGTATCAGTATCATCGCTGATTCTTATATTGTTCTATTACAGCTCTTTTCTGCCACAACTGGCAAATGCTCCATGGCTCAACATCTATTATTATGGTAGCGAGGCGCAGTACATCAGACGAATAGCAGGTGATGAGACTACAAGATACTCTGGCAACATCCTTACGGAGAATGTATCACCTATAGCCGGGATATCATCAACGCAGTTTTACTGGAGCAATGCGAATCCTTACGTCGGCGAATACCGTACAGATACCGGTTCGCCGGAATACAGACTCTACTACTACAGCGGCTACGACTCATCATATGCACAGCTCAGCCTTGCGGGATGCTCTTACTATGCGCAATCTGACAGAAAAACAGAACCTGAGCCATATGGATATACTCCGATCGACAGCATGGATATTGGATATACGATAAAGAAAGCTGATATGCCTGTGAATCTTTTGTATACATATGATAATACTGTTAACGTGTCTTATTGGAAGTCACTGTCTCCGACAGACCGACAGATGCTTATAACGGATACGATGGTTACGGAAGATTCACCTAACACATCGGTTGGTACGCCTCCTTCAACTATGTTGGCAACAGATATAACTGATGGTGAAGAAGGACGTAAGATCCTGACGTTTGAAGGTCATCCCAATTCCGAGACTTATATAACGGTATCAAACATCAAGACTAATATGATAGATGAACACTACTTCTTTTTTATAGAAGTGCCACAGACAGAAGAGCGGTATATGTTCCAGTACTACACAATGTCAAACTGGTATAACGGCCGCGACGAGTTTACGATCAATCTGGGTTGGCATGAGGAAGCCATTAATGAGGCAATAGTCTTTGTTGATGATAACTATCCCTATACGGCTGATCTTAAGGCCTCCGTGATCGATGTCGGACAGGTAGAGAACAACATAAAAGAAAGATTTGCCGATACGTCTGATATCAGGATCGAGACGAGAGACCGTGGGTCTGAGATCATTTTCGAGACGGAGAATGACAAGGACGCATACTATGTTCTGGCCGTGCCGTATGCAAAGGGCTGGAGAGCCTATGTTGACGGTATCGAGACAGATATCATGAGGGCGAATCTTCAGTATATGGGGATCGAGATCCCGGAAGGACATCACGATGTCAGGTTTGAATACAGGAGTGATGCCGGCACAGGTATGATCATATCTGCCGCAGGTATTATTGCTTATATCGGATACATGGTTTATGGTACAATCTGTAAGAACAGAAAAGTCAGAGGATAAATATATGGATACACTTTATGTTGTGATGCCCGCGTATAACGAAGAAGAGAATATTGAAGCTGTAATCAGACAGTGGTATCCGGTGCTGAGTCTTGCTTCAGAGGATTCCAGACTCGTGATCGCAGACAGCGGCAGTGTCGACAAGACCCATGATATTATCGAGGGGCTCAGGGAGAATGGCTATCCCAAGCTCATAGCTTATACAGATACATTAAAGCAGCATGGTCCCAAGGTTATTGCGCTGTACAAGTATGCAATTGATAAAAGGGCGGATTATGTGTTCCAGACTGACTCTGACGGACAGACAGATCCTGCCGAATTCAATGCTTTCTGGGAGCTGAGGATGGCATATGACGCGATCTTCGGAAGGCGTGTGAAGAGGGGGGACGGCAAGTCGAGAGCATTTGTGGAAGGTGTTGTGTGCTTCCTGCTGAGGCTTTACTTCGGTGTTAAGGTCAAGGATGCAAATGCGCCCTTCAGGCTGTTCAACACGGCTGTGCTGAACAAGTATGTTGACAGGTTCAAGGAGGATTATAATCTTCCCAATATCATGCTCACGACGTTCTACGCATACTATCATGAGAACTATAACTTTATAGATATCTCCTTCAAGCCGAGACAGGGTGGTGTCAATTCGATCAATATCCCGAAGATCGTGAAGATCGGATGGGATGCTCTGGGTGATTTCAGACAGTTCAAGAGGAACATGAGATGACGAAGCTTTCCCGTGGAGGAAGGCATGCTGTGATCCTGGCTGTGGCGACCGCTGCGCTCGGGATCCTGTATTATTTTGTTATACGGAATACGGGATTCTCTCTTCCGTGCATTTTCAGGAAGTTTACAGGACTCAAATGTCCCACATGTGGCATAACCCATATGTTCATGGCTCTGTTCAAGCTGGACTTTAAGGCGGCATTCAATTACAACCAGCTGATGTTCTTTCTCTGGCCGTTTGTTGGAGCGGAGATACTCTTCATAACATACAGGGGAGGGAACGGCATGGATCTTCCCAAATGGAATTATGTAATGATATATCTTTTTGTTGGAATTTCGATAGTATTTGGTATAATGAGGAACATAGGTGTTTTCGCCTAAATAAACCTTAAAGGTGGAATTGGTAATGGAAAATCAGGATTTTAACACAACGGTAATGACAGAAGAGATGCCCGAGAGCGGTAAGGCGACTGCTTCACTCGTTTGCGGTATCGTCAGCCTTTGTCTCTGCGGATGTATGCCTGTAGGTGTAGCAGGACTTATCCTTGCTATCCTCGCTAAGAAGGGCGGCAACACAAGCACAAAGGCAACAGTAGGTATGGTATTGTCAATCATCACATTGGCTCTGTGGCTCATCTCCACGATCTACACGATGACAACTGGTGGAATCGGTGCTTACACAAGCATGATGAGCAGCATTATGGGACAGCAGTAATCCAATACTGAAGCAATCCAACAGCGGACCGCTCTCTCCGGAGGGCGGTCTTATTATTTCTCGAAAAAAGTTGTTGACAAATCATCAGGTCACAGATAAAATACAACAAAACCTATTGAACAGATAGGAATTGTAAATTAACTTTTAGGAAAGGCTGAACAGATCATGATTAATCATTTTGAGTTATTGGTCAGGGCAAACTACAGATGCGGACGAATGTGTTGATGCACTTTGCCCAATACCAAAACAAACCCATAAAAAATCAATAATTCAAAAGGAGAATATTATCATGAGTAACTATAGATTTGAGACACTTCAGCTTCACGTAGGTCAGGAACAGCCGGATCCCACAACAGATTCCAGAGCAGTACCTATTTACCAGACAACATCATACGTATTCCACAATTCTGCGCATGCAGCAGCAAGATTCGGTCTTGCAGACGCAGGTAATATCTACGGAAGACTTACTAATTCAACACAGGACGTTCTCGAGAAGAGAGTTGCAGCTCTTGAAGGCGGTGTCGCAGCGTTGGCAGTGGCTTCCGGTGCGGCAGCTATATCATATGCGATACAGGCTCTGGCTCAGGCAGGAGACCACATCGTATCTTCAAAGTCAATATATGGAGGTTCCTATAATCTCCTGGCACACACATTGAAGCTTTCCGGTGTTGAGACATCGTTTGTAGACATCCATAACTTTGAAGAAGTCGAAGCAGCGATCAGACCCAACACAAAGGGAATATTCTTTGAGACGCTCGGCAACCCTAACAGTGATGTACCTGATATCGACAAGATATCCGAGATTGCTCACCGTCACGGAATCCCGGTCGTTGTTGATAATACATTCGGAACACCATATCTGATCAGACCTATCGAGCACGGTGCAGATATCGTTGTTCATTCAGCAACAAAGTTCCTCGGAGGCCACGGAACGACTCTTGGCGGCATAATCGTTGATTCAGGCAAGTTTGACTGGAAGGCATCCGGTAAGTTTGCTCCTATCGCTGACGCAAATCCCAGCTACCACGGCATCTCTTTCGCTGATGTTGTTGGACCGGCAGCATATGTAACATATATCAGAGCGATCCTTCTCCGCGATACAGGTGCTTCTATATCACCGTTCAACGCATTCCTGCTCCTGCAGGGTATAGAGACGCTGTCACTCAGACTTGAGCGTCATATCTCAAATACGCTTAAGGTTGTGGAATTCCTTAACAATCACCCGCTGGTTGCCAAGGTAAATCATCCGTCACTGCCGGATCACCCTCAGCACGATCTTTACAAGAAGTATTTCCCCAATGACGGCGGCTCCATATTTACGTTTGATATCAAGGGTGGCCAGGCAGAGGCTCACAAGTTTATTGACGCTCTTGAGATATTCTCGCTGCTCGCAAACGTTGCAGATGTTAAGTCACTTGTAATCCATCCCGCAACAACAACACACTCTCAGCTGTCCGAGGAGGAACTTGCTGATCAGGGAATCTTCCAGAGCACGATCAGACTGTCGATCGGTACAGAGCATATCGACGATATCATCGCAGATCTTGAGAAGGGATTTGCAGCCCTCGGCTGAGTTACCGGAAATAAGTAGTTATTACTGTTGAGTGCCATATATTTACCCCGACCCCGGTCCGAATGACCGGGGTTATTTGATGGGCTCGCGACCGCTTGCTCGCTCCAGTCCTCGTCGCTTCGCTCCTGCGGTAAGTCCGCTCGCAAGGGCAGCGCTCGCCCTTCGGGAATAACTGTGGCGCAAAATGTGCGTCCTCGCTTCGGGAGTTGCTGGCTGATCGTTGATTAAGTAAAATTCGCTATGAAGGTCATTTTCAAGGTGTCTATAGCGAACAGTGTAGCGAATAGAGGTACTAATTCGCTATAAAGCTCATTTTCGAGGTGTCCGTAGCGAACGGTATAGCGAATGGTTAAAAACGTTATTGGTGTAATTTAGCGCTCACTTCAATCCTCGTCGCTTCTCTCATGCGGAAAGTCCGTTCGCGTTGGTCGCTCATCCTTCGGGCAACTGAAGATGAAATGGGAATGTGAAATGGGACTGTTCTGCTGTTTACCATGTTTTACATGTGACAGGGGGACAGGTCTCTCATAACTAAAATTCCACTATCCGTGCCACTAAAAGGCTCTTTCAAATCAAAAAAGTGGAATTATTAACAAAATTCCATCAATCGTGCCACTTTAAGGGCATTTCAAATCAAAAAAGTGGAATTTTTGATCAGTCAACCGGGTGCCTTATGTGACACTTCAGAACCGTCCCCATTTCACATTTTCACATAAAAACAGCCGCCTCAAATGAGGCGGCTGCAGTGATCATAATTCAAAACCCGATTACTTGATAAGAACCAGCTTGTCTCCGATAAGCGGAATTGTATATGTTGTATTTGTGCAAGCCTTAACGATACCGATGATGGCGAATACTGTGATAGCAACGTAAAGAACGATAGAAGCAATGTTGCCGATGATCGGGATAACGTTGAGGATACCTGCAGCTACGCCTGCGATGCAGAGGATGATACCGTTGTTAACATGATTCTTTACATAAGGTACGTCCTTCTCAGGATCCTTAAGAAGACCGATGAGCCAAAGGATGCCGAAGTATGCAAGAATTGCAAATGCCTTCTCAGAACCTGTAGGAGTAGCAAATACTGCCTCGGACTCGGGTGCGTTCATTGTGGGATCGTTGAACTGTTCATTATTTTCCATAATAACCCTCCAATTAAGTAAGAATTAGAATTATAATAACACAACAACATAAAATATCAACTTAAAAAGGCTTTACAACAATGAAGGTAAGCAGGTATCAGAAACATAGTGACATAACATATGCACTGGGTGCCACAGTCGCCATGGAGTTTCTTCTCAAGGCGCCGGGAACAGTGAGACAGATAATCTTTCACCCGGAGTTTACGAGCGATGCCAAAGAGGACATACTCAAGCTGGCGGAAGATAAAGGGATACCCGTGGAGACAGACAGGAAAGCATTCAACATACTGTCTCAGAAGGAGAACTGCTTTGTTATCGCGGTTATTTCGAAGACACAGGGGAAGTTAGAAGCGGGCAACCATATGGTGCTGGTAAATCCGTCCAATGCAGGCAATCTTGGAACGATCATGAGAAGCTGTGCCGGATTCGGGGTTACAGATATAGCGATAATACCTCCGGCCGTTGATCATTATGATCCGAAGACCGTCAGGGCATCTATGGGCGCACTGGCGAGGGTGAATGTGGAAGTGTTTGCGACTTTCGAGGAGTACAGGGAGAGATTTCCGGAGAATAATTGTTATCCGTTTATGCTGGACGGGAGCACGCTCCTTCAGGAGACTGTTATAGAGAAGCCGTTCAGCCTGATCATGGGCAATGAGGCTACCGGGCTTCCGGCCGGGTTCAGGGACGTGGGAAATCCTATCAGGATCGAGCACACCGATGCGATCGACAGCCTGAATCTGCCCATCGCGGCGAGCATTGGTCTGTATGAGGCAACAAAGGATCATTTTGCTTCCAATACGCGAAAATAACTATTGCTAAACAAAATCAATCGTGATAGACTTTACGGGTTAAATTAAGATTATTAAATATCGGAGGATATACAAATGCCTAATATCAAGTCAGCTATCAAGCGTGTAAACGTTACTGAGAAGAAGACAGCTGCTAATAAGATGAAGAAGAGTGAGATCCGCACAAGCGTTAAGAAGGCTAAGGCTGCGGTTGCTTCAGGTGAGGCTACTCCTGAAACAATGAAGGATATCCAGAAGACTCTTGATCAGGCTGCAGCTAAGGGTCATATCAGCAAGCAGGCTGCTGCAAGGACAAAGTCCAGGATCGCTAAGGCTAACAACGCCAACAAGTAATCCGAAGTTTACTGTGTTTATCAGAAGACCGCTCATGTGAGCGGTCTTTTTGTACTGTTATCTTACTTTATTATCACAGGGGGTATATCACGCGAAGATCCCGGAGGGATCCCCATTGTTACGGATGCCAGGTCATCCGCTCTCAGGCTCAGTTCAGCGGTCTTCAGAAGACTGCTGTCCTCAAGAAAATCGGAGCAGTTGCTGATTATGGGAAGTGCCGCGCATCTGCGCATTATCTTCAGGCAATACCTTCCGTCCCGGTCTGTTCCCAACACACGTATGAAGCGGGGATCTGGCCCTATACCATCTTCGTGGATACCAAGTATCATCTGGGTAAGTGCACGGTAGATCCTTGGCATCGTGAAGTGCTTTGTGGCAAGTCTTGAAGACATCATGTCGAAGGAAGTCTCTCCTGTACGGAGATCATCAAGTACATTTCGTACAAATCCGTCAAGCCCGTCTCCCATGAACCTGATGCTTCCCAGATCCCTGCGGCTGCAGGTTATTGCATCGAGAGCGTATCTGTTGGGATCGGAAAGCCTGAACTCTCTCCGGGACAAGGCACTCAGCATGACGGCGGCAGATCTGTCCGGCATCCTGCCGTTAACTGCGGATGCAACAGAAGCCAGTGTTCCGTCAGTATCGTAGATGGCTTTCCTGATGGCGGAAGCCGAGCAGATATCAAGACCGGTGTCAGTGCTTGTATCGGAATACTCCTGACCTTTGCGGCTGATCATGTGGATCCTGAATCCGGCTCCAAGGGCACGCATTGCCTTGAGGTACTCGATTGCCAGTATCGTATTTGGCGATCTCAATGCCGCGGATATCTTCTCTGCTTCATCTTCTCCGGAAATACGCGGTAATGACATAATGGCTTTGGCATTGGCTGCGGGGAAAGAATCGCCGTCAGCAAGGGATTCCTTAAGCCTGATGCTGTATTCGTCTGATGAATAAAGTGCCGGGTCTGCGAGTCTTTCCACAAGACCTGCCGAACTTTCTTCCACGCCGAAAGCGATATCCGTGACTACTCCGGTTGCCATCAGAGACTTAACGGCACCGTAAGCGAACTCTGACGCAGGCGCGCATGCCCACTCGAAAGGAAGCTCCAGGACTACATTGCTTCCGCACATGAGTGCCTGTCGGGCTCTGATATGCTTTGGTATCATGGCCGGAAGCCCGCGCTGAGTGATGGGACCGCTCATGATGCTCATCACGATGGCACGGTCGTCACCGACCTCTTCACGAGCCCTTGAGATGAGGTATTCATGCCCCTTGTGGAAAGGGTTGTATTCCGCGATTATACCGATGACGTGCATTGTCAGATAGTTTTCCTGTGCTTTTAGGTTATAATCTGATTATATTTCATGAGGACGGATTTGTAAAAATGAAGAAAAGAGCGTTGGTCATTATCGGGATAGCAGCAGCCTGTCTTGTTGTGATCATTCTGTATTTCGTATATCTGAACGTCTTCGTGAACAAGCACCGTCTTAAGCTCGAGCATGCTCAGCTGGGCGGCAGCGAATACCGTAATACAGCGGCCGAGAGCAGTATCATGCCGTCATATATGTGGAGGCGTGTGAACAGTATCCTCATTGAAGACGGTTATCTGATGTCAGACTACATGCTTGAGGGAAGGCTTGCAGATCAGGATGCTGTTCCTTCAGGAAAGTATCTCCTTCAGGATCAGGCTCTCCTTCTTCTAAAATACCTGGCGGAGAGTGACAGAAGTTCCTCCATAGATCTTGTCAAAAAGGTCAATGCTGATTTCGCCAACGGAGACGGTTCGTACCGTGGTACAGTCTTTAAGGACGGCACGGAGGACTTATCATATACCAATACTGATGAATTGTGCTGGCTTGAAGCCTATCTCGAGTTCTACAGTGCATACGGGAGCGGGAATGATCTGGAGAACATCGGAAATCTTACCGGAATTGTCTTTGACAGCAACGGAGTGATGAAGCCCGAAGAACTTCACAGCACAACATACGTGTCTTCCGAGAATGTCAGCGGTGAAGTAACCGATGAAGATCTTGACCCCAGTTTTGAGACTGTATATGGAGCGGAAGACGTAACCGTAGCAGAGGGCACCAATTCAGAAGAGGATTTTAAGTTCAGCGGCGTGAAGATATCGGATATGGATCTGGAACTGATATTCAATCTCGAGCAGAACGGATTGATCCCGGCCGGAACGTACGACAGATACAGCGGTATCGTTACGGGGGCGCTGGTATCGCCGTCGATCCCGTATTATGCATATGCTTATGCTACTGACGGCAACGGAAACAGCGACTATGTCTATTCCTGCTCAAGGGCGGCCACGATATCCGTGGGCGAATCACTGATTACCATGGTGCATCTTGCCGAGCGGGGTCTCCTTCCTGAAGGCGTTTACAATGAGTTCAAGTCGAGTCTGATCAATGACAGCATTCTGAAGTCAAATTACTATCTGGCCACAGGACTTACCGGCGGATCCGAGATCACCTCCGGCTATCAGGATGCGCTTCAGCTTGCCAGGCTGAAGCAGGATACTGACCTGTACCGTACTATCTGCAGGATAATGTCAGTCAGGGTGGCTACAAATAAGCAAAGCCGGGCGCTCTATCTCATCTTTATTAACGAGAACAACAGATATGTATTCTATTCTCACGAGAATATTAAGACTTATCTCATCGTAAATGGTATGTTTGCCGTTTGAAAAGAACGCCCGTTGGTGTATACTTTCAGTTGGTGTATTTATTTTATAACACAACAAAAATCTATTATTTCAGAGGCGTAAAGACATGGCATTTATTGACGACATCAAGGCCCGCGCCAAGGCGGACAAGAAGACGATCATCCTGCCTGAATCCATGGACAGGAGAACATTCGAAGCAGCAGCTGAGATCCTCGCAGAAGACATCGCTGATCTTGTGATCATCGGAACAGAAGAGGAAGTTGCAAAGAACAGTGAAGGACTTGACGTGTCCAAGGCAACAATAGTCAATCCTTTCACAAATGACAAGACAGATTCCTACATCAATGAGTTCTATGAACTACGTAAGGCAAAGGGAATGACTCCCGAACAGGCAAAGGAGACTCTTCTCGGAGACTATATGTACTATGCCTGCATGATGGTCAAGATGGGTGACGGTGACGGTATCGTTTCAGGTGCATGCCACTCCACAGCAAATACTCTCAGACCTTCACTTCAGATCATCAAGACAAAGCCCGGAACAAAGCTCGTATCTGCTTTCTTCGTAATGGTAGTACCTGACTGCGTATACGGTGAGGAGGGAACTTTCGTATTTGGAGACTGCGGTCTTAACCAGAATCCCAATCCTGAGGAGCTGGCTGCAATTGCAGGCTCTTCGGCAGAGTCTTTCGAGTCGCTCGTGGGCAAGAAGGCCCAGGTTGCAATGCTGTCACACTCTTCTATGGGTTCTGCAAAGCACGATGACGTTACAAAGGTGGTTGAGGCTACAAAGATCGCCAAAGAGCAGTATCCTCAGTTTGCAATCGATGGTGAGCTTCAGGCTGACGCAGCAATGGTTCCTTCGATCGGCGAGTCCAAGGCTCCCGGATCTGCTGTTGCAGGTCATGCAAATGTCCTGATCTTCCCTGACCTCGATGCAGGCAACATCGGCTATAAGCTCGTTCAGAGACTTGCCAAGGCAGAGGCTTACGGACCTATGTGCCAGGGCATTGCAAAGCCGGTTAACGATCTGTCCAGAGGATGCTCCTACAAGGATATCGTAGGCGTTATCGCTATTACAGCAGTCCAGGCTCAGCAGGGCTGATATCAGCATATTAGGAGGTTTCTTGAATGAATATACTTGTAATCAACTGCGGAAGTTCATCCTGCAAGTTCCAGCTCTTCGATGTTGACAACGGCACAGTCCTTGCAAAGGGCAACGCTGACAGAATAGGCATCGACGGCAAGCTGTCCTATAAGCCCACAGGCAAGGATGAGATCGAGAAGGATGTAGCCCTTCCTGACCATAAGGTGGCTGTAAAGCTCGTTCTCGACCAGCTTACAGATCCTGAGACAGGTGTTATCGGTGATGTTTCCGAGATTGCAGCTGTAGGTCACAGAGTACTCCATGCAGGAAAGTACTACAGCGAGTCAGTCATCGTAAATGATGATGTTAAGCGCGTTATCAGAGAGTGCTTCGATCTTGGCCCTCTCCACAATCCCGCCAACCTTATCGGTATCGAGGCATGCGAAGCAGCTCTTCCCGCAGGTACACCCCAGGTAGCTGTATTCGATACGGCTTTCCATCAGACAATGCCCCCGAAGGCATTTATGTATGCACTTCCTTATGAGTACTATGAGAAGTACTCCATCAGAAGATACGGTTTACACGGCACATCTCACCGTTACGTGTCCAAGCGTGCCAGAGAATTCCTGGGCCTTGAGGCTGAAGGTCTGAAGATGATCACATGCCACCTGGGCAACGGATCTTCCTTCGCAGCAGTCAAGGACGGCAAGTGCGTTGATACATCAATGGGTCTTACGCCTCTTGCAGGTATCTGCATGGGTACAAGGACGGGTGATATCGATCCCGCTATTGTTCCTTTCATCCAGAAGAGAGAGGGCAAGACTGCAGAAGAGATGGATACTCTTATGAACAAGAAGAGCGGCGTGCTCGGCATCTCAGGCGTCGGATCAGACTTCCGCGACCTCGCGAAAGCAGCAGGCGAAGGCAACGAGAGAGCTCAGCTCGCACTCGACATGTTCGTTTATCAGGGCCAGAAGATCATCGGTTCATATGCTGCAGCCATGGGCGGTGTTGATGTCATCGTATTCACGGCCGGCATCGGCGAGAACACATGGAACATCAGAGAGGAGATGATCGCTCCGCTGGAGTTCCTTGGCGCCAAGATCGACCCTGCGAAGAATACGGGCATCAGGAGTGAGGCTGTTATCAGTGCTGATGATTCCAGAGTCAAGATAGTTGTTATCCCCACTAACGAGGAACTCGCTATCGCACAGGAGACAAAGGCTCTTATCGACTGATGGTTTGTGCCGGTTGATTTTGAATCATACACGGGTGCTCATTGAGCGCCCGTGTTTTTTATATGATATGACGTCAACGTCCCATAATATGTACGAGGGTAGTGTTATAATAGTGTGATCTGATAATCTGTAATCTGAGAACCGGAGAGTACTATAAATTGGAAGACAATAACGATTTCTTTGAAGAACTGAATAATATATACAACTGCACCACAGGCACCGCAGGAGACGGAACAGAACTTCTTGAAGCTCTTAATGAGGAACAGGAAGCTGCTGTTACGCACCTTGACGGACCGATACTGATACTGGCGGGAGCGGGGTCCGGTAAGACAAGGGTTATAACTTACCGTATTGCTTACATGATGAAGCATCACAATGTCAGACCCTCCAATATACTTGCCATTACGTTCACCAACAAGGCTGCCAATGAGATGAGGGAGAGGATCACATCTCTTGTGGGGGACAGTTCCAGATATATATGGTGCGGGACTTTCCACAGTATTTTCGCGAGGATATTGAGGATACATGCAAAGCTGCTGGGCTACACGGAGAATTATACTATCCTGGATTCTGATGAGAGCCTTAAGCTTGTCAAGGATTCCATGAAGGAACTGGAGATAGACGAGAAGAAGTTCAAGGCATCCAATATCCATTATGAGATCTCCGGGGCCAAGAATAAGATGATAGATGAGGATCAGTATGCATCGCAGGCCGGCGGGGACTATGCGCTGTCGAAGTATGCAAAGGTCTATAAGAGATATCAGGAGAAGCTCAGGGCGAACAATGCTATGGATTTTGATGATATCCTTGTCAATATGGTAAGGCTCCTGGAGGAGAATCCGGATATACTGGAGATGTATCAGGAGAAGTTCAGATACATTATGGTGGACGAGTACCAGGACACGAATATGCCCCAGTATAAGGCGGTAATGCTGCTGGCGAAGAAACACGGCAATATCTGTGTCGTCGGCGATGATGACCAGTCGATATATTCTTTCAGAGGAGCTGACGTGAGGATGATCCTGAATTTTGAGAAGGATTTCCCGGGCTGCAAGGTGATCAAGCTTGTACAGAATTACAGATCGACTGGCTATATCCTGGAGGCTGCCAATCAGGTTATCGCGAATAACAGGAAGCGTAAGAAGAAGGAGCTTCGGACATCCAACGGTCAGGGCGATAAGATTGTAGTTGTCAATACCGACAGCCAGATGGGTGAGGCGGACTTTGTCGCCAGTACCATCAAGAGGTTTGTTGATAAGGGCAAGTATAAGTATTCCGACTGTGCAGTCCTTTACAGGCTGAATGCGCTGTCACGTTCCATCGAGAGTTCTATGAGGCAGCGGGAGATACCATTCAGAGTGTACGGCGGCCTCAGGTTCTATGACCGTAAGGAGATCAAGGATCTGCTGGCTTACCTGAGACTGATCAATTCCACTGACGACAATATCGCATTTGCGAGGGTCGTAAATGTTCCGAGACGCGGAATAGGAGATACGACGGTCGCCAGAATGAATACGATAGCAATGGAGACAGGCATGAGTCTGTTCGATATAGCACGCCACGCCGAAGAATTCGATGATCTCAGAAGCGCCTCATCCAAACTGAAAGGTTTTACGGAGTGCATAGACACCATGCGGGAAAGGCTTATGGAAGAAGACATGAACTTTGCCGCTTTCGTGGAATATGTTCAGAATGAGTCCGGCCTTGTTGCCGAGATAATCGCTCAGAGAGAGAAGAAGGGAGAGATCGTAGACAGGGTTGAGAACCTGAAGGAGCTCCTGACAGAAGCGGCCGAATTTGATAATGCACACAGGTCTGACGGAAGTCAGATCCCCGAAGAACTGATGGAACAGGGTTTTGCCACGGCTACCACGACAGAGGGCATACTGGGTCTGTATGTAATGAATGCAGCTCTCTATACAGATGAGGAACGTAACGATGAATCTGACGACTATGTAAGGCTGATGTCGATCCACAGTGCCAAAGGTTTGGAATTCGGCGTGGTCTTCCTTGTTGGTGCGGAAGAGACTATCTTCCCGAGCTACCGGTCCCTAAGTACGGCAGATGACCTTGAGGAGGAAAGACGTCTTATGTATGTTGCCATTACGAGGGCCAAGAGGAATCTCTTCGTGATGATGACGAGACAGAGGATGCTGTTCGGACAGACACAGAGCAATATGCCGTCGAGATTCATGAAGGAGATCGATCCGGAGCTCCTCTACAAGATGGGTACGAAGAGACCGGAACCTGCACCCTCATCGATGTCTCCCGCACCTATGAGGGAAGAAGCCAGGAAAAGCATCGCGACTGCTATGTCATCCAGATTTACGGGTACTCTTACCGGTAAGAAGACGGCGGGACCTGCACCGGGAACACTGATGCCGGAAGAGATCAAAGTGGGTATGAAGGTGTCTCATGACAGATTCGGAGACGGCGTGATACTAAAATGCGAACTTGTGGGAGGAGATGCGCTCATAACTGTTGATTTCGACGGGATGAGGAAGAATATGCTGGCAAAGGCAGCCGGTCTCAGAAAATGCGGAACTTCCGCTGATTAGGGTATAATATAAAGAGTGCTCTCGAACACGGACAATAAAAGGGAGATCAAGATCGTATGAATGATATGACGAGTCTTTTTGAACTGTACAGTGAAGCGTTCGCATCCATCAACGTCAGCACCGGCCTGAGCGAGCCTAACCAGGAGCTTCTGAAGCTCCGTAAGAGGGAGATGGACAAGGTCCTGTCCTCCAATGCAGCGAAGGCATCTGCAACAAGGGGAAGGCTGATTGAAGAACACGACAATGACATCAGAAATCCCTACGAACGTGATACAGGCAGGATAATATTCTCCCAGTCATTCAGGAGACTGAAGCATAAGACACAGGTATTCTTTAACCCGACAAATGACCATATCTGTTCCAGACTCGAACATGTGCTCTATGTATACTACATATCGTCCACGATCGGAAAGGCTCTGGGACTCAATACGGACCTCATCCAGGCAATTGCGCTTGGACATGATATCGGACATGCTCCCTTCGGTCACAGCGGCGAGCGGTTCCTTAACAGATGCCTCAAGGCAAAGGATCCGGACAGGTTCTTCGAACATGAAGCACATGGACTGAGAGTGATAGATGTGCTTGAGAGCAGGAATGGTGAGACGGGACTCAATCTCACATTCGAGGTCAGGGATGGAATACTGTCCCACTGTGGAGAGATCTACGACGAGAAAGTACTGAGACCGTACAGAGATAAGCCTGAATCCGAAGTATCGTTCCTTATACCCAAGGCACAGCGGAAGGCACCGGCTACAATGGAGGGCTGCGTTGTAAGATTTGCAGACAAGATCGCTTATGTGGGAAGAGATATCGAGGACGCACTGAGGACGGGTATCATCGAAGATCTCAGTGTCTTCGAGCCTGAGGCTGTAGCGGTTCTGGGACACAATAATTCGCAGGTGATCAATACTCTCGTCGAGGATATTATCAATTCAAGTATAGGCAAGGATGAGATCAGGATGTCTGACACAGCTTCAGAGGCACTCCAGGTCTTCCTCAACACAAACGTGGAGCAGATATACCGGGCTCACAAGGTAAATGTATATGAGAAGACGGTGGGGATCATGATCGAAGGGCTGTTTGATGCATTCTATAATGCAGCGGTCAATCTCGATGTTGCAGCAGATTCCAGCAAGGATGCGATAAGGAAGTTTACATCATTTGTCAGCAATCATCCCGAACCTGACTGCCCCGCTGCCGTCAAGGTAACGGATTATATTGCAGGTATGACGGATCAGTTTGCTACTGACTGCTTCAACGAATTATATAAAAACTGACATAACAGGAGACTGAGAATGAACGAAGCTAATGAGAACTACGGTTTTTTCGCGATGCTGGACCGCATGCAGTATATAGCCAGATGGGGGCTGATGCGCAATTCGAGGACGGAGAATATCAAGGAACACAGCTTTGACGTGGCTGTTATCGCCCAGTGCCTGGCTCTGATGTATAACAGGAATCATAAGGACAGCACGATCGATCCCTATCA
Source organism: Ruminococcaceae bacterium YRB3002 (assembly GCA_900099715.1). Classification (GTDB taxonomy): domain Bacteria; phylum Bacillota; class Clostridia; order Saccharofermentanales; family Saccharofermentanaceae; genus Saccharofermentans. The sequence continues at coordinate 106,810 of FMTG01000004.1, read as the reverse complement.
GGCTGCTGCCTATGGCCTGTATCATGACTGTACCGAGATACTGACAGGCGATCTTCCTACGCCCATCAAGTACAGGAATAAGGAGATAACCAAGGCGTATAAGGAAGTCGAATCAGAGGCTGCCGAGACTCTGGTGAGCCTTCTTCCGGAAGACCTCAGGACGGAGTATCTCGACCTTCTCGATCCCCAATACCTGGGAGACAACGGCAAAGAGATGAAGAAGATCGTCAAGGCGGCTGATAAGATCGCTGCGTATATCAAGTGCATAAGGGAGAGATCTTCCGGAAGCATGGAGTTCTCCTCTGCACAGGAGACATTGAGAGAAGCAATAGAGAAGATGGAGCTTCCGGAGGCTGATGAATTCATGGAACGTTTCGTTCCGCCGTTCGGATATACTCTGGATCAGCTGAATAACGGGTGAGGATCTTAAGTAATGAAGGGCAAGAGGAGACCTGAATATCTGTACCTGTCCCTGATATCCGGACTTATCGGCGTTATCGCCGTCATCATGATGGCGATAATAATGCTGCCATGTTCGTCGGGTCCATCCCTGATCACTTCGGAGAAAGACATCATAGCGCGTGCGGCCGAGTTCGTACCTGTTGATAAGGAACTGGCCTTATCGAGGATCGAGGGCGGAATGTATTCGATGTCGGATTACCTCATCTCGGTATTCGAATCACCTGCATATCTGTCCCGGGGTGATGAGGATAATGATTTCGCAGGGGCCGTGAGATATGTTGTCTATGGTGATGACAACACAGACGAGGTCCTGAAGATAATAGACCGTCTTAAGGACAGGTCAAGGATGGCAGTTATCAGCGATATGGCCGGAGATGTCAGACTGAGATTCAAGGCTACAGGCAAGATCACCACGAGCAGCGGTGAACGGCCGGAGGATGTTGTGATCACAGAGGACTTTGCCAGGGATAAGAGGATACTGATGGGCATCAGTAAAGCTTCCGGTTCCATGAAGTACAGCGGTAAGGACATCAGAGCGGATATACTTCTCGACGGTGAACTCTGTCACGGTTATCTTACCCGGGAGGATGATCCGGCTGCTGAAGGTGCATATTCCATAGCATGGGATACATCAGAGGCAAGGCCGGGGGATCACGATATAAAGCTCATTCTGAGGACTGGGAACGGCAACAGCGGAGTAGTCGATGGAGGGATGATCGATATACCAGAGTTCGATACAATATCCAATGACAGGGTATATGAAGGCGTTCTCCCGGCAGGTGAGAGCGCATCCTGGTACCGTCTTAACTGTGAGAACAGGGATGCTTACATTAACTTTATTGCTCCCACGGGGGACATAAAGGTATCCATGTATGACATGTTCGGAAACCATATAGGAACCAATGACAACGCAAGGCTGGAGAATGAGGCACTGAGGGGCAAGGCGCAGGACGTGGCGAAAGCCTCCGAACAGACAGGAATTGCAGGCCTTTCCAACTGCTTCTTTGTCAGAGTCGAACCCGGAACATACTGTCCCGCAGATCACGATAATATTGAATATATGATGGTGCAGTCAGCTGAGGTTGCATACTATAACGGTACATATATGGCAGTTGTAGAGAAGACCGATGAGCTTCTGAGACTTGTCGATTCGGAACTCAATACTTATGAGGATGAACCCGGCGACGTAAAACTCCTGCCTATTAACGGTGCTCTTGTAAAGCTCGACATACTGTCGGCTGAAGATGAGAGCAAACATAATATATGGCCTGTTTTTAAGCCCGAGATCTGTGATTACGCATACTACATGGAGTCGGAGGCTCCAGTAAAGATAACGGCAGATGCATTTGAGGGTTATGCGGCTTCCGTTGAGATCGAGCCTAAAGTGGGGGACAATGGCGTGTTGAAGCTCTCCCACGGTCTTAATAATATCAGGATAACTGTCAGGTCGTTCAACGGAGAGACAAATAAATACACGATATGCATCCTGTGCGGAAGTGATGACAGTGACTTCTATAAGAACACACTGTCCAAGTTCCCGGAATCGTATTACAGCGGACTTCTTCTGCTGCATCTTGTGCATCCGGAATATGTATTCACCTGCTATGACACCGGTATTGATTACAGGGACGCGCTTGCTGTGGAAGACTCAGGCGGAAGGAGCCTTGCAACAAATACTTACAACCCCACTTATGTAAGACCAGAATCAAGGATATACGATGCGCCCGACTGGATGGCGGTCAAGACGGAAGTCGTCAATTATTACCTTGATCCCCGTAATTTCCTTACGTTAGAACGCGTCTTCATGTTCGAGAGACAGTCCTTCAATCCGGCATATCACACTCTCGACGGCATAAAGTCAATGATCAAAGGATCATTTATGGATACTGACGAATACGATTATGCAGCTGCCATCTACGATGCCGCCGAGACGAGCGGAGTGTCACCTTATCTCCTTGCCAGCAGGATACTGCAGGAGATGGGATACTATGGCCAGTCTGATCTTGCCACAGGAACAGTTCAGGGGTATGAGGGATACTATAACTACTACAATATCGGATCTTATGCATCCACATCTGAAGGCGGGCCCGTCCTCAATGGTGCCAAATATGCGAGATGGGGCAATGACCCTGATAAGATGGAGATAACGGACAAAGAGAAGTCATACATGCTGCCATGGGATTCGATATACAAGGCGATTACCGGAGGAGCTCTGTGGATCGCGGCAGGCTATATCGATAATGGTCAGGATACTCTGTATTTCCAGAAGTTTGACGTGGTCAATAACGGTACCACAAATTATGATCACCAGTATGCAGGATATATCATGATGGCATATTCTGAGGGTTACAGGTATTATAAGAGTTACCTGAATACCGACCAGCTCAATAACACATTCGAGTTCGTGATACCGGTTTACAGGAATATGCCGGCGGAGTTTGGAGTTGCGCCTTGATGGAAAGACCGGTTAAGATGAACAGATTAATAAGGATCATGTCCGGGATGCTGATACTCCCGGTCATCCTGTGCTTCTTATCTGCTGCCGTCAATACTGAGGCACATGCTGACAGCCTCATCAACCTGTCTGTTAAGGCGAGCAACACTGAACCCGGCATCGGAGATGTGCTCACGATATCGGTAACAGCAGACAACTTTCCATCGATCATCAGTTTTGGCCCCATGAAGATACATTATGATGCTCAGATAGCTGAGTATCTGTCGATCGATATGGGCAGCGAGATCTCGTCATTTGTGTATAACACGACACAGGATGACAACTTCGTCAATGTTACTGCTTTCGATCAGTATTATCAGGAGACCGGCAATGAGGATGGAGCCGCAGTGGAATCAAACGTGGCTTACAGTTCTGACTCACAGATGGTCCTGTTCTCGGTTAATTTCAGGATCAGGCAGGATGCTTCGGGACAGATCCCGTTCTGGATCGAGGACGCCGGTGAATTCCGGGATGCCAACGGGGAGGAGATATCCACGGTAGTCGATAATTCGATCAGTGTTACCATAAGCGACAAGGTTTCCGATGATGCCAATCTGGTGCTACTCAGCATTAATAATGCTGTTCTTGAACCTTCTTTCTCACCCGATGTCACAGAGTATTCGGCAGTGGTTGAGCGTGCGGTGACTGATGTTCCCGTGACCGCAAATGCGTCCAATCTGTGGGCGAGCATCATCATAAGCGGCAACAACAACCTTCAGATAGGCAATAATCAGGTTACGGTTACCGTAACTGCACAGGATGGCGTAACTACAAAGGAATATCATGTGAATCTTGTCCGCAAGGAGAGCTATGTCCCCGAGAATGCGGTGGTGGCGGATTATGACGGGAATTCTTATACTTTTCTTGATTTCCCGCAGGGGTTTACTGCGCCTGAGGGGTTCTCGCAGAAGATAAAGAATATAAATAATTTCCCGGTTCCCGTGTATTCAAGAGACGGCGTATCCAGCGTTCTTGTGTATCTCTATGACGGCGAGAATCCGCCGGGGCTCTATCTTTACAATTCCGATCTTAAGACTGTGATGCCTTATAGTCCGGAGAAGACACTTGTCCGCAAGAGCAGTATCCTGATACTGGCTGATATGCCTGAGGATCTGAAGATCCCCAAGGATTTTACTGCAGCCAACGAGGAGATAGACGGCAAGCTCTTTATCGGATACCGCGACAGCGAAGATCAGTTCGTATGCTATCTCATGGATGAGACCGGAACTGCCGGATTCTATTCATATGACAGCGAAGATAATATGTTCCGGAGATATGTACCTGTGGACAGAACCGCCGAGAAGGCGTATAGTGCACTACTGATGGTCTTTATGATCGTTGCGGCTGTGGAGGCGGTCTTTATTGTGGTGATCGTAATCGTAGTGCACAGAGTAATGTCGCACCGCAACAATCCGAGACCCAGAAGAGTATAAAAGAGCAAGGAGATACAGATGGGAGCGATCAAGACCGTTCTTTTTGGTGGAGAACACCTTACCGAGGGACAGGAGAAATTCCGTAAGATCTTTATGTATCTTGTCTGCGGAGGTTTTACCACCGTAGTCAATACTGTATCTTTCCTGGTTTTTGATCTTCTTGTAACACAGGAAGTCAATCTCTCCATATTCGGATACGAGTTTGATCTCATGGTCCTTCTCAATCAGATCATTGCATGGATACTTGCTGTTGTTGCTGCTTATGTGACGAACAGGATATTCGTATTCAGATCGTCAGGCAGTATCATAAGGGAACTCCTGAGCTTTGCCGCAGCAAGAGTCGTATCGTTCCTTGTTATAGAGCTTGGTATCTTCTCGCTGATGATCGCCATCTGCGAGAGCGGATTCGGCATTCCCAAAGAGACAGCCATGTTTGTTATCGGGTCTTTCAGTTTCACATACCTTTATCTCATCAAAGTCCTGAATTCCATATTCGTCGTTGTTGCCAACTATGTAATGAGTAAGATCTTCGTATTCAAGAAGGAAGACCTTAAGGATTATGGAACAAAAGAAGTCACAGAAGAAGCCTGATTTCCTGGAAGAAGCATCACGGTTCGGCATAAGTCCCGGACTTGATACGATAAAGGAACTCCTCTCGATCATCGGAAATCCTGAGCGGAGGCTTCGCGTTGTCCACATAGCAGGAACAAACGGTAAAGGCTCAGTCGCAGCATTTACGGCATCTATCCTGGCTGCTTCAGGCTTCAGGACCGGTCTTTTTACTTCTCCATATCTCGAAAGGTTCTCCGAGTGCATCACTGTCATTGACGGTCCCGCCGGACTGGACAGGAGGCTCACTGATGAGACGTACGAGGAGATCCCGGATGATGCTCTTGAAGATATTATTGCGCTGGTGAAGAGAGCTTCCGAAGATATGGTAAGCAGAGGTCAGGCGCATCCCACAGAGTATGAGATAACCACCGCCATTGCTCTTGAACACTTTGCGAGGGAGAATGTTCAGTATGCCGTGATAGAGACAGGCATGGGGGGCAGACTTGACGCCACTAATGTTTTCGGGAAGGTCGAAGCGGCTGTTATCACGCCAATTGCTTTGGATCATACGGGATTCCTGGGAGATACACTTGCTAAGATCGCCAGAGAGAAAGCGGGAATAATGTGCAAAGGCTGTCCCGTGATATGTGCCGCACCTGAAGATGAGACGGTCAGGGAAGTCCTTGCGGAGGAGGCAGAGAAGAGGGGATGCCCGTTAAAGTTTGTGTCAGCTGAAGATGTTGAAGAGGTATATACCGGGGATTACCGCATGAGGATTACATTGCCTGAACCCGAGGGAGTTACTGCGGATACATCGCTTCTTGGTCATCATCAATGTCTCAACTGCAGGATCGCGGTGAATGCGGTACTGGCTATCTGTCAAGAGGTGCAGCGGGAGCAGATCGTCCGCGGCATAGAAATGACTGTATGGAAGTGCAGGGCAGAGGTAATATCTGTATCCCCTTTCGCGATGATGGATGGTGGTCATAATCCTCAGGGGGCCCGTTCCTTCGCTTCTGTGTACGGGAGACTTGATGGCGGAAAGCTGATACAGAGGCCGGTGAGGCTTATTATCGGAGTGATGAAGGACAAGGATATCAGCGGGATAATCAGTGAATACCGTGATGCGGGTATCGATATTGGTCAGGTGTGGCCGGTGAGGGTTAACAATCCCAGGACTGCGGATCCTGATAATCTTTATAATATTATTAAACAAGTGTATAATAAACCGATTGACCGGGGTATATCTGATATCCCTGAAGAGGCGTCAGAACTCGCCTGGTCGATGTCAATTAAAGACGGAATGCCGCTCATTGTCACCGGATCGCTCTATCTGTGCGGACAGGTGAGAGGAGTACTGAGAGGATTAGCTGATGCATGACTATCTGAGTCTTATACTGGCGATAAGCCCTATTGAGGAGAAGGACCTTATCCTCTTCGATGTAAGCGTTGAGGAGAAGGCCAACATCATCAGGCAGTTCAACCGTGCCCTTATCAATGCCAAGGGTGACGGCACCGATGTGGCGCAGATCTTCTTAAAACCGCTCATCACAAAGTATCCGCAATGGGGTGACACGGCGCTGCTGTTCGGTCTGTGCCTTGCCAGGGAGGGACAGTTTGCAAGGGCTATACAGAGCCTTGAGTTCGCCATCAACAATACACTCGGTCATGAACAGTATCTGACCATTGCCCAGGATGCTCTCCGCAAGTGTAAGGAAGACACAAAGATACCTGCAAGCGAGCTTCCGCCTGTCAATTTTGCCGACAAGATGAAGAATGCAAAGATGGCTGAAGGGGGATCTCCTGCGGACAGGCAGAACTATCAGGCGCCCATCCTCATGAAGGCATCCAAGAGCATCAATTCTTTCCAGATGGCATCAGAGAAAGAGCGCCGTGACATCATGATGCGCTCTGCTTCAGGAGGCGATGAACAGGCCTCCGATAACATCGATATCGAGAGCATGATGACACCCGGGGATAAGGCGAGGCTCGGATTTAGGATCGGTATAGGAGTACTGATCGCAGCAGCTGTTATCTGCCTGATCATCTTCGTTATCATACCGGTCTCCAGGAAGATCAATAATGCATCGGATAATGAAGCCAAGGTCGAATTTATCATAGATTTGCTCGAACAGAATAAGGAAGATCCTGAGGTTAATTCTATCCTTCAGGAATATAACGCAAAATATGGCACAGCAACGCCATCACAGCCACAGGAGGCAGAGTGATATATGAAATATGTGAGCACGAGAGGTTTTGAGAAGAAGTATTCGGCAGCTGAGGCGATCATCCTCGGTATTGCTCCTGACGGCGGTCTTTTTGTACCTGAAGAGATTCCGCAGCTGTCAAGAGGCGACATCGAGGAGATGAAGGAGATGAAGTACTACCAGATCTCCGCCAAGGTCCTCGGAAAGTTTCTGGATGATTTTACTGAAGAGGAGCTTCTTGACTACACTTCAAAGGCATACGACGAGGAAAAGTGGGGCGAGAATACAGTTCCCCTCGTTCAGATGAATAAATATAACGACAGGGAATACATCCTGGAACTGTGGCATGGTCCCACGTGCGCTTTCAAGGACGTAGCTCTGCAGCTCCTGCCTCATCTCATGACGGCCTCCATCGCCAAGACAGGCGCTAAGGACAAAATCTGTATCCTTACTGCAACTTCAGGAGATACAGGCAAGGCTGCCCTGGAGGGATTTAAGGATCTTCCGGGAACGGAGATAATAGTATTCTATCCTACAGGCGGAGTATCGGAGGCACAGAAACTTCAGATGGTCACCACCGGCGGCAATAATACTCATGTCATTGCCGTTAACGGTTGTTTTGATGATGCCCAGACGGGTGTCAAGAAGATATTTGCGGACGATGCTTTCGCGCAGGATCTGGCCAAGGGCGGGATAAGACTGTCCTCCGCCAATTCGATCAACTGGGGACGTCTTGTTCCGCAGATCGCATATTATGTCTATTCATATGTGGAACTCCTGAGACTCGATAAGATCGAGATGGGCGAGGCCATCAATATTGTTGTTCCTACAGGAAACTTCGGCAATATCCTTGCAGCCTGGTTTGCCAAGCAGATGGGTATTCCGATCCACAAGCTCATCTGTGCTTCCAACAGGAACAAGGTATTGTGCGACTTCTTCAACAACGGCAAATATGACCGTAACAGGGAGTTCTACAAGACCACATCCCCTTCTATGGATATCCTGATCTCATCCAATCTTGAGAGGCTCCTCTATGAGGTTACCGGCTGCAATCCCGGGCTCGTCGTTGAGTGGATGAATGCCCTTTATACCAACGGAACATATACTGTTGACGGCAACACTCTCAAGATCCTTCACAGAATGTTCGTAGGCGGGTTTGCGGATGAGAAGGGCGTATATAAGACGATCCTCGATGTATATGACAGGACCGATCATGTGATCGATACGCACACAGCTGTAGGATTCAATATCTACAACAGATATCACCAGAGATCAGGTGACGAGCACAAGACCGTATTTGCTTCAACAGCATCTCCCTTCAAGTTCGCTCCTGCAGTTATGGATGCGCTGAGAGGTGAGGGATACAGCAACGGCAGGTCCAACGAGACTGTTATTGCTGAACTGGCTGAGGAAAGCGGTCTTGAGATCCCTCAGAGCATAAAGGATCTTCCCAAGCTTGAGATCCGTCATACTGATGTGATCGACAAAGAGGATATGGAAGAGAAGGTCAGACAGATCCTTCTCGGCTGATCTTTGATCTTCTTACACAATACACCGCAGCAGCGGCAACAGAAATGGCACTTACGGCTTCCGCTATTCTGTAGAATGCGGGAGCCTTATATCTTATCTCCGTAATATTGTCACCTTCAGGCACCTCGAAAGTGATCATGTTGTTCTCACCTTTTGTGATCTCTCCTCCGCCTGTGATCTCATAATTCGGATACGCGAAAACAGGCACACTCACAGAAGCCCTCTTATCCGTCACCGTGCGGATTCTCATATATGTGCCCTCACGTCCGGTCATCTCAACCGTTCCGCTGTCAATGACAGGTTCATAGGTGAGCGTGCTCTTGTCGGTGCCGGTCATCAGGTATTCGGCATCTTCGAGATTGCCGATCACGAGGGAATGGGTATCGTAGAAGTGTGATCTGTAAGCTTCACTCCGGTAATGGATCGTGAATACGGCAGATATGGCGACTGCCGCAGCTGTAACCGCCACTGTAACCGGGATTGCTGCCTTTGCGTTATTCCTGAACAGTACATCAGAAGCCTCTCCTGCAAGAAGGGTAAGGAGAATTATGGAAATGCCAAGATATCTCCAGGGAAACTGTATGGCAACGAGAGTCTCTCCCATAGGAAGTGCCTCGAGAAGATCCCAGGGAAAGAGATTGCTCGACAGGAAAAGTGTCAGGAGTGAGAGTCCGGTCAGCATATAGATCTTCCTGTTGCCCTTGCGTATGATCATCAATGCTATGGCTAGTATGATCCCGGCAAGCAGAAGAGGTCCCGGGGTAAGGCTCATTCTCGTACTGCTGTCATTACCCATACCGAACCAGTTCCCCCAGAACCTGATGAGCTCGTAGAGTGATGCTCCGACCTGTTGGATATTGCGCCCGGAATCGTATTTCATCCATGCCTGGATATACGTCTCCACGGATGATGAATAGTGGAAAAACGGCACGGTAAATGACAACGTAAAGAGCACAGACCAGAATACAGCTGTGACAAGGCAAAGGAGAGTCTTCTTCCTGAATGTCTTTCTGAACATTATGAGCACTGTTATCACAAGTATAAACACGACAAGCTCAGTGGTTATGAGATGAGTCAGGATGAGACCGGACATTCCGGCGGCGAGAAGTATAGAGTTGGTCATATAGCCGCTGTTGCCGGGGTCATCTCTGTATATCCTGTAAACAGCCAGCGCGATGAGAGGAAGTATGCCGAGAGCCGCGATCTCACCGGCTGTAGTTCTTACATAGCAGTCAACGAACCTGAAGGCTGCCGTGCAGTACAGAAGTGTCGTGATAACCGTGATCCTGAAGTCACTGAAGATCTTCTTGAAACATACATATGAGACCGCCGATGTCATTATATTGACTGCCAGCAGATATATCTTGTATGACGCATTGATACTGAATCCGAAGATCCTGAGAATGGCAGGGAAATATAGAAGGATATCACCGTAATATATCGATACCGGATACCCGTACCCGCCCATCCAGAGGGAACTCATCCTGACGGGGAACTGTCCGTATTCGAGTTCCTGAGCAATACCCTCTATCCTTACCGCGTGGAAGTTCAGGTCATGCCCGTGGGACAGTTCGGGAAAGACAAGAGGCACACTGATAAGAAGTGCTGTCCCCAGGATGACCAGCGCCCCCTTGATGTCTTTTGAGATAATGCCGCGAAGAAGAAATATAATGAGTCCTGCAGTAAGAAGCAGATCGACTGTCATTACGATCCTGCGGGCATTATTGTTGTTCATTCTCACTGTGATGCCGTCAAGTGTTACTTCTCCTCCGGTGTAGATAAGAGCGAATTCCAGATCGCTGATATCTTCCTTCAGTTCAAAGTCAAAATCAAAACCGTTGAGATATGGTTCAAGCCTGACATTGGATGATACGATGCTGTCAGGAGCTGCGGCAGAGAAAAGCTTTATTGCATCTGTCTCTGTTGAGGAATAACTGACATGAGCAGTATATGTCCCTGCAGGAAGTGAGATATAAGGACCTCTGATAAGTGCGATGCTGTCTTCTCCTTCAGGAAGCCCGCCGCCGTATGTCCATGTGCCGCCGCTGAATGCTGCATATTCACTTGTCATGGAGGACAGATCTGCCTGCTGCTCATTGCCTCCGTTGCTGTCCTTAAGGACAAGAAACGAGCTGATCAAAACAGCGAGTATTACAGTTACGGTTGCTATCGCGGATATCAGTACATTCCTGTGTTGCTTCATAAGTGTCATTATACACCATTTTATTGTACAATAAGGCGGTAAAGGTCAGCAGCAGCGCGCATCGGATACAGGAGATGATCATATGTACAAGATCGGTATCATGGGATTAGGTCACATTGCAGGAGTGATGGCTGACAGTATCAAGAAACTGCCTGACCACAAGGTTACAGCTGTGGCTTCCAGGTCGCTTGCAAAGGCGGAAGATTTTGCACTTAAGCATTGTAAGTCTGCCATGACTTTCGGTTCTTATGAAGAACTGGTAAGAGAGGATCTGGACCTGATATATATAGCTACTCCGAACCATTGCCATTACGGGAATGCGCTGCTTGCCATAAGGGCAGGACATAACGTGCTGGTGGAGAAGCCTTTCGCGATGAATTCGGAGGAAACAGCAGAGGTGTTCAGGGAGGCTGTCGGAAGGGGCGTTCTGGTATGCGAGGCCATGTGGACATGCTTTATGCCGATACACAGGACGATGCTCGGATGGATAGAAGAAGGAAAGATCGGCAAGGTCAAGTATATCTCTTCAAATCTGGGGTACGATATCGAGCATACGAGAAGGCTTACGGATCCTACGATGGGCGGAGGTTCATATCCTGATCTTGGCGTATATACGACCAATCTGGCCATGAGCATACTCGGGGAGGATCTTATTGCCACTTCCTGTTATGCAAGAAGGATCAATTCCGGTGTAGAGAAAGATGTTTTCTACACATTGGAGAATCAGGACAGATCGTCCGTTGCAGCTTCATATGTTACAATGTGTGCTGCAACTGATAAGGACGGCAGCATCGTTGGAACGAACGGAAGGATACGGCTGGTGAATATCAATAACTACGAGAGAGCAGTCCTTTATGATAAAGAAGGCAGGATCCTCGAGGAAGTCGTGAGAGACGATTCCAAACCTAACGGATATGCACTCGAGGTCAAGGCGTGCACCAGGGCGATAAGTGCCGGCAGAAGGCAGACAGATGAGATGCCCTGGTCGAGGACGACTGCATTGATGAAGATGCAGGATACGCTCAAGAGCATGATGTGATCCTGCCGGCGGAGAGGATTTAGAATGGCTCATTACTATGACGAGAGACCTGATGCACCTTCAGACAGGCGCATAATAGAATACAGGGTCGACGGAACAAATTTCAGATTCGTGACTGACAGCAACGTTTTCTCCAGGCGGGAAGTGGACTTCGGCACCGATCTTATGATCAGGGAGGTAATCGCCGATGTGCGCCGTGATGCACGGGACGGCGGTGCTTTTCTTGATCTGGGTTGTGGATTCGGAGTCGTTGGGACAGTATTTAAGTACAAGTTCATGAGATATGACTGTTATGGCGTCGATGTGAATTCCAGGGCGGTTTCTTTGGCAAGAGAGAATGCTTTGGGCAACAATGTAGAGGTTGATTTTGTTCAAAGTGATGTCTTAGATAACCTCGATAATAGTGTAAAATTTGATGTTGTAGCCACAAACCCTCCGGTGAGGGCCGGAAAGGCTGTGGTGTTCAGGTTCTATGAAGAAGCATACGAACGGATGAATAATGGTGGTGCACTCTACGCAGTGCTGCAGCGCAAGCAGGGTGCTCCGTCCACAGAGAAAAAACTACTGGAGTTGTTCGGTAACTGTGTGACTCTGGGGATAGACGGAGGATACCGCGTAATGAAGGCGGTAAAAGAGGGTTAATGATCGAATGGTTTTTACCGTATTCCTTTCCCGAATCGCTGATGATGTTCTTCATCTACAGCTTTATCGGATGGATCGTTGAGGTTATCTATTACGGTGTCACAGAGGGACAGTTTATAAACAGGGGATTCCTTAACGGACCTATGTGCCCCGTCTACGGATTAGGATTTTATACTGCACTGTGGTTCTTTGAACCGCTGAAAGATAATGTGGCGGTAATATTCTTCGGCGCTGCCGGTGCATGTACTTTTGTCGAGCTTATTGCAGGCGTTATCCTGTATCATATCTTCCATCTGAGATGGTGGGATTATACGAACTATAAGTTCAATTTCCACGGTTTTATCTGTCTGAGGTTCTTCCTTTACTGGGGTATCGCCGGCACACTCGGTATATATGCGCTGCATCCCGCCGTTGTTCAGGTGATACACTGGATGACATATCCCGTAAACGTAGGCCTCAACTGTGTATTCTCGGTGATCATGGTGATCGATCTTGTTGCATCCGTTGCAGCTATTATCGGATTCTCCAATAAGCTCGATGCATTCAATAAGTTCTCGGCTTCTGTTAAGACTGCATCTGATTTTATCGGAGGCAATATCTACGGTACAGTCGATACGATCATGGAAGTGGAGAGCCCGATCAAGGATTCTTACGATTCATACCGCAAGCTGGTAAATGATCACAAGGAAGAAGAGAACGAGATTGCCCGGAGGCACCGCGCGGAAGAACGCGAGTATTTCAAGGCTTTTGTGGCATCGGGCAAGGATGCGGCATTTAAGACGCGTGATATCGCCAGTGACAAGATGTTCGGACTTGTAAAGAGCTTTAATATTTTCGAGAAGAGACTTCTGCGTACCATTGATGTCGGTGGTATGCACAATGTTTATGACAGTGCCATCAAGACAATAAGAGATACATATTACCGTGCTACAGCCAATAAGATGCCGCAGCAGATGGTGGCTGAGAAGCCGGTCCCTTGTGCTCTCCCGGATGAGGAACTGATCGTTGATGAGAATACTGGCAGCATCTGACATCCACGGATCCATCGGCTGGGCTCAGCAGATCGCAGACAGGTTTTATGCTGAGAAAGCAGATAAGCTGCTGTTGCTTGGAGATCTGCTCTACCACGGTCCGCGCAATAAGCTTCCACAGGATTACGATCCGCAGGCTGTAACCGAACTGTTGAATTCGATGCGCAATTCGATCATTGCCGTGAGGGGTAACTGTGATACTGAAGTTGACCAGATGGTCCTGAAGTTCCCCATAATGGCTGATTATGCATATATTGTTTCAGGGTCTCTGGTTATCTTTGCCACTCACGGTCATGTGTACAACCCGTCGCATATGCCGGAGTGTCTGTCTTCCGGAAGTATCCTGCTGTGCGGTCACACTCATATCGTTGCAGATGAAGTGATTGAAGGCGGTATCAGGTATATGAATCCGGGCTCACCGTCTATACCCAAGAACGGATCTGTTCCTTCATACATCATCATCGAGGATGGACATGCAGAGATCAAGGCGTTCTGACCGGTTGATCTGTGTGCCGCTTATTCTGGCATTTTTATTCTGTATTCTGACCGGATGCAGTTCCGGGGCTTCCGAGCCGTCCGCTTCTGCTGCTTCTTCGGGGATCGACAGTTTTACCGGTGGTTATGATTATGAGGCTCCTGTGTCGGTTCTTGTCTATGAGCCTGTGGAGGGTGAAGATGAGTGTGGGATACAGTACCGGGCCGTTACTGATGTTGACGGACTGATCGCTTCGGATAATAAGATCATGTTTTATTTCTACAATTCCATGGCCACCGAGCTTCTCGGCATTACGGCAGGGGTTGAGGATATGGCGCAGGCTTGCTGGGGAGACATGTATGTCGTTGTTGTCGATGTAATGGAAGATCCGGAGTTGTCCGCACGGTACTCGATCAATAGTGTGCCTGAATTTGTTGTCGTCAGAGGCGGGGATGAGATAAGCCGTTTTGAAGGGTATAATTATGAGGAGTGGTCGCTTGATGATGTTGTGTCATGGCTTGAGGGCTGCGGCACGAAATTCGATTACACGAGGTTACAGTGATGAGTGAATACTATATAACTACAATAGGTCAGGACAGCCATCGTTTCGGTGAAGACAATAATGAATCCGGCGTTATCATGCTGGGCGGCGTGGAGGTTCCCTATGATCATCCTTTTGTCGCAAACAGTGATGGAGATGTGCTTCTGCATGCACTGACAAATGCTATTTCCGGATATACGGGAGTTAATGTGCTGGGCGGCGCTGCGGATAAGATCTGCCTCGAGGATGGCATCAAGGACAGTACTGTCTATCTGAAGGAAGCACTTAAGTCAGTTCACGGTGCATCCATTCTCCATGTGTCTGCCACCATCGAATGCCTGCGTCCAAAGCTTAAGGCGCACATTCCTGCCATGAAGTCACGCATCGCTACTTTGCTGGATATACCCGCATCTTCTGTAGGGATCACTGCAACCACCGGAGAGGGGCTTACCGGATTCGGCCGCGGTGAAGGCGTGCAGGTATTTGTGCTGGTGAGCTGGAAGGTGGAAGGTTAGCTGTGTAAAACCCGCAAATGGACCCAAATCTCAATATTTGCAAAACAGGTCCATTGTGTTCGACTCATTTTGAAGTAATTATAATTTGGGTCCATAAAACATCTCGAAAATGTCGGCCTGGGTGTATTGTGTGATCATGGCAGTTCCACGCATATCATAAATGTGTTTTATTTTGTAGATATTTGCCGCCGCATGGTAATACACCACATGAACTATGGACCTTAATTTGAATAATCTTGATATGAGTTTATCAGCATGGACCCAAATCTCAATATTTGCAAAACAGGTCCATCCAGTTCAACTCTTTTTGCGATAATTATAATTTGGGTCCATAAATCTTCTCAAAAAGGCCATCCTAAGTGTACTGCGCCATAGTATCAATTCAACTCATATCACAAATAAGTTTTTTATTACAAATATTTGCCACCATCATTCTTACACACCGCATTAACCATGGACCTATATTTGAATAATTTTGATATGAGTCCATCATCATGGACCCATATCTCAATAACGGCAAAATGAGTCCATAATGCAATGCAGATCGGAAAGTTGAGACACTTTTTCTGTTGACACCAGTTATAATGTAACTAATCGAACAATTCGCTGAGGTGCAATTATGTCTCTGAATAGATTTAGAAATGCAATTGAGAACAGAATAAAACGCCTGGATAAGGCAATTGCAATAGAAGAAAGTAAGCTTAATGATGTGCCCGAAGGAAGGATCAGGGTAGTGCAGGAAAAAGGGATAACACGTCATTATCATGTGACTTCCGGAGGAAATAATACAGGTACATACATTCCTGATTCCGACCCCATCATCGCACGTCTCATACAGAAGCGCTACGATCAGAAGGTACTTGCTGCCGCGCTTAAAGAACGTGAACTCCTGATCAAGACACTGAACAGATACCCTGATATTCCTTTCGAGGACGTGATCGGGAATACAGTTGAGGCGAGAGGATGCAGTATTAACCCGATAATCATGACGGATGAAGAGTTCCTGCGGAAGTGGGAGAATACACCATATACGCCAAAGCCTATAGGTGATGATGTGCCGGTGATCATAACTGACAAGGGTGAACGGGTGCGGTCGAAGTCGGAGAAGATCATTGCGGACAGACTTTTCAGAAGGAATGTAGCTTATAAATACGAGTGCCCGCACAAGCTGAAGAACAATGTGATCGTGCACCCCGATTTTACGATACTGAATATGCGTACGAGGGAGGAACGGTACCTGGAGCACAGCGGAATGCTGGATGATCCCAGATATGCCAACAGCCTTGTGATCAGGACCAATAAATATGCCATGAGCGGAATCATTCTTGGAGTTAATCTGTTCATGCTGTTCGAGACTGACCGGATTCCGATCGACTCAAGAGTGTTGGATAGAGTTATCGATCAGATAATCTCCTGAGCCGGCTGGTATGACCATACGGAATACCTCTGCGGCTCCTTATGGATATAAAGACCACGCTCTCTGAATATCTCATGACGCGAGATAAGATGCCATCCGGGACGGTCATTGAGGTAGTAACCGGATTCGGAATCGGCATAATAATACAGCATTATCCTGTGGCGGAGTTCTCTCTCCAGCTTGTTGACAAATGATATGAACGCATCAGTCTCCATCGGCCGGTACATGAACAGTACGGTGTAGTTGTTGTAATCGAGCTCGAAGGCATCACCCGTAATGATGCTGATCTGAGAATAACGGGCACTCCACTGGCGGGCAACTGAAGCTACCTCGGGATTGATCTCTACTCCTGCGAGACTGCAAGGGACACCTTTGCTGACCATATATGCGAGTACACGCCCTTTGCCGCAGCCGATATCTATGAATGAGTCGTCCGGGCCGAGCTTATGGTTCTCGAACAGATCCTCAAGACCGAGATATGGGACTGACTGTGAGCCTGTCGCTCCATGGCTGGCCGCATAGGGTGTCGGGACGAAGCGTCCCAATGTTGTGCCGCAGATCTTCAGATCCCTGACAAGTTCGGCAAGCCTGGATATATGTACAGACAGAGTAACAAAAAGCTTAATCAAAGACAGTCTCCCAATGCTCTGAATGTTTCGCCTTAAGGCACATCTTTATCTGCTCAAGGCTGCATTTGTGCTCGTTGAATTCCGGCAGCTCATCAAGGGCAAAATACGATGCTTCCGTAGTCTCGATATTCGGCACGAAAGCCCCGTCATCAAGAGGTCTGCACAATACTATGAACTTGTAGGAACTGAAGAACGACTTCGGATTATTATTGCGTTTGTGGTCGAGGACTGCCACCAGACGCACCGGTTCGACCTTGATTCCTGACTCTTCAATCACTTCTTTGGCGACGTTCTCACGAAGGGTGTGATCGTATTCGCACCAGCCTCCCGGCAGAGTCCATTTGCCATCGTAATCCATGACCATCAGGATGCGGTCTTCATCATCAAAAACGGCCATCCTCAGATCGCATTTGGGTGTGGGATACCCGTCATTCTGCTCGAAAAGCTCTCTCACGTCCTCCTTGCTCATACCGCCTTCCCCGCCCGTCTCATGGGACATAAGATCAGCCGCTATATCAATGATCTCGTGATAGCGTTCGATATCGAATTTGTCCTTAGAATACAGAAGGCCCGCCTGAGCCATTGCCTGAAGTCTTCTTGATATATTCTTTAAGTAGTCATCCATATGTCAGAGTTTATCACATGGAGATGATATAATGTACACATGTCGGGTGATAAAGTGAATGTCAGGATTATCGTAGCTTCGCACAAAGAGGCTCCAATGCCGGAGGGGGAGATGTATCTTCCGGTCTTTGCTGGCAGTGCTCTTCATGAGACGGTACCGGATGGTTTTACTGCCGATAACGAAGGGGAGAACATCTCATTTCTGAATCCGATGTACAGTGAGCTGACCGCTCTCTACTGGGGCTGGAAGAACCTGCCGGACATCACAAAAGAGGATAGCTTCATCGGACTTGTACACTACAGGAGACTGTTCGGAACTAAGCGCAAGGGCGCCATCAGTTACGAAGATATTGCGAAGTATCTCAAAAAGAAAAAGATCTTTGTGCCAACAGCCCGCGAATATTTTGTAGATACACTGAAAGCTCATTATTGCCAGACGCATGGCAGTGCCACTCTGGATGAATGTGAGAAAGTGCTGGCGGAATTGTGCCCAGAATACCTGAAGAGCTTTGACAGAGCACTCGGAAAATCGTCAGGATACATGTTCAACATGATGATCCTTCGCGGAGATGTTGCCGATCAGTATCTGACATGGCTCTTCCGGATATTGTACGAACTGACGCTGAGGGTCGACAGCAGCGGCATGGATGATTTCGATAAGAGGTATCCGGGAAGGATATCGGAACTGCTGTTCAATGTGTGGCTCGATCATATGATTGAACAGGGAGAGATCAGGCACAGTGATATCAAGGTGCTTCCCTGGTATACGACGACGGGGGAGAATACCATAGAGAAGGCTGAGGCTCTGCTGAAGGCGAAGTTTAAGGGTGAGAAGTACCATAAAAGCTTCTGATGTGGTATTATGGCGCGTAGTTTACTGAGGGAGACAGTGATTTGGGTACCGCAATAAAGTCAGCTAAGAGATCTTTATCGAGATTCGCATCCAACAGGTTCCTGTTCGAGGAGCTGGTCAAGCGCGACTTTGAGCATAAGTATAAGCGCACCATACTCGGAATGGCATGGAGCGTGCTGTCACCGCTTCTGACACTTCTTGTGATGAAGCTGGTGTTTACCGAGTTTTTTGGCAGAACGACGCCGCATTACACCATCTATCTGTTCGCCGGCAATATCATCATGGCATACTTCAAAGAAGCCACAAACAATGGCATGACCTCCATGATCAGCAACGCATCGGTCATCAACAAGATCAACGTCCCGAAGTACCTGTTCCTGTTCTCGAAGAATGTGTCGTCGCTTGTTAATTTCGGACTGACGTTAGTCGTGTTCTTTGTGTTCTGTATTATCGATCACATCACGTTCAGAGTGAGCTTCCTGATGCTGATATATCCCATACTGTGCCTTGTGATAATGAACCTGGGAATCGGAATGATCCTGTCAGCACTGTATGTGTTCTTCAGGGATGTGAAGTATCTGTATTCGGTATTTCTCACGCTGCTGACATACGTGTCGGCTATCTTCTATACCGTGGACAGATTTCCGGAAAGTGTGCAGAGACTGTTCCTTCTGAATCCTGTCTATGTCATGATCAAGTATGTCAGAATGATCGTTATCGACGGAACGGTACCGTCGCTCCGGTACCACGCACTGTGCCTTCTGTATGCGGCACTGTTTGCACTGACCGGGGCTTTCTTCTATAAGCGCTACAACCGCAAGTTCGTATATTATTTCTGAGGTGGCTATGGGAAGTGTGATCAGCTGTAACGATGTAAGCATCAGATATATCACCGGCGACCTCAAGGCCATCGGTCTCAAGGAATATGTAATGCGCAGGATCACCGGCAATTACAAGGTCAGGGAATTCTGGGCGGATAAGCATGTTACATTCTCTCTCGAAAGCGGTGACATGCTCGGCATAATCGGCACTAACGGGGCAGGGAAGAGCACCCTGCTCAAGGCTATCTCCGGCATCATGGAGCCTAAGGAAGGGACGATCAGTGTTAACGGGCGTATTGCGGCGCTGCTGGAACTTGCAAGCGGGTTTGATGGTGACATGACCGTTAAGGAGAATGCTTATCTCCGCGGCGCCATGCTTGGCTATACAAGAGCTTTCATGGACGAGATGTATGAGGAGATAATCGCCTTCGCAGAACTTGAGGATTTTCAGGACAGACCGTTCAGGCAGCTGTCAAGCGGTATGAAATCAAGGCTCGGATTTGCCATCTGCTGTATGGTGGATCCGGATATCATCATACTGGATGAGGTGCTGGCTGTTGGGGACGGTGCTTTTCGCAAGAAGAGCGGTGACAAGATGCGCGAGATACTGAACAGCGGCGTGACGGGGATACTGGTATCCCATTCGATAGATCAGGTGAAGGAGCTGTGCAACAAGGTGCTGTGGCTCGACAAAGGAGACCAGATAGTGTTCTCGTCAGACGTTAACAAAGTATGCGATGCGTACTCCGAATATCTCATCTCCAAAACTCTTCCTGCATCTTCAGAGGATATCGATAATATGGCTTCTGAATATGGTAAGCGCGTTGCCGAAGAGAAAGCGAAGAAGGACAAGAAAGAGACTAAGAAACTCGAGGGGATCCTTGCGAAAGGAACCAAGAATACGGCGATAGAAGCGGCGCTCGATATCATAGAGAACAATGCCCCGGAGATGCTGGATATGCATGAGGTGGGCGAGTGGCGCCGCAAGAATAAAGGCTGATCTTCATGGACAGTTTTACGGTAGAAATCACATCTTTGGGATCGGCCGGCGAAGGAGTCGCAGTTCTGCCTTCCGGCAAGAAACTGTTTGTTGATTCGCCTGTAATTCCCGGAGAGATATGCGAGGTTGAGATAACCTCTGAGAAGAATAAGTTCGCACGGGGCAAGTGTATTGATCTTGTGCGTTCGTCCGATGCCAGGATACTGCCTTACGGCGGGGAGGTTCCGGGTGCCAATCTGGCACATATCTCATATGACATGCAGCTTAAGATAAAGCACGACCGCGTCAGGGACTGTCTCACGAGAGTGGGAGGGTTCGAACCTTCTTTTGTTGATGCAATCATGCGTGATATCGTGCCGTCAGAACGTGTTTATCACTACCGCAATCATATGCAGTATTCACTTCGTGACGGGAGATTCTGCCTCAAGTCACAGGGGAGCAATACAGATGTTCCTGTCGAAGACTCCCCGCTTGAATATGAGGTGTTCGGATATGTTCGAAATGTGCTGTCTGATGCTTTCTCCGATTACCCCACAAGACTCTTTGACGGCGTTGTGCTGCGTGGATCCGAGAGAACGGGCGAGGTGCTGATCGAACTTGTATCCTATGCTGATATGCCGAGTGAAGTGGTAATCAGGGATGCAGGAGCATATGTTAAGGCAACAGATATGGCCGGAAAACTTTCCGGCATCAAAGTTGAGGGTATCCTTTTGAGGATATCGAATACGGCTACAGAGAAGAGGACCAGGGGCGGAAAGCGTGTCGTTCTCTATGGAGCTGATCACTATACCGAAGTGCTCTGCGGACAAAAGTTTAAAGTGAAAGCAGGTGCATTCTTCCAGGTAAATGTCCCGCAGGCTGAAGTGCTTTATGGTCTGGCTGCTTCAGATGACTGTGAGGGGCGTCTCTGGGATCTGTACTGCGGCACGGGGACAATTGGTCTGTCAATGGTCAGGGAAGGACAGAAGCTTATCGGCGTGGATATCAGTCCTGAAGCGATCGCATCGGCAAAGGAGAATGCCCTAACGGCCAGAGTGGATGCCGGGTTTATATGTAAGCCTGCATCCAGGATTACCTCCCTGCTTGCTGATATAGCTCCTTCCGATATGGTCGTGGTAGATCCGCCGAGGGCGGGGCTGGAGTTCTCTCTGGTGAATGCACTTCTTGAGAACAGACCCGCTGAGATCTCATATATCTCCTGCGATCCGGCGACAATGGCAAGAGATCTTAAGCTTCTTACTGCAGGCGGCTGTTATGGTGTCAGAAGTGTTACTCCTGTGGATCTTTTCCCGTGTACGGCGCATGTCGAGACGGTAGCCATGATTTATCGTGTATCACCATAATAACGTGAATATGATCGGATTGGAGACACCGCTGTAACATGGCAAATATCATAACCGTGATCAGAATAGTGCTCAGCATCGTTTTGCTGTTCTGTCCTGCTTTCTCGCCGGCATTCTATGCCTTGTATATCACTGCCGGGATCAGCGATGTGGCAGATGGGGCGGTTGCGCGGAAGACCGGTACTGTCAGCGGATTTGGATCGAAGTTCGACACTGCGGCTGATCTTGTATTGGTCGTTGTGTGTCTTATAAAACTGATCCCGGCCATTCACGTACCGGTCTGGCTCGCCATCTGGATCATCGTGATCGCTGTGATCAAGGCGGTCAACCTGATCTCCGGGTATGTAATGCGGCATGAGATGGCTGCCATGCACACAGTAATGAATAAGCTGACGGGTATACTTCTTTTTGTTCTTCCGCTGACATTAACGTTTATTGATGTGAGATACAGCGGAGTGCTTGTCAGTGCTGTGGCGACACTCGCAGCGATCCAGGAAGGACACCTTATCAGAACAGGAGCAGGGAGTGACAATCTGTCCCGTCGCAACACCTGAGCTCTGTGGTATAATGGCTTTACTCAGGTGATTGATGACCAATTGTGAGATGAAAGACAGAGAAACGGGAGTCTTATGTATTACGCAGCAATAGATATAATTGCCATTCTGGTGTTGATCATAGAGAACCGGAACATTATCATCGATCACAACAAATCGTTTGAGGTCAAAACATGGGCGGTCTACAGGCGGTTTCTTTTCGCTGTGCTGGCTTACTATGTTGTAGACCTTTTGTGGGGAGTTATCGAGTACTATAAGCAGCCGATTCTCCTGTTTGCCGTTACTACCATTTACTTTGTTGTTATGGCTATGTGTATCGTTTTATGGACTGCCGGTGTTTTTTACTATCTCCAGGCAAAAGGCAGATTCGTCCGTATCCTGGTGTGGACAGGCAAAATCGTCGCCACGATTATCACGGCTGCGACCTTACTAAACATATTCTTCCCTGTTCTGTTCACAGTAGATTCCGAATGTGTATACGAGGCCCTGCCTCTTAGAAGCATTTTGCTTGCATTACAGATCGCTATCCTGTTTGTTGTATCCTGTTATTGCTTTGTGGCATATGGCAAGGTTCGGGGTAATGATGCTGAAGGACATCTCCGGTACCGCACTGTCGGGTTGTTCGGACTTATCATTGCGTTGTTCCTTGGGGCGCAGCTGTGGTTCCCGTATCTTCCGCTTTATGCCATTGCGTATATGATGGGAACCTGCCTTGTCAAGTCGTATGTAATCGATGATGAGAAGGAGAAATACCGTCATGAACTTAAGGAGAGTCTCAAGGTTGTAGAACTCAAGAATACTATATCTTCTTTGCTCGATAACATGCCGGCTCTGACCTTCACCAAAGAGCCGGAGACAAGTATGTATCTTGCATGTAATCAGGCCTTTGCAGAGTTTGCAGGCAAGAAAAGCCCCGAAGAGGTCGTCGGTCTGACCGATGCGGATCTTTTTGATGAAGAGATGGCAGAGAGGTTGGCTCAAGATGACCGTATGGCTATGTCGATGGATGAACCCTATATCTTTATCGAGGATATTTGCGATACTGCCGGCAATCAGAGACAGTTTCAGACTACAAAGTATAAGTACACCGATGTATTCGGGAGAATCTGTGTGCTCGGAATGGCTCATGAGACAACGGATCTGGCGCAGGTCAGGCGCGAGTTCGCGTCAACAAAGGAAGAATATGAGAAGGCTAAGGCAAATGCCGTAATCTTCAACCATATTGCCCAGGCGTTGTCGTACGGGTATGATGAGCTCTTCTATGTCCGCCTCGATACGGAGGACTATATCAACTATTGGACAGACGACCACGGAGATTTCTATGAGAAACGCCGCGGACCTAAGTTCTTTGATTCATGCCAGGTCGAAGTGAATACCCTTGTCTGTGAAGAAGACCGTGAGATGTTCAGCAAGGCTATGGTGCGTGAGACATTGCTTAAGCAGATAGATATGAAAAGGGCTTTCGAGATGACATACCGTGTGCCTAAGGGAGGCGAGCCTTTCTTTGTAAGGATGAGGGCGATACGCGCATTGGATGATGATAATATACTCATTATCGGTGTTGACGACGTTGATGAAGAGATGAAGATCGTCCGCGCTCAGGATCTGCTTAGGGAAGAAGATCTGTCGCGCCGTCTGTTTGCTGCACAGCAGCAGGCAAACATCGATCCGATGACAGGTGTAAGGAATAAGCGCGCTTACCTCGAGGCAGAGGCCCGTCTTGATTACGCCATCAAAGAGACCGGGGATGCCAGGTTTGCCATAAGCATCATAGACATCAACGATCTGAAATACGTTAATGATAAATTCGGTCATCAGGCAGGAGACCAACACATAAGAGCGGCTTGCCGGATAGTCTGCACAACCTTCAAGCGCAGTCCTGTTTTCCGTGTCGGCGGAGATGAATTCTGTGTTATCTCGCAGGGTGATGATTATGAGAATATCAATGAACTCCTGCAGAAGATCGAGGCGCATAACAGGGAGGCACTTCTTAACGGCGGCGTCGTAATAGCCTGCGGCACTGCATTGAACAGAGAAGGGGAGACTGTGACTGATGTCTACAAACGCGCTGACAAGGCGATGTACGACAACAAAGTCAGACTTAAGAATGGCCGTGAAGTGAGATAACCCGTTGTGTGGAGAATTAAATGAGCAATTTGCCATATGAAGGATTACTTGTCAGATTCGATGTACAGGAACACAGCAAAGGACTCGAGAATGACGTCAACAGAGAAGCGGTATTCAGAGAACGGATGGAGGACTTCCTGAAGGCAGCTGATGAGTCAGCAAAAGATGATTACAGAGTCTGTGTGCTGAACCACCCCGGCGCTGAAGGCAGAGACTTTGATGTGTTAGCCGAAGCTTTCTTCAAGGAGAAGGGAAGGTATGGCTATACAATGCTTACGACTGCTTATGACCGTGTTGAGACATATATCCGCTTTATGAATGAGGATGAGGCGACAGGCCGCAGCATTAGAGTAAGGTACTTGTTCCATAAGATCTATCAGGCGGCGATCGATATCAGATATACAGAGGAAGAGAAGAAATATATTTTCGAGAGGCTGATAGAGAATGCACTTGCGCAGGAGGATATAAGGATCAGAGCGTTGGATCTGTTATGTGCATATAAGATTGCCAAGTTCAACGGGTACGATCTGTCTGAGGTGCCGGTCATCAGGCTGGAGGAGACGTATGACCTGATAGGTGAAACCCAGGAGTTGCCGGAGAGCTTCCTTGAGATGCTGAAGGAAAAAGACAGAAGTCAATACGAGAAAGTTCTTGCCGAATGGGAGCATTTTCAGCCCGATGAAGAAGCCCTGAAGATATTCAATATCAGGGTGCATAAGTTCTGTGAGGATCGCGACTTTTTTAAGATGAAAGGCTAGATAATCCTCTGATTTATTCAATCACCTGTTTGGATAATGAAAATATTGACATTGTGATAAAACGTGATAACATATGAACAGATATTCATATGAGTAAATGTTCATATGAGGCAGAGGAGGTATTGTCACATGTTCTGGAGCAGGATATCAGGGATCTACGACTTCGTCGAGAATACATATAACGGGAAGGCAAATGCGAGAACAACTGGCTATGTAGCATCACTTATGGAAGCCGGTGACGAAGTTCTTGAATGCGCATGCGGAACCGGAATGTTCAGCGTGAAGATCGCGCCCCGGGTGAGAAGACTCGTTGCTACCGACTTTGCTGACGGGATGCTGGACAGGACACGCAAAAAGTGCAGGGATATGCATAATGTCTTTGTGGAGAAAGGTGATATAACTGATCTGCAGTTCGAAGACGGCCAGTTCGATAAGGCGGTGGCCGCCAATGTGATACATCTGCTCGATGACCCCAAGAAAGCGATAGATGAACTGAGACGTGTCGTCCGTCCCGGAGGGATGATAATAATACCGACTTATATCCACATCGGGAAGAGCGTGGCTGCCGGAATGTTCAATAAGGCAGGGGCGAACTTTAAGAGACATTTCGATGAGGAGTCATACAGGGAATTCTTTGAAGAAATGGGGATAAAGGATGTTGAGTTTCATGTGTGCGAGGGCAGGATGGCTTGTGACGTTGCAGTCTTTGAGAACAGAATGTGACAGTTCAGAACCGTCCCCAATTTCACATTGTTGTATAATAAGCGATATATGATCTGCTCATAGAATACACAATTTGATGAGGTGAACATGTTAAAGAGGATTATCTGCCTTGTTCTGGCGCTGGTCTGTGCGCTTACGATGATAACGTCGTGTGCCACCGCGGCCGCCCCGGAGACAACGGTCAGCGAGAGTACATACGATCGTGAGGATACTGACTATGTTGTATTCGAGGCCGTTTTTCTTGACAACGGCGAGATAGATGAGATATTCAGAGAGATCCGGGGTGATGCGCCCTACCGAAATGTCACCCCTGATTATCACGTTACAGTTACTTTCCTGCCTGACACTGATGTAAGAGAATTGTATGGTGCGGATGTTGAGGTGCATATCGTTGGCTACAAGGCGGGGGAAGTACCCCAGGATGACGGAAGCATTACCCATAATGAAGGCCTTGAGGTCGAACTCTACAGTGAAGATAAGACAGTGAATGACTATCTGATGGCCAACGTGGTCAATTATCATATTACGGGATCATATGATGACTATCCCCAATATACGTTGAGTCTTGATTTCTCTGATGCGGAGCCTCTGGACATAACGGTCCACGGTACGCTTGGCGCATATCTCAACGGCAACTGGATCACCTTTGACGGCAGTGTTGTGGATAAGCCGATCAAGGACAGGTGAGACCAAAGCAACAACGCGTTGCTTGTCAGACGTTGTTCCCCGCAGGATAATCTCTGTATAAACACCAAGACCAAGGGAGGACGATATAATGGAAACAAAAGATATCATCAGGAAACTTCGCGAAAGCAAGGATTTAACACAGGATCAGCTCGCAGAGCATCTTTTGGTGACACGGCAGGCAGTCAGCAGATGGGAGACAGGCGAGACACAGCCCAACACCGAGACGCTGAAGCTTCTGTCCCGTGAGTTCGATGTCTCGATCAATACCCTTCTCGGATCGCCGATCCAGCTTGTGTGCCAGTGCTGCGGAATGCCTCTAACAGAAGACTCAATGATCAGCAAGGAACCGGATGGTGACTTTAACGAGGATTACTGCAAGTGGTGCTATGCAGACGGACACTATACCTACGAGACCAAGGATGCTCTGCTGGATTTCCTGCTCGAGCATATGCCGAATCCAGGAAATGAAGATGATGAAGCGCGCAGAGCCCAGTATGACGGGTATTTGAGTCAGTTGAAACACTGGGGCTCGAACGCATAATTTGCGGCGCTTCGAACAGGTCCTCGCCGCTTTGCGGCTGTGGAACTTGCGGCGCAAATCATGCGTTCTCGCTGGCGTGGTTTGTGAAATGGGGACGGTTCTCAGTTGTCACATTTTTGGGCAAAATGTGACAACTGAACTGCATCTTGCCTGATTTCACATGTGACAGGGGGACAGGTCTGACCACGTTATCACTCTATGTTTTACTCTACCTTGGGTAGTTAAGATAGAGCAAAAGGTAGAGTTGTGAGCGATATTCTATGATTTGCTCTATGTTCCACTACCTACATAGAGCAAAACATAGAGTGGATCTTTGCAATAATGTGACACTTCAGAACCGTCCCCATTTCACAAAAAAGTCTGTACCAACAACCGCATATCTCATATAATTCTCACATGACTAAAGTAGTTGTCGGAATGTCGGGCGGAGTTGACAGCGCGGTGGCCGCATATCTTCTGAAAGAACAGGGATATGAGGTGATCGGCGTTACCTTGAGGACGTGGCAGGGGGAAGACGGCGGGGAGAGCCGCTGCTGCGAGATCGACGATGCCAGAAGAACCTGTGAGATCCTGGGGGTGAGGTATCACCCCCATAACTGCACGGGGATTTTTGAAGATAAGGTAGTCAGGCCTTTCGTGAGGGAATATATCAAAGGGCAGACGCCGAATCCCTGTATCGAGTGCAACAGGTATGTGAAGTGGGCGAAGCTCATGGAGCTGGCGCAGATATTTGAGGCGGAGTATGTGGCGACGGGGCATTATGCGAAGGTCGTGAAGCTTCCCAACGGGCGTGTCACTGTGCAGGAGGCCGAGCATGCTGCTAAGGATCAGACGTACATGTTATATAAGCTTACACAGGATCAGCTGGCACATACGCTCATGCCGCTGGGTGAGTATACCAAGGACGAGGTCAGGCGGATCGCTGAGGCGGCGGGGCTTCCGTGCGCGCATAAGGGGGATTCGCAGGAGATATGTTTCGTTACGGACGGGAAGTATTCTGATTTTATCGCGGGTCACGCGGAAGGCGGTGTTCCCGGCGCGGGGAACTTTGTTGATGAAGACGGCAACGTTCTGGGACGGCACAAAGGGATACATCACTATACTGTCGGTCAGCGCAAAGGTCTTGGGATAGCGCTAGGGTATCCTGCGTTTGTGACGCGTATCAACCCGGATGACAACACCGTCGTGCTCGGTGGTGAGGAGGCGCTCCTGTGCAGTTCATTCGCTCTGAAGGATGTAAATCTCCTGAGCGTGGATAAGCTGCCGGAAGAGGGCGTAAGGTGTTTTGTAAAGACCAGATATCACCAGCTTGTGAGGCCCGCACTGGTTATTCCGGCCGGGGCTGACCGTGCGCAGGTGATTCCTGATGACCCTGCCAGAGGCGTATCTCCCGGGCAGTCTGCGGTGTTCTATGACGGGGATGGAATGGTCATCGGTGGAGGAATCATCGTCCATCAGCCGTGAAAATATTCTTTATAATTTAACGCCCGCGAGTGTTAAAATAATATAAGATGCGGGAGAACATGTGTCTGCATGATAATAGAATAGGAGAACCGGGACATGGCAATATCCAAGAAGTTTATCAGTGCATCATGGAAGATGATGGAGCAGCTCCTTAATGGGGATGACATTGATGAGGCATTGTCCGGAACTCTGGAGACCATGGTCAGTGTCCTTAACAGCGAGGCCGGGGCAATCTGGCTGCTGGATAAGGAAAGTGACAGACTGTATCCCGTATGCAATATCGGAGCCGAAGATATTACCAATGTCAGCATTGAGAACGGCGTTGGCATAGAGGGGGGCGTATCCAAGACAGGAAAATCGGTGATGATCACCGATGCGTCCAGAGATTCCTCTTTCGACGGGTCTACACTTGATGATTACGGGATCACAACAAGATCCATGATCTGCGTTCCTCTTAACAATATCCGTGAGGTCATCGGGTGTATCCAGATAATCAATAAACTTGACGGATCCCTTTATGATCAGGAAGAACTGGAACTATGCGAACATATGGCGGCGCTGGCGGCCATGACCATAGATGAGAAAGGTCTCAAGATCGATGCGGGTGAGCGCAAGAAAGTTATCGTGTCCCTGAGGGGCATTACTAAGGAGTACACCAATGGAGATTCCGTGCTCAGAGTCCTGAAGGGTATCAATCTCGATGTATACGCGAATGAGTTCGTAGTTGTTCTCGGAGAATCCGGATGCGGCAAGTCAACCATGATGAATATCATCGGAGGAATGGACTACGCAACGGGAGGGGAACTGTATATTGACGGCAAGGATTTCTCTCATCCGACCGAGCTCGATCTGACAAAGTTCAGACGTAATTATGTCGGATTTATATTTCAGTCCTATAACCTTATGCCGAACCTCTCGGCGCTGGAGAATATCGAATATATCGCTGAACTCGTAGATGATCCGATGTCTTCGAAAGATGCACTTGATAAAGTAGGTCTGGGTGAGAGGGCAGGAAACTTCCCCAAGCAGATGTCCGGCGGTCAGCAGCAGCGCGTGTCTATTGCACGCGCAATAGTAAAAAAGCCCAAACTGATCCTGGCAGACGAGCCTACGGCCGCACTTGATTACACCACGAGCATAGAGGTGCTTGACGTTATCGAAGACATAG
This sequence comes from Ruminococcaceae bacterium YRB3002, assembly GCA_900099715.1. GTDB lineage: Bacteria > Bacillota > Clostridia > Saccharofermentanales > Saccharofermentanaceae > Saccharofermentans. Next base: position 76,977 of record FMTG01000004.1, on the reverse strand, counting down.
TGAAGACTCAGGGGACGACGGTCATGATGATCACTCACAATCCTGAGATTGCCAAGATGGCAGACCGTGTCATCAAGGTAAGAGGCGGAAAGATAGCAAGTATCAAGCGTAATCTCAGACCGCTTCATGCTGTGGATCTTGTCTGGTGATCTATGAGATTTGATACGAGAGATAAGAAACCCAAGATCTGGAATATTCTTATTCTTACGGTTTTGGTTGCTCTGTCTCTGTATGTCATGCATCTGTTCAAAGTTAGCTCCGTGACTGCCAGTACAGTTGTTGCGTTATATCTTCTTGGCGTTGTTCTCATGCTTATAGACGGCATCATCAGGCAGCTGCAGTATAACCCGTATTCTTACAATATCATCTATTATGCCGGCTTTGTTCTTTTTGTTCAGTCGATATTTGTGAGCTGTGTAGTTACGACATTTTATGAAATGAATCAGGCCGGTATTGCTTCGTCGCATTATTACGTAGGTATCGTACTGAGTTCTGCAAGAATCTTTATGCTTCTGTCACTCCCGTTTGTTCTTGTGTTCTCGGTTCTGATGATAATTACCAACGTATCCCTGATACGTCATGAGGGCGGGAGCCGCGTTAACGTGCTCGGGATCCTCCTGGCTTTTTTTATGCTTCTTGGTGAAGCGATGGTATTCAATCTGGGATATGAAGGTGCTATAGATGCTGACGAGAATCTGACTCAGGAAATACTTGGCAATCTGTTTGCTGCCATCTATCTCTATTTTGAGTGCATGCTCATCGGGACCATGATCGCTAATGCGATCGTCGTCAAGCACAAACCTGCGCCAGACAAGGATTTCATTATCGTTCTGGGATGTGCTATACGTAATGATGGGACACCTAAGCCTTTGCTTCGCGGACGCCTTGACAGAGCGATCAGGTTCAGGGAACGCCAGCTCAAGGAGACAGGCAAGGACGTTATCTTCATAACATCCGGCGGGCAGGGCTCTGACGAAGTAGTTCCGGAGAGTACCTCTATGAAACAGTATCTTATCTCCAAGGGCATTCCTGCTGACCGGATAATAGAAGAATCGCTTTCCACCAACACGATGGAGAATATGCGCTACTCAAGGCAGAAGATAATCGAACACCTGAATGCCTCGGGCACTGTGGTGGATGAAGACATAAGCAATGCGAATATACTGTTCTGTACTACGAACTATCACGTGTTCCGCAGTGGTGCTTATGCGAGATATGCCAATATGCGGGCTGTCGGTATCGGCGCACCGACCAAGTGGTATTTCTGGCCCAATGCAGCTGTCCGCGAATTCGTAGGTCTTCTCACGGCGCACCGTGGAAAGCAGATACTGGTGTTTGGTGGACTGATACTGTTTTATACGGTGTTTACCATAGTGTCATCAATCTGAAAAGGGGACGTGTACCTTTTCAGAGTCTTGCTCACATAAAGGCACACGTATATGGCACCCGGGGTGCCCATATACCTGTAATTTTTTTTGCGTACCTTTATATTATGGCATTCGAGAATACTGAAATACCCCGTTTTGCGTTTGAAACGGGCTTTTGAGGGTACAGTTAAGGGTATTTTGTTAACAATACCCCGTTTTGCGTTTGAAACAGGCTTTTCAGGGTACGGTTGAGGGTATTTCGACGATACCTAACCAAGGCAACAGCTCTGCAAAAATGTGAAAAGCAACACGTCCCCTTTTCACATTCACGCACAGTCTATTATAATATAACCAACAAAGCACTTCAGGAGATATAACGGCATGAAGAGAATACTTTGCTTTGGCGATTCGCTCACATGGGGATACGATCCTGACAGAAGGATCAGGCTGCCTGAGGATTCCAGATGGCCGCAGGTAATGAAGCAGGCTCTCGGCGGTGATCATACAGTCATCGAAGAGGGACAGAACGGGAGGACGATCGCTTCTGACGATCCTGCCGAAGGCGAGAAAAACGGTCTCAGATACATCGGGCCATGTCTGGAAAGCCACGCTCCGCTGGATTATGTGGTCATCATGCTCGGTTCCAACGACTGTAAGCGCAAGTTTGCTTATTCCGCAATGGACATCGCAGGTGAGATGCAGATCATGCTGGAGAAGGTTCAGTCGTATAACAGATTCAGGTGTCAGGACAGATTTAAAGTTGTATTGATGTCGCCGCCGCACATCGCACCATCGATAAGGGATTCGTGGCTGGGTGACAGCTTCGGATATGAGAATGCATGCCGGGTGTCACAGGAACTGGCGGGATGGTACAAACAGCTGGCTGATATGTATGGCTGTCTTTTCCTGGATGCTGCGCAGATAGTCACAGCCAGCGACAGCGACGGATGTCATCTTGATGCGGAGAACCAGCGTAAACTGGGCAGGGCGGTGGCCGAACTGATCCGCAACAGTGAGGGAGGATAGGTACAAATATGGCAGATCTAAATCCGAACACGAGATACAAATATGTCAGGATCCAGGGGCAGGAACTGGCTGAGAATACCATGTACGCCAAGGGTATCTTCAGCATGTGCTGGCAGCTCATCCAGAATGATGTGATGGATGAGGAGGATGCCGATCTTTTTAAGGAAATCGACAAATGGTTTGCTGAAGAACTCCCGTGGCCGGAACCCTGCAAGAGGCAGGAGAAGGTCGTCTGTTTCTTTAAGACGGAGAATACAGAGGCGATGATGAGGATGATAAGGCCGGCGCTATGGCTACTGGAGAGGTATAACCACCCGTATTATCTCGTTTACACTAACTCCCCCGGAGAGATAGTTTACGAGGATCATTATCAGGTGGCGGTAAAGGTTCCCGGAGTGCTACAGATCGAGCCTGTTCAACCCAGCTGGAGCCCCAAAAATGATGCAGAGGAAGGTAATGCTTAATGGCTGTTGATTATGAGAGAAAAACAATAATGGATTCATCCGGTTTTGTCCTGCTGGCGGACTATGTGCCGGGCATCGTTCAGGAGATAAGATACTACTCAACATATAACTTCATCGGAGACAGGATCGACGGATACGAGCAACCGGTAGCGATAATATCCAGAGAGGCTGCGAGGGTGCTGAAAACCGTCAGCAACGAGCTGAACGTGCAGGGGTACCGGATGAAGGTGTTTGACTGCTACCGGCCGGCGAGCGCGGTGAAGCATTTCGTGATGTGGGGGATAGAGGATACTGATGTGAGAATGAAGGAATACTTCTATCCGGAACTGGTGAAGCAGGAACTGTTCTCCAAGGGATATGTGGCAAGCAAGTCCAGCCACAGCAGGGGAAGCACCATCGATCTGACTTTGCTCGACATGAAGACGGGGAAGGAAGTGGATATGGGGAGCCCTTTCGATATGTTCAGCGAGGTGTCGCATCCTGATTATAAAGGGATCACGGAGGAGCAGTATTCCAACAGGATGATACTGCGGGATGTCATGCTGCGAAACGGGTTTGAGCCTATTGACTGTGAGTGGTGGCATTTCACGCTGGGTAATGAACCGTATCCGGATACGTATTTTGATTTTCCTGTGTCCGCCGAGTATCTGATGAGGGGGAGATAAGCATGACGATCTTTAAAGACAAGATTGATATATCCGATCCCAGCGGATTGATGACATACAAGGAATACAATACATTCCAGGGCTATTACAAAGTGTCGCCTGCAGAGGCAGAAATGTCACCTGAACGCGTGTTCAATTTATGCATCCTCTATGCCGTTGACTGGCTGAAGAAGAGGATCAATTATAATAATCACTGCGACAGATCCGAGGTGGCATTCCTGTACGACTATCCGCAGGAGGGGGATCTTTTATCCGGAGATTTCGACGTATTTGCCTCAGAAGACCTCATATTCAACAGGGCGAAAAGCCAGTTCGACATCAGCCTCCTTGCCATCAAGGAGTTCGGCGAGTGGGCAATGAGAGTGCGTGAGCCGAATAACCGGGCTGAACACGATTATCTTGACAGATCATTCACCACGGATATTGCTTATAAGCTGAAGGACGGATACGTATATCTGGCTGTCAGGACGAAGTGTAAGGAGAGTCATCAGCATAATGAGGCAGCAACTCCGTTCAGACCGGTGTTTGTGCGGTACCTGATACAGGACCCCCGGTTTATCGTTACAGAGGGCAGTCTGGAATCCAATGATTACCCGCTGGATTTTAAGACGCTCGATATCTACATAAGGGGCAACGGTAAGAAGGACGAGTACGAATTCAAGAAGGTGATCGAAGATCCTGCCAGACAGATGCCGGTAATATTCTGCCCGGTCAATGTGGGTCAGAATGAGAAAGGTATAGAGATCCGCACCGTTAAGCTGGCAGAGCACATGTCCGGCTATGCTTATGTTGTTACCGATGTAAAGAAAGACGGATACAGATACATGCTGGAAAAGATCGACGAAGATCTCAGGAAGATGGGTACAACGTCGGCAGGTGCACGTAAAATGATCGTGAGTAACTATCTGTGCATCGCCCCAAGATCTGTAGAGCCTGATAAAGCACTGAGATGGTTCGAACTCGATGTATCTGTAGACGGTTCTTTCGTGAAGCCTGATGAGGAAGAACGTGAACTGACGGAAGACGAGATCAAGGCTATCAAGAAAGATGCCCGTGACCGGATAAAGGCACCGGAAGGCTTTGTCAATGAGTATCTGTGGGGGCGCAATGAACTTGAGGCTGAGGACAGAGACTTCTTCTTTGGCGATGTGCTGTTCTATTCCGACCTGTGGACAGCTTATATTAACTCAGACAGTGAGGACATGTCGGAGGCTCTGAATGAGACGTCGCAGGAGATCGGCGAGATCCTTGAGAAGCATGAGGACGATGCGGAGAAGAGGATCCAGGAGAAGCTCAATGAGCTGCAGAAAAAAGCTCAGGAGGATAAGGCAAAACAGGAAAAGAAACTGGCGCATCTTGAAGAGCAGTCACGCAAGGTTCAGGGAAAATATGAGGAACAGCTGAAACTGAACAGCGAGCTTCAAAAAGAAAACGAAGAACTTCAGGAAAAGAACCGCACCATAGTTGAACGCAGCATTGAGAATGAGGTGTTGAGGTATATCAATTCGTTCCTGTCCAAGCCATATAAGATCAGACAGTTGGATCAATGGGTTCAGGAGAATATGAGCGGCAATGTCTTTCTGCATAAAAAGGCAGTCAATACTTACAGAAACATGGAATATCAGAATGAGGAGGCTTTAAGGAACGCATTTATCCTTCTGAATGCCGAGGCTATGTGGCGTAAGGGCTCTATGGCAAAAGAAGTCTATGATGCCCTATGCAGTTACAGAACAATGTCGTCCTTCCAGATCGATTCGAGCGGAGGTGACGCCGACAAGATCGAAGTTGACGGACACGATGCGGAATTCCATCTTACCTATTCGGAGCATAATGCATTCATGTACAGGCTTTACTACTGGCGTGACCGGGAGTCGGGTCTCATAACTGTCATTCATATCAAGAAACACATCTGAGGTTGAAGATCATCTCATGCCGAACCATAACAGTTACAGATGGAGGTGAACCGCAATGAAAGAACTCAGAAGAAGAACATACAAATGGACAGACAACAAGGCCTGCTGCGGCATAATGCCGGCTACATTCATCCATGGTGAGATCGCCGTCGAGGACGAAGGGGAGATCGTATTCCTGCACATGGAGTGGACCGATCTGATGCCCGGAGGTACCGAGACAGAATGTGAAGCAACGACTGAGAGCATTCTTGATGCATTTATTAAGTACGCTGATGCAAGTGTTACAGCAGAGGCTGACTGGGATGCCCTGGCGGAAGAATCCATTAAGATCCGTCAGAACAAACTGACAGACACGTCCAGGTTCGAGCCGCTGTTCGAAGAGCTCAGGAAGATGGTGCGCGAACTTATCTGATCACGGCTGACGGATAGGATCCTTAACTAAAGCAGAGCTAAGACGCAGCCGGCGGCTGCGTCTTTTTTCGCGTTTTGTTTTTGGTGAAAAAGGCTCGCAACCGAACGCTCACTTCAGTCCTCGTCGCTTCGCTCCTGCGGTAAGTCCGTTCGCGTTGGTCGCTCGCCCTTCGGCTGTGAAATGGGAACCGTCCCCATTTCACCATTTCAGATTGTTAAGTATTTGTGAACCCGGCCGTAATACCTCTTGACACATAATACCTCGCGTCGTATAGTATTACACGTTAGGAGGTATCAGACATGGATGCACAGATCAAAAGAGGACTTCTGGATATCCTTGTTCTTGCAGCTATCAAGACCGAAGATTCTTATGGCTACAAGATCATTAAGGATATAAAGCCTTATCTCACTTTATCGGAATCCACTCTGTATCCCATCCTCAGAAGGCTGGAAGAGGGAGGCTTTCTTACAGTTAATTCCCAGGAGCACAACGGAAGGCTCCGTAAGTACTATCACATTACGGATAAGGGAATGGAGAAGCTGAATGCTTTCGCAGAGGAATGGAAAGAGGTCATGGCGATCTATGACTACGTTGTAAGAGAGGTGGATGCAGCATGAAGACAAAAGATTTTTTGGAAGCCGTAAGGCAAAAGCTCAAGGGTCTGCCTGAAGAGGATATAAAGAAGGCTCTTGATTTCTACGAGGAAGCGATCAGAGACCGTATGGAAGACGGACTTACAGAAGATGAAGCTGTTGATGCTATCGGAACGCCTGATGAGATTGCTGAACAGATCCTTATGGATACCCCTCTGCCGAAGCTGGTCAAGGCCAAGGCAAAGCCGGAGAGAGGCTTCAGGGTATGGGAGATCGTGCTGCTGATCCTCGGATTTCCGCTCTGGTTCTCACTTCTTCTGGCGGCAGGTCTTATCGTACTGTCACTGATAATCGTTATAGCTGCACTTGTCCTTACATTCTTTATCGTAATACTGGCTCTGGGTCTTGGCGGCATCGTACTTGCAGTGGCATCAGTATTTGCTCTTGTTGCGGGCGGCGGTTCTGCGGCACTCCTGCAGGTCGGCATCGCGATCCTCTGCATGGGTCTTGCAGTATTGCTGTTCATCCCTGCCAAGGCGCTGACACTCTGGATAGTAGAACTCTGCGGAAGGTTTGGGAAATGGGTAAAACTTAAGGTGATCAATAGCAGAAAAAAAGGAGACACAACAAATGAGTAAGGTAACAAAGGTAATTCTTATAACGGCAGGATCACTGATCCTTCTGGGTATCATCCTCACGGTGATAGGATTCGCAGTATTGAGCAACACAGCGAAGAAAGCAACCAGCAAAGTTGAATACACGCACAAGGAAGAGGTCATAACGGAGGACATCAGGAATCTCAACATAAACGAGATCTCCGAGAATGTTGAGATCAGACCTTCAGAGAATGGCGAGATCAAGGTCGATTACTATGATGCTGACAATTATATGCATCAGATAGAGACCAAGGGCGATACGCTGGAGATCTCTGTCAAGACATACTCTGATGATTCACCGTGGTGGAAACGCTTCTCATTCCATATTGATATTGACGGCATCATGACAGAAAGCAAAGATCATCCGACGGTCATCTATCTGCCTGAGGACAGCTTCGGCAAGCTTAATATCACGAATATAAGTGGTGATGTGAAGATCCCTGAGAATTATTCTTTCGATGATGTAACGATCGAGACGACGAGTGGAGATGTCTGGTCGTACTGTGTTGCAACCGGCAACACCAATATAGCATCGGTCAGCGGTGAACTTGATATCAGAAATATTAAGGCTTCCGGTCTCAAAGTTGATACCACCAGCGGCAACGTCACAATGAACGGCTGCAAGGTTTCCGACAAGATCGACATCGACACGATATCCGGAGAAGTCTCACTTACTGATGTTGAGTCCGGTCATACGAAGATAGAGACCATAAGCGGTGACATAAGACTTAGGACGCTTGTTACAGACACGGCAGACATCACTACCACTAGTGGTGACGTCACTGGTACCATTGCAGGCGTTCATGAGTATGATGTCGATACGACTTCGGGTGATGTTGAGCTCCCTTCAAGCATCAAGGGCGAGCCTCTCATCAAAATCGATACGGTCAGCGGAGACGTAGAGCTCGATGAGGCAGCATAAGGTATTTGTGATAGAATAAACACGGATGGCAACACTGTTTTATGACATTAATTTCGCGATATCGCTGCTGCTGCTGCTGATATATGCATATATATGGCACAAGCACTTTGATGTCAACCTGACGATGGTTTTTGTTATGATACCCATCGCCGATCTGGGATACTGCTTTCTCAGCAGGGCATCGAATATTCAGGAAGCTCTGGTAGGCAATAAGATAATATATCTGGGCGGATGCTTTCTGCCGCTGTTTGTCACGCTGACGATATTTGGCCTCTGTAAACTTAGGATGCATAGTGTGATCAGGGTGATGATAATATTGTCGGGCCTGGTTTCCTACGGATCGGTTCTCAGCATCGGATATACCAGATGGTTCTACACATCCGTCAGCCGTGATGTGACCAATGGTTATGTGATGCTCCAGAAGTCATATGGTCCCATGCACACTGTGTTCTATATCTTTATCGCGATCTACTTCCTTCTCGGGATCGGAGCACTCGTGTACAGCTTCTTTATCAGGAAAGATATATCACACAAGATAATCATGATGCTTTTCCTTCCCGAGACGCTGACTATGATTTCATACGTTATCAGCAAGTTCATCGGTGCCAAAGTTGAGCTGGTGCCTCTCACATATAACATTGCCATGGTGGTATTCCTTCTTATCGCATACAGGATCAGACTGTATGATGTTACGGATTCTGCCATCGATGCCATCGTCGAGAAAGGAAATACCGGATTTGCCTCGTTTGATTCCAACCTGAGATATCTCGGGAGCAATGACACAGCAGAGGCGATGCTTCCGTTCCTGAAGGATCTGACAGTTGATACCCCCATCAGGAAGAATACTGAGATGGGAGAGACTGTTGTGGGGTGGATAGAGGCTTTCGAGAAGGATAACGGGAATGATAAGCTTCACTATACAGCAGGCGGGAAGATATATCTTATCGATATCAATCACCTGATCGTAGGCAAGTCAAGAGCGGGATACCAGCTTCTGATAACAGATGATACCAGTGACCAGAAGTATCTGGCGATGCTCAAGGGCTTTAATGAGCAGCTGGAGGAGGAAGTTCAGAAGAAGACACAGCACATCGTTGAGATGCACGATAATCTGATCATGAGCATGGCAACTATGGTTGAGTCAAGAGACAACTCCACCGGCGGTCACATCAGGCGTACAAGCGAATGTGTGAGGATACTCATCGATGCGATGAAGAGAATGGGTTTTGAAGGTCTTTCTGATGAGTTCTGCAGAAATATCATAAAGGCCGCTCCAATGCATGACCTTGGTAAGATAGCAGTCGATGATGCTGTTCTTCGCTTCGAGGGCAGATATAATGACCGGCAGTACGCCGAGATGAAGAAACATGCGGGAGAGGGTGCCAGGATCGTTCACGAGATCCTCAAAGGTACGGACGATATTGCATTCCAGTTTATCGCCGAGAACGTGGCCCATTACCATCATGAGCGCTGGGACGGCTCCGGATATCCTGAGGGGCTGAAAGGCGAACAGATACCCCTAGAGGCGCGCATCATGGCAATCGCAGATGTTTATGATGCTCTTGTCAGCAAGCGCTGCTATAAGGACAGCATGCCCTTCGACAAGGCGGACGCGATCATTATGGACGGATTCGGAACGCAGTTTGACAAGTCCCTGCAGCCATATTATGAGGCCGCAAGACCAAAACTTGAAGAATACTACCGCAGTATAATATAATATCAGGCGACAGAAAGAGAATGCTCCAACGGGGCGCCTGTGGCGGACCCGGCATGGACTGTTAACAGTGCTTCGCAGGCAGCCGGTCCATGTACGGTCTGGTACATTCCATTCATAGTGAATGGAATTTAATGTTTTCTCTTTCTGTTTTTATTATGTGGACCGGCAGGCTGATTATGTCACTTATTGATCTGATCGATGACAGACGTGAATGGGAGAAATACTACGCGTATAAGACATCCCTCACTGCGAACAGGAAGTTTGCAGTTATTCTCCGCGAGTTTATCGACAGCGGGAGATATCATGATGTCTGGTCGCGGATAAGTGAGGGAGAGGATCTCCCGCTGCCGAGGCGGGCAGTGATCAGCAAGATGAGCTCACGCAAGAGCAGGGTTGTATATACTTACCCGTCTGATGAGAACATAGTTCTGAAGTTCCTGACATATCTCATACTGCGCAGATATGACAATCTCTTCTGTCCGTGTCTGTATTCATTCAGACCTCATCATACCGTAAAGGATGCCGTCAGAACTATTGTAAAGACACCCGGCATAGACGGTATGCATGCCTATAAGGTGGATATCTCGAATTACTTCAATTCGATACCGGTAGAGCGTCTTCTGCCCGAACTGGAGGATGTACTGGCTGATGACAGACCGCTGTTCGATCTTCTGTCACGGCTTCTTAAAGAGCCGTTTGTACTGGACAGGGGAACACTCCTTGAGGAATCCAAAGGTATCATGGCGGGAACACCTCAGGCATGTTTCTATGCCAACCTGTACCTCAGAGGGCTTGATCAGTTTTTCTGCGATACCGGAATACCTTATGCCAGATATTCCGATGACATTATAGTATTCGCGCAGACACGTGAACAGCTGGACACATACGTTGACCATATCCGGGAGTATCTTGCCTCGAGGGGATTGAGCGTGAATCCTGATAAGGAGGAGTTTTTCGCGCCGGAGGACGGATGGGTATTTCTCGGGTTCTCATATTGCCGGGGAGTGGTCGATATCGCCCCCGCTTCCGTCACCAAGATCAAGGCGAAAATGCGCCGCAAAGCACGCGCCCTCAGCCGCTGGTCGGCACGTAAAGACAAGCCTTCAGAACGTGCTGCGGCAGCATTTATCAGGGTGTTCAACAGCAAACTCTATGAGGCGGACGAAGAGACTCCAGATAACGAACTGACCTGGAGTAAATGGTATTTCCCCGTGATCAATACGGATAAGAGCCTGCGGGTTATTGACCATTATGCACAGGACTGTGTAAGATATCTCATGAGCGGAAAGCACAATAAGGCCCGGTTCAGGATCGGGTATGAAGATATGAAAGCACTGGGACTTCGAAGCCTGGTGCACAGTTTTTACGAAGACAGTGAGGAGTAGTTATATATGAGGATGCGCGAGAGAATACTAAGCGGGGTGCTGGCTTCTGTTATTGCCATATCGGCACTGCCTTTTCTGCACGCTGACGTATCGGCAGGCGGATTCAAGACGGCCAGAGAAACAGTTGATGCCATCGGTGCAGGCTGGAACCTGGGCAATACACTTGACTCCTATGGCTCGTGGATCAGTTCCTCAGGAGGAGCAGCAGCATACGAGACAGCCTGGGGCAACCCCAAGACTACCAAGGCTATGATAGACAGCGTCAAGGCGCAGGGCTTTAATGCCATCAGGATCCCGGTCACATGGGCCCAGCATATCGATTCCAATGGAAATGTGGATTCCTCCTGGATGGCCAGAGTCCGTGAAGTAGTAAATTACTGTTATAACGACGGTCTTTATGTAATCCTTAACGTTCATCACGATACGGGAGAAACCGGCGGTGATAAGGTCTCCTGGATAAAGGCTGATAATTCTGTTTATTCCTCTACAAAGGCAAAGTTTGCAGGGCTTTGGAAGTCGATCGCCAATGAGTTCAAGGATTATGGTGACCACCTGCTGTTTGAAGGCTACAACGAGATGCTGGATAAGAACAACAGCTGGAATACGCCTTCAAGCTCTGCATCATACAGTGCCGTCAACAGTTATGCACAGCTGTTCGTTGATACAGTCCGTTCCACGGGCGGCAACAATGCAAACCGCAATCTTATCGTGAATACATATGTTGCCTCGATATATCAGGCTGCACTTGATAACTTTGCAATTCCCTCGGACAGCGTGTCGGGGCATCTTATCTGCGAAGTTCACTGCTACGATCCGTGGGCTTTTACCGGTACTTCTTCGACGGTTACCTGGACATCGGTTCATAAGAATTTCTCCAGCAGTGACAAGAGCGAGATCGATACCATTATGAAGAGGCTTAAATCGTTCTCAGATAACAGGGGAGTCCCGGTCATCATTGGCGAATATGGTGCCGAGTACAAGGGCAATGATGATCAGATCGCACTGTATGCTTCTTATTTTATCAAGGCTGCAGGCAGCCGCGGGATCAAGTGCTTTCTGTGGGATAACGGCAAGTACAAGACAAGCGGTGAAGGGGAGTACTGTATCTTCAACCGCAGCAGTCTGAAGTGGAAGACGGGGATCTCATCAGCGATCGTTAATGCAGCAGCTCCGTATTCAACAGAGAGCGCAGAGGCTCCGGAGCCGCCCGAGCCCATGGTAAACGGAGGATGGAACAGCGATGCCAACGGCTGGTTCTACATTAAAGGCGGATCAAAGATCGTTTCTTCCTGGGAGAAGATAGGTGGCGTGTGGTATTACTTCGGTGAAGATGGCTATATGGCTACAGGGCTCACGTCGATCAAAGGCAGTCTGTTTTTCTTTAATCCTTCAGGCTCGCTGTTCACCGGCTGGAAAAAGATCAATGGAGAGTATTACTACTTTACATCCAATGGCGCTGTTGTTTCCGCATGGCGCAAGATAAGTGGCGTCTGGTATTACTTCGATGAGAATGGTGTCATGGCGACCGGCATTCAGGAAATAAAAGGTGTAAATTACTGGTTTGCTTCCAGTGGTGCTCTCAAGACCGGATGGCTCCTTGTTGACGGTTCGTATATGTACTTTACTTCCAACGGTGCAGTAACGTCCGCATGGAAGCAGATCAGCCGCAAATGGTATTACTTTGATGAGAACGGAATCATGCTGACCGGATATCAGGATGTCGGAGGCATAAACTATCTGTTCGCTTCGTCCGGTGCTATGCTTACCGGCTGGCAGAAAGTCGACGGTCAGTGGCATTACTTCGCCGGCAGCGGTGCTGAATACAGAAGTGCGTGGCTGAAGTCCGGAGGAAAGTGGTATTACCTCGGTGAAGACGGTGTAATGGTGACATCTGATACCATCGAGATAGGCGGAACGAGATACACGTTCAACGGCAGCGGAATCTGGGTAGCGTAAAAGAAAAACCTGAAAAGGGGACGTGTTCCTTTTCAGGTTTTTGACTCTTAATTGAGATTACCGGTCGGAGCGTTTTATTTTATTATATGTCCGTCCGAATCCAGCTGGTAATTATCCGGCGTGGTGCAGTCATGCATCATTGCTCCGTCATTTCCAAAGTAGTACCAGTATCCGCCGGTGTATTTCCACTGGGATACCAGAAGTGAACCATCGCCTGATGCATAATACCATTTGCCTTTATTCTGTACCCAGTTGTTCATGACGAGTGTACCGGACCCGGTGAAATAGTACATCTTGTCGTCAATGGTCAGCTTCCCGGTGGTCATTACGCAGCCGTCGCTTTTGGGTGCAAAGTAATACCATTTACCGCTGATCTTTTTCCATCCGCTGCAGCAGGTGCCGTTGGAGTTAACATACCACCAGTAAGTGCCGTCATAGACTTTGACCGAATACCATCCTTTCCTGGACACAAGTGACTGATCACTCTGCTTGAAGAAGTAGACTTCGCTGCCGATCCGGAAAGGTCCATATGGAACAGCATAGTAATAACCATCGTAACTCTCCGGCATGAAGTAATACCACTTGCCGCTGACCTTCTTCCAGCCTGTGGCACAGAGGCCGCTGGATTCATAGTAGCGGTAGAACGGGATGTCGTTGTCGTGGAGGACCCACTTATTGCGCACCATGGCTCCGTCGCTTCCGAAATAATAACATCTGTCGGAATTCTCAGCGTACAACGTGCGGTTGGTATACATTTCCTTTGTCTCGGGATCCATGTAATACCACTTGGAACCATCCTGGACCCAGCCTGTCTGAGCCTCTCCGTTCTTATAGAAATACCATTTGCCGTCAGTCTGTTCCCAGCCGTTGTACTTTGCAGCAAATGCAGCTGTCGAAGGAACACACATGAAGAGTGCGGTACATGTGAGTGCAGCTGCGATCAATTTCTTAAGCTTTATCATTTTCATTCCTCACGTATCAATTTAAAATGCCTTATTCGGCTTTGCCGACATAGTGACCATTCTCATCGATAACCCAACCGTCAATGACAGTATCAGTTACCATGATGCCGCTGTTATCGAAGTAATACCAGTATCCGCTGATGTATTTCCAGTCACTTCTGACGAAAGCTCCGCTGCCTGAAGCATAAGCCCAGGTGTTTTCTTCAATCTCGATCCACTTGTTAGCGGCCATAGCTCCTGATGAAGCAAAAGCATACGTCTCACTGCCGATCTTTCTTATTCCCGTAACCATTGCACCGTACTGGTCAGGGTTAAAATAATACCACTTGCCGCTGATCTTCTTCCAGCCCTTTACAGCAGTGCCGTCAGAGTTCGTGTAGAACCAGTAATCGCCTGGTCCAAAGACCATTGATAAAGTGCAGTGGTACCATCCCTTCCTCTCGATAAGAGCACAGTCATCACCAAAGACGTACGTTGTACCTTTTATCTCGAAGGGACCTCCGAATAATGCTATCGGTTCTTCAGGGTGGAAATAATACCACTTGCCGCTGATCTTCTTCCAGCCGGTGACACAAGCGCCACTGGATCCAAAGTAGGTATACAGATTGATCGTTTTCCCAGCGTATGACCCGCTGTCTACAATTTTCCAGCAGTTTGTTACCATAGCACCTGTCTTGTCGAAGTAGTAAAGCTTCCAGTTACTTTCGCTTCCTTCTGAATAATAATTATCAGTGATCATGATGCCATCGTTATTAGGATCACAGTAGTACCATTTCTTTGTCTGCTTGCTCTGGATCCAACCTGTCTGCATAACGTCGTTCACATAATAGCGGTAGTTGCCGCTGTCATCCAGCTTCCAGCCGGTATAGCCTGCTGCAAATACTGAGCCGGCAGGTATCATGGCGAAGATGGATGCCATTACGATGATCGTTGCGATGAGCTTTCTGATTCCTCTCATGTTGTGCCACCTTTCGATAATGCGATGATATTGTTATTTGGTTTATTACTGTTCTCTCGGAACGTCTCCGCCTGTCGGAGGACCACCGAGGCCGATGGCCTGACTTACGAAGGGTGAGAGAAGGACAGCCAGGATGTAGCTGACAATGAGTGTAGGTCCAAGGAGCTGGGCCCAGCTGACGATCCACATCGGGAAGAAAGGCGGAACATGTGCCAGAGCTTCCGGAGTCATGTGAGCTCGTGCCGTGAGAACTCCGACAAGACTGCATACGAGGCTGACGATAAGGGTGTTGCCTACAGCCATCGGTATGGAGTTGAGCAGTGTAAACTTCATGGAAGGCGGGTTGGCTCCAGCCTTCTGTGTCAGTGCTCTGCCTATCTTGCCCAGAGGGACAACAAATGAGACGATCACGCCTGTAACGACTGACATCAGTATGTTGGAGACGAATCGTATCACTGCCGGTTGTTGTTCAGCAGCCTGAGGGTTGAATACTGGGATCAGGACTGCAACAAGCACACCCATTGCGAGTGAGATGATGATAGCCATGATGAGGCCCATCTTGCGTTCTTTGTTCTTCATGTCTTTTACCTCTCTTTTTACTTCTCCAAGGTCGGTGTCGACCATTATATGCAAGTCGCTTGCAGGATAAGCAGCGCAGGGGTGAATATAACCGTATTCCACATCTGAGCTGCGTCTCGATTCAGCGATCTTGGGAGCATTGATATCACCGGACTTGAGTCGGGTCCTGCACCACCCGCACTCACCGCTCCGGCAGCGGTTAGGTACTGTTATCCCGGCACGTTCAAGTGCCACGAGTATCGTCTCGTCAGCTCTGGCGGGGATCTTCATCCTCTTGCCGGGAATATCAACTGTGATCGTGTAACTTCCTTCGACGCCCTTCTCGGGAGCAGGGGTACCGCCAGCCTCATAGCGCACGCTTCTGGGAGGATGGCCGAGCTTCTTTATCTCGTCCCTCGCGAAAGAATACATCGCCGCGGGACCGCACACGAATACCGAGCACTCAGTTGTCATAAATCTGCTCATGAGTTCAGCGTTAAGAAACCCGTGTTCGTATTTTCCGTTCTCTTCATCTGAGAGAACATATATGACTCTGAATTTCTCCACAGTGGCAGCAAGTTCATCCAGTTCTTTGTGGAACAGGATCTCTTCTTCGGTACGGCATCCGTAGAGGAGTGTCAGATCGAAGTCCTCAACACCGTCTCTTATGGCACGCGCCATTGAGAGAAACGGTGTGATACCGGAACCGCCAGCGAGGCCGATGACAGATTTATCGTCTCTGAATGGCTCAAAGTACAGTTCCCCTTCAGGAGCAGAACATGTAACTGTTGTTCCAACCTTCCAGTTATCAAGGATATAGTCAGACACAAAGCCGTCCTTCACGCGCTTCACGGCAATATCGTAGAAGCCGGAAGCAGCATCGGCAGGGGAGGAGCAGATAGCATAAGGACGTCTGGTTACAACATCGCCGATCTTCACTTCGATGCTGATGTACTGACCTGCAGCGAAAGGTGCAAGAATTGCTCCGTCAGCACACTTCAGTCTGAACCTTCTGGCATTGTGGAGTTCCTCGACTTCCGATACGGTCAGGATCTGATTCTCCGGGTGGAGAATGGCAGCGACTTTATTGGTATTGTAGAGGTTAAGAGGTTCTTTTGCCGGTGCTTTGCCTATCTCGGCGCGTCTCTGCGGGATTATATTGTCGAATCTCCCGATATCTACTGATTCCAACGCTTTGTCCAGTCTCTCGGAACTCATTGCTTACCACCTCCCATAACATATCCCATGACGGGGAATGCAATCTGATTGCCGCCCGCTAACGTGGGAAGGAATCCGGACATACGGGTTCCGTGGGCACCGCAAAAGAACAGACCCGGGATGCTCTGTTCGCTGCCGCCGGCCAGCGTTCTCGAACTCATGCCATCCCATCTGGAGGAGTGGTAACCGTAGATGGAACCCTGAGGAGTACCCACGTATCTGGCAAATGTTGAAGGAGTCGCGATGGCAATCTCTTCGATGTTATTCCTCAGATCATATCCCAATACTTTCTCGGTACGCCTTATGAGCTTATCAGCAAAATCACGCTTCACTTTGTTGTAGTTCTCAACTGTAACATTCTCCCACGCATCGCAGGCCAGGGAAGTGGTGATGCAGAAATGCGTCGTTCCCTCGGGGGAACATTCAGGGTTCACGATGTTGAGGCATGTACATGTGACATTGTCAACTTCATCCTCGAGTATCGTGGGCGATGATGAGTTCTCGAATAACACCTTTGTGTCAGTGGTTGAATTCATGAATACGTTGTAGTCCTCAATGCCCAGCTCTGAAGGCGTCTTGTTGAGACCCAGATAGACCACGAATCCCCTGAATCCAAAACTCCTTGCATTAAGTTTTCTGAGTTCGAATTCCGGTATGAGAGACTTATCATCGATCATGGTGCTGTAGACCGTATCGGGGAACACATTGGAGATGACAGCACATGTCTCGTAAGTGATGCCGTCATCTGTTGTTACGGAACAGACTGCGCCATCCTTTGTCCCGATCTTCACGGCTTTCCTGTTGAAAACGAAGTCACAGCCGCATTCTCTTGCTCTCTTCTCGATCGCGTTGGCGATCTCATGTGATCTCATGGAAGGAATGTATGCACCTGCACCGTAGTATCCTGCGATCATGAGAATATATCTTGATGCATCTATGGTATCAAGATCCGATCCCTGATAAGGCCAGTAAGCACCGATGATATCGATAGCTCTCTGAGGGAGGCCGATCGTGCGGAAAAACTCTCCTGCCGACATGCTCATTATCTTGCAGAATGAAGAATGGTCTCTTCTGAATACCTCAGGATCAGCGTGTCCGCGCATCCTTCCGTTGTAGTCCAGCCCCTTCTCCAAAGCCTCAGCAGCATCGAAGATAAGACTTATCTTATCACCGCATCCCGGACACTGAGCCTCCATAAAATCTGTGAATTTCTTACGGCCATGGGGCACCCTGTAATCCTGTTCTATAGTATCCCCGGGAGCCACAACAAGTCTGTAGGCATATGGTATCTGAAGCCAGTTGACCTTGATCCCAAGTTCATCAAAGAGCTTGCCTAATGAACCTCTGAGCTCGCCTTCGCCAAAATCGGGGATCTCATGAAGCGATGCTTCAAATTCAAACCGTCCTCTGACAAAACTCGCTGCGCAGCCGCCAACGGTATTGTTCTTCTCGATCAAAAGGGTCTTAAGACCCAGCTTGGACGCACGTAAAGCAGCCATAAGGCCGCCGTTGCCGCCGCCTATCACAATAACATCATATCTCTCGGGCAAAGATGATCCCTCCTCTCGGAGTATAAAAAGTCTGACCTTATTTTAGCAAAAGAGAGTATATACTATCTTGATAAAAACAACGGGCGATTATGGTGCAAATGCACAATGCATCTGTTCAGAAAGGCATATTGTCCGGATTGGGCGCTCCGCCTGCTATCTCGTGAAGCCCCGTCAGATATTCCATATCATCATCAGACAGTTCAAAGTCAAAGACATCTTTGTTGGCAGCCATTCTTTCCTTGTTCACAGATTTCGGAATAGGGAGAAATCCCATCTGAAGACTCCACCTGAGGCACACCTGAGCTATGCTCTTGCCGTATTTGTCTGCAATGCCATGTACTTCAACACTGTCAAAGACCTTGCCCGTTCCCAGAGGACTGTATGCTTCAAGTATCATGCCATGCTTACGTGCGAACCTTACGAGCTCATCCTGGGTGCATCCGGGGCAGAGCCTTATCTGATCCACCATCGGCATGATCTCAGCTGTATCAAAGAGTGCCTCAAGGTGGTGCTGCTTGAAATTACTGACACCTACAGCCCTGATCTTACCATCCTTGTACAGTTCCTCCATAGCCTTCCATACCTCGGCATTAGCCTTCTGCCACCTGTCTCTGAAGTTGAGCGGATTCGGCCAGTGGATCAGGAAAAGATCTACATAATCCAATCCCAGATCCTTCAGGGACTGCTCGAAAGAACTCATCATCAGCTCATATGTATGATTGTCATTAGTAAGTTTGGTGGTGACGAACAACTCTTCACGCTTTATGCCGGAACGTCTGATGCCCTCTCCGACACTTCTCTCGTTGCCATATGCCTGTGCTGTATCTATATGCCTGTAGCCAACTTCGATTGCATCTTTGACAGCGTTTGCGGCGATCTCACCGTCGGGGGTCTGCCATGTTCCGAGTCCGATGGCAGGTATCTGAATGCCATTTGCGAGTGTATAGGTCATATCGGGATCTTTCATAAGGCAGAACCTCCTGTGCTTTTGCCGTGATAATAAAAGATTTTCTGACGGTCTGCAATGGATGCTTGACAAAAAGGGGTGATGTCCATAAAATGAGAACGATTCTCATTTTCGAATTGGAGCGTATGAATGAAAAAGATAATATCCTCGATCATAATTATGACGATGCTTACAGGATGTCTCGCATCCTGTTCTGCAGGCGGAAAGGATCCCGATGACGGCAGACTCAGCATAGTAGCGACGATTTTTCCCGAATACGACTGGGTAATGAACATTCTTGGAGATAAGAGTGCCGGTGCTGATGTGAGCCTTCTGATGGACAGCGGTACGGATCTTCATTCCTTTCAGCCGTCAGCAAAGGATATCATGAAGATCCTTGATTCTGATCTCTTCATATATGTCGGCGGTGAATCTGACGAATGGGTGGAGGATCTGCTCGCCCAGGCCCCGGAGGATCTCAGGAGCATCAACCTTATGGAAGTACTCGGTGACCGGGCAAGGGAGGAAGAGGAGCTTCCGGGCATGGAAGAACATGAGCACGATCATGATGATGTCGAATACGATGAGCATATCTGGATGTCTCTCAAAAACGCTTCCGTGTGCTGTGATGCCATTGCCGATGCGGTCAAAGAGCTTGATAAGGAGAACGCTCCTGTCTACGATCAGAACCTTGCCTCGTACAAGGACAGATTACAGGATCTGGATGACAGATACGGGGAGGTCTGCAGCGCATCCGGTGTTAAGACTATCCTCGTTGCTGACAGATTTCCGTTCATATACATGGTTCGTGATTACGGGCTTGATTACTACGCTGCTTTCGCAGGATGCTCCGCTGAATCGGAGGCCAGCTTCGAGACAGTGATCATGCTGGCCGGCAAGATCGATGAACTGGGACTCAAAAACGTTATCAGGACAGAGAGCGGTGACGACCGTCTTCCTGACAGCATAATAAGCAACACGAAGGCAGGTCCTTCCGGCGTAGGAATACTTACTCTTAACTCTATGCAGTCAGTGACCGCTAATGATATAGAAAACGGTGCAACATATCTTGGATTCATGGAACAGGACCTTGAAGTCCTCCGTCAGGCTCTGAGTTGAAAAAACTGAAAAGGGGACGTGTTACTTTTCACATTTTCAGGTATAATCTATATCATAGTGACAAACTACTACAAAGGAGAATCGTAATATGGCAGATAATTCCAAGATGAGACTTGTAACCAGAAGTGATTTCGATGGCCTGGTATGTGCTATGATCCTCAAGCAGAAGGGGCTGATCGGCGACATCAAGTTCGTTCACCCGAAGGATGTGCAGGACGGCAAGATCGAACTTTCAGAGAATGATATTACGACGAACCTTCCGTTTGATCCGAGGTCGGGTCTTGTGTTCGATCACCACGAATCAGAGGTGATCCGTAATGCTCAGAGAGCAAATAAAGATAAGTATATTATCGATCCGGATGCAAAGAGTGCAGCAAGGGTCGTTTACGATTATTACGGCGGCAAGGAAGGACTTCCCATGATCTCCGAGGAACTCATGGAGGCTGTTGACAAGGGTGATTCCGCCGACTTTACTCTTGAAGAGATCCTGAATCCTACAGGATGGGTGCTGATGAATTTCCTTATGGATGCCAGGACCGGACTTGGAAGATTCCACGATTTCAGGATATCCAACTATGACCTTATGATGGAACTTATCGATTACTGTGTTAATCACACCATAGAAGAGGTTCTGCAGATTCCTGACGTCAAGGAGAGAGTTGATCTTTATTTCGAACAGGCTGAACTCTTCAAGGCGCAGATCCAGAGGATCGCGAAGGTCTATGACAAGGTTGTAGTGCTCGATCTCCGTAACGAAGAGACTATCTATGCAGGCAACAGATTCATGATCTATGCGCTTTATCCCGAGACGCAGATCTCTATTCATGTTGCATGGGGATTCAAGAAGCAGAATACTGCTGTCATGATCGGAAAGTCTATCGTTAACAAGGCTTCCAATGCCAACATCGGAGAACTCTGTCTCGCTCACGGCGGCGGCGGACATAAGAATGCAGGTACATGTCAGCTGGATAATGATAAGGTGGACGCAGAACTTCCTAACATCATTAAGGCGCTTAATGATGACTGTGTCTGAGACACCGGCATCTCAGTTTGACAGAACAGTAATGCTGCTTGGGCAGCAGTCTCTTGATATTCTCAAGGAATCCAGAGTAGCAGTCTTCGGTATCGGAGGCGTGGGCGGTTATGTCTGCGAAGCTCTGGCGAGGAGCGGCGTTGGTTCTCTCGTGCTCATTGATAAGGATAAGGTAGATATTACAAATATCAACAGGCAGATTATCGCCACCCACGAGACTGTGGGGAGACTCAAGACTGAAGTCATGACCGGCAGGATCAGATCCATCAACCCCGAATGCAGCGTTACGGCTCACGATATCTTCTATCTTCCCGAGACCGAAGATTCTGTGGAGTTTGACGGGCTTGACTATGTAGTGGATGCGGTTGATACCGTAACCGCCAAACTGCTTATTATCACACGTGCCAAAGAGGCGGGCGTTCCCGTTATCTCATCGATGGGGACGGGCAACAAACTCGATCCCACGAGGTTCAAAGTCGCTGATATCAATAAGACAAATGTCTGTCCCCTCGCGAAAGTAATGCGCCGGGAGCTCAGGTCCCGTGGCATTGATTCGGTTAAAGTGGTATATTCCGATGAGGAACCGGTATCCACCGGTTCCAGAACACCCGGATCTGTTGCATTCGTTCCTTCTGTGGCAGGTTTTATCATCGCGGGGGAAGTTATCAAAGATATCATACGGGAGAGAACGAAAGAGTAATGAACAAGGGGCAGAAGATCATCAAAGGGATATGTGACTATACAGTTCTTATCCTGTACGGTGCTATAGTCCTGTACCTGTTCTATATTGCAGGTTTTTCCACTGCCGTAATAACCAAAACACAGAAGACATATATCATAGCTGACAGTTTCTGGCTGAACCTTCTTGCAGCAGCGATAGTTGTGGCAGGCGTTGTGCTGCTTAAGAAATACGCCAGAGTATTCAGGGATTTCATAGACAGGGTGAATGAAGACAGAGCATATTCTGACAGATGCAGACGCGCCGGATTATGGATAATAGGAATACTTTCACTGTTCACGGTCCTGATACTTCAGAACGAGCCATTGTGGGATCAGGCTTCGATATACAGGGTTGCCGATCTATGGATAGACAATAATCCTGCGGCTATGCTCAAGGGCGAGTATATGGATGTTTTCGCGAATAATAACGGTATCATCCTGATAATATATCTGCTGTCTCTGGTGTTTGGATCGTATAATTATCTGGTGCTGAGGCTCATCAATGTGCTGTGTCTGGTGTGGCTTTACAGGAACATGGCGGATATAGCAGATCTCACGGGGCGCAGACGGATAGAAGGACTTGTTATCATCATTACAGGCGTGCTGTTCCTGCCTGCGATAATCTACACGGATTACTGCTACAGCATTATAATCGGTCTGGCACTTATCATGGCATCATTCAGGCGGATGATGATGTATATCAATGCAGGAAATGAGAAGAGGCTGAGAGACCTTCTGCTCTGTTCTCTATTCGCATTTATGGCTCTGATCTCCAAGAGCAATTATATGATCTTTGTTATCGCCATGGCGATATATGGTATCTACTGTATAATCAGCAGATTTGATTGGAAGACGCTTGCACTTTCTGTGATCCTTATTTTGTCCGTATTCCTGTCCGGTACGTGTGTTAACCTGTGTGTTAAGGTTGTTACAGGCATAACCCCTTCACCGGGGATCTCGTATCTGTCCTGGATCGCAATGGGTATGCAGGATTCGGATACAAAATATTACGGTTGGTATAACAGCTACAACTGGGATTCCGCCGAGGCTGTGGATTATGACAGAGAAGCCCACGCCGCAGTCTGCAGGGATTATATAAGCGGACGCCTGAGAGAGTTCTCCGAAGATCCGGGACTCGCGCTCGAATTTTATGCGGGCAAGAATTCTTCGCAATGGAACAATCCTGATTTCCAGGCTTTCTGGTCAGCCGCATACAAAGGCGACAGAGTTGAACCCTCACGGCTTACAAACTTCCTTCTGTCCCCAAGGGGTACGGACATGATGAATTCCGCTCTTAACGTGCTCCAGTTCCTTATACTCACGGGTGCTGTTCTCTATGTTCTCCTGTGCCGTAAGCGGGACAGCTCGTTCATATTCTTCGGAGCTGTGGTAATCGGTGGTTTTATCTTTCATACGTTCTGGGAAGCAAAGGCGCAGTACACTCTTCCGTACTTTATGATGCTCATTCCCGTCGCAGCTTCGGGTCTGGCTGAGGTGACCGGTCATCTCTCATCCAAGCCATCGTCACGTAAGGAATGGTTCGGACTCATACCGGTCGCAGCCGTAATATGCGGTGCCATTATAATACAGCTCCCGGTACCTGTATTCTCAACAATTTTCAAGCGCAATGCGGATGCTCCCATGTATATGCAGTATCTCAGCGGATCCGATACTTCTTATGTGAGGCTGCCGGACGGTGATTACACGATCACAACATCAGGCGATATGCCGTACGGATTTCAGAGAATGAATATGAATATGCCCAAAGCAGCTGAGGAGAGAATCTTTATTAATAACACGAATGCTGCTTCGGCTCAGATATATGAGATTGCATTCTCTTCAGCTGATGATCATATGTATGTCAGATTCAAAGATACTAACAAGGCACTTGGGATCGTAGGAGATGCAGGAGATAAGACGCTTGTTCAGGCGTTGAAGATGAACGGCCTTCCCAATCAGCAATGGATGCTCAGACAATCTTCCGACGGAAGTTCGTATAACATTATATTCAGCGACACATGGGCGCTCCAGTATGATACGGAATCGAGGGCGGTGTTCCTGGCAGCTTTTGATGATTCGACCGCTCAGAGATGGCAGATCAGACCGTGCGGATGACTGCCGGCGCGAATTGACATGATTTCGCGATGAATATAGAATAGCCTCAACATGGGTATTACCGATTGGGAGGAGGCATCATGAAGGGAATAATCCTTGCAGGAGGCGCAGGTACAAGACTCTATCCTTTGACGATGGTCACCAGTAAGCAGCTGCTGCCGGTATACGACAAGCCTCTTCCAGTATATGGTGAAGGCATCAATGTAAGAGACTGGCTGTATGTGGAGGATCACTGCCGCGCGGTCGATCTTATCATCCACAAAGGAAAGATCGGTGAGGTCTATAATGTCGGCGGTCATAACGAGATGCGCAATATCGACATCGTCAGGCTTATACTCAAGGAACTCGGCAAACCCGAGTCACTTATCACATACGTTCCCGACCGTAAGGGTCATGATATGCGGTATGCGATAGATCCCGCAAAGATCCATAATGAATTGGGATGGCTTCCTGCTACAAAATTCGAGGATGGGATCAGGAAGACCATAAAATGGTATCTTGATAACCGTGAGTGGTGGGAGACCATTATCAACGGTGAATACCGTGATTACTACCGAAAGATGTACGGAGACACCTGATCCCCATACCCCAACGCGAAAATGTCAGAACTCCTTTGCAAGATCGAATCACTGGCCATATTCAAAGGCATCCGCGAGACAGAACCTCTCAGGAGTTTCTGCGAATTTCTGAAGATCGCTGATGACGTTTCCGAGGCAAGATACGATGTCCTGGAACTGTACACTGCTTTTGTCAACGAACTCTACAAAGTGAGAAATGACGGTGATCTGGCGTACGCCATATGGTACGCCCTTAAAAACGACAGCAACCCGTATCTCGATGCTCATATCCGTTCGGAACTGTCGCGCATGAGGACAGGGGAAGGTATACGCATAAGCCATCTTCTCAAGAACTGTGCCGACAGGGAACTGAAGCTTATCGGGGAGATAGCCCAGACGTCTTATGCGGACGTGGAGAGGCTGCTCGCATATGACGGGTATGTAGCCCAGTTCAAGACAACAGGTATAGATATCACAGAACGCTATAACAACATGCTGGCAGGCATCAGGGATCACGGATACGGAATGTTCTCTGACTGCACTGCGTTCAGATTCGAAGATCATACACTGAGACCTGTGATTTATGCCGATCCGGTAAGTATGAATGATCTTTACTGTTATGACCGACAGCATTCCCTTATTGTCAACAACACGAGAGCATTTGCGGCCGGCAGTGACCGGGCTCTTGATGCTCTGCTGTATGGTGATACCGGGACGGGCAAATCATCAACTGTCAAAGCAGCTGCCAGGATGTTCAGCAACAACGGCGTAAGACTGGTGGAACTTCCTGCCGAGAATACCGATCAGATGCCTGAACTTATCGAGATGCTCTCGGGGATTCCGATGAGATTCATCATATTTATCGACGATATATCTTTCTGTCCGGATGATGAGCGCGTCAGGAGGCTCAAGTCTATCCTTGAAGGGTCAGCTTCCGGTGACCGGCGCAATATCATCATCTATGCCACCAGCGATCACCGGCTGATGATCAGACGTTCAGAGTCTGATGCTGATAACGGGACTGAACAGACGGGACTGTCGGAACGGTTCGGACTGAGGATAGCTTTTGAACAGCCCAACGACAGGGAATACATTGAGATATGCAGGAGACTGTTCGAGGCGGGAGGACGCAAGATCGGTGATGAGGAGGCTTTCGAGAAGGCATGTCTGAAATTTGCCGATAAGACAGGAGGACGCTCAGCGAGGACTGCAAGACAGTTCGCCGCACGGTACGTATCGTAGTATGGCATCAAGTCGGGACATGACTAAGGGAAATATATTTATGCATATTATCGTATATGCAATCCCGATGATACTCGGCAACTACCTGCAGCTTACCTACAATATGGCAGATGCCATAATAATCAGTAAATTCCTGGGAGAGGATTCGCTTGCTGCTGTAAGCACAGCTGGCCCGATCATGACTCTCATGGTCCTGGGGGCATCCGGCATCGGAATGGGTGCGTCGATAATCATCTCCAGGCTCTATGGCGCGGAGGAATACGGACGTCTCAAAAGAGAATTCTCAACCGCCGTAATCGCAGGAACGGCTTTCTCTCTTGTTGTGTTCATTCTGGGATTTCTGTTTGCGCGGGAGATCCTCATTCTCATAAAAACACCTGAAGCTGTTCTGGAAGAATCTCTTACATATCTCAGGATCATGTTCGTGGGATTCCTGTTTACATTCCAGTATAACATTATGTCCCATTCGCTGAGGGGCATCGGCAATTCGTTTATGCCGGTTGTTTTTCTCGGAGTGTCATGCAGCCTTAATATTGCGCTGGATCTTCTGTTCGTGGCAAAACTGAACATGGGCTCTGCCGGCGCCGGGATCGCTACCGTGATATCACAGGCTGTGGCGGCAGCAGGATGTGTGATATACATATATGCAAAAGTCGGCCTGCTCAGACTCCGCAAAGGTGACTTTGTTGTTGACAGATCCCTTCTTGGAGAGACTTCCAGACTGGGACTGATCACAGCGCTTCAGCAGGCTGCGCAGCCTGTCGGCAAGATCTTTATCCAGAGTACTATCAATTCCTGCGGAGTTACGGTGATCGGTGCATTCAATGCGGTTTGCAGGATCGATGATTTCGCATGTATTCCTGCACAGAGCATCGGCAGCGGAATCATGACCTGCGTGGCTCAGAACAGGGGACACAACGACCCTGTCAGAGTCAGAAAGACAATGAAGTGGGGACTGATAGCAGCGCTATGTTATTTTCCGGTCATCTTTACTGTCGTTCAGTTGTTCAAGACACCATTGGTGACATTCCTCACTCCGGATGGTGCAGACCTGATGATAAATATGGGTGTGTCCTATCTGTCGGTCAAATCATGGATATTCCTTCTCGCTTGTATAGTCAACGCCAATCAGGGATTTCTCCGCGGCTCGTCCAAGATGCACATCGCGCTTATCTCTACTGTTCTCCAGATAACGATCCGAGCCGTGCTTGTGTGGCTCTGGGTGCCACAGTATGGTATTGTATGCGAGGCATGGGCTTGTGCTATCGGATGGATCGCTCAGACAGTCTTCGGATATGGTTATTATTTTCTGAAATTGAGGAAAAAAATGTGACAATGGGGACTGTCCCCACTGTCACATTTTTGCGGCTGTTGTATGTATGGGTATGCTTTACTGCGGTGCAGTATACCCATTTCACAATTATTGAGATATGGGTCCATGCTGATGGACTCATATCAAGAATATTCAAATATAGGTCCATCGTTCATGAGGTGTATAAGCATGATGGTGGCAAATATTTGTAATTATAAACAAAATTGTGATATTGGCGGAAATGTTGCTGATTGCGCAATACATTTAGGCGGGCTATATCGAGATGTTTTGTGGACCCTAATTATAATTATTGCAAAATGAGTCGAACATAATGGACCTATTCTGCATTTATTTGGATTTGGGTCCATGCTGATCGACCCATATCAAGATTATTCAAATAAAGGTCCATAGTTCATGCGTGTAGGACTCGGAAGAACAGAATTGTCCTTCCTCGCTTCGCATTTCCCTGCCGAATCTGCTGTTGTATGTCAAAGTTCTAAAAATCGATATTTGACATACTAAAAGGCTGCTGCAAAGTTTACTTTACAACAGCCCTGTTATTCGATTATAACACTTATCCTGTGCCTTTATCATCTTTCCGCCAGATGTGTAGAAAATAAAACCTTAAAAAGAGATGTGCGGAAAAGATGAATCCGACAGAAGGATCTGTGACTCTTCACTTCCCATTGGACTCACCTCCTAACTCTTTCCAAATTCGTTGTTAAGTCAGTGGATATATTTAACTTAACTGACCTAAGTATAACACCGCATCCTGATGAATGTGTTACGTAATGATGAACGTTTTGTATAGAAATGTTAAAGCCCGTCAAAGCAAAACTCAGACGGGCTTTATTGAAGGGTGATCCTATGGAGTGTTTGGATAATGTATTCTATGGGTTATGGTGAAGATCCCCTTACGCTTTTTTTACATAAGACATGCATATCCAGTAACCGTCATTCATGTGACCCCAGATATATCCGCCTCCGTTGGCGAGCTTGTCTATTGTAAACTGTTTGTCGGATGCGGCACGGTACTTTACGTTGCCGCTGATCGATGAATCATCTCTTACGTTGATGCCGGATTCAGTTACAGTGTATGTAACAGCAGACAGTTTCTGGCCCCACAGCCCCCAGGCATTCTTTATCTGTCCTGACAGCTGATCCCAGCTCCATGTTTTTGAGGAGTTATCGGAGTTTTTGGGATCTGCAACCTTGAATTTGCCTTCCTCAACGCCGGTAAGGACTATATAGTGACCTTCCAGAGTGAAGTCGCCGGGACCCATGGCGCAGATAACGGGAACCCCTGCCTTGACAAGGCGCTCAACAACCGTCTTCTCTTTGGGCAGTTCTGCGGAGGACATTCCCAAAGCAGAAGCACCTTCTGTCAGAAGTGTCCATTGTGAACCGTCACCGGACGTGGAATACCCGTTGTTCTCCGCATAATCTGCTATGTATGCAGGGCTCAGTGAACCGTTTCCCGTAAGATATAATGCTGCCATCGCAAGGCAGGTGGGTCCGCAACCCGCTTCACCTATCGTGGATCCTGCATAGGACTGGTCAGCCCATCTCGGATCGTTCTGCATAAGGAGCGGAATTGCGGAGCCCGAAGCCTCGCTTGTCAGATCTATCGCGGCACTTGGAGCTGTCGTCTCAGAAGAGACGGTGGTGGGGGAGGATATGTCAGTCTCCGAAGTGCTTATTCCCGTATCATTGCTGATGACATTGATCGTGGTGGGAGTCGTTGTCGGCACGACCGCGTCATCATTGTCCTTTGTCTTGCAGCTTACGGCTATCAGTACCACAGAAGTTACCAGTACCATTGATATGCCTGCTGTTACCATATAGGACATCACCTTATTCTCGTAAGTCATTTTCTACACACCTCTTTCCTGTTCGTGTTAATGCCATTCTACAGGGGCGGTGTCTGATAGACGTCAAGAAGATGTGTCAAAGTTGTCAACTATTCGAGGTAAAAATGAATGATGAAATGCTCATCCTCAAAAAGCGTATCGTTTGTCAGGATGGCAGACTCATCGCGGTTGAATGCCTGCCTGTGACTGATATACCCGTAAACGTCGTCGGATATGAAGGATCTCAGTTCAAAATCCATGCCCACTTCATCGGCAAATACTTTTACATATGATTTCCACAGGTTGTCAAGACGTATAGGATTTGCATACGGAATAGTGAATTCAAATGATACAGGAAGTCCTGTCGACGTATCGAAAACAACTCTTCCACTTCTGTTATACGAATCATTCACATATTCCGCGATCCCGAGAGTATAGTCCTGAACTACCATTATCGCCCTGTATGTCAGATTGTGGGGCAGAAGGTCATCATAATAGCCGGGTTCCCATTTGTTTACGAGTTTGAGGAACTGTGCGAGACCTACATTGTATCTGTTCTGATAATCGACAGGTGCATCCTCATATGTGATCACGACAGAAGACATGTCAGTAGCAATACCGATATCCTCGGAGACATTAGCTCCATAGACAGTACCCGTTGAGTTCCTGAGCTCTGAGAGGATCTTTCTCAGCTTGAAGAACTCGTCATCGTAGGGTTTGATCTCATCAGCCTCTATATATTTGACATCATCGATCTTGCTGTTCATGACCCGCTCGAGTATAAGACTCGGGAGGAATATGCCTGCGAGAAGTATTATGGCCGCGGATAAAAAGACGAGAGCACTCTTCAGAAGTCCTTTCATTCTTCATCCACCTCCTCACATATCTGCATGACAAATGATACGCTGGTGCCTTCTCCAACCTTGCTCTTAAATTCAAGCTTCGTTCCGTGAAGTCTTGCCACGCGTTCGCATAATGCGAGACCCAGACCTGCACCATGTTCCTTACGGGATCTTGCCTTGTCTATCATATAGAACGCTTCAGTGATCCTGGACAGTTCCTCAGGAGGTATTCCGCGTCCGTTGTCTGTAATGGTGATCCGGTATCCTTCCGGTGTTGCCATTCCCGTCACATCAACCTGAGTTCCTCCTGATTTGAAGGCATTGTCGATCAGGTTCATTACCATCGTCTTGAACAGATCATATTCGATCCTTATATAAGCCGTCTCACATGCGAATGTAACTTTCACGCCTTTTTTTGCTGCTGCCGGCATTACCGTCTGCTGTGTATCTTCCCAGAAAATATATGTGCTCGTATCTTCCATAACGAACTTGTTGTCTTTGATGGTGATCAGTTCAAGGAGCTTGAAGGAAAGGGACTCAAGGCGTAGTCCTTCATTGAGGATATATTTGGCGGCCTCCCTCATTTCCTCTTCAGTCAGATCGCCGGAATAGATCGTATCCGCATATCCGATTATGCTGGTCATCGGGGTCTTCAGTTCATGCGCGAAATTCCCGACAAAATCATCTTTCTGCTTGGATGCCAGCTCCAGCTGGTCCATGGTATCTGTAACCGACTGTTTCATTACCCTGAAGCTTCTGGACAGTTCACCAAGTTCATCGCTGCGCCTATCTGGAATGATGACATCATAATTGCCGGCAGCCATTTCCCTTGAGGCTCTTGTGAGCTTGCGTATGGGCGCGGTTACGGACACGGCGAGGATCGCCGCAAAGAGTGTCCCCGCGATCTCAGCAACGAGAAAAGTGTTGCGGTATCTTTGTGACATCTGATGAGAATTGTCATATACCTGGCTGATGTTGGATCTGGTCTCGATGATATAGATACCTACGGAAGTGGAGAGAACGCTTTCGAGACGGAGTATGACCGCATCCTGTTTATCGTCTATCCAGTACCGGAGATTGCCCTCGTTAGGATTGAACTTGTCCGAGTATTCTTTCTTGATGACAACAGTGGAGAATTTGTTCTCGACGAGCTTGATTATGGAATCAAGCCGGTCCTCGTCGATGTCGGATAACGATGAAGCTGTCTGAAGATCCGTGGATATGGCATACATGATTATCTGATGCTGTCTGACAGCAGCTTCGATCTCAGTGTTAAGACTTGTCTCGAAGCTCTCACTGACCGTGATGTAATGCACGATGGAGAGCGTGACCGTCAGTATGAGCAGTATGCTCAGAAACAGCTTCGTAAATATCTTCATCTTACCTTGAGTCTGTACCCGATACGGAAAACTGTCTCGATAGTGTCAGCCCAGTCCAGCTTCTTGCGGAGCCTCTGAATGTGGTTGTCCAGTGTTCTGGTATCGCCGTTATACCAGTCATGCCACACAGATTCGTACAGATATGATCTGTTCAGTGCGACGTTTTTGTTCTGAATGAGGAGAACCAGCAGATCAAATTCCTTTGTTGTAAGTTCGACCGGGATGCCTCCTTTGGTCACTGCACGCGAGTCTGTATTTACCGTAACGTCACCGATGGTAATGACCGGTGATGCTTTGTTGGTGCGCCTGAGTACCGATTCGACCCTGGCCACAAGCTCGCCGATCTGGAACGGCTTTGACAGATAATCGTCAGCCCCCATCTTAAGACCTCTGATCCTGTCCTGAACCTGGTTCATTGCAGATATTACGATAACAGGCGTCGTACCTTCACGGAATATCTCAAGAAGGTTATAGCCGCTGATCTCCGGAAGCATCAGATCGAGCAGGATAAGATCGTAATTGCCTTTCTCGTACAGATCGAGACCGGTTCTGCCGTCAAGCGCGGCATCACACTTGTAGCCCTCGCGTACAAGCGTTGAAACTATCAGGTTGGATATTGAAGTATCATCCTCGATTATCAGAATACTGACCATGAATTGGCCACCCCCAAACATACATTATCAGTATTATGTTATCACTTAGTTGTGTCAAAGTTGTAAAATACTGTACTAATAATTGCCGTTGGTATAAACTCAGGGAAAACCAATACTTTGGGGAGGAAAAAATGAACAAAAACCGCAAAGCTCTGCTGATCTTCTATGCTGTATCATTGCCGCTCAGCGCACTTCTTGAGATACTGTGCTGTATTACCCAAGATACTCTTTTTGTTCTGATAGCAATGTGGGTGCCGGGTATAACAGCCATTATCCTTGCTTCAAAAATGTATAAGGGTGAGAGGATCCTGGGCCTTGGAGGAAAGTTTAAGATAAGGTACATCCTGATCGCGATGATCATACCGTTAATCTATCTGACGATATCTTACGCCATTACATGGCTGATCCTTAAGGATCCTCTTGCCAAGCCTGCAGATGTTGCAAAATATCTTTTATCAGGCATGAAGATAGACAGCAATACCATGGCGACGATAATCCTCGCAGCGTATTTTGTCCCAGGCATCATTTCATCAGCAATGAGCGCTGCCGGCGAGGAGATCGGCTGGCGCGGATTCGCCTATCCTCTTCTCGAGAAGGAATTCGGCAGAGTGAAGGCGTGCCTTATCAATGGTATCATCTGGGCGCTGTGGCATTTCCCGATGATGATCGGAGGTGCTTATCAGGCCAGCGTAAATATGGTATATGGTCTGATCTCTTTCGTTGTCTGTGTTATGCTGATGACAGTGATATTCTGCTGGACAAGAAGCGTGTCCGCCAGCGTGTGGCCTGCGATAATGCTTCATGCCGTTCATAACCATGTGGATCAGATATATCTCCAGCCGCTGTCAACAGATGAAAGAGTCCCTTACTTTGCGGGAGAGCAGGGATTTATAACTATTATCCTGATCGCTGTGATAGTTGCTGCAGTTATTGTAAGCTGGCGCAAAACTGTTGGTCATCCCGGAGATGAAGAGAACATCACATAATTTTGTCTTGACACACAAAAATTAGAGGTTTATTATTGCACCAACGCTGGCGGGAGCCAACGTTATTGACAATCAAATATCTTTAACAAACCGTTGAAGCGGAAGTAAAGATGGATATGATCCCACAGAGAGCCTGCGATGCTGAGAATCAGGCGGAAACCAGTTCATCATAATGGGCCGCCGAGGGCACAGTCAAAGGGAGACCGTACCGGTTATAACGAGTATCTGTGACGTGACGCATACGTAAGTTGCGGGGGATATGACTGTATCCTGCAAAGTGGCGCGAATCATCGTGAATCAAGGTGGCACCGCGGATTATCTTAAGTTAATTCGTCCTTGAACAGAGAGTATCTGTTCGAGGACTTTTTTATTGCATTTTTGCAGTGATGCCTTGAACCGTACAATACAAAACAAAGAAGGAGGAAAGCAATCATGATCACGAGACCTGAGGTCAGTGAGATCCGCAAGATCGCAGCAGAGGGCATCTATAAGGTATGTCCGGTATCCTGCGAGATCCTGTCAGATGTCAAGACGCCTATCGAAGTTCTCAGGATCCTCAAGGCAAACTCAACGCATGCGTATATGCTCGAGTCAGTGGAGGACAGCAAGAAGTGGGGAAGATATACTTTCCTCGGATTCGATCCCAAATCTGAGATCACATGTTTTAACGGTGAACTGAAGATCGACAGGAGGATCATCAGAACAAACGAACCCGGAAAATATCTCAGGGAGATAATGGCTGAATACAGGAGCCCGAGATTCGATTATCTGCCTACTTTCACAGGCGGACTTGTCGGTTATTTCTCATACGATTACATCAAATATGCCGAGCCTTCACTTAGGCTGGATGCGAAGGATAACGAGCATTTTAAGGACTGTGATCTGATGCTGTTCGATAAGGTCATTGCTTTCGATAATATGAGACAGAAGATAGTCCTCATTGCCAATATCAAACTTGATAATATCGACAGTGAGTATGCTCGTGCACAGAAGGATCTTGAGGAGCTTTCCGAACTGATCAGGCACGGATCTTACGATGAGACCGAGACCGGCAGACTTACTTCCGATCTGAAGCCGCTCTTTGGCCGTACTGAATTCTGCAATATGGTGGAGAAAGCAAAGTATCATATCAAAGAAGGCGATATCTTCCAGATCGTGCTGAGCAACCGCCTCGAGGGTGATTATGAAGGAAGCCTTCTCAATGTTTACAGGGCACTCCGCACTCTCAATCCTTCACCTTATATGTTCTATTTCTCCGGCACCGATGTGGAAGTGGCAGGAGCTTCCCCGGAGACTCTTGTGAAGCTGACGGACGGTGTGCTCTATACTTTCCCTCTGGCGGGAACAAGACCCAGAGGCAAGACTGACGAGGAAGACAGGAAGCTTGAGCAGGAACTCCTCTCCGACGCGAAAGAGCTGGCCGAGCATAACATGCTGGTAGATCTCGGACGTAACGATATCGGCAAGATAAGCAAATACGGAACAGTAGAAGTGGAGAAGCTCCACTCGATCGAGAGATTCTCACACGTTATGCATATAGGTTCAACGGTGAGAGGTGAGATCCGGGACGGATTCGATGCTTTCGATGCGGTGGATTCCATACTTCCTGCAGGAACTCTGTCGGGAGCTCCCAAGATAAGAGCATGCCAGCTTATAAATGACCTCGAGAACAACAAGAGAGGCATCTATGGCGGTGCAATTGGCTATATAGATTTTACAGGCAATCTCGATACGTGCATTGCCATCAGACTGGCGTACAAGAAGGGTGACAAGGTATTCATCAGGAGCGGTGCAGGGATCGTTTACGATTCAGTTCCCGAGAAAGAATACGAGGAATGCATCAATAAGGCCAAGGCCGTATTAAGAGCGATAGAGGAGGCCGAAAAATGCTGCTGATAATAGATAATTACGACTCATTCTCATACAACCTCTATCAGATGATCGGAAGCATCTATCCGGATATCAGAGTGATCAGGAATGATGCTATGACCGTATCAGAAATTGAAGCGATGAAGCCGGATGCGATCGTCATCTCCCCCGGCCCCGGAAGACCTTCCGATGCAGGTGTATGTATCGACGTGATCAAGGCACTGGGTCCCAAGATCCCCATGCTGGGAGTATGTCTCGGACATCAGGCAATGTGTGAGGCATACGGCGCCACAGTAACATATGCAAAGGAACTGATGCATGGCAAGCAGAGCATAGCCACCGTGGATCCTACATGTAAACTGTACAGGAATATGTCCAATCAGATAAAGGTGGCAAGATATCATTCTCTGGCTGCAGATCCCGATACGATGCCCAAGTGCCTCAAGGTGACGGCAAGGACAGTTGATGGTGAGATCATGGGCATCAGGCATGAATCTTATGACATGTATGGAGTGCAGTTCCATCCGGAATCCATCATGACACCTGACGGCAGTACAATGCTCAGGAACTTCATAGATATAGCGACAAAGAAATAACAAAGATAAACAGGAGGACAGAACAATGATCAAGGAAGCAATCGAGAAGATCGTCAGCAAGGAAGACCTGACTTATGAAGAAGCATATACCGTTATGAACGAGATCATGAACGGTGAGACAACACCTACGCAGAATGCTGCTTTCCTCGCAGCACTGTCAACAAAGAGTGCCAAGGCGGAGACGATCGACGAGATCTCCGGCTGTGCACAGGCAATGAGAGAGCATGCTGATCCCGTGCCTCACCCGGGCATGGAGGTGCTGGAGATCGTTGGTACAGGCGGAGACAGAGCGAGGAGCTTCAACATCTCTACCACATCTGCATTTGTTATTGCAGCAGCCGGCGTGAAGGTCGCAAAGCACGGCAACCGCGCAGCATCCTCCAAGAGTGGCACTGCAGACTGCCTTGAGGCACTGGGTGCTAATATCAACCTGTCACCCGAGAAATGTGTAAAGCTTCTCGAAGAGGTTGGATTCTGTTTCTTCTTTGCACAGAAATACCACTCATCCATGAAGTATGTCGGAGCTATCCGTAAGGAACTCGGTTTCAGGACAGTGTTCAATATACTTGGTCCACTCACAAATCCTGCAAAGCCTGAGTTTTTCCTTCTTGGTGTTTACGATGAATACCTTGTTGAAGTCGTTGCTCACGTATTGGGTTCTCTGGGTGTAAAGAAGGCACTCGTAGTGTATGGAATGGACAGGCTGGATGAGATCTCTGCAAGTGAGGAATCATTTGTCTGTGAGCTCAACAACGGTGAATATAAGAAGTATCACATCAAGCCGGAGGAGTTCGGTCTTCCCAGAGGAAAGAAGGAAGATATCGTAGGCGGTACACCCGAAGAGAATGCTCAGATCACAAGAGATATCCTGAGCGGAAAGATCACAGACACCAGAAGAGTGATCGTGCTCATGAATGCCGGTGCTGCTATCTACGCAGGCGGCAAGGCAGAGACTATTGCAGAAGGTGTGAAGATCGCTGCTGAGATGATCGACAGCGGCAAGGCACTGGAGCGCATGGAGAAGTTCATCGAGTTATCAAATCAGGGTTGATCAAATGGCAGATATACTATCGACGATCGCAGAAGCAACAAAATTCAGAGTCAAAGCCTCCAAAGAGGTGATCTCAGACACTGCTGTAAGGGATATGGCATATGCTTCCGGCAAGGGGGATTTTGCTTTCGAGAAGGCTCTCGGTGAGGAGGGCATGAGCTATATCCTGGAGTGTAAGAAGGCCTCTCCGTCCAAAGGCATAATCGCAGAGTTCTTTCCTTTCATCGATATTGCCAAAAGCTATGAGGAGGCCGGAGCTTCCGCCATATCGGTGCTGACGGAACCTGAATGGTTCAAGGGAGATATCGGATACCTGAGGCAGATCAGCCGGGAAGTGAAGATACCGTGCCTCCGCAAAGATTTTGTTGTCGATGAATACATGATATATGAGGCAAAGGCAAACGGCGCATCTGCGGTGCTCCTGATCTGTTCGATACTGACTGCAAAGCAGCTCGGAGAATATATCAGGATCGCGGATGAACTTGGGCTGTCTGCTCTGGTGGAAGCACACGATCAGCATGAAGCTCAGATCGCTGTGGGAGAAGGCGCGAGGATCGTCGGTGTAAACAACAGAGATCTCAAGGACTTTACCGTTGACCCTCTCAATTGCCTCAGGCTCCGCGAATACGTTCCGGATGATGTGCTGTTCGTGGCGGAGAGCGGGATAAAGACACATGATGACATCACAAGACTGCTCATAAATAAGGTTGATGCTGTGCTTATCGGGGAGTCCGTAATGAGGGCTCCCGATAAGAAGGCATTCATGGATGAACTGAGGTATGGCGCATGAAGCCCGGAATCAAGATCTGCGGAATCAGAAGGATCGAGGATGTTAACGCGTGCAATACGTATCATCCTGATTATGTCGGATTCATGTTCTGGAAGGAGAGCACAAGATATGTCTCTCCCGAACAGGCGACTATACTCCACATGGGCCTTGATGTCAGGATCAGAAGAGTGGGGGTATTTCTGGATCATTCTATCTCTGATGTTGCAAAGATCGCTTCATCGGGTATTATTGATATCGTGCAGCTTCACGGATCGGAAG
This sequence comes from Ruminococcaceae bacterium YRB3002, assembly GCA_900099715.1. GTDB lineage: Bacteria > Bacillota > Clostridia > Saccharofermentanales > Saccharofermentanaceae > Saccharofermentans. The sequence continues at coordinate 39,337 of FMTG01000004.1, read as the reverse complement.
ACGATGCGTATATCAGGAGTCTCCGCAGGAAGATCAGCCTTCCGGTTATCAAGGCGTTCTCGGTAAAGAAGGGAGCGACGCCTGACCAGATCAACGGGTCTTCTGCCGATCTGGTCCTGATAGATTCCGGAAGGGGCGGCACAGGAGAGGTCTTCGACTGGGATTTTCTCAGGAAGATCAAAAGAGATTACCTGCTCGCAGGAGGACTTACTCCTGAGAATGCAGGTGAAGCAGCGGCAACCGGAGCCTTTGCTCTTGATGTGAGTTCGGGAGTCGAGACAGACGGGTATAAGGATGCGGACAAGATAGCGAGATTTATCGCTAATGTCCGGGGACAGTGACAGCAGAGGGAGAACAATATATGGCAGAATCTAAAGGCAGATTCGGGATACACGGCGGACAGTATATTCCCGAGACACTGATGAATGCGGTTATCGAGCTTGAAGAGGCGTATAACCACTACAAGGATGATACTGATTTCAACAGAGAACTCACGGATCTCTTCAACAACTACGCAGGCCGTCCGTCGCTTCTTTATTACGCCTCGAAAATGACTTCCGATCTTGGCGGCGCGAAGGTATATCTCAAGAGAGAAGACCTGAACCACACCGGTTCGCATAAGATCAATAACGTATTGGGTCAGGCTCTCCTCGCGAAGAAGATGGGCAAGACACGTCTCATTGCAGAGACTGGTGCAGGTCAGCACGGAGTAGCGACTGCTACAGCTGCAGCGCTGATGGGAATGGAATGCGTTGTCTTCATGGGTGAAGAGGATACAAAGAGGCAGGCGCTTAATGTGTACAGAATGAAGCTCCTTGGTGCTGATGTCATTCCTGTAAGATCCGGAACAGCTACTTTGAAGGATGCCGTATCCGAGACCATGAGGGAATGGACAAAGAGGATCAGCGATACACATTACTGTCTTGGCTCTGTTATGGGTCCTCATCCTTTTCCGACTATCGTGAGGGACTTTCAGTCAGTTATCTCCAGGGAGATAAAGTGGCAGATGATGGAGGCTGAAGGAAGGCTTCCGGATGCAGTCCTGGCGTGCTGCGGAGGCGGCTCCAATGCCATCGGATCATTCTATAATTTTATCGAAGATAAGGATGTAAGGCTGATCGGGTGCGAAGCTGCAGGCAGGGGGATCGATACTTTCGAGACGGCGGCCACATTGAACACGGGTAAGCTTGGGATATTCCACGGAATGAAGTCTTACTTCTGTCAGGATGAGTATGGTCAGATCGCACCGGTCTATTCGATCTCAGCCGGCCTTGACTATCCGGGTATCGGACCTGAACACGCGATGCTCCATGACTCCGGAAGAGCAGAATATGTGGCGATCACTGATGACGAGGCGGTCGAAGCATTTGAGTACCTGTCAAAAGTGGAAGGCATAATACCAGCGATCGAGTCGGCACACGCGGTTGCATATGCACGCAAGCTGGCTCCTTCAATGGATAAAGACAAGATAATCGTTATCACGATATCCGGCCGCGGCGACAAGGACTGTGCAGCAATTGCACGTTACAGAGGAGAGAACATCTATGAGTAATATAGGAAGAGCGTTTGAGAACGGCAAGGCATTCATACCATTCATCACCTGCGGTGATCCTGATCTCGAGACGACCGCTGCGGTAGTAAGAGCTATGGAGAAGAATGGCGCAGATCTGATCGAACTTGGAATACCATTCTCAGATCCGACGGCGGAGGGACCTGTAATACAGGAAGCTAATATCAGAGCTCTCAGTGCAGGAACGACGACAGACAAGGTCTTTGACATGGTGCGCTCTCTGAGGAGTGGTGATGACCCGGTGAAAGTACCCATGGTGTTTATGACATATGCCAACGTTGTTTTCTCATACGGATCCGAGCGGTTCATCAGCACGTGTGCGGAGATTGGGATAGATGGTCTCATCCTTCCAGATATACCGTATGAGGAGAAGGACGAATTTATCGAGATAACACATAAGTACGGTGTTGATCTTATCTCCCTCATAGCACCTACATCAGCTGGCCGTATCAGCATGATCGCATCAGAGGCGGAAGGGTTTATATATGTTGTATCATCACTCGGCGTTACGGGTGTAAGGAGCGAGATCAATACTGATATCGGTTCGGTATGTTCTGCTATCCGTGATGCATCCCGCGTCCCGTGTGCCATCGGCTTTGGCATCTCCACGCCTGAACAGGCTGCGGCTATGGCTCAGTATGCTGACGGTGTTATCGTCGGATCTGCGATCGTAAGGCTCATTGCAGCAAACGGACGTGACAGCGCACCTGTTGTCGGTGAGTATGTGAAGCAGATGAAGGCCGCAATAATCTGAAAAAGGGACGTGTACCTTAGATTTTGATCCAATTCAAGCATATCCGCCGGATTGCTCGAAAATAATCTGACTCATCTGCAATTACTGATATAATGGTCTTATTGTATATTCGCGAATGCATTACGATATTAGTTATGTTAAAGGAGAATCAGCACTATGACAAAGAAGGCAGCACTATTTATCGCAGATGGTTCAGAGGAAGTGGAGGCTATCACGCCTGTTGACCTTCTCAGGAGAGCAAAGATCGAAGTTGATGTTGTATCGATCATGCCGTCACTGGATATAACCGCTTCAAGGGGTGTCTTGATAACTGCAGATAAGCACATCGGAGATATCGATTTCGGTGATTACGATATTCTCATCCTTCCCGGCGGAGTAAAAGGAACGAACTATCTTAATTCGTGTGAACTCCTTAAGGAGAAGATCGTGAAGTTCAATGAGCAGGGCAAGGGCATCGCTGCGATCTGCGCAGCACCAACGGTTTTCTCCGGACTTGGTCTCCTGAAAGGTAAAAATGCTACGTGTAATCCGGGTTTCTGGGATCAGCTCAAAGACGGCGGCGCCATCCTTGACGAGAACAGCAAAGCCGTAACATGTGGCAATATAATCACGAGTCAGGCCATGGGGACTTCTGTTGATTTCGGTCTGGCGATAGTCGCATACCTGTGCGGGGAGGAGGCTGCATCGGAGCTCAAGGCGAATATCAGGTTCTGATGTTGAATATTTCCGGCTAATCAATTACAATATCACGTGCGGCATGGAGACGTATCGAAGTGGTCATAACGGGGCGCACTCGAAATGCGTTGACCCTCCGGGGTCCGAGGGTTCGAATCCCTCCGTCTCCGCCATAATAAGCGTCCAAAATCGATATATGGACTTCAAAGACCCGCAAACACTGCGTTTGCGGGTTTTTGAATTCCGTTCGCACACATGTTGATTTTTTAGATATATTTCAACCGATTTTGCATCTGACGGGATTCGAACCCTCGGAAGCGTAAATAAAGACTGCTCATTTAACTCTCGTTTGAAGGATAATGAGCGGTCTTTTTTCATGCAAATCTTTTTTAGTTTAAGGAGGAAAAAAGATATGAATTTTAAAAGTAAGAAACATGCAGAGAGGTTCCGCAAGGCTTTGGTAGAAGCTAAGGTGGGACCTGAGGATGCAGAAATAATGGCTGCCTTTTATATCCTTACTGAATATAAAAGGGTGTGGCAGCAGTTTGAAGGGTATATAGATCACAAAAATGGTCTTGATCCAGAAGCGTTTGATAGCTTTGAAGAAAGAAATCAGTCTGAAATGGCTCTGGTAACAGCAGCTTACGATCTTCTTTACTGTGCAGACTGTATTAACATCACTGATCTCACGGATCTGGATATCATACCGACTGATGCTTTCGCAATTATTTTCCGTGTGATCACGTATTTAAGGGTCGGCCATTTCAATGAGGAAACTATTGCTGATGCCAAAGAATCAGTAAAGAACAAGAAGAAACACTAATCAATTTCAACAAGGAGACAGCAACAATGGCAAGAATTAAGAGAATACTTGGTAAGAGAGGAAGAACAACAATTCCTTATGAGTTCAGGAAGATCCTGGATTTGAAGCACAATGATGTTCTAACTTTCGCGATGAATGACGCAGAGAACTGTGTTGTCATCACGAAAGAGAGAATATGCACGGACGATTGCATCCTTCTACATCCCAATGGCAGAGACATATCGCTTGATGACTTTCTTTCCAAGATGAACAGAGAAGAGATGCTTAAAGCTATAGCGGCCTTATCTAAGGCACTTGTCGAGAAGGAGGACAGACATGAGACTCAGGATATATCAGATTGAACCGGATAAGGATGCGAACAGACTGAAGTTCAGGCCTTATAAAGATGTTGATGAAGTGGATCCGGCCATTTACAGGAAGGTTTTTGATGCAGAAGCAGATGTGGAGCACCTTGAGGGTGCTTTTTATATGTTCAATAATGCTGATCCGCATCCGTTGTTTAACGGACATTCGATGGCTATGTCGGATGTTGTTGTAACTGAAGAAGGCAGTTTCTACTGCGATTCCATTGGTTTTCAGAAAATCGATTTTGATGAATCGAAGGTAGATACCTCAGATCTTATCAAGGTTTTATTCGTTGAGCCGCATAAGGCCCCTTATGTGGCAGAGATCCCAGATACGCTGGAAGCAAAGCAACAGGCGGTAGGAGGGAACATTGAATATGTCTACAACACTGATGAGACGGCACTTATTGGTGATGAAGAAGCCAAACTCACCTACAAAGAAGGTAATCGGTACTTAGACGGCGGTGGCATTATCGCCGGAAACTTCCTGGTAGTGGGTTTGGGAGATGAGGACTGCAGATCCTTAACCGATGCAGAGGTTGATAAATACTCGAAGAAGTATTTCGATGCCCCTGATATCAGTCCTGAAGAAACAGCTGCAGATGTAGGCTTCAGGTTTATAGGTTTCATGTAGAACAGATAGGAGGAATAACAACATGAGCGAGAATACTAATAACATGCCTAGCGTAAAGGCAAAGATCACATGGATGAACGACGATGTGTCAGCACCCAAGAAGGCAACCGCATCCGTAACACTTGGAAATGCATTCCAGGTTCACGGTATCAGCATTGTGGAAGGTTCCAAGGGAATGTTTATCTCATTTCCACAGCGTCAGACAGCTGACAAGAAGTTCGTTGAGGTAGCTCACCCTGTAACGGCGGAGATGCGAAAGGCGATCTACGATGCAGTCATGGGAGCGTATTCACAGACTATGGCACTTTCGAATCAGTACAAGGCCAGTTTTCAGGCTGAACAGAAGCCTGCTGAGAGTGCGCCTTCCAAGGGGGATGCTACAGAAGAGGAACTTCCATCCGAAGTGAAAACTGATCAGGATGATGTGGAAGATGCATCTGAAGATGAGGCACCTGCCCCAATTATGGGACAGATGATGTGAATTTGCCCTCATTTTGACTCGTTAGATTGCTTTGAATGTAGACAATAGGTATATGAGGTAATAAAATCGGGGTAAGAAGGCATAATCCATTTCAACAATCAATACTTCCCAGCCTTCTTGCACCCATCGGAATTTTTAGTTTCTCGCAGGAGGTATTGATATGAGAAGCAGATTCTATTCTATTACTTCATTTACAATTGTTGCATCAATCCTGATCACAACCATAGGGGGATGTCAGTCTGTATCGAACAAGCCGGAAGGTGCGATCGATATATCCCCTGAAGAAACATCACTTATCACAGAAATGTATGAATCGGGTATGGATGAGTTGGAGATAGCAGAGACGTTGGTTTCATTGAAAGAAGAAACTGAACCATCAGAATCGTCTGAATCAGAGGGTGTTACAGAAATAACCCAGGAGATAACCGGTTCAACAGCTTCCACGGTTCATCCCAACCCCACCAGAACACCAACACCTGTTCCAACAAGGTCTGAGGTGCGGATAACCGCGCCTCCGGTTCCAACTAGCAGACCGGTGGAAACGGTTGTAACAACGCAGGTCACAGCGACGCCAACACCATCCCCATCACCAAAACCAACATCAACACCCAGACCGACTGCGACGCCAGAGCCAACAAGAACTCCAAGTGGATCTTTCCAGAAGAGCATCGAAAATGAGATGGTCGGACTGATCAATGCTTTGAGAAAGGCCAAGGCAGTCAGCAAGAAGCGGACATTTTATGTACCGATTGAAATGAAAGAATCACTAAGAACAAGCGCTCGTACAAGGAGTCAGGAGATTGTGACTGCATTTAATCACAGTTCGGCAAGCGGTATTGATTATGGCGACGAGTGTATATACTGGGGTGATGGTAACAGGTCAGCATCGGCAATAGTTAATTCGTGGAAGAATTCAGGACCCCACTATTCAAGTATTACTGGTGGTAGTGGTGCGGAAGACGAATCGGTTATCTATTGTGGCATAGGAGTTTACTACTACAATAATAAGACTTATTCAGTATACCTGACTCACGGATATGCTTCAGGAAATGGTCTATCGTCCGGATATGTTCCACCAACGAATACACCAACTCCAACTCCGAAGCCGACAAACACGCCGACTCCAACACCGGTACCGGTAACAGATACGGTAAGCGATGAACAAGACGACAGTACGGACGACTGATACGTACATAACAATTCAGAGGGAGACATCTCAAGAAAGGGGTGTCTCCTTTCATTTTGCTCAAATTCAAGGAAAGGAAAGAAAAGATGAAAAGATTCAAAGAAAGATTGATAGCTCTGCTTTCAGCTGCTGCAATAGTTGTATCATCAAGCGGAATTGCAGCTTTGGCGTACACTAAGGATCAGCTGCCCTCATATATCAAGACTGTAGGATCCGGAATATCTGTATCAAGTGTATCCCGCCAGAGTGGTGGTGCAATGGCATGGGATCCTAAAAAGGTTGAACCTACATATCGTTACAAGGTAGACGGCTATTCTGCGATGTGTGCTTCTGCCAGCCTCGGTAATCCAGCAGGTACATCAGGCAAGGCATATGAACTGGATGCTACATCACTGAGTAAGTATTCGGTAGCTTCGGGTAATTCAAAGTTCTTCGATGCTTCAAATGATCCGGTTGTTACAGGTAATTCTAACAGCAAAGGCATTTGGAATGATGCTCTTTCTGCATCTAATCTGAAGAAGCTCAATGACTATGAGATCTATCAGAGGCTTCTTGCAGTAATCTACAAGAACAGCTATACAAGGGATCTCAAAGTTACAAGAACCAATGTGACTAATGCCATATCTGAATACAATAAGTATGGAACCGGTAAGATCGAGAACTGGGGAGGTTATTCTCTTATCAGCAGTTCAGACTCATCAAATATCGGTAATACATATAGCGGTCTTTATGGAACAGTACATGCCATGATGAGCTATCTTATTACCGACAGATGGGAAGAAAGATATTCAGTAACTTCTATGGTAGTTATTGGTAATTCGAGCGCTTCAAAGAGCCGTAGTTCAGCTGTAAGTGTTCTGAAGGGCTACTTCAACGAGATCGCCTCGATGACCGATAACGATTATAAGAGTTTTCTTTATATCGCAAGCAACTCAAAGACATCCCCCGATTCAGGACCACAGTGGCTGATATATGTAACAGGTGAGCAGAACGGACCCAAAGCTGCTTATGCCGGTTTTTCCATCATTAAGGAGTCTGCCACCGGTGATAAGATGCATGGGGCTGAGTTTACCGTATATTCTGATAAGGAATGTTCGAAGGTGCTGGGGAAGATAACGGATACCGATGGAAACGGTATATATTCGAACTACAGCACATCTGAATCATTCGGGGATGATTCACAGTACGATAGGACAGATCGATTGAGGTTGAAAGAAGACAAGGATGACGATGACATCTTTGAGAGAACTGTATATATCAAGGAGACAAAGGCTCCTGATACAGTTGATGGTATATCACTGAGCGAGGAATTGATTGATACTGCAGTATATAAAGTATCATTTCACTATGATCGTGATACGAGAAAACTCACATACAAGGTTCTTCAAGGATCAACCGAGTTAGCATCTGATTCTTTTAGTGGTGTAGACGCGGAAACTGACCTGAAAAAAGCCGTTATCTGCAATTCCAACACCATCAGCACATCCAAGTTCATTGATGGTGCTGCCGTTCGCGTGGTAAAGGATACCCATAATGGCTATTCCGTTAAGAATACTCATTTTGCTATCTACAATGGAACTGCAACATCAGGATCTGTCGTAGCATCACACGATGTTACAGGGGCTGGAGATGTCTGGGAATATCCTTTGATGGCTAATTCACAGTACACAATAGTCGAAACATACACAGTCGATAACTACACAGACACTGATATTCCTTATGAAGTTGAAAATACATCCGATGGATGGAAGAAGGTTGATACAAATAAGTATTCCTATACCTTTACAACCGGAGTAAACGGAGATGTAGTAAGCTTCACAGAGGATTCGATGGGTGTTGTTTATAACGACAGAGTAACTGTAAAGATTGGAATAACCAAGACGGCAAACGACGGCGCTATATCAGGCCGAGAGTTCTGCTTTTATTACCTTGGAAAGACAACAAGCCAGGGCAAAGGAACACTTCTTGCAAAGGTTAAGACTGATGAAGATGGAAAGATAACCATTAATCTTCCCACCGGTTTCTACAGGATCCACGAGACTGCAGATCCCGATTACAGGCTTACATGGGGTAATGATGTAACTGTAAGAGATGGTGATGCAATAGTTGAGCTTACAAGAGCTGAGTCCAATCTCGGTAATAATGAAGGCATTAAGATCGTTGCAAACAATGATTCATATTTCGCCCCCATCCGAGTGAATAAGGTTGACTTGAAGATGCCTGAAACAGAGCTTAAGGGCGCGACATTTGCTCTTTATGCTGATACCAACGGGAATGACAAATTCGATATCGACAGTGATGGAATCGCACAAACATACGTAGATGGTTCCTGGATCAATACAAAGATTGCTCCTAAGAACGGATACTATGAAGCAGTTTACGGCGAGAACAATACTACAGCACTTCTCAGAACAGGAAAGTATTTTGTTGTGGAAGTAGTTGCTCCAGAACTCTATGTTCCGATTGCAGAAGCTGAGGTAGCAGAGGTTCCGTCCATTAGTGTTGTTGAAGACCCCAGCCATCCTATGCCGATAAAGATCAAGATAGTAAATGACACAGATTTCGGTACGGTAGCGTCTGGTGTTGAAGAAACAAAGGTGATTGAGTACAAGGAAGATGCAGTAATTACTGATACCGTGCACTTTGCAAACCTTATTGCAGACAAGGAATACACACTCACAGGAACTCTTCATATCAACAAAGATGGCAATGATGTCGATACCGGTATATCGGTGACTAGGACATTTAAGCCTTCTGATGAAGATGTTACTGTAATTAAGAGCGTTGATGCTGCCGATGGTACAAAGAGAATCACAGGTTCGGTCAATGTATCATTTACCTTTGATGCAAGACTGTATACGGGTGAGACACTCGTTGCTTTCGAGACATTGAAGCCCCTCGAAAATGGTCCGTATGTTCATGCAGATATTGAAGATGCAGCCCAGTCTATTCCTGTTCCCAAGATCGAGACATCTGTTGCTTGTGATCAGACAGGGACAAGAGAGGTCAAGGCAGACAGTGACGTTACTCTCACCGATACTGTAAGCTACAGCAACCTTATGCCGGGCATTACTTATGTTGTAAGGGGAAGACTTCTCCAGAAGACAGAGAACGGTGGCCTTGCAACTGGCATTACGGCTGAATCAGAAGAGTTCACACCTGATAAGCCTGATGGAACAGTTGAAGTTAAGTTCAGCTTCAATACAAAGGATTATGTTGGCAAGACTTTCGTAGTGTTCGAGAAGGTATATGCCATTATCGGAGAGAAAGAATACCTGGTAAGTGTTCATGAGGAACTTACCGATAAGAAGCAGACAGTATATGTGCCGGAGATCAAAACAAGGCTCACGGATCAAGATGGCACAAAAGTTCCTACCTATAGCGAGACAGCAACCCTGAACGATGCTGTTTCTTACAGCAATCTTCAGTTTGGCAAGACATATACCATGACTGGTACACTCAGGGATGTATCAACCGGCAAGGCTATCCTGGATGCCGACAATAATCCGATAACTAACTCAGTTCAATTCACCCCGACCCTTGAGAATAGCAAGGCTGATTCAAATAACAGAGCATATGGTACTGTAATCATTTCATTCAAGGTAGATATTACAAAGTGTGCAGGAAAGGCACTTGTTGCTACTGAGACACTGGATAACGACCTTGCTATCCATTACAACCTTCAGGATCAGACGCAGACGGTTTATATTCCTGAGATCAGAACGACTCTTGTAAGTAATACTACCAAAGAGCATATTTCAGCAGCTGATAAGGAAGCAAAGCTCGTTGATACAGTATCTTATAAGAATCTCTATCCCGGTACATATATCGTTCGTGGTGTCCTTATGGATAAGAACACGGGCAAGGCCATTCTGGATCCAAACGGAAAACAGATCACTGCAAATGCTACGTTTGTTGTAAAGGAAGTAAAGAATGATAATGGCGATATTGTTCCGCAGTCCGGGACAGTTAATGTCACATTCATTCTCGATACGACTGTTATCAAGGGTATCAGTGCGGTTGCATTCGAGGAAGTATATCTCGGGAAAAAGCTTGTTGCCTCCCATAAAGATATTAAGGATGTTGATCAGACTGTTGAGATTCCCGAGATCAAGACAACCCTGGTTGATGATGCCACAAAGACACATACGGCATCCTTTGCCGAGAAGGTTAAACTCGTTGATACTGTTAGTTACTCTCACCTTATTGTTGGCCGTACATATGTCATGACCGGTACTCTTATGGATAAAGCGACAAACAAGCCTCTTCTCAACGAGAATGGAAAGGCTATCGTGGTAACTAAGGAGTTCACACCTGAATCATCTGATGGTACAGTTGAAATCGAGTTTATTATTAACACTAAGGTTCTTGCAGGTGTGAAGGATGAGATAGTTGCCTTTGAACGTTGCTCTGAAAAGGGCAAGGATTACGATGTTGCTATCCATACCGATATCAATGACAAGGACCAGACAGTAAGGGTTCCTGTTGTTCATACTGATGCAGCTTTCTCAAGCGGTAAGAAAGTATCTAAGTTATCAAAGAGTACTACAATCGTTGACACGATCACATATTCAGGCCTTACGCCCGGACACACATATGCTGTTCATGGAACAGTTATGGTTAAGGGAACGAATAAGCCGCTGGTAATCGATGGCAACGAGGTCGCTCTTACTGCTATGTTCAAGCCGGATAAGGCTGACGGAACAACAAAACTCTCAATGACATTCAATTCCAAAGGTCTCAGCTACGATACTGTCCTCGTTGTTTTCGAGGAGATTTACGATGTTCAGTACGATGAGGCAGGCAAATCTACTTTGACACTGGTTGCATCACATCAGGATATCAACGATAAGGATCAGACCGTTAAGTTTGTACCGCCTTATGCACCTCAGACAGGTGAAGGTGCCGGTTATTTCTTTATCGGCCTGGCATCGGTAATGATTGGCTGCGGAATTGGCTGCATTATTCTCTTCAAGAAAAGAAAGGAAGACTAAAACATGAAGAAGGTTTACATCTGCTCCCCATTAGGGGGAGATGTTGCCGGAAACATCGAGAAGGTCAAGCTCTACAACAGATATGCATTGGAGTGCGGTGCGGTTCCGATCGCATCGCATTTCTATGCGCTCTCCTTGGATGACAGCATCCCATATGAGAGGGCAATCGGAACAAGGGCGGGACTCGTACTGCTTGGCATGTGCGATGAGGTGTGGGCATTCGGCAACAATTTAACGGAAGGTATGGCACAGGAGATAGCCGAAGCATATAAGCTTGGCATCCCTGTTGTCCATATTACGGACGAACAAGTTTATAAAAAACTGGAAATGGAGGTTGATTCACATGAACAGATTGATAGGATCGAACAGAACACGACACATATTATTTAGTGTTCTTTCGGCAGCACTGATAATTGCTCTTATTGCTGTGCCGTGTTTGGCTGGTGGTAACGGCGACGTTGCAGGTGCTGTAGAAGATACATGGACTGCTGCAAAAGGACAGATCAAGACGGTAACGAATAACGTAATCTTCCCAGCACTTGATATGATCCTTGCTATCCTCTTCTTTGTTAAGGTGGGTACAAGCTACTTTGATTACAGGAAGCATGGTCAGTTTGAGTTTACTGCTCCAGCAATACTCTTTGCCTGTCTCTTGTTTACACTCACTGCACCTCTTTATATCTGGAACATAATCGGTTGATCTGAGAGGCGGTCTGATTTCAGATCGCCTCATTTCCAAAGAGGAGGTGAGAAAAGATGTTTGACTGGCTGGGAGATTTAATTGAAGCCATAGGCGAGATGTTTGAGGAGTGTTTTCAAGGCTTAGGCGAAGTCCTTACGACAGTTATCTGGGATTCATTAATGAAATGGATATATGAGGCAGTCTTCGGTGCTTTGGCGAAGTTTTTTGAGTCGATAAACAATTTGGGTGCCGAGGTGTTCGAACTTAAGTGGATCCAGGATGCTGTTAGCCTGTTTGTTAAGTTTGGATGGGGATTGTTTGTTGTTGGTGTTGTTGTAGCTATTTTTGATGTGGCTATCGAATACCAGCACGGTAGAGCAAATATCAGATCCTGCTGCATAAACATTCTTAAAGGGTTCTTTGCGTGCAGTCTCATAGGAGTCCTGCCAATAAGGCTTTACAAGTTCTGTATAACTCTTCAAAGCACGTTTTCTGTAGAACTGATAGATTCGTTTATTGAAGGAACAAGACCACAAAGTCTTGGAGAGTTATTTGAGACTTGTCTGAGCTTTATGATGGAATCAGGTGCCGGAATAACACTCATGGCATTAGTTGAGCTCATTGCATTCGGATATTGTTGTATAAAGCTTTTCTTTCAGAACTTGAAAAGAGGAGGAATCCTTATAACGCAGATAGCTGTTGGCTCACTCTATATGTTCTCTGTCCCGCGAGGATACACAGATGGATTTAATCAATGGGTGAAGCAGGTTATTGCGATATGTCTCACGGCATTCATGCAGACATCACTGATGTATCTTGGCCTTTTGACCATGACTACAGAGACGGTACTTGGCTTAGGAATAATGTTTGCTGCCAATGAAGTACCGAGGATAGCTCAGCAATTTGGTTTGGATTCATCTGTAAAGGTGAACATGATGAGTGTTGTTCATACCGCATCGACTACTGCTAACCTCATCAGAATGGTTAAGAAATAGGAGGAAAAACATGAACTTTATATATCCACAGGACTTGAAGGCAAAGCCGAATATGTGGATGTGGAACTTAAGAGACTTCGCGATTATCGGAATAGGAACACTGATCGGTGCAGTGTTTCTTATCCATTTTCACTGGCTCGCTCCACTTGGTGCAATAGCGGTATTTGCTTTCGTGACTATACGTTTTGATGATACGACAGTGATGGATTATATCCGGTACGCTGTCAGATACTTTATAACTACACAACAGTATTTTGAATGGAGGTGATATGGATGCTGCAGTTATTTGGAAAGAAGAAATCTGTTCAGGAACTGCTGGGAATTAAGACGTTCACTAACTACGGACTTGCTACAGATAAGTGCGAATTACTCTTCTATCAGGTGAGCCCAACGAACATATCCGTCCTCTCGAAAGATGCAATCACTACCAAAATAAGACAGCTTATGCTGGCTTTATCGGCCAAACCCAATCTTGAGTTTGTATGTACAGATGCATCTGAATGCTTTGACAACAACAAGGTTTATCTGGCGGAAAGGATCGATGAAGAGCCGAATCCGCTGATTAGATCACTACTGGCTAAGGATCACGAGTTCCTGGATAATATACAGCTTGAAATGGCAACAGCAAGGCAGTTTGCATTTGTGGTAAGGTGCCGCAATATGAAACCAGAGCAAGTGTTTGCTGAGATGAACAGGGTTGAAAAGACAATATCAGATCAGGGTTTTGATGTTAAAAGGATGAGTAAAGAAGATATCAAGAGATTCCTTGCTATCTACTTTGATGCTTCTTTTACTGGTGATCAGATGCCTGATGTCGACGGAGCACAGTGGTTTACAAATAGTTCTTAAAAAACTATTGTGATATACTACACATATTAGTTCTTTCTTTGATTTTTAATCAGGTTTCCTATTAGTATGGAGGGTTTTGTAAATGTCTTTGGTTCAAGCAAAATGCACTAATTGTGGAGCTAATCTGAACGTTGAAAACACGAAGGATGCTGCTATTTGCCCTTTCTGTGGAACACCATATGTTGTGGAAAAAGCAATACAGAATTATAACATTAACAATAGTACCGTTAATGTTATTGACACCGTTGTTATGCAAAATGGATATACCCCACAAAGATACCTTGAGAATGGTATAACTCAAATAAGACTGAGCAGATATAAGGATGCAGAAGAGACTTTTATGAAAATGTCTAAAGATTATCCTAAGGATTGGCGAGCGTGGTATGCTCTGGAATTGATTAAATGTTGGGCACGTGGTTCTATAAATATAGGTCGCTTTAGTTTGTTAGTTCCAAAGAATATACGCGAACAAATAGGCGATGGTGAAGTATATAGAGAATCTGATGTTATGTATGAATTGCAGATTGCAAATTTAGATTTGGATAGTGTACCTTCGCGATATGCGGAGAAAAAAGAAAGACTTGAGAATGAAAAAGCTAAAGCTGAGGTGAGGATTAGAAGTTACCGAGAAGAGCGTGATAGATATTTGGTGATAATAGGAACTTATGAAAGCAAATATCATAAGAAAATAATCGCTTCTAATCCGAATCCTTTTGAGAAAAACACATATCTGGATGCAAAAGAAAAACTCTCACTCCGTGATAGTTTTATTGAGACTGAACTAAAACGTATCAAATCTATAGATGATGAAATCCGTAACCTCAGGCCCCAAATGAAGGAGGAGCTCAAAGAATGTAGTGAGAAATGTGAAAGGATAAAAAAACAATTAGGCAATCCTGAGAAGAAACATACAATAGCCTATTATTTCAAGATATTGGAAGAAAGTGTTCATTAGTGCATAACTGAATTAATGAGTTAGTTTAACAGCCCGGTATTAGTGCCGGGTTTATTGTTTAGATAAGAGGTGATAAAATGGCAAGACCAAAACTTATGACGCCGGAACAGGTTGAGGAAATCCGTACGAAGGATTACTTCGACTGCATAGCACCGGCAACGATCAAATTCTACTCTGACTACTATATCGTAAAGGATTCTTATCGATGTTGTTGGGTAATCAAAGAGTACCCGCCATCAACAGAGGAGCTTGCTATCCTTTCTCAGTTGTCAGACAAGTCCGGAGTAACGCTCCGGATTTTTAATAGGCTCGTGGAACCTTTGGAGCAACGTAAAATCGTTCAGAATGCGATCCGCAAGAACACCATGAAGTCCACAAGCAACGATGTAAACGATACCGTACAGGCTGAAGAGAACATCCAGGATGTGGTTGAACTGCTCTCAAATCTGAGAAAAAACAGGGAACCGCTTCTGCATTGTACTGTTTTCATTGAGCTGAAAGCAAACAGTCTGGATGCTTTGAAGGAGCTCCAGTCCGATATCAATATGGAGCTTGCACGTTCCAAGATTGAGATAGAAAAACTGACACTCCGGCAGAAAGAAGGCTTTCTTTCCGTTGTTCCAACGGGCTCAAATCAGTTTGGAATACAGTTTGAACGTGTTCTTCCGGCAAGTTCAGTTGCAAATCTCTATCCATTAAACTTCAGTGGTAAGACTGATCCGCACGGCTTTTATCTCGGAAGAGATAAGTACGGAACCAATATTCTCGTTGATTTTGACAGGCGTGCAGAGGATAAGACAACAAGTAATATCCTTATTCTCGGCAACTCCGGTCAGGGCAAGTCATACCTTATGAAGCTGATTCTCACCAATATCAGAGAGTCCGGAAAGAGCATAATCGTACTTGATCCAGAGGCTGAATATAGGGATCTCTGTGATAATCTCGGTGGTTGCTATATCGATTTTCTCTCTGGCGATTACATCATTAACCCGCTCGAACCTAAGACCTGGTCTGATGGTGATGATGAAGATGGACCAGATGCCTTTCGTAAGAAAACTAAACTCAGCCAGCATATAGCGTTCCTTAAAGACTTCTTCAAAACTTATAACGATGAGTTCAATCAGGATCATATAAACACAATCGAGATTATGCTTACCAAGTTGTATGCGAGATTTGGAATCACTGACCTGACCGACTTCTCAACACTGAGACCGACGGATTATCCGACACTCTATGACTTCTATGAGATCTGTTCTGAGGAGTATTTTACATACGACAATAAGCGAAAATACTTGTATACCGAAGAGATTCTGCAGGAAGTCTGTCTTAATTTGGACTCCATGTGTGAAGGTGCAGAGAGCAGATATTTCAATGGGTATACCAATATATCGGACGATAAGTTCATTGTTTTTGGAGTGAAAGGACTGCTGGATACCAACAAGAAACTCAAGGATGCAATGCTCTTTAATATCCTTTCCTATATGAGTAACAAGCTCTTGGGTGAAGGATATGCAGCAGCCTCGATTGATGAGCTCTACCTGTTTCTGACAAATCAGACGGCAATTGAGTATATACGTAATGCAATGAAACGTGTGCGTAAGAAGGAATCTACGGTTATCCTGGCATCCCAGAACATTGAGGATTTCCTCATTCCGGGTATCAAGGAAATGACAAAGCCGATGTTCAGCATTCCTACACATCAGTTTCTCTTTAATCCCGGACAGATAAACCCGAAGGATTTCATGGATGCCTTGCAGATTGAACCATCTGAGTACGATCTCATTAAGTATCCTGAGCGCGGATCTTGTCTGTATCGGTGTGGCAATGAGCGATACCTTTTGCAGGTAAAGGCCCCGAGTTATAAGGCTGAATTGTTCGGAACCGGAGGTGGACGATGAGCTTTACTGTAGGCGCAGCACTGAAAAAGGTCGCAGTTGCTGTGTTTTCAGATAAGAAAGTGATCAAGAAGACTCTCATCTTTATTCTTTCAGTCTTAGTTGGATTGTTTATGCCGATAATAGCATTGTTGTCAGTTTTTACTGCCGATATTGAGATAACTCCTGAGCAGCTTGAAGAGGTAGAAGAAAACCTTAGTGTTGAAGAGATTGCTAAGTTGAAAAAGGTGCAGAACACTCTTGATGACATTGAGGATAAGATGCGAGAAGCAGATCTTGCAGATAAGTTCCAGGATGCACAAGTCTTGTATATGCTTGGTCTTTATGAGTATCAGGATGAGCAGGATTTCGTAACACGACTGGTCAGTTGTTATCAGAACAGCAGTTCAGATGAGGCGTTAATACGGCGTGTAAACCGAGAGTTCGGAAGTGATATTAATGCAGAGGATTACATAAAAGTTGTTGCCGGTATGCATCAGACAACGATAAGCAACAGCATATTTGATGATCCATCCACTAAGAATAACCGAGATCTGGTAGCTTGGGCAGAGAATGCTTATAGAAGTCACTGGGGTTATGTCTGGGGAACATATGGCAAGCTTTTAACCAGAGAATATGCTGAAGCACTTATCGATCGGGATCCGAAACACGTTGGAAAGTATGCAGATTTCATTCGTTCTAACTGGGTCGGAAGGCGATGTGCTGACTGCGTTGGTCTTATAAAAGGTTATCTCTGGTATAACCCCAACAAGCATGAAGTCCAATACGGATATGGCGGTGCAGTTGACGGCGGGGCCAATTATATGTATTCAAGTGCAAAAACAAAAGGGCCAATTTCTACTATACCTGAGATTCCAGGTCTTGGTGTATGGCATAAAGGACACGTTGGAATCTACATTGGCAATGGTTATGTAATTCACGCATCAAGCACAAAACGTGGTGTTGTTAAGACAGGTCTTAGAGGATTTACACATTGGTTCAAGATCCCGGGAGTAACATATTTGGATGAGTGAAAACCTTTGTTGCTACTGTCTTCTGACAGCTAACGGAATGTAAAGAATCTGTAAAAACGCCTGATATCCTACGAATATCAGATAATTCATTGCTTAACAGCAAGTGAATTAATGATTCATTATATCCAGATTGTATTGGGGTGTTATATGAGTGCAAAAAGAACAGATACAAATACTAACCGAAACAGGGGACAAGAGCTGATTGAATATGGTGCCAACCTTAAACGAGATGCTATTATTCTAGGAATAATAATTGGTCTTTTTCTTGCATTATTCAATTTGCAAACTATACTGAATCAACCTGAAAACTTACTGGTATTATTGATTCTGTGGGTGATCATTGTTTTTGTGCTTTATAGGATTTCGTGTTTTTTTGAGATGATACTGGGGTCTTTAGGGGAGAGGCTGATCAATGCAGAAAGAACCGTTCAATTGCTAACGGATATCAAAGCTAAGATCCCCAATTCATATTCTCTAAATAGGAATAACTCTACAGAATCTGGCAGCCATGTTCCTTCTCAAGACAACATGAGTGATATTGTTGATGACTTCAAGGATCTCGATGATGTGTTGGATGAACAAGCACCATTCAAACCAATAAATAAGTCACCATTCAAACCATTATCAAATCAGTAATACTAACAGGAGGAAAGCAAGTATATGAAACGCGTAGGAGTTGTATTAACAGTTTTGGTAACAGGAATCATTATTGCTGCGTGTAGCGCTAGTCAGAAAGTATACAATGAAGCAGTAAACTACATCAATAATGGTCAGTATCAGGAGGCAATTGTTAAGATTAAGGAGCTTGAGGGAACAGAGAATTCAAGCGACAAAGTAGCAGAAGCATATAACTTGATTATTGAAACTTGCATACGCAACAATGATCTTGATTCTGCTATGAATGCATTAGAGCAGTATAGATCTTCGGGTGTTTCTGGTTCAGTGGACCAAGAAACATATAATATCGCTCAGGCTTACCTCGATGCTGGTAATTATGAGAATTCCTTCTCATTGCTATCTGGGTTGGGTTCATCTCTTAATTCCGATGCTTTTTTGACTGAAAAAGTTTCAGAACTATACCATAAAGACATTATTACGGCAGAATTAGCTGCAACCTATATAAACCCTTATGATCTCTTGAACGATAAGGATAAGGAATTCGTAGATTTTTGTACAAAAAACCCATATTCAATAAACATATCTGTTAATGAAACGAGGGAATATGATTCCTATGCAGGGTTTTATAATGGGTTGGATGAAGAATATAAATACGAAATTACCGGGGTGCTCCGTTCAGATTTGAAGAAATTATCCCCTACAAAAGATTATGATGGCTATATAATATGGCTTAAAAACATAAAGGAAGATACAACGAGAGCTTCGTTTTACCATATTGAGTCTGGCAAGATTACTAGCTCATATGAGCATAACTATGCTCCTGATGTAACAATAGAAAGCTGTTATTCCCCTGATGATAGTTTCGATATTGAAATGATTAATATGGCTTTGTTTGACTGGAAAGCAGCTGAAACGAAGCAGCCCAATGCAGATGCATAGCAAAGCATTAAGGTCATAATATTTATAGAAACCCGGATTCGTATCATTCATTATCCGGGTTTTCTTTTGCCCAAAGGAGGTGATAAAAGATGGGCTTTACACAATTCTTTACTATTTATTTGAGAGACGGATCGGTTATTTCTTTCATTAAACCATATAACTTTTATGACAGAGGTATCATCGAAAAGTGCATGGAGAATGCTGCAAATGATGAAATTGTAACCATAAGAAATGGTGACGGAGAAGATTTATTGATCCCAAAGAAGAACATTTTATTTGTTAAGCTCCGCATTGAAGAAGGCGGATAAACACTGAAAGGAGGCATTCAAATGGCCAGTATAAGAATTGAAGTGGATGCAGATCCGATCAAAGTTGACGCTCTGAAGATATATCTCGGGCATAAAAACACTAGTCTTGAGGTCGAGATCTTGCATCAAATCGAGTCGCTTTACAACAAGAATGTGCCCAGCAACGTAAAGGATTTTCTTGCTGAGTACATCGAAAATGAAGGAAAATGAAAGGAGGAATGGGCAATCTGAGAACGAAACAGGGCCAGAATCTGCTCCGATTTTTAAGCAGGATAAAGGACGGTCGACTGCCAAGGCAGTTCCGTCACTTTACAACACTCAGCAGAGCCGATTGTATGGGATTTAGGGAACGTAACAATGTTACAAATCTTTGTTCGACTGTATTTGTATGTATTTCTGGTATGGTCGACAGAGCCCTTCAAAACCCGTATTATGGACCTCATTCGGTCGACCCCAAATTGCCAAACTGGAAATGAGCGACAAATCTAAAGTAGGACTTAAGATTCGTTCCGATATATTAAACGATGCAAGGGATACTTTTCCAATTGATCAATGCAGGTGTTTGTCAGAGTTTACGGAAAGGGCCCTTGAATACTATATGGGATACGTAAGGAGCAATCGCATGGCTGATTATCTCTCCCCAACGATAATGTCATCACTTAAGGCAGTCTCCGATGAAAGCACAACTCGGATCACTAGGATTCTCTTCAAGCTGGCTGTGGAGATGGCAGTCATGAACAACCTGTTCGCAGCCAGTCTCAATATTGATGAAGAACAGATCAATTCAATCAGGCATGAATGCGAGAAGGCAGTACGCAGGACTAATGGTGATTTCAACATGAATGATGCAGTTCGCTGGCAGAAGGGGGGATAATCGTTGGCAAAAGTAATTGTAAAGATCAAATACATGAAGCCGAACGGCAAGAGAACTCCTGGAAGATATGCGAACTACATTGCGACGCGTGAAGGTGTTGATAAGATTGATGATTCAGCTAAGTTTAGTGAGCCACGCCAACAAGGACAGACATATGCAGACTATATTGCGACAAGACCAAGAGCGGAGAGGATCGGTAAACACGGTCTTTTCACCGATGCTGGTGTTGAGGTGGATCTGAAGAAGGTATCGGATGACCTCAATAGTTTTGAGGGAACAATATGGACAGCAATAGTGTCCATAAGGAGAGAAGATGCCGAGATGCTTGGCTTCGAGACAGGAGAACGATGGAGAAACATCGTGCGAGCTCATCGTGATGAGATTGCAAAGAACTTCCGAATACGACCTGAAACATTAGCTTGGTATGGGGCATTTCATAATGAGTCTTATCATCCGCATATTCATCTGATCATCTATGACCGGGAGAATAAAGGGTTCATCAACGAGGAAGGCATCGAGAACATCAAGAGCATGTTCGCCCATGCGATCTTTAGCGAGGAGATGTTCAATCTTCAAAATGATAAGACTGCTCAACGTGACAAACTCCGGCAGGTTGGAAAAGATGAAATTGAGGACATCATAAGTAGGATCAGTAATAGTCATGAAGATAACCTCATGTTGAAAGCACTTATGATAGATTTGTCTGAACGGCTCAAGACTCACAAGGGCAAGAAAGTATATGGCTATCTTAAGAAAGATGACAAGGTCCTCGTAAAGCAAATAGTCGATGAGATTGAGAAGATACCGGCGGTAAAGGAACTCTATGATCTCTGGTATGAGAAGCAGGAGGGGATATATCAAATCTATAAATCCGATATGCCCACCCGCATATCTCTGTCCGAAAACACGGACTTCAAGAGTATCCGCAATGCCGTGGTCCAAGCAGCAGATGAATTAGGGAACATTCAAGGATTAGATATCAATAATATGTTTCCTGACGAGGATGAGGACATTATCGGAATCGACTTAAGTGAAGATATCTCACGAAAAGACTTGCATAGTGATAAGGAAACTGCGTACAGAAAAGAACTCATTCGTGTTCCATCGAAGAGCGATCCTATTTATGTGACGAAGTTAGTAACAGGTCTGCTCAACAGCGTGAGTAAGGTTTTTAGAGATAAGTTCAAAGATAATCCTGATCACATGTCAAAGATGGATATTAAGTTGAGAAGAAAGATACTGGATAAGGATGAAGCACATGGGTTGAAGCACGGTTAGTGTGGTAAAATATGAATTACAATATTTAGACATATCTTTAAAACGGTAGGGAACTTGGTTACTCTAATGAATAACGAATCGGCTTATTTACATTATCAAATGGTTTCGGGACAATTACCAAAGACACAATTATACCCCGTTGAAGAATACCCAATTGACAAGATCCCCTTGTATGGCGTTGTTTCTGGTATTGAAGATATTGATTTTTTTGATGCTGCAATGGTTCTGAAACATGCCTACGATTTGAAATCCGATAAAAATGTAGTTGAAGCAATTAATAAGAATTCGTTTCTAGTAAATTACATAGGAGACGATATTGTCATTAATGGTGAGTTGTCATATAAGGTTTACTCACCAATGAATACGCAGAATAACGATCACTCTATTTTTGCAAGGCTAACTGTTGATGAATCCAAAATTGAAAGCTGTGAGTATTATATAGATCTTATATACACATATTTTATTACGCAGTTTGATGAATATAAGTATGATATTGAGAGATTTGAATTCAGACCTTTCGATAATGAAAGAGTGAAAAAGCATTCACTATCTGTTTACGAGGAAAAACAAAGCGTGATAGAGGATTTGTTTTCCACATTTAGGCAAAAAGTTTCGGGATTATTCAATTCTGCTTTTGATGAAGAACAAGAAGAAGATTTGCAAATGGAAGTGGATATTGACGCCCTTAGTAAAGCATCAAATGATTTTCAGAAAAAAAGTGAGCGTGTGGATGAACACTACATAGAAGCAAGATATTTTGTTTGTTCTATTAATGTAATCTATCTGTTTGAATATGTATTAGGAATCATAAACAGTACAGAATCACTTGATAAATCCGTTCATAATAAGTTGAAAATCTACGAGCAAAAAATGAAAGCTATTCGTAAGCATATTGATCGGGCTTTATGTAGAAATCTGGATCTTGGTGCAATAGATTTGGAAGAATATCGTAATTTGGTAGACATTGATTTTTTGCTGATTGAAAAAGAAAAGAATCAAAACGAAAAAGAACAGACAGAAAAAACAATTAACCTTATTAATAGTTCTTTCAAAGCTATTTGCAAATTAATAGATGAAAAACGTATTCATGATGCTCTTTTGAAACTATCTTCCTTAAGGGATAAAGTTAATGAATCTGTAGGAGAAGGTATTAGTGACCATATTATTGGAATCATTGAGCAGAACTATCAAATAACGAATAAACTTCTAATTGAGCGTAGTGATGATAAGAGCGTAAAATATCAAAAGGCCAACGATTACATTAAACAGATTCTTGGTGAAAATTA
Organism: Ruminococcaceae bacterium YRB3002; assembly: GCA_900099715.1. Lineage (GTDB taxonomy): Bacteria > Bacillota > Clostridia > Saccharofermentanales > Saccharofermentanaceae > Saccharofermentans. The sequence goes on along the minus strand of FMTG01000004.1, from coordinate 16,184 downwards.
TTCATTAGTTCCGGTTGATTCACTGAAAATACTGATTACAGCTGAATGCCTATTTTTGGATTTTTCGGATCTTTCTGATAATGATTTCGAGTATAGTGGAATCTCATTGTTGTATTTTCAAGCTGTTGAGTCTTTATTCAATGTTTTGATATGGAATGATTATTCTTCCAATCTAAAAGGAATAATAATTAACGAAAAGCCATTTGTTAATCTGTACGTTAAATCGGATTTTGATAATGAAACTAGTTATTATTTGCCAACCGATTCAAAACGTTTCTATTTAGATAAAGGAAATATAGTTGATAATTGCATGTTGGGAACATGCGCGCATTTATTGAAGAAAGTATTTAACAAAGAAACGAGAGGATTTGCAGATTTTTTTGCTAAGAAAATGAATTATGAGGGAGCAGATGATTTGTACTCTTTGCAAGGTTTTTATACTAAAATGGGACGAATGAAAGAAATATTCTTTACTGCAGCCGCCCTTCGAAACAAGTCAGCACATGGTCGCGAGCATATTGATTATATGGAGTGTAAAAGCAACCGTGAGTTGATACTTGGAGGTAATGGTCAAAACGAAGGATTATTGAATCATTTATTTAAGTTTTATAAGAAATAGACGCACAATCTTTCGATTGTGCGCCGGACTCACTTAGTAAGTCTCGTGTGTGTCAACGAGATACCACTTTGATACACACGTAGCAGCTGCCGTAGCAAGTGCTCCAACAAGACTAAGTACAAAAACGACTGCTTTTTTGGTATCTACATTCATAGTAGGTACCTCCTTATGAAAAAGTAGGCCGAAGCCCCTGATCCCAGTCGTCATCATGATTATAAAGCCAAATAATATAACGCGCAACTTTTATCATAAGGTTTTGATATGTTTGTCATATTATTAATTGGATGCTGGTTGACGGCGGTTGTCAACCAAACTTATACACTTTATTTGAAGAGCTATAGAACAATTACTGAAACAACCACTCTAGTGGTTGTTTTTTATTGCACCAAAACTGATAGGAGGAAACACAATGTACACACGATATACAGATGAACAGAAAAAGCGAGCAGGCGAAGCTGACCTCGTCACGCTGCTTCAACAGCATGGTCAGCAAGTCAGGCGAGTCGGTTCAGAATATGAATGGTACGATGGTGATCAGACAGTTTCTATCAAAGGAAATCTCTGGTTTCATCAATATGAACGTGTAGGGGGCAATACAATAGATTTTGTGAAGAAGTTCTTTGGCCTCAACTTCCCAGGTGCTGTAAAGCTCATATTGGACGAAGAAGGCGCAGAAGATGTTTCAAGCACAGAAATAAAGCGGAAGGAAGAAACAGTACGAATTAAGCCTGAACCAAAGGCATTTGTGCTTCCTAATAGAAATGGAAACATGCGGCGAGTATTCGGATATCTTATTACTACTCGTGGTATTGATCGGGAAGTGCTCAGGACATTTGCTCATAATAAGTTGCTATATGAATCGGCTGAGCATCATAATGTTGTTTTTGTTGGTTGTGATCCTTATGGAACTCCAGTACATGCACAGATGAGAAGTGCTGCATCCAACTCGAAATGGCGTGGGAATCAGGCTGGTTCTGATGCAAGGTACAGTTTCAATTGGCGCGGGCTTGGAAGAAAAGTATTTGTTTTTGAGGCTCCAATAGATATGTTGTCTTATATATCGATGCATCCAGATAATTGGTCAGACCTCAATTATATTGCTGCATGTTCATTATCTGAACAACCATTGATTCAGATGCTTCAAGACAATCCAAACTTAAGGCATATCTGCATTTGTTATGATAACGATCCGCCCGGGCAGAAAGCAGCACAGGAGCTTTGTGCGAAGCTTTCCGAATCGGGATATGATGTTGAGATCCTTGTTCCTTCTTTAAAAGATTGGAACGAGGATCTTTTAAGTTCGGTACAGGAAGTGGGTGAAGTCGAATGCCAGACGGTATCCCAACTCTTGTAATAGTTATGGTCATCATGATGCTCATTATCGGCGGGGTTACAATGGCCGGTCAGTTTTATAACCTCAATGGCATCAAGAGTAAGACCGTAGGAGATGGCCAGCACGGAACTTCAAGGTGGGCCACAAAACCTGAGATAAGAAGAATGTACCGTTTCATCAGGTTTACACCTTCGAAGTGGCGTAGTCAGGCATCTCAAGGAGTCCAGCCTACGATTGAGGGGAAGAAGGGCGATACAAATGAGCCACTTCCTCAAGGCATTGTCGTAGGTTGTACGAGAAAGAATGAAGCAATAGTGGATACAGGAGATGTCCACGCATTGATGCTCGGTGCTGCCGGTGTCGGTAAAACGGCATATTGGTTGTATCCGTGCATTGAGTACGCCTTAGCTTCAGGAATGAGCTTTCTGTCAACAGATACGAAGGGCGATATCATGAGAAACTATGGAAATATCTGTAAAGACTATGGGTATAACGTGGCAGTAATTGACCTTCGTAATCCGACAAGATCCTGTGGCAATAATCTATTGCACCTTGTAAATAAGTATATGGATCTTGCTCAGGCAAATCCCGGAAATGTTGCCTATAGAGCGAAGGCTGAGAAATATGCCAAAATAATCAGTAAGACGATTATTCTGTCTGGCACTGACTCAACTTCATTTGGTCAGAATGCTTATTTCTATGATGCAGCAGAAGGTTTGCTCACTTCAACAATCCTGTTGGTAGCTGAGTTTGCCGAACCAAATCACAGACATATCATTTCGGTGTTTAAGATCATACAGGAGTTATTAGCCCCGTCAGGTATTAAGGGGAAGAATCAATTCCAGCTCCTTATGGATGAACTGCCAGATGATCATAAAGCCAAGTGGTTTGCTGGTGCGGCTCTTAACTCTCCGGAACAATCAATGTCTTCGGTAATGAGTACGGCACTGTCGAGACTCAATACTTTCCTTGATTCTGAACTTGAGCAGCTCCTTTGTTTCGATACGGAACTTGATGCCGAAAAGTTCTGCAACGAAAAGAGCGCATTGTTCATCATCATGCCTGAAGAGAATCCGAACACATTTTTCCTTATCTCCCTTATTATTCAGCAGCTTTACCGTGAGATTTTGTCAGTGGCAGATGAAAACGGCGGTAAGCTCAACAATCGCTGCGTATTCTTCTGTGATGAGTTTGGTACATTACCAAAGATCGATTCCGCAGAAATGATGTTCTCCGCATCTAGATCCAGAAGATTGCAAATTGTACCGATAATCCAGTCCTTTGCTCAGCTCGAAAAGAACTACGGCAAGGAAGGTGCTGAGATAATCATTGATAATACACAGCTCACTATTTCTGGTGGTTTTGCCCCGAACTCAACTTCTGCCGATACCATCTCAAAGGCTCTCGGTACGAGAACTGTTATGTCGGGCAGCATCAGTAAAGGTAAAGATCAGCATTCCCAATCGCTTCAAATGATAGAACGCCCTCTTATGACAGCGGATGAACTTCGAAATCTTCCCAAAGGTATGTTTATTGTAATGAAAACAGGCTTTCACCCGATGAAGGTGAAGATGAAACTGTTCTTCAAGTGGGGAATCACCTTCGATGATACTAATCCGTATATCACAGTTGAGCATGCCAGCCGTAAGGTTGAGTATTCCTGTAGGGACGATATCAAAAGGGCAATACGTGAGAAATATCCAAAAGATGAGACTCCGTCAGAGCCAGAGGAAACAAAGACTGAAGATAAGCCTGTAGGAGAAAAGCACATTCCACAGGGCCCTCAGCCACCAGAAGAGTTCCACACTAAACCTAATTCGGCTCATATCGCCAGCTACATGACAAAGAGTGGAGACAAGGCGTAATGGCAGATTTTTCTTTCATCTACGCGATTGATGGGATAAAAGATCGGGACATAGTCGTATACCGTTACCTGGATGATCGGGCAAACAGGGATGGCATATGCTGGCCAGGCATCAATACGATTGCCAGAGACCTTCATCGCTCAAGGTCAACAGTAAAGAGAGCGATAAACGAATTAAAAGGCTACGGCCTAATCACTACAAAACAAAGATACCGACCCAATGGCGGTAAATCTAGCCTTGAGTATCACTTGCCAAGGCATAACAAATCATTTTACGGAGGAAAAATATATGACTTACGACGAATTCAAGAAAGCAGTAATGAGCAACATGAAGGATTATCTCACAGAAGAGTATCAGGACTTCAATATGAGATTCCAGACAATCAATAAGAGCTCCGGGTATAGCTACGAGGCTCTCATGGTCGAACCACAGGACCGTCATATGAGCGTTGTTCCTGCTCTGAACATCACAGATGCATACGAGCAGCTTCAGGACGGAATGTCCTTTGAAGCTGTGATGAACAAGCTCGCTGATGTTCGTATGCATGCAACTATCCCGGAGTTCAACAAGGATGATATGTTCAAGTTTGACAAGATCAGTGACAGGATCTTCCCCAGGCTCATCAATACAGAGGCAAATATGAAATACCTTGCGGACAAGCCTCATAAGGAGATTGAGGATCTCTCCATCATATATGCTGTTCGTATCAGTGAGAACGAGTCCGGCTTTGCAGATGCGGTCATCAACAATGACCTTGCAAATGCCTGGGGTGTTGATGCCCAAGAGATCCACAGTAAGGCTATGGATAACATCGCCGAAAGACCTCCTCTTTTCCAGAACATTGAAGAATTACTCTTTGGTGAAAAGAACGCTCATGAGCAGGAAATCGAGGATATTGATCCTGATAACTATAGAGCTCCTTTCTTTGTCCTGACAAATCAGCAGAAGACAAAGGGTGCAGTTATGGCGATAAACCCTAAGATCATGGATAGGATCACCGCGAAACTCGGTGATGTCTATGTTATCCCCTCTTCTGTGGACGAGACGCTTATCATCCCTAAGAGCGTCGTTGATGATCCTGAGTTCCTTAGGAATATGGTAAGAGAGGTTAATGCCAATGAGGTTAAGCCTGAAGACCAGCTTTCCAACAATGTCTATGAGTATGATTCTCAGTCTCATACGCTTAAAATTGTTGGCGGTCAGCAGACAGCAGGAATGTCTGAAGATGATTTACCATCTCCCAATAATGAGCCTGAACAGGGTGATGATTCCCAGGATGAAGGCCCGAACATGTCTATGTAAGGGATTTTTGTTACAAGTGTTGCTTGTAATTGCAGGATGAATGCCAGCCCCAAGTTGCTAGAAATAGTGACTTGGGGCTGGTTTATCATGTCTTTTTACAGGATATGATTATCATTTGGATCAAATACAACCAATGCTTGTTGTACAAAAGTTGTACTGTCTTCTAGCATATAGGCAGTTCATTTGAAGGAGGTTTCCTATGTGTAAGTACTGCGATAACCTGTATTCTGGCAATTCATGTGAGTGCCTAAACTTGTCAGATATAGCAATGAATGGGGTGGATATACTGGGTTCCATGTCATATTTGACCGATAAAGACGATGGACTAGTGTATTTGGAGACGGTTGTGATGGATTGCAGAGGGGAAATCATAACACATTGTTCTATAAAAATCGGCTGGTGTCCGGTATGTGGGAATAACATAAAATCAAATATGAATAACTCGTGAAACTTACGATTATATCGATTATTCTAAACGGTTCGTTTATAATAAGCTTAATAACACTTTGAGGACTGGTTTGTATGGATCATGAACCAAGGTTTAAAGGTGAGGTCTCTGAAGAACGCCATAATACTATGAGCAAAATCAGGGGCAAAGACACGAAACCAGAGATAATCCTTAGAAAGTATCTCTGGAACAAAGGTGTGCGCTATAAAAAGAATTGTAAGGGCCTGCCAGGAAGACCTGATATCGCTATCACAAAATATAAGGTTGCTGTCTTCTGCGATTCAGAATTCTTCCATGGAAAAGATTGGGATAAACAGCGAGCTAAGATTCAACAGGGGTCTCATCCCGATTATTGGGTTAAGAAGATTGAGAGAAATATTGCCAGAGATAAACAGAAAGATAAGGAACTCCAAGATTTAGGCTGGATAGTTATTCATTTTTGGAGCAAGGATATCGAGAAGAATACTGATGACTGCTTTTTAAAAGTGAAAGATGCAATCGAAAAGCGTCAGCGCACTACTTTAGTTGAAGATGAGGCTACGTGTTTATGAATTCTATAGTTACATATCGTTATGACAAAAAGGTTATCAATAATATAAAGGGATGGCAGTACGGAAACAACTGGCCCATTGTATATATTTACTATAATGATAAGAAAGCTTATGTGGGTGAAACTCTAGATGCAGTACGGAGAACCGAGCAGCACATAAAAGAGCCTGAATTCGATGATTTTAAGTATATCTGTCTTATAAGCAATAAAACATTTAACAAATCAGTTGTATTAGATCTTGAGTCATTTCTTATAAAATACATGGGTGCTGACGGGAAAAGAAAACTGATAAATGGAAATGCCGGAGTTGTAGATCATAATTATTTCTACAAAGAAGCATACGAGGATGATTTTAAAGCAATATGGCAATACTTATTAGATACCGGCGTTGTTCAAAATAGTCTCTTTGACATAGAAAACTCGGAGCTTTTTAAATATTCACCATATAAAACACTAAACAAAGAACAATTTGATGCAGTTCATCAGATACTTAACGACTTATCTGATATTAACAACGCTACTTCACAGTCGATAATTCAGGTTTCAGGTGGCGCTGGCACGGGCAAAACAATACTAGCTGTATATTTAGTTAAACTCTTAACGGATATTAAGAATAAAAAGGATGCATGGAAATACATAGATGATCCTGAAGAGGCTGAATATGTAAAGTGGTTATCCCAAAAGCTTGGTAGCATTAATAACATTGGTTTTGTTGTTCCGATGAAACAGTTGCGAACCACTATGAAGAAGATATTCAAAACAATAGATGGTTTATCAGAAAAGATGATATATGCTCCAGAAGAAGTTACCGATAAATACTTCGACCTTCTTGTTGTCGATGAAGCTCATCGTTTGTATAAAAGAAACTGTCTTACGAGTGCAGACTTGTACATCACCTTTGATGAAATAAACAGGAAGATGATGGCGGAGCATTTTACTGGCACTGAAAATGATCTGACTGAGCTTGATTGGATCATCAGAAGTAGCAGAATGCAAGTTTTGTTCTATGATGAAAAACAAGCAATTCGATCAACTGATATAGGAAGAACTCGATACGAGAAGATATGCAAGAATCATATATATAAATATATCGAGTTATTTTCTCAAATGCGTTGCAAAGGCGGGAACGGATACTATGAATACATCCGTGACGTTCTTTTCAAACCCAATATGAACATAACAAAGTATAAAAAGATAGAAGACTATGATCTTAAGGTTGTAGATTCTATGCAACAGCTAGAGACAATGCTTTCAGAAAAGAATAGCGAATATGATCTTTGCAAACTTTTAGCAGGACCTGCGTGGAGCAAGAATGAACCAATTATAGTAGATAGTCGCCAATATCATTGGGTTGATAAGAAAGATGACGATTCATGCATATACAGCATCCATAAGATACAAGGGTTTGACCTAAACTATGCAGGCGTCATCTTTGGAAACGAAGTGTTTTATGATGACAAAAAGCAAAGTATCGAAATCGAGAATTCACATGTCAAAGATGTTAGAACGAAACGCGATGGCGAACTCGAAATGCGGAACTACATTCTGAATATTTATTTAACTCTTATGACAAGAGGAATTAAAGGAACATATATTTATGCAGTTGACGAAAAACTTAGGAAGTACCTTAAGTTGTTTTTGAATCAGCAAAATGGTGATTAAGATATGTCTATGAAATTTGTTTTAGAATATGATGCAAGCAATCCCAAATCCATAGAATCGTATGCTAAACATCTTATCGGGAAATCTTTTGCCGATGTGTGTAATGAGGATACCGTTAATGATGTAATCGTTATTAACGATGATTACGAGGAATCTCACAAGGATAAAAAACGGAAAGGTGGTCTTGGCGACCTGATAGAAGAGCGCTTTTTTCACTATAAATGTAACAGTGATTCCCGCCCAGATTTCCCAGATGCAGGAGTAGAGCTGAAAGTCACTCCTTATAAGGAAAATCGCGACGGTTCATTGTCAGCCAAAGAACGTCTTGTTATCACGATGATAGATTACTTTAGCGTTGTTAACGAGCCTTTTGAAGAGAGCCATATTTGGAGTAAAGCAAGACTTATCCTTCTTGTGTACTACCTGTATCAAGAGCATATACAAGATAGACTGGATTACAAGATCAATTTTGCACAGCTCTTCACTCCTCCAGAAGCTGATCTTGTCATCATTAAGCAAGATTACGATAAGATCGTCTCCAAAATAAAAGAAGGCAAAGCCCATGAACTATCCGAAAGCGATACGTTATATTTAGGTGCTGCAACCAAGAGTTCTGATTCTACTGTTAGAAGAGAGCAACCCTATAGCAATGAATTGGCTAAACCAAGGGCATTTAGCTTTAAAACATCATATATGACGTATGTGCTTAATAACTATATTGTTCCCGGAAAGAATACATACGAGTCGATAATCGAAGGCGATATCGGCATCGATTTCGAATCATATATAACAAATCGTATAGGCGCTTATAAGGGCTACACTGTATCTGCATTATGCAAACTCCTGAACATCGTATATGATAAACCACCCAAGAACTTGGGTTCTTTGATTGCCTTTAGGATTCTTGGCATTAAGAGCAACAATGCGGAAGAGTTTGCTAAGGCAAACATCATAACAAAAACGATTCGGATAGAGAATAACAACACTATCAAGGAAAGTATGTCTTTCCCAACCTTCAAGTTCAATGACATCGTTCTTGAAACATGGGAGGATTCTACTTTCGGCAATTATCTTAGAGAGACAAGATTCTTCTTTGTTGTATACAGATTCAATGATGATCATGAACTTGTACTTCAGGGTTCACAATTCTGGAATATGCCAGCCAAGGATCTGGATGAAGTCCAAAAAGTATGGCAAAGAACCGTAGATGTAATAAAAGAAGGTGTTCAGATAACAGAGAAGAATGGAAAGCGGTTTAACAATTTCCCGGGGTCATCTGAAAATCCTGTCTGTCATGTAAGACCTCACGGAAGGAATGCGAATGATACCTACCCGTTACCCGACGGAAGAGAATACACTAAGCAGTGTTTCTGGCTTAATAACGACTACATTTTTGATCAGCTCGATGACAATTTGAAGAACGAAAGCCAATAAACAGTAGGGATTCATGCATTTAGTCCAATTAATGGACTAGCTTGTATGATATACTTCTAATGTATGGGGTTTTGATCTACCGTCTGGTAGTGCTAACGATTATAATGGCTCCTACAATAAGTGTGATGGCAAGATGCCAAGGAGGACTTTATGGAAAAGACTATTTGCGAGTTGTTTGCCGGTGTTGGCGGATTTAGACTTGGATTTGATCGATTAGGATCAGGTTGGAAAACGACATGGTTTTCTCAGTGGGAACCCGGAGCGAAAACACAGTGGGCACATGATTGTTATGTTCAGCACTTCGGAGAGTGCCCTGACCTAAAAGGTGAGATCCATACAGGAGAAGATATCAGTACAATGGTAAAGGATAATATACCTGACCATAGTTTATTGGTCGGTGGATTCCCTTGCCAAGACTATAGTGTAGCTCACACGTTAAAGTCTTCAAAAGGAATAGAAGGTAAAAAAGGCGTATTGTGGTGGCAGATCCGCGATATCCTTATAGCTAAGAGAGCTCCTTTCTGTATCTTTGAGAATGTTGATAGATTGCTTAAGAGCCCGGCTAAGCAGCGTGGTCGTGATTTTGGCATTATCTTAGCTTGCTTGGCTGAATTAGGCTATAGTGCTGAGTGGAGAGTGGTAAATGCTGCTCAGTATGGAGCTGCACAGAGACGTCGAAGAACATTTATCTTTGCATATCGCAACGACACTGAATACGGTAAGAAGATGGCGTCTGTTGAGCTTGAAAGCATTATCAGTGATTTTGGTTTTATGGTTGAGGCATTCCCTATTGCTGAATGTGGCTCATCATCAGAGATAACACTCGATAATGACATTATTGCTGTTAGTGATAGTTTTGCGTTCTCTTTTGAGAACGCTGGTGCAATGCGTGATCATAGGATAGTAACAAGGAAGGTAGTTGAGAAAGAGGAACAGCCTATCCTTCTCGGAGAGATCCTCCAGAAAAATGTTGATGAACAATTCTATATCACAACAGAGAAGATGCCAAAGTGGACATATTTGAAAGGGTCGAAGAAGATACCCAGGACTGCAGCTAATGGTCATGAGTATATCTTCAGTGAAGGCCCGGTTGCTTTTCCTGATCCTTGGGATAGACCCGGTCGAACAATGCTTACAAGCGAATCAACTCTGAATAGATCAACACATGTTGTATCGGATCCTGGAACTGGACGCCTGAGATTACTTACTCCTATTGAAGCAGAACGTTTACAAGGATTTGATGATGATTGGACTAATTCTGGAATGCCCAATAGGATGAGATATTTCTGCATGGGCAATGCATTAGTTGTTCAAATGATTACGCGTATGGGTAAGGTGTTAGATAAGATAGTTGAACAAGAATAATACTAATAAAAGGATTACATTGTTGCTTTATTTGCATTGAAAGGAAAGGTGAAAACATGTTATCTCGAGCTGAAGCAAAAGTGAAAATCAAAGAAATAACAACCAATAACAAACCCATAAAAACAGGAATGACGCTTCCGATTAGAAAGGGTGTAACTTTTAATGTTTATAAAGTACCATTAGCATATTTGGTTCCCAACATCCTGAACGATAGAATTACTTGGAAGATTAGGGAGTTTGAAGCCGAGAATAATCGAAAACTTAATATAGAGTCTGATGACGATGTTCAGTTCTTGTATGATGTAATATTAAAGGAGCATCCCGCTGAAAATGAGCGTACTAAGGCAGATTTAGCGAAGAACGGACAACAGGTTGATGGCGTTATAACGAACGATGGTATCATTATTGATGGTAATCGAAGAGCAACTTTGTTACGTGCATTGTTTAGTGGAGATGCGGATAAGTATGGACAGAAAATAGAAGATTTCCGTTATTTCAATACCATAATTCTTCCTGAAGACATTGATGCAAAGGAAATCATGGCACTGGAGACAATGCTTCAGATTGGAGCTGACGAGAAGGTTGGTTATAACAGGATTTGTCTTTATGTTAAAGTTGACAATCTTCTTAATGCTGGATACACATATCCTCAAATCAAGCAATACATGAACCTAAAGTCTGATAAAGACGTAGGAGAAATGAAATCAACCTTTGATTTAATGATGGAGTATCTTAAAGCAATTGGGAAACCAAGTCACTTTACTTTATTGGATGGGTTAGAGGATCAGTTTTTGAACGTTAAGACGGTCTTTAAGCGTCTTGAAAACGGAACATATGATGCACAGTGGGACTATAAAACCGGTGATGTTATCGAATTCAAACAGGTCTGCTATGACTATATGAGAGCTAAGTTTGAAGGGAAAAAGTTTAGAGATGTATTGGTCGGAAAGCCCAATAAGACGAATGGTGTGTTTATAGAGAAGCCTGTATGGGACTCATTCCTTCAGCATCATAATTCCATTATTGATTCAAACAATCCTTCTAGTGAAGCTGATTGGCAGTATCTAGGGAAAAAGGGTGGGAAGTTAGATCAAAACCTTAATGATGCTGTAAACAAGCTTCAGTCGGTGCTTAATGATAAAGATTTATCAAAATTAATAGTGGAAGTTCGTGGTAAAGTTGATAGGATTAGCGAATTAGTTGAAGGAATGGAAGATATTTCCTCAGATGACTTAAACAATCTTAAAGAAATATCAAAGACAATATACAAAATCACATCATCTTATAAAGTATGATTATCATAGTTGTTGAGAAGAGTGGTGATTCCACTATTAAACTATGTGGTTTATCACAACTTAATACTAGGCTTAGAATGAAGCTTAGTATATATGTGGATGCCATAAAAAACGCAACTACTAGTAACGTTGATAGCGATGTGCTATTTATTACTTTTGCTTCATTTGAAACTCATGATGTTGCAGGAAAATTAGCTGATTTAGTCGATTTTCTCTCAGCAAACAATGTTGTTGTGGAATTCGATTCTGTTTTGCAAGAATTGATGGATTCTCAGGAAGAATTTGAAAATGATATGGCCACGAAAGTTGAGACGCTTAAGGCTATTAAATCAGATACAGAGTCCATTAATAATGATTTTGATGATTTTTGTGTTTTTTGTGATAAGAATCTCTGTATAAAACTGCGTGATTATCAATACAAATCTGCATTTCTATTATGTACCGGCAGTGGTGGTTTTGATTTTTCGGTGCCGGGTTCTGGGAAAACAATCATTACATATGCGACCTATGTTTATCTGAAACAACATGGAGTTGTAGATAGTTTGTTTGTTATAGGACCAGGAAGTGCATATAATGCGTGGTTTGATGAGTATAATACGTGTTTCGATAATAATCCGGATTTTGAAAACCTTGCGTTTGATACTACATACAATTGCAGATTATACCTTGATGCATCGCCTATTCATCACAGAGAAATTACTTTTATTAATTTTGACAAACTAAGACTACTGAAAGAACATATAGTCCAGTTTCTATCTAATAAGAATGCTTTGTTAGTTATTGATGAAGGTCATAAGATTAAAAATCCGAATGCAGCGGTTACGGAAGCTGCTCTCGAAATATCTTCTTCCGCGAAAGCACGAATAATATTGACTGGTACTCCAATGCCAAATGGGTATGAAGATTTATACACGTTGACTACTGCTTATTCTCCATATAAGGCTATTCTGCCATATAGTTTTTCCCAATTAAAAGCAATGACAAAAGTGGGTGCTACGACTAATGAATCGAATAGATTGCATGAAAGCCTAAATCCCTTCTATTCAAGGATATCCAAGAAGTACTTAATCAGCAAAGGAGAATTATTGCCTCCGGAGATTACTATTATTGAATGCGAGATGGATAGTAATCAGAGATTCCTTTATCAACAATTAAATGACTTCTGCGGCAAAATCTCTGATGATATAGATGAAGACCTTTTATTGAATATGAGGAAAGCAGTATTGCTGAGAAAAATGCAAATATCTGCTAATCCTGCCCTACTGAAGAAGAGTATTATTTCGTCAATGGATGAGCTAAAAGAAGAGTATGGTGATTTGGCAGATAGAGAAAACTCAAATATAGGTTTGTTGGCCAAGGCTGATAAACAGATTATGGAAGAGTTTATGAAATCGAGTATTGTAAGAATTGTTAATTCTTATGAGAATGGTACTGTATTTTCTAATAAAAACATGACAGCGGTAAGTCTTGTTGTTCAGTTGGTTAACGAGGGTAAAAAGGTCTTGGTATGGGATATATTTGTATATAACATGACCATATTAAGAAAAATGATAGAAGCTAGTTTAGGAATGAGTATTGAAATGATTAATGGTTCCGTTACTGGTATTGAGAGGCAAAATGCAATTAAAAGGTTTCGAAATGGAGATAGCATGGTCTTGCTCGCAAATCCAGCTACGCTTGCTGAATCCATATCACTTCATAAAGCGTGCCAGAACGCAATATATGTTAACAGATCATTTAATGCTGCACAGTTTATTCAATCGAAAGATAGAATTCATAGGATTAATATGCCAACAGGTACAACTGCACATTACTATTTTGTTGAAAACCACAATTCAGTCGATTCTGCTATAGCTGAAAAACTGAACATAAAAGAGACGAGGATGCTTGAAATACTTGATGCAGATGATATTACTATCGGAGGAGAAGAACTAGAAGACACAAGCATAATGACATATCAAGATATACAGGACTCTTATCTGAGGTGACAATATGGTGCAAAATGATTACATCCTACAATTGAACGAAGACATTGATTCTTTTCTAGAACAGTATAAAGATAGCGATGTCGATTATCTGTATTCAGTATTCGATGTAAATCCTGATGCAAAGAATCGATTGAGTGTTTTGATTAATAAAATGATTTGGGAAAGTGATTTAGAACCGCTTAAAAAAGTAGGTCTAAGTGATGATTACTGCATAAAAACTATCAAACTTGATAAGTATGGCAAACTGAAAGAATCAATGTCATTTCCTGTGTTCAAGTATTGTGAACTAGCTGATGAGGAGTGGGAAACCAGTACATTACACAAGATGTTTTCAGATACAGTTTTTGTGTTTGTTGTATTTAAGAATGAAGGTAAAGAACTATTTTTGAATAGAATAAAAATATGGAAAATGCCACAAAATGTTTTGGATGGGGGCGTTAAAGATGCATGGAGCAAAATGAAAGAGTGTATTTGTTCTGGAACAATTGTGAAGTATATTGATGACCATGGAAAATATTTTACTTACTTTCCGTCATCGACAGAAAACCAATATGTTCATGTTAGACCGCATGCCCAGAATCGTGACGATACATATCCTCTTCCTGTTCCTGATAAGCTAACGGGACTTGTTAAGTATCCCAAACATAGTTTTTGGCTAAACAGGGCATATGTGCTGAAGATTATCAATGGAGAATGATGCATATGAATGAAGCAGAATTGGCTATAATATTGGGATTCTATTATATCGGAAGGGAAAAGAATGCTGAAAGGTTTACGCAGTTGTTTAATTCGTGTTTTGGCAAAGATTTAAGTATGCAAACATTGCTTCATGAAGTTTCGGTATTTAGAAATGTTGATCCCAAATACAATGTAATGCATTCTTCGAAGAATAACATTTATTACAAAATATGGAAAGAATATATTGAAAATGATGATGCGATTGAATTAAAGAAGTTATATAAGGTTTTTTGGAGTGGTGATTTTATCAAACATGATCCAAGCCCTGATGTTCAGTCTTCAACAACAGATGATGCTTATGATATAGTTATTATAGATAAACCCAAACTATTGCAAAGTATTATTACCGTTCAAAACGAAAAGCATAAAAGAGATAGCCGGATTGCTAATAACGCATTAGCTATTGCTGGGTTTATTTGCGAAGGACGTTGCTCAAACGAATTGTTCTTAAAGAAGGATGGTGTTAATAAATACACGGAAGCTCATCATTTGATACCTTTGAAGTATCAGAAATACTTTGAATATGATTTGGATGTTGAAGCAAATATAGTTTCACTTTGTCCTATGTGTCACAGGTTGCTTCATTATGGCTTTGACAATAAATCATTATTAAAAACTCTATATGAACAACGTGCTTATAGGCTTGAAAAATGTGGAATTGGTATTTCTTTTGAGAAACTACTACTTTTGTATGCCTCTGGAGACATATCTGATGAATAAAACCTGAAGAAATCATGACCTACGAATATAGTATTATATCTATTCAATATAGCGTGTTCAAATGAATATACATACCTGTTATCGAGTTTGAATATTACATATTGTATATTCAAAAGCGATAATCCTTGTATTCACTCACTGGTTTATTGCTATATCCATTGCATCATTTTCATTTTCATATTCTGAGATAATACCTTTTGTTGTCTTTGGAGAATAGAGATCATTCCAGTGAAGAGGTGACTTCATTTTTTTGTTATAATACAAAAGCATAGCTTCTGCATATCCCAAAGAACCCGCACGACGGTCCTTTGCAGTTCTTGCTATTTCTTTAAGTGATACTTCACCTAATTTTTCTTTGAATATTTCATCTTTTAGATTATCCCCAAATGCCCAAAGGAGTCTCGCTAATCCATTCATCATATTGGCTGAAAAAGATTTTTGTTCGCCTTCCCATGTGAAAATGATAAGCTTTATTACTCTGTCTAGCATATCATATCCATACTTATCATATATTCTTTCTAGTGAGCTTACTGCAGAAATGCATCCGGGAGTAGAAGATGCGGTAATTTTCAAATTATATGACTCAACAAGCCCCTTTATCATTAATTCCTTGTTATTACCCGCCTCACAGTTGGCATTGAATATTTCGATTGGCAGCAGAGCTTTTACATTCTTCATCTGGTTAGCAAAAATATCTGCTTCCTCAGCGTAATCCAGATCATCATAAACCATACACCACACAGGGGTTTCTCTACTTCCGGATACCATTGTGATTCTTTCGCCGCTTGAGCACCACCAATTCACCACCTGAGCACCAGCGCTATTCGCAATTCAGCCCCGGCGTTTCGCGAACGGGCACCGGGGC
>FMTG01000030.1 GCA_900099715.1 Ruminococcaceae bacterium YRB3002 | reverse complement strand
ATTCTCTGCTATCTTTTTAAAGACTTCCTCTCTCCATTCCTCATGCCAGCCCGAGAGATCGCTCATGCCGGTCAACAGAAAATTCTGTGGCTTTTTCTTTTCCATCATACGAAGCTTTCCTTGAAAAAACTGTGGCTTTTCAAAATCATCTATGATGTGATAACGCCTCGTATTGTTTCTGGCATAGCAGTATGGACATCCAACAGTGCACCCTATAACAAGATTCATGTTCTGAATGTGATCTTTTATACAGATACTCATTTGTCACTCCATTCCTCAAGGTTTACCCTGATGCGGTTAAGATACTCTTCAAACTGAAGAATCTCTTTATCCGTAAAATCACGATAATAAATATTCCCCATCTCATTGGATACGGAGTCATAAGCTTCTTTAAGTTCTTTGGCTTTATCTGTGAGGAACAGAAGAGTTTTTCTCTTATCAGCTTCATCCGTTTTGCGGCTTATCAGTCCGTTTTTTTCCATCCGCTCAAGCATGGTCGTAAGTGAAGTAATTGCAAGTCCGCTTTTCTCGGAAATAATTTTAATAGGAACACCATCTTCCTGCCATAAGACATAAAGAATCCTTCCCTGAGCTCCGTTAAATGCATCAATGTTTTTTTCTGCCAGTATCCTTTCAAATATACGATCACCCAGCTGTTTTATTTTTGTAAGAAGAAATCCACCATTTGTCTTCATAATTAAATACTCCTATATCGTAGTTTTATATTACGATATAGGAGTATTTGTGTCAAGCACACATATCATAACTTCCGGTATAACGCGCTAACACATTATCTCTACAAACTGGAATTTGCCGTTATTTGTTTCCTATGCCCAGATTGCCATCGCCAAAGTGCCGACAACAATCAGAATCAACCCGGCAAGCGCCTTTCTGCTCAACTTTTCTTTGAATACGAAATAGGAAAAAGCGACGGAAACGATAATGCTGAGCTTATCGATCGGTACGACAACGCTGACGACGCCGTTCTGTATGGAGTAATAGTAACAGAGCCATGATGCGCCTGTGGCAATCCCGGACAGAGCTATGAATACAAGTTCTTTGGAATCAGTATTTTTCAGTTCAGCACCTTTGCCTTTAACGAAGACGATCAGCCAAGCCATAACAAGAACAACACCAGTACGGATCGCCGTCCCGAGATTTGATTCTACATCCGTTATGCCGATCTTTCCCAGAATAGAGGTTAGGGCAGCAAAAACAGCGGAACCGATCGCGTAGGGCAGCCACGTGCGCTTTGTGTCCTTTGCTTCAGTTTTCTTCTTTTCGATCATCAGAAACACGCCTGCCGCAAGAAGTGCAGTACCGATCAGCTTGACCGCCAGATGTTCTGTCTCACTGAAAAGGATGATTGCGATAAGCACTGTCAGAACCGTGCTGGATTTATCGACGGGAACGACCTTGTTCACATCGCCGACGGACAGGGCTTTAAAATAGCAGATCCACGAGGCTCCTGTCGCAAAGCCGGACAGAATTAAGAAGATGATAGATTTTGCCGATATTTCCGTGATCGTTCCAGCAGAGCCAACGATAAACACCATGATCCAGGCAAAAAGGAGTACAACGACCGTCCGCAGAGCAGTCGCCACGTCTGAATCAGTCTTTTTGATCCCGCATTTCGCAAGTATCGCCGTAAGTCCGGCAAAGAGCGCGGACAAAGCCGCCATGATCAGCCACATATCTTCCCATTATTCATTGTCATATATTCTGGTAATTCTCGTCCATCAATTATCTCTAAGATAAATCCCGATTTGTCTTAGTCTATTATCCTGATGATTATCTATACTAACACTTCAACAGCCATATATCATTCCCTTTCAGGTATATTCCGTAAAAGTACCAAGAGCCCGGATCACTCCGGGCCCCTGTCACTTAATCGCTCAATTCACGAGACACCACTTCACAGCAATACCAAAATATCCTGATTTAGGTTCGCAGAATCTCTCCGCCTTCAAAAATCCTTGAAATGCAGTCTTAAAAACACAACCTCATTTTCAGGCAAACAAAAACTCTAGACGCACGTAACATAAAACCCTAGAAATGAGAACTTCCCACTTGTTCTGCTAGTTCCGCAGGTGCTTTGCACCGAGGACCTGTTCGACGCCAAGAACAAGTGGGGAGTTCGAATTTGTATCAACCGTCCGAAATCGATATATTTAGTATTTGTCCACTTTCGAACGGTCACGGAATCTCATTCCAGCTGCTGTATTACAGTTAAACCGTCTACGAATGTAATCTCTACCTGGTCTTTATCCAATGCAACAATTCTATTGATACTTTTTCTAACTACCACATCATCAAACTCTGGCGGATAATTGCCCATGAGATCTATGAGAGAATAGAGATCCTCAATCTTCGCCTTTTGAAGATCAGACAGTTCATTGTTCCGTAACTTACTCAATTCGTCTTCAATCTCATATTTTTCCTTAGACAATTTGGCAAACTCTTCTTCATCAAACGAAGAATCAATAGATATTGAGTTCAGCATTAAATCAAAATGATGAGTAATGGAAGCAAGCCTATCTTGCAACTCTTTAATCTTCTTTGGCCTTTCAGCATCTTCAAAACCAGTTCTTATCTGTGCTTTTAGCCTTTCCTTCAGGTCAATATCACCATCTGAACCATTTTTGATTGCTTTCATAACTGCTAGCTTTAGAGATTCTTCATATAGGGTTGGCGAGTGATGGCAGTACTTTTTACCATATTCCAATCGTTTAACACATCTCCAAACTATTCTCCGGACCCCATTTGAGGTCCACACGACCCTTCGATATGGCATACCACATTCTCCGCAAACAAGAATATCGTTAAAGACAGACTGACTACTGTATTTTCCCTTCTCAGTTTTGCGACCACGCTCATACGTTTTTTCTAGTGATGAGCGTCGTTCTATCTCAGTTTGAACTCTTTGGAAGGTTGTATCATCTATAATAGCTGGATGATGGTTGCTTATGTAAAACTGTTCTACTTCACCATTATTCTTTCTTATTCTTTTCGATGTAACACTGGTTCTATATGTTTTGTTCGTCAGCACATCACCCTTGTATTTTACATTCTTAAGCATTTCACGAATGGTACGTGGATACCATTTCTTACCGCCACTCTTTAAAGGTATATTATTATAATTAAGAAAATGGCTTATATCGGCTGCGTTCTTCCCCTCTAAAAACATTCTGAATATCATCCTAACTATCTCAGCTTCCTCAGGAACTATAACGATATTGCCATCTTCATCCTTCGCATAACCTAAGAACTTCTTACACGAGAAAGGGACTCTACCTTCCTTTATACTCTGGCGCTTACCCCATTTAACATTTTCACTAATATTCTCTGATTCGCTTTGTGCAAGTGAGCCATACAGCGAGATCATGAAATCAGAAGCCGGATCAATACTGTGTATGTTTTGCTCTTCAAAATACACATCAATACCTAATTCTCGAAGTTTTCTTGTATAAGTAAGTACATCCAAAGTATTTCTAGCAAATCGAGAAACTGATTTGGTGAGTATCAGATCGATTTTCCCCTTCTTGCAGTGGCGGATCATTCGTTTGAACTCTTCACGATTAGCTGTACTTGTACCGGTTATACCTCGATCGGCATAAATACCAACCATCTTCCAACCAGGTTCAGAAAGAATCTTTTCAGTATACTTTCTTTTTTGTATCTCATAACTGTTAATCTGATCTTCTTCGTCTGTCGATACACGGCAATATGCAGCAACCTTCTTTAGAGTAGAAACATGTTCCTTATTATCCAAACTTCTGGTTGGAGCTATACGTGTTACTTTCTTCTCTTTCTCGTACAACACTATTGCCATAAGTACTTGTCCTCCTGTGTTTTGTTCCGTCCTTCAGAACTATCGTTATGCTGCGATCCGATTCAATATCGATTGAAAGTGCATTATTATTGATAAACTCTATATAGTTGTCTGCAATATCGCTAAACTTAATATCGTCCGCAATTCTCTGCTGATTTGCGCCAATGTCTGTGATATCAATGTATTTTCTTGATGCAAGATCGATGATTTCGCCTCTTAATTGCTCAATATCGAACAACTCTGATTGTAGTTTTGCCTTAATATCAGACTCAAGTCTTGCTGTTTCTATACTACGTCTTACTGTATCTTCATGGCATTCGATTCTCAGGTTCTTTAGATTTGAAACTATAGCTCGTAGCTCACCAATCATATCGTCGTCCGCGTAGTCAATACTACAATTGCATTCTGGATTCATGCATTTCCATCGTTCTGTACACTTATTCCTTGTATCATGGAGTCGTCTCATCTTGAGATGACATAATGGGCACACAACCGGAACTTTGATACGTAGAACTTCTGCCCTTTCATATCCAGACTTCTTTGTAGACGAGCCATTCTGCATATCTGCAACCTTATTAAACAAGGTTTCTTCGATGATTCTCTCGTATATACCCTGTCCTAAATATCTCGTATCCTTCAGTATTCTTGACACTTTGCATTTATTAAACACAATTCCCGAATACTTCTCTGCTACCAAAGAACCTATTCTGCTCAGTGATATACCTTGTGAACCCAGTTCGAAAATATACTTCACAACAGCACAATCATGGGGATCCACAACAATTTTCCCCATATCATATTTGTACCCAAACGGTGCAGTATAGTTTCTCATCTTCGTATCCTTTCTGTGAAAGCAAGTCCTCCTAGAAGGCTAAAAACAATATTTCCTTTGTCATCAACTTCTATCTTATTGACGATATCTTCGAACAGGTTGCTATCGAAGAGAGACTTCTTCTCGTAGCTACTAATTATCTTATTTAGTGAATAAAGTTCATCTATGCACTCTGTAGACTTATCATCATCCAACAGTTTCTTTCGTTCCGCTCTCAATTTTGCGAGTTGAGAATCAACTTCATTAGTCTTAACAATATAGTCTCTATCACTGAGGATCTTCTTTTCGTGAAGTTGTGCAAAGGTATATTTCCTCTTGCTCAAGTCAGCTACATCGACATCTATCTCGTGAATACGTTCTTTGTTGCTGCCTGCTATTTGCATTAGTTGATCCAACAAAGAGATAGTATCTAATATAAGTTCCTTTTGATTGTCTTTTACTTTGTTAGCCATATTAGTGAATGCAACAAAAATCTCATCCTCATATATTGTATGAGCAGAACAAGAAGATGTCTTAAGACAATAGCCGCGGCATCTCCACTTAGGGCGCTTCACATTACCTATCCTTCGCATGGTATTACCACATTCTGGACATTTTATTAATCCTTTAAGGATATTATCAGTCAAATCATTAGGCTGATTATGGTTCTTCCTTTGTTCAATCAGGGACTGAACTGCTTGAAAAACCTCACGAGTAACAATCGCATCATTACTATTCTCTATATAGTATTGTTCCTTTTCACCATGGTTATATAACAACCTATATGGAAGCGTTGTACTGGTGTACCTTTTTTGAAGACGAGCATCCCCCATATATCTTTCGTTTTTCAAGATATACACGATTTCTGATGGATACCATTTGGTAATACCAAGGTCCTTACCGACGCTCTCATCATTTAAAACTTTTGCAATTGAAAACCTTCCTAGTCCAGACAGAAACATGTTAAATATACGTCTAACAATCGCCGCCTCTTCTTCAACTATGACAAGTTTTCCATCAGAAAGCTTGAATCCAAAGGGTGCCTTACAGGTATTAAACTCACCGCTCTGCATTCTATGTTGATAACTCCATCGCATATTATCAGACATAGTCATCGATTCTTGCTGAGCGTTCATTCCGAAGAGAGCAACTATAAACTCAGAGTTCATAGTGTCCGTATCAATGTTTTCTTTCTCGAATAGAACTGAAACATTGAGTTCCTTCAATTCTCGGAGAACTCGTAATGCTTCCTCATTATTTCTAGCAAACCTGGATACTGATTTAACTACAATGCGGTCAATCTTACCATCACGACAATCTTGAATCATGCGATTGAACTCATCTCGCTTATTCATATTTGTCCCGGTAATACCTTCATCAGCATATATCCCCACAAGCTGATATCGCGGATTATTCTTTTCATAATCACGATAGTACTTAACTTGTGTCATGAACGAATGAATCTGCTCTGAACTGTTTGTTGATACACGACAGTACGCAGCAAGTTTTATCTTTTCATCAGCATTAGAATTACGTGGAATATCAGTAACGATCATAATTATCTCCTCCAAGGTGATTCATGATCCTTTACCGATTATTGAATAACGTGATTATTGAAAATGGATAACTGAATGATTTTGACTTCAGAACCCTGAATCTATGGTTATAAAATACCACAGAATGGAGTGTTATTCTACACGAATCAGCTTTTGATCATGGCTTTTGAATAGTGTCTTTCAATTACAGTTTCAATCTGAACATACTCTTCTCTGGTTATAAGACCATACTTAAGAAACATCTTAATTACTGCTAGACTGTAACCCAGAGCTGCACTTCTGTTTTCTTCGGACATAATGAGTACTCCCTTCGGTTTTCTTTAAACGCAAAAGGATATGGCGGGAGGTATTATGAATACTCCCCGCCACATAGTTTTTATGTTTAAAGGAATAATTTGTCTTTCGACTTGCCCGTATTTAGCGTCCACTCCCGGGCTTGAGGTCCCCTTTGAAAAGGTTTCTTCGGATCATCTTCTCCCAGAACCTGCATCTGGCTCCTCATAGGACTCTCACCTCCGGTAGTAATACTCCGGCTGCACTCATTGGGTGTGACGGCTCACGATGCTCGGTCATCGCTTCAACGCTCGGCCTGTGACTATACAGAAGTATCATTGTCCCTATCGCACATCTTCGCCTCACCGCATTTGCCCTGCGGTTTCCGTGGCTGTGGCTCACCTCCGGAGAGGAGAGCAGTTCCACGATTGGCTCCATGCGACAGGAATGTAAGAGAAGAACTGCTATTCGGTTGTAAAGGTTCGAGTTGTCAGTTCCTTTATCAAGAGATAAAGTCAACTGACTTGTCTCTAATTTACGTGAATCTCTGCCTGATTAGAATTGTCATTAGTCGTCAATGATTTGCCGTAAAATCCCAATATCTAAGGTTTTTTATCCATTGCGGAAGCGGAAAAGACCAAAAACAGTACTCTTCCCAGACATTGACTCAGGACGTCAACATTCGCATGGATAATTGGGAAATTTCATGTATATTTCTGCTCCTATCTCGTATAGGAACTGACGGATTTCTGCCAGCGATAATTCGTACTTTTGCCAGAGAACATACTTGTACATAACATGATCTTCGTTAGTCATAAGAAGAACATTCCCAGAAAGCTTTATAAGTTGTTCTGAGATATCCCCCGGAAGGTTAGATGCGAGACACATCATCACAATGCTGTCTATAGTACCAATTCTTTCTCCGTTGATTATCTGGCTGATCGTTCTCTCAGATAATCCTGTTCTCCGTGACAATTCTGCCTGAGAGATCTTCCTCCATCTAAGCACCTTAAGCCACGAGTCTTTAAGATCGTTACTCAGCGTCCTGTAAATCCTTGCTTCTTCCAAAATCTGTTCTTTGTCCATTTTGCGTTTCCTCCGCGATGTAAAAATCGGGAGATCCGCTCATTAATCCGGGCATAAAAAAAGCCCCGCAACTCTTAGTAGTTGCGAGGCCCTTAAGTCTCTTGATATGTATGCGGATTATCCCGTCATACACACTGTAACATCAATGAGGTCGGACTTTCAGTAGGACTTCCGTCGGACATTCGTCGGATTTTCATCGGACTTTTGTCGGACAAAGGTCGGACATTAGTCGGACTCGTTACTTAACTGCTCCCTGTACTGCGGAATTGCGGTTCCCCAAAGTGCTATTCCAAATATCATGACAGCTTCCTTCTTGCGGTCATAGAATCTACTGCGCTCAATGTTAAGAATGCCCAGCATCTCATCCTCTGTATACTTCCAACGTGAGAGATACCACTTTGATATGATCTCGAAGAATAACTCTCCGCCATCAGGAAAATCCTTTACTTTAAGCATTGCCGTATCAACGATATCTATCATGGATTTAATATCAAACATCGACTTGATCTTTGATTCAAACATATCTTTTTCTCTATCCGGAGCGAAGTTCTCAAGATAGATCAATGCACCATCAAGATCACTTCCGCACCATAGACACAGATTCTCTGAAGTCTCCTTTGCGTTGTTACTCGTCTGCCAGCAAAGCTTCCTGTACTTTGATAGAACTATTTTTGAACGCTCGTATAACAGATCTTCATTAAGCCTATCGTGATCACACATTGCATGGATGGTATCCCATGCCTCTGAATTCTTCCTTCCCAATTTAGTTGCCTCCTGAATCATTTAGTTGAAAAAAGAAGATATTAGGCAGCAACCTTCTCTTCAACAAACCACTTACTCCAGTTCTCAAAGTAGAGGTAACAAACCTTACCCCAGACCAAACAGGTATACTTAACATCCAGGTTAACTGCACTGTCCTGCGGGTAGTTCTCAACACCAATAATCTTATCTATATGGAAAATCCTTCCATCTCGCCATCCGATATACTCAGGAGTCAGCTGTCCATTAGGATCGAACAAGGCTGAAACTGTTACATATGTCTTAATTGTCTTGGGCTGCGCTTTACTTGTTTGTTTTCTAACTTCTTTCATCGCTGTCTCCTTTCGCACTAAATAGAACAGTTGTTCTTTTTGTAATGCGATTTTACCATGTCCTATACCACTTTTCAACATTAAAGTAAGAGTTAAAAACCTTGGAAAATGTAACATTTATCGCAATAGCCCGTGTTTATTGATTGTATGAGAATTGTTACATTTTTGAAGAAAACAACATTTAATAGCTGTCCAAATAATAGGATAATATCCCTGTTAGAATGATAGATTAGACTCCGTTGTATCAACCTTTAGAACGGCTTTTTCTACACTCATAGTATCACTAAAGTAAGCTAATACCTTCTTTTTCAACTAAATAAATACTTATAGTGAGTAAGTTCAATGTAATGCATGGGTCACAGGTGAACCATGGGTAGGTTCACGTATGTACTAGAATGTCCCAAGCACAATTTTCCCGATAAATCATAATATAAGTGTGAATGCTATTGAATAAGTTTACCAGGTGCTATCGAATTTGTTTGCCTCTTCTAAATATATAAATAATGCCGAGGCCCCCCGGCATTATTGTTTACTTTAGAATCAATTACTTTGATGTCAGAAAAACTTTACTGACTTACCGTCTGTATCAAAGATTTTCTGCTCCGCTGCAACAACATAAACATCGCCGCCGATATACATGACATTTCTCAAACAATCTTCATAAGAATCCGACTCTAAGAAGCACCCATTCGTCTTTCACGCACTGTAGTTAACTATCCTATGTTATAATTCTTGTGTACCAATTCATTATGTGGTGCAGAAACTACTCAACGGAAAACGACTTGTATGTGGAGAAGAATGTATGAACTATGATGAAGGCGTTAAATTCATGAAGGATCTGTATGCCAATGAAAAAGACGGTATGTTTTATGTAGACAATGAGTGCGAGATCCTAATAGAGTTTCCTACATTTAAGAGAGGGGAAGACGGAGGAAAGATAATTGGTGATTACTTGTTGAAGATAATAAAAGGTGTTCCAAATCGTCCCCTAGTAGGAAACAATCTATTCATTAGGGATTTTTTAGTACGGGAACAACCTCCCCATTTGTATATATGTGATATTCTCTTCAGGGCTTCTCCGGGAAAAGGCAGGGCCTATATTAAGTTTCTTGAAGATGTATATGAAAATGGCACCAATATTGATTATTCAGACCACCCGAAAATCTACGATGATAGTATTAATATTACTCCCAAAAAGAAGTTGACTGCTGAGAACTTGGCACTACTGATCTATTGGATAACTGTACAAGAAGAAATCAACTATCCACAGAAAAAAGGAAAATGGGGAAGAAGATTGTCTTTCTGTCGTTATTACGAAGCTGTTCGTGCCGCTTATTACAAAGATTCATTGGCAAAGGAAACATTTAAAAAGGTGCAGAATAGATGCGATAAAGACGTGCCTCCCGAGCTTTGGCCTCCTCTTAAGAATGAACAGCAACCGTCATTCTACCAAAAACCAGAAGGACTGTGAACAATTACTCACTTGAAACTCTGTTTCCACACGTGATTGACTTAGGCCTGAAGTGTTCTTGTCCCCCTCAAGTCAGGTGGAGCTCGCAGGCATGATAAACAAGCTGGCAAGGTTCTCGGATTCCAGTTCATCATAGCCACCGATTTGCCCTTCATGCTCGGTGCTCTTAACGCGAAGATATACAATCTGGACTCGGGCAATCTCCGCGTATCAGAGTGGAACGAGCTTGAGAACGTCAGGTATTTTTATGAGTTTTTCAAGAAGCACGAGAAGGAGTTCTCGTAAAGTGATGATTACTGTGTCTTAAATCCGAATGTCTTCTTCTCCTGCAGTGTTATGCCGCTTGGCATCATGAAGTCGACCGGCTTCAGCACGCATTTTGCTTCAGTCTCCTTAGCGCATCCTGCTCTGCCATATACCCTTGATGCGTAGTTGAGAACTGCGTTCTCGACCATATTGCGGCAGAAACGTCCGTTGCCTGAGACCGGATCTTTGGCTGCAAGGCGGCAGAGGAAACGTATCCTGTCTTCCGACTTCGGTGCCAACTTAAAGCCGCGCTTTGACGCCTCGAATTCAGTTATCCTGATCATTTCGTCCACAGAATAATCCTTGAAATCAATAGTGAACGGAACACGCGATCTGAGACCGGGGTTGCGGTCGAAGAATTCCTTCATCTCTTTCGGATATCCCGCCAGGATCACGACCGTATCATTACGCCTGTTCTCCATCTCCTGGACCAGCGCGCTTATGGCCTCATCACCGAACTCACCCTCGTGGCTCTCAAGGATGGAATATGCCTCATCGATGAAGAGCACCTTGCCGCGCGCCTTCATGAACAGTTCTCTGACCTTATTGGCAGTCTGTCCCTCGTACATCGCGACAAGGTCCGCCCTTCCGGCCTCCAGCACCTCGCCTGACGGCAGCAGGCCTAACTCGTGGAAGATACCCGCAACAATCCTTGCGACGGTTGTCTTGGCAGTTCCGGGATTACCCACGAACTCCATATTGAGCGCCATGGAGAGGTCGGCTGACGGATCCATTTCTTTCTTCATCCTGGCATATGCAGCGATCTTTTTTACCTGTGCCTTAACAGACTCCAGACCGATCAGTTCGTCAAGCTCCTGCATCTTCGTCTTCGAACTCTTCCGTTCGGCAACAGGCTCCCTAACAATGGGGATATCAGCCATTGCAGTGATCTTATCAATCACCTCGCAATATTCCTTCTTGCCAAGACCCCTGATATCTTTGAGGTTATCTCTGTTCCTTCTGAGATCATAGAGAGTGTTTATCCCTGCTCTCTTGAGGGAAAGGTATGTCCGCGTGGAGAGAGCCAGCTGCTCGATGGGAAACTCTATCTCGCATATCAGCTTCACGGCGCGTTTTTCCGTCTCTTCCTCATTCGGATCATCCCCGGCAAAGACAGACAGAGAGAAACTGCTGCTCTTATCGGGATGCTCCATCATCATGGACAATATGCTGCCCATCATCCTCTCCATCTCATAAGTCCAGACACTGTCAGCACTGTCATACTCTCCGGCCTCTATCTCCTTGATCTTCATGCCGGAGAATGTCATCGACAGTATGCTGTGCATCCTGAGCGGCATCTTATCCGGCAGGCTTAAGAAGATCTTACTTCCGTTCTTGCCCGTAACGAAACGGAGTATGGCATCCATTCGGCACATCATGCCGAGCAGTTCTGCCAGATCTGCATCGTTGGTATCTGCGACCTCGACCTCATCAAGATCACAGAAGCCGGTTGTGATGGCATATACTTTTCTTCCGTCCCCGAACAGGTCGGATACGAATTCTTTTTGACTTTCTTCCTCAATATCTTCGATGTCCGCGCATTCACCGAATATCCAATTGAGGTCTTCCAAAGTTACTTTGCTCCCGGCGTCGGAGAATACTGTTCCTGACAACAGCCCTTTCTTGTCCGCGGACAGCTGAAGACCAAGGATACCGTTCTCTCCAAGAAGCGATGCGGAATGGGTAAATCTGTTAGTCGTTGTTCTGCTCACTTCCGACAGATTTACTTCCATTTCACCTGCTAAAACGCTGAGATTCCAAATATTATATGTTGTGTTCATAAGGCTGTACCTCCTGATGCCTTGTATGTTTGATAATTAGTTCTTCCCGCCCGGGTCTGGCTATTCCCTAGACGCGCTCACCGCTGTCGCGGATCATCGCGCGTTAACCGGGCCGGCCGCCTCGCCTTACGGATGCGATTGTCAAGTTGCGGTCATCAGGTGGCACGGCAAAAAGCCGGTGCCCTGATGAGCATACAGGTGGACATGGTTATCCTGCTGTATAAGCTCATCAGAGCACCGGCTCTGTAATCATTCAATTGTGCAGCTATCGTATCACGCTAGTTTTGAGATGTCAATGCCAATCTCTGCAATTAAGTTATCGGGGCAAAAGGTGCACCGCTTCTGTCAACAGATGTGTTGACGTACTTGCTTCTTTCCTTAGCGGATATTCCGGTCTTATCTTCATTTCCTTTCGCGAACAGGCCTTCAAAACACCCGAGACCCGTTTTATCGATGACCTGTAAGATATCTGTATCCATTTGCAAGATCTGTTCGTTATCCCTTTTCAAGCTGCTGAACTTCTTCCAGATATCAGAGATATCAGAACCGAAATTACTGAATGCGTTTATGAGCGGCTTATTGGGATAAGCATTTGACGGATCAAAGATCGCGAAATGATATATCTGCTTTGGATCACGCAGAACTCCCGTATCCTTTGCCCCGTCTTTGGGATCACAATCCAGATAAGCATTATTAACGATCACCAGTGACGTTAAAGAATGTCTCGATGTATCCAGACCAATGAGGAGCGGATCAGAACTCATATCTGCATCCGCCTTCCTGAGCCTGTCCATCAACAATCCTGCCGACTTCTCGTCCGGTTCACCCGCGGAGACGATGTCACAGTTCTGAACATACCTGCCGATACGGTCATTTGTAAACCTCTCTTCGTGAGCGCATGCGTCGCAAGACTGATATATAACTGCTGCACTGAGGCAAGCTTGCCTGAACTGTTCCCTGTTATCTGTAAGAAAGCTGTACAGCTGTTTGTCAGTTATGTTCGGATGTCCCTTACGGATAATTGTCATCAGATGATCTGACCGCACTCTTTCCTTATAAGACCTGCCGCTCAGACTGTTTTTATAACGGTCCCAGAAAGCTGAATCAAGTCTCCGGTATTCATCGGCGCGTGACAGACCGTATTTGAACCTTTCATTCGACAGCATCGACCTTATCTCTTCAACTATCTTCCCGATCTTCCTGTTTCTGAAGATATCGCTGACACGGTTGTACTTGGCGTACTTATCTGCTGCCGACAGATAGAATCTGTACAGTTCAGTGCTTTCCAGGGATGGTTCGTCCTTATCTTTCTCGGCATTGAAATCCCTGATCATCTTTAGCATACCGGCATTCATATCAGATTTGCTATCCTCCGTTCTGTCTTCTCAAGCAATATCCTGACCCTATCCTTGTCCGGATCTTCGTCATATTGTGATAATCCGCACGAGATAAGATAACTCTTAACTGCTTTCTCAATATTTGCCTGAAGATCATCCCGCATCCCGGTGACAAAATAGTTCTCTTTATACCTGTTATAAGCATTTACGAATGATCTCTTGCACGGGAATTTTCTCTTGAATTCATTAAAATGCTCTTCGGAAGAATGTCTGTCCAGCCGATCATCGTATTCTCTGCCGTTAAGTATATCCACTATCGCTCCGATCCCGGCAAAGACAGGATGATACATGTCGGATCTGTCAAATCCCGGATGCTTCCTCCGGTACTCATATATCTGCTCAAGATATCCGTCAAGATCTGTCTTTACCCCCGTCACGAGCTTAGTCCCATAGCGCTGAACGAGAAATGAATCATCAACCAGTGCACGGTTGATAACGCCGCTGAAACAAGTGTCATTACCGAGTCCCGCATCGTAGATGATATCATCCGTACAATTGACCTCATCATGTATCACTGACTGAACATAGGCAAGGGTCAGAGCCATGAAGAGATAGTCTTTATAGATACGGACCTTCTTCCCGCAGTTCTTAGGGAGATATTCAATTATCCCTTCTATCAGTTCATCTGTTCTCTTCCTGCTGAATCCGCTGTCTTCGTCAGTTACAAAAGGACGGACATAATAACATGTCCCATCCATATATCTCATTATCGCCAGGGATGTGTTCCGCGTTGACCACCATTCACTTTCCGGAAAAGGATCAAGTACTTTCATAACAGTTGCTTCCTTTCATTTGCTGTTTAGGATTCTATCATAGTATTTTTCCGTCAACAATATTGTGTGTCATAATTCCGCATGCTTATACGGTGCGGATATATGATGTGGGAGAAGTTGATAACAACTTCATCGCAGCTTGACAACTGCGGCAGACCTAACGGTCCGCCGGCAGCCTGGCGAAGGGCTACATAAAATCTTCGCAAACCTGACGGACTGATCTGATCAAAAAAAACGAAAGGCTGCCCGTTAGTACGGGCCGGAAAAGGTACGATAAATGGATAACATCTACGATAATACGATCGGTAAGTATTGTCCCATGGATACAGTTGAGTTTTACGAGAATCTCAGACTGGCAAGCTCATCTTATACGGCTGAACCATACAGGGTGTTCAGCACGTCAAGAATTGACTTCCTGCTGGATAACTTCGCTATGATATTCGTAGCATTCGCGACTGACAGCAGTTTAAGATCTACTATGATCGGTGTTATAGATAACGAAAGAAGACTGTATAGGTTTTCTGAAGGCTTTCTGTATCAAGCATTCGATGACATCGGATACAAACCGGATGAGGATCATATTACGATCGATATCAACCGCTGTGACAACTCAACACTCGATATGATCATATCCAGGATCGCAAACAGCTACTCAAAGCTGCTACGCAGTGAAGTTCTTGATGCACTGCTAAGCAATCTTGATCCTGAAGAAGCCAATGAAGTCGGTTACATCGGAAGCTCCTTTATTCTATTGCTTTCCGCTCTGGAGCATTCTGACGAACTGTTTGGCGTCTTTAAGGATGTGATCAACCTCTACTACAAGGCTCAGGAGACAAGATCCTGAACCCTGTGGTTATTGGTATTCCACGCAAAAAGCCAAGCTAATAAATCTAGAAAGGACTGCTTCAATACCGAAGCAGCAAGGGTAAACAATATGGAAAAACAGATTCCATTCTATTCACGCAGCTACACAACAGTCTGTCATCCTGCTGATGCAGTCAAAGCAGATCTGTCCGACCCCACAGCCATTGCACGATACCTTAAGTCCAGATGCTATGGGCAGGACGAATACGTCGAAGCAGCAGCGATGCTCGTCTATAACCACAACCGGGGGATCACTACAAGATTAGCTGTTGCAGGTCCTACAGGGTGCGGTAAGAGCTATCTCTGGGAGTGTGTCAGGGATATATATCCCAAAGTGATATTCGTCAACTCGGCATCACTTACCAGCTCCGGCTTCAGAGGGGAAAGTGTGTATTCTTTCCTTCACGGGGTGAATCCCGCAGATCCGGATGCGATCGTGATCTTCGATGAGTTCGATAAGCTCTGTATGCCCAAATTCTCAATGACAGAGAACATAAGCGAGAATCTTCAGACTGAGTTTCTCATGCTCGTCTGCGGCAAGCAGGTGCCCATACAGAAGAAAACAGAGGCAGGCACGTTAGATCTCACGATAGATACATCACATCTTTCTTTTGTGTTCGCAGGCTCATGGGGCAAAAGTGCCAAAGCTATCGCTACGGAAGAAAGCTCCAACGGGTTTGGCTTCGGCAAGCAGACAAAGGCTTGTAAAGCTTACGACCGCGAACTGACTCTGGAAGATCTGCAAGCTCACGGACTCATTCAGGAGCTGGCAGGAAGGATCAACAGGCTCGTTAACGTCAGACCCTTAAGTCTTGAAGAGTACAAATCGCTTATCAAAGACTCGGAAGCTTCCCCGATCAGGCGTCTTGAGAAACAGTATGGCATCAGACTGTCAGTTTCTGATGCGATGCTTGACGAGATAGCCACCAAGGCTTACAGCTCATCACTTGGTATCAGGAATGCTACCGTACAGTTGGAGCGAATGGTCAACGACGCAGTATTCAAGAGCTTCAGTCAGGATCATACCTGTCCTGAAGAGATTGCATTATAAGGAGGTTTTATGAACTACATTCCCAGTATTTTCGAGAACGAAGGCGGTCGCGGGGTATCCTACGACATCTACTCCAGGCTCCTAAAGGAGAGGATCATCCTGCTGAGCGACGAAGTCAATAACGACACCGCCAGTACTGTCATAGCGCAGATGCTCTACCTTGAATCCGTGGATCCTGACAAGGATATCTTCCTTTACATCAACAGTCCCGGAGGATCTGTTACGGCCGGTATGGCTATCTACGACACGATGCAGTACCTCAAATGCGACGTCAATACCGTCTGCATAGGGCTGGCAGCCTCAATGGGTGCATTCCTGCTTGCAGGCGGCACTAAGGGTAAGAGGTTTGCGCTGCCGAATGCTGAGATCATGATCCACCAGATCCTCAGCTCTGTATCGGGACAGGCGACTGATATCTGCCTGGAGTCAGAACACCTTAAGAAGGTCAAGCTCAGGATGAACCGTATCCTTGCGGAGAACTGCGGTAAGACTGTCCGAAAGATTACTTCCGACTGCGAACGCGACAACTGGAAGACAGCCGATGAGGCCCGCTGCTATGGTCTCATTGACCACGTTATGAGAGATAGAAAGGAGGTGAGTGTATGAAATACTCTCTCGATTACGATCTTACAACAGGTGATGTCAATGACGTCATCATCGAACCTGATGCGGATGAGGATCCGGATATGCTCAACAGACTCAGCAAGTCTCTAATCATTCAGAATCCTGCCTCAAGGTTCAATGATCTGGTCCGATCCGGGATCATGAACGATATGTCTGACGACGACTATAACGAAGCTGTCAGACGCGTAAGGATCTTATCCGACGAAGTGTTCATGAAGGCCCCCGGCCAGAATATCTTTATGGTGAATGCGGGCCTTACAAAGCTGTTTCTTAACGGAGCTGCTGATAAGACACAAGACTTTACTGCGACAGGCAAGGCACTGACCGTCCAGCGGTTCCTCGACAGGAATAAAC
Organism: Ruminococcaceae bacterium YRB3002; assembly: GCA_900099715.1. GTDB lineage: Bacteria > Bacillota > Clostridia > Saccharofermentanales > Saccharofermentanaceae > Saccharofermentans. The sequence continues at coordinate 13,952 of FMTG01000030.1, read as the reverse complement.
TGCATGGCGGGAACCGCAGGAATTTCTATGAGTTCATCTCCCATGAACCCTATGTGTTCGATCCCGATGATACCGCTTCTTATCTCAATGTCGAACTTGAGGGATCTCCTATGGTGCATCATATACCGAAGGAAGATCATACGTTATATCTGTTCCAAGGTGATAAGGTTCACATCATCACACTCTATGATGCGACGTACAGCTGGCTTCTTGAGGGTAATGATGAGGATACTGATTTCATCGACCTCGAATTGCTGCTCAAGAGCTCGGGACAAGTTGTGGAAGACAAACAGGAAGATATCCTCCGCGATACCGTGCTCCTTCAGAAAGTCTCACCAATGTCATCACGATCATTTCTGAAGCTTCTCAGTGATAAAGAGATCTATCTGTATACCTACAGTGATACTGACGGATATGAGTGCCTTATCAGCGAAGGCATGCTCGAGCCTGTAAGAGCAGCCAAAGCAACAGACGGCAGTGAACTGTTTGTATTCAGGAGACTGCATTGAATAAAGTAAAGCTGGGCGATTCGGCTATACGAGCAGAAAGGAGTGTCAAAATGACAAACCGATATACTAATTGTAATCTTCAAATAAGAGGGACCATCATGAACATAGATGAGTTCTTCCCGGGAAACGCTGCCAGATTCTGGATACGCATCGAAGATTCAGATACTTCAGATGATCCTGTTAAGAAATACCATCAAGTGTTCGTTAACTGTTTTGACAGAGACCTGTACAAGCAGTTCAAGCCTTTAGACAAGGTAATGGTCATTGGACATCTTGAACTTGTTACGAATACTTATAACTGCAATGCTGTTGCAGACGCAGTTATACATCTTCAGTAATAAACGATATAATCTATTCATTAACCGGAGGTGTTATATGAGAATATACTGCATGAGTGATATGCACGGACATCTCAAAGAATTCGAGGATGCCCTGTCTCTTGTCACAGACAGTCTGTCAGACAGTGATACATATCTCATCCTGCTCGGGGACTACATCCACATGGGACCTCAAAGCCGTGAAGTGATAGACAGGATAATAGAACTCCAGGATAAGTACGGATCAGACCATGTGACGGCTATTCTCGGTAACCATGAGGAGAGCTGCATTATGGGGTTAACAGGCGTTGACGACAGCGATGACCTGAAGGCCGGCGATGAGAAGTATATCAGTTGGATGCGTGGTCTTCCCCGATATATAACACGCGGTAACACGATCTTCACTCATGCCGGGATAGATGAGGAAGCGGGAGACTGGTGGCAGGTCGGAACATCAGATCATATCTTCACGTCTAAATATCCGGCGCAGACGGGAGAAATACCTGACCTGGATATGAAGGTCGTTGCAGGTCATATCGGAACCGCATCAATCTCCGGAGATCCTTCATTTCACGGGATTTTCTACGATGGGGCAAGCCACTACTATATCGACGGGACTGTCACTGAATCAGGACAGATACCTGTCCTGATGGTCGATACCTCCGAAGACAGATACTACAGCGTATCATCAGATGGAATTAAAGAGGTTAAAGCATATGATAAACATTGAACAGCGCAAGGTGGCAGGATCTCATCAAATATAAATAACGGTTTTGTGAAGGAGAGTTATGCATGAGTTACAAACAACCGACTACTGGCGATTCTTTGAACGATTATTTCATTAATCTCGCAGCATTCAATACTTACGCGCCTCATTTGATTGGAGCAAAAAACTTACATGAATTTGTCATTTGGTTCGATAAACTCAGACTTATCGATCGTAGAGCACTGTTGTTGTTTCTTCGGAAAAACAAAGATGTAATACAACCAGAATATATGAGGCATGCACAACGCCACTTTGTCGAAAGGATATGATCATGAGGTTTCAACAAAGCTATGAATAACTCCTAGTTCAATATAATGCATGTGTCACATGTGAACCATGGGTAGGTTCACATATTCGCAATAATACTCCACAGTGATTGAAATTACTGTCTCTTGTATACTTCTTTGATTCTCTTTGTGATTACAAGACTGGTTAATCCCCAGCCACCAATTCTCTAAGCCTTACAAGCCACCTTTGAACCGCACCAACTTCGAGAGCATCAAGAATTAAACCATCACAAAAGCGTTCGCCACGGACCAAAGCCATAAATAAAGCCATTAAACACTTATCATCCATATTCGAAACATCAATAGTTTCTACATTAATATCTGTATATCCGTGACACTTAAGTATCTCCATGTATTCGTTCAACTCGTATTCAGGATTTGATTCATGAAAACTATATACCGCTCTAATAAGCTTCCGCACAGTATCAGAGTATTCAATATGAGGAAACGGCAAAGGATCGTCTTCCGTTCCTTTATGTTTCTTTACACTTTCAAATAATGGATTCTTGATTTCCCCAAAAGAATCACCTTTCAGTTCGCTCTCTAGCTCCAACAATTCACTAAACTTATCAACCTGGCCAGTTTTTTCTGTCATAATAAATCTCCTTAACCAGAGTTATTTGTCATGTATCACATTTATACAAATGTTATTTTAGGGTTTTCCTTCTTACATTCACTCTTCACTTTAGCAGGAATAATACCCAAAAAATAGTCTTCGAGAAGATTCCATGTTTCATCACTGCTAAAGTCGTTTTCATACAGATATGTCAGCATTTTCACTGAAATCAAATGCCTTACAGCAACATTTTCTAGCAACTTATTCTCATAACTACCAGGCATATTAATTATATTTTTCAAGTTCTGAATCTGGTTGATATAAATATATAACTGACTGTTTTCTCCGCCAATCATTTCAAATGATAACACATTGAAAGACTCTAAAATACCAAGCACAGTACTGATAGCCTTTATATCGTCGCCTCCATCATTGACAACATACATAGTACCTTTTTCGTTTTCTTTAAGCACTTTATGGTAGTATCTTTCTATCCACTTAAAAAAGGAATTCATGGAGTTTTGAAACTGATACTTAGTATAACCACTATCTGTTGCATTTGATTTGAATACTTTTGTTGCCTCATGGTGGAATCTAAGAGCATACTGACTCATTGCAGCAATCATTACTTCAGCTATGCTACGAGCTTTGTAATGTGCTATGCTACATTCCTTTGATAAAACTTCCGTTATATCATCGACACCATAGTATTTTTCCGTTCTGATGCCAGTATTAACAAATGCCTTCAATGTTTCCATTATTCTGTTGAACCGGCTATCACTCTCGATATCAAGATCAACTTTAATCCATAAAACCTGTGAAACATTATACTTAAGATTAAAACCCAGCTCGGGATCCTTTGAGTACAGGAGATACTTAAACTGAGGGAAAGATGTTTCGCTGTATTTTTTATTCCAGATTCTTTCAAGATTCAATTGACAAATATCTTGACTATCTTCCTTTACTGTTAAAGAATTAGGGAAATCTCTGTTAATCTTTGCTTGATTAGCCTTATCGATTTTGAAAAAGCCCATTGCAAACAATGGAATAGGTCTAACGTTTATTGGGGAAAACCCAATCCGGCTTTCAAAGTCTTTTTGAATCATCAGGAGTGCCGTTTTGACTTTATTTAGATTATCATCTTCTTCATTGAAGGGTTTATCAAAAATATAAGTAAAACTCTCAGCGTCAAGCAACAAAGCGTTTCTTTTCCTCGTGAATTGCTTTCCAGAAGAACTTTTCAGTGAGTTGGTATATATTTCATCTATCTTTTTTATGACTTCAATTAACTGATATTTATGTATTCTTGAAAGCCCATGCATCCTATTAATGTAACGAAAATCACGAGAATCATACGCGTAATATGCTTCACCATCTATACTAGGATTCCTAGCCGCTCTTCCTATTTCTTGTACATAATCACATACATTTCCAGTCGGAGCAAAATGAGCAACGATTTCAATATTATCAATATCAATTCCCATGCCAAATGCTTTTGTGGCAAACATTATAAGTTTTGTTCCGTCGGAAAATTGTTCGAAGGCCTCTTGCTTTTTGTCTTTATCTAATGGCCCATAATACCTAGCAATGTTAGTGTATAGTTTTTCACCTATCATGTGTTTATAGCATCGCTCTATCAATGCTACAGTAGGAAAATATATCAATGTCTTTTTGTTCATAATCAAAGATCGTTTGATTAAGGATGTCAAGTCATTAAACTTATCCAACTCATGTTCAGATCTTACACTTGCATTCTTCTTGTTGCGAATAATGTTTACAGTAATATCATTACGTTTAACATAACCAAGATATGTTATGGGATTAACCATATGTAAACTGTTGACGGTTTCAGAATACATATCTTCAATTCCATGATAGATTGCGGTTGCAGTAAATGTTGCAATGACAAAAGGCATATGTCCTTTCTTTTCCTGCTTTTTGCGCATTTTTCTAATATGGTCACCTAAGTACCAATAATCAGGCCTAAACCCTTTACCCCATGTGGTTACAATATGCGCTTCGTCAATAATTACAGCACCAATCGTTCGGCTTCCTATTAATTGCTCAACATCGCTACGACTTAGAAGCGTTTCTGGAGAGATATAAAGAATATCAAGTGTTCCATCGTCAACTTTACTAATAATATCTTGCTTTACAATTGGAGATATATCTGAATTAATCGTTTGAGCTGCATTGTAGTTTTTCACTTCCAATCCTTTAACCTGATCGTTCATCAAGCCAATCAGAGGTGAAATTACTATTGTCAACAAATTATACTTTTCAGCCAGATAAATTGCAGGAATTTGAAACATAGCAGATTTGCCAGCACCAGTAGGAGCGGTAACAAAAATATCTCTATAGTTTCCATTGCCTTCATAACAGTTTTCAACCTGTTCAACGATGTTCGCAATGATTTGCTCTTGAGAGATAGTTTCAATTACTTTTTTCCCTTTTTCAAGCTCATTGGTGTTATATATTTTTATATCTCTAAAGCTTGCATGTCCCCAATATTTTTGGAGGATTTGATTGTATTCCTCACGATGCTCAAAAGAAGCAGATTTCTGGAGTTCTCTATAGACATATATATCAGTCCATTCACCAAAACAACTTGCAAGAATATTCAAACGACTCTTAAGCTTATAAACGTCTCCGGTATAATTAGATATAGAAATATAAATCTCGTCAGGTTCAGCATACAGTTTCTTTATTAGGTTAATATAGTCAGTTTCTTCAATAATATCGAAGTATTCATTAACATCATTTACCTCTGTAAATGATGTTCCACTCCCCTCGAACAAAGGACATTCTTTTACCTTAACATCATCAGAAGAAATATCTAGCAGATATGAACCAATTATATAGCCGTTATATTCCTTCAATCCAGAGAATATAGAAATATACGGATCTATACCACTAATATCAACGTCTTCATCAACTTCTTCAGGATCTTCAAAATGCAAAAGCATCTTGTGCATTACAGAACTCGAAAAGAAATTGTTTATTGGAAACACATCCATATAAATGTTATTCTCAACTATGCATATACTGTTGTACTGAGACAAAAAAAAGTCTCTCAAATATAAGTATTCTTCATACGTGTATATCCGTCTATTCTGAGACACATTGTTGCTAAAGTACATCAATTTATTAGCAACAAGACTATCATAATTGATTTTATCTGATATGTTCAAATCCGATGCTAAAACATCTAACGGAACACCCTTTAAAACGACAACAGTGCTGTTATCTTTGAGACACTCTTTAATACTCGAGTTAACATTATCTTTAAAAAATGAATTCTTCATTTTATATTACTCCTTTGCAAAAATATAAAATCAGGGTGTTTTTCTGCTAGATTATAAACTGCTTTGGCTACGTCAGATTCCTTGTTTTTAAATGTGATTATTAAACTATCTATTGGTCTAGTTAATGGAAGCAACAACCAATTAATCAGGTATTTCATTCTCTGATCAGCTTCACTTTCCAACAAGAATGAATCAGTCTTATTAGCTTTAAAGTGGCTTAGTTTATTCTCAATAAAAGTATCAAGTTCAATGCAAACAACACTCCATCCCTCAAGTCCACGACCGGATTCATATTGAAGCACTCTTATCTCGTCACTTGTTATTGGATAATTGTTTCTTATTTCATTGTTGGTACCATCCCATACCAAAATATCATTTCGCATAAACTGGGAATTATACTTAAAACATCTATTTTCTGAATCAACATATGTATTAGGGACAAACATAAGCATGTCGTATTCAACGTTGCCACACTTTTTCATATATGCAATCTCTTCCTTGATTCTACAAATAACAGAATCAAGATTACCTTCTTGAATCGTTACTTGTCCACCTGGCATAATATCATTAGATGATATTTTCGGTGAATTGGTATCAATCATCCCAATCAATTCGTTGATAAATGTAATTAAATTATTCTCTTGTCTTAGAGATTTTTTAAGTTTAATGCTTGTTCGTTCGCTTACAATATTCCAATCACAACCTTCAACCGATCTCACAAACTGATTTCCACCATCTGCAATCAACAAATTGTTTCCAAACAACCTTAGCAAGATATCTCTTTCCGCAGTTGTCCAATCCTGAGCTTCATCAACAAAACAATAATCCCAATTTAGATATGCATCTTTATTTAACATATTTAGCAAATCATCACGAGTATCATCATCGGAAAGGAACTGAATAAACTCTTCCAATAACGAATCATATTGTCTTAGGTAATCTTCACCCGATAGCGAGTTATCATAAAGACTTTTATTGATTAGTTTAAAGAAGAATGACTGCATTGTGCATATATCAACACAAGCAGGTTGAAACATATCGGGCAAATCAGCTAGCGTAAACAAACGCTTGATATCTGATGCTAGAGCATTATTATAGGTAAGTATCAGAACACGAGCACCATCATCATCGACAAGCTTGATAGCTTTCCTTATTAAAGCTATAGTCTTACCGGTTCCAGCCCGTCCCCTACAGATAGTCATTTTATCTATCGATACATTGTCTATGTTGCCTTGTAATTTTTCAGAAGTAATCTGTTCTATTCTCTTTCTTGTGAGTGCACCACAACCGTCTACAGCTGCTGTAAACTGTTCAAACAGATTATCAATCTGCTCTGTTGACCATCTATCATTAAACGAACTACTGTAGTACCTGTTTCGAGATTCTGAGAAACCGGGCGTTCTTTGATGAATCAATATTTGGAAAATATCTTTAGCAGTACAGTCAGCCGCAACAGCATTTGAAGGAATAGGGCCTTCTCCTACGCTCAAAATGTCATTTAATTCTTGTGTTGTTATGCCGGTAAAAAATATAAAATTGGAAATATATGGTATCCCAACAAATGTGGTTGTACTACTAAAAGACCTTTCAAAGAAATTATGAATTGAGTTCTTTTGATCATTGGATTGCGTCGTGGCAGAATGCGGACCATTATAATACTTAACAAAAATCTCCGTACCCTGTCTATAAATACCGCTACGGCTGTGACTCTTAACCTCAATAGCGGTACAAAAGTTTTGAACTTCAACTTCCCCATGATCCACCTGACCTATGACATTTGTAAAATCGACATTCACACTATAGTTCTGTATAGAACCCATCATCATTATATCTATGTCCTTTACAGACTGACCAACAATATTAGCATTTGCATGAAGAATTATCTCTCCCGTAACACCGTCATCAAACGCCTGTTCAAGAATTGATTTGATTTTTCGCGCAGCCTGGTATTCTTCTGATTCAGGCTTTGCTCCAATCACTCTAATAATGACACTCATGTTTTCCTCCCTCACAATTACGAATCATAAAAACCACCAAGGTGTTGACGAGTTATAGAAGAACGTGATAGCTTTCTAAGCGCTTTGGCTTCGATTTGTCTAATTCTTTCCCTAGTCACACCTTCTATTTTTCCTATTTCCTCAAGAGTCTTGGGCGTACCATCATCAAAGCCAAATCTTAGTCTTATTACCCTTTCCTCTCTCTTTGTCAATGTTGCGAGTGCTTTTTCCAAAAGAATTCTAAGTTCTTTTTTGTCGGCAACATCTTCTGGACTCTCAATAGTCTTGTTCTCTATGAAATCAGACAGTGGCGTTTCTTCCTCTTCACCAACCGGAACATCTAACGATGACAAAGAAAAAAATCTGAATTTGTAGGTGAATAACTCAATAATATACTCAGGAGTTTCTTCCATATCGATTGCAATCAGATTTACTCTCTCATCAAAGCTATACCCCATTTCATCGTATTTAGTGTCCAGTTTAGTCAATTTTTTGACTTTTTCGAACATATGAACAGGAAGACGAATCGTAAATCCTTTATCAATCAATTCTCTTTCAATCGATTGTTTGATCCAGTACACCACATATGTACTAAAAGTATTTCCCCTAGATAAATCAAATCTATCAGCGCCTTTAAGTAGTCCAATATACCCAGCTTGTGCCAATTCTTCCATATCAAGTTTATTCCCATAGAACTTGTAATATGCATAAGCGTATTTCCAGACTAATTTTTGATTCTTAATGCATAGCGCTTGTTTGGCAGCTTCATTTCCTTCATGAATCAAAGCACAAAGGATTTCATTGGCTTGTCGATAGTCTAAGCCATCACACTCAGATATAGCCTTGTTTGCGAATATACCTTTGTCGTACAGTTCATTGAACTCGTTTTCATCAATTTCTTCATCATCAAGGGCAGAAACATCAATATCAGTATCGTCTACCAATTCAATATTAAACTTATCCTCAATGAGATTAATGATTTGGTATTGTTCCGGTTTCTGCAAAACATCAAACAGGCGAAAGAACACTGTGTATGTTAAAGTGTTATCCTTAACATATGGTTTTATCATCTCATAAACCAAGTTCTCATTCATAATAGTTGATACCTGTTATATATATAATATGTAATTATAATACACGGGGCGCATTTTTTGGGATTATGCTGTCGGCATACTTGGCCAATACAAGCAACAGAAAAACGTCTAAAGCCAATAGATAAAGATGTTTAAGAGAAGTTGTAAACTTTTCGTGACTTCAAACAGAACAATTTTCTATTTCAAACAGTGATATATAACAATTGAGATAAACTAACAAAAAGTCTTTACTCCGCTCTGTACTCCACAATTTCTTCTATATCACAATTAAGAATGCTACAAAGCTTATTGAGAGTATCCGTATTTACAGTTTGGTTTTTCTTTAAGCGAGCAAGCGTTGAATGGCTAATACCATTCACTACCAGCCTATATTGGGTGACTCCTTTTTGGGTCATCGTATTCCAAAGCCTGTCATACACGATCATATAATGATTTCCTTAGAGTGTTGTTTTCTCAACAATTATGCAATATAATCCCCTCTAGAGGTAGCACCCCCACAAGGGTATTACCCTTTTAAGGACAATACTGCATAACCTGGAGGATATGTTGCAATGATAGACTATAATGTGATTGGTTCCCGAATAAGACAATATCGGCAAGAACGTGGCATAACACAAGAAGACCTCGCTTTTCAAATCAATACCTCCGCAGCCTATATTAGTAATATTGAACGAGGCATAAAAAAACCCAGTCTCCAAAAACTGTCAGAGATTGCAGACGTTATGCATGTTACGGTAAATGATTTTCTGTACTGTGTTACTTACGACACTAATTCTTCTTTCGATCGAGATCTACAATATATGATTTCCCTTTGCACTCCTGAAAAGCAAAAGGTTATAACGAAAAATATAGCAGAAATTATCCAAACAATGCTTTCTGAATAACCGACAGATAATAACTGTCGGTTGTTTTAACTATTGGGTTATGTACTAAACCTTCAGAGTATGGTGGAAAAACATAAATAATATTATTCTTGTTGAACACGACAACATCTTCTGAAAGGAAAGGATATATGACCGAAAATGATAAAAGTCGGAACACTGATCTGACGAAGCAAAAAATAAGAGAACGTTATAAAGGTGTAAGTGAAGATGTGTTGGATGTGATACCAGCAACTCCACACGAAGACTTTTATAAGTCTGAAGCTCACAAGAGAGTTGCAGTTTATGCACGAGTATCAACCGATGATCCAAACCAAACATCTTCTTACGAGTTGCAAAAGAATCATTACGAAGATTTCGTAAATCGACGTGCCAATTGGGAGCTGGTTGATATCTATGCTGATGAGGGGATATCTGGAACATCTTTACAACACAGGGACAATTTTCTAAGAATGATCGAGGATTGCCGTGCCGGAAAGATAGATCTAATTGTAACTAAAAGCGTCTCAAGATTCGCTCGCAATATTATCGATTGCATTGGCTATGTCAGACAACTCAAGGCTGAAAATCCTCCAATCGGTGTTTTCTTTGAAACAGAAAACATATTCACTCTCGATGAAAACTCCGAGATGTCTCTGTCCTTTATTGCAACACTAGCTCAAGAAGAGAGCCATACAAAATCAGAAATAATGAACTCTTCAATAGAGATGCGATTCAAGCGAGGGATTTTTCTCACTCCCAAATTACTGGGGTATGATCTTGATGAAAATGGAATGTTGGTGATCAATGAAGAAGAGGCAAAAACTGTTAGACTTATTTTCTTTTCCTATCTGTACGGATATACGTCTCAGCAAATAGCAAATGCATTAACCGATCTAGAGAGATTAACAAAACGAGGAAATGATACTTGGTCATCTGGGAGCGTACTACAGATTTTACAAAACGAGCGTTATTGCGGTGATGTGTTAGCTAGAAAAACTTTCACCCCAAATTACTTGAATCACAAGCCTAAGAAAAACAACCATGAACGCAATCAGTACAGACAGAAGGGGCACCATGAAGCCATTATTTCGAGAGAAGACTTTTTTGCCGTTCAGAAGCTTATAAGAAATGCTCGCTATAGAAACAAGGGTTACTTCCCCGAAATGCAAGTAGTTAAGAGTGGTTATTTGAAAGGCTATGTTGTAGTTCATCCCAAGTGGGCAGGATTTAGCGTGCAAGACTACTATTTGGCAAGTTCAAGTGTTTTGGATGGTGTAGCACAGATTCCATCCCAGAAACAAGAAGTTCACGCAGAAAAAGGAGCAATTGATTTGAGAGGATATGAATTAGTCAGATCGCAGTTTCTATCTGCTTCTGGACATATTACTGTTTCAATTTCGCCAACAAAACTACTTTTCAATAAAACTGCATTAATGAAAATACCGGATACAAAGAAAATCGAACTACTTGTATATCCAGAAAAGAAAACAATCGCAGTTAGAAAAGCTCTGCCAAACTCACGGTTTTCACTTGAATGGAGTAGGCATACAGAGAAAGGTATAAGTCCGAAGATAATAAGCGGAAGTGCCTTTATACCTACACTGTACAGCCTATTTTCCTGGAATCAAAGCGTTCAATACAAAATCACTGGAACCGTTCATAAGTTTGCAGAGGAAAGCATTCTAGTTTTCCATGCAGACGAAGCAACCCTTTCTATCGACAAATTAGATTGCGATCAAGAAGAAATCGAAGAAATAGGCTTTGAGGTGGAGAAACAGACAAACAAACGTCGCAGACGCTATACTGCATATCCCAAAGAATGGGCAGATTCATTTGGAGATAAGTATTATGATACCCAGTCCAAAGAACAATCTCTGACATCAGAAAACAAACCGGAAGAACTGGAATATGAACATACAACATATTCATCCGACGAAGGAAATGTAACATCACCAAATCAGGCCGCAAACGCTATAAAAGACATTTTGGAGGATCTTGGAGCAAATGATGAACAGTAACGGTATACCAAACAATCGAATTGACCAAACTAATGACAATGAACCCGGAATTACAAAAGAAGAGTCATTCTCTTACGATGGTTATCAAGTCGTAAGAGGCGAGTTTTTTGCACATTTATTCGAACCATCTGTCACTTTCAAAGATGAAAAGGTTTCAGTAAATGCAGCTTGCTTGAATAAGCTTCCTAATGTAGATTTCGTCCAGTTTCTCGTAAATCCTCAAGAAAAGAAACTTGCTGTGAAGCCGTGTACCGAAGAAATGAAAGACTCTTTTTGTTGGTCCTCATCTAGCGGTCAGAATAAAAGAAAACCAAAAATGATTTCCTGCAAGATTTTCTTTGCAAAAGTTATGAATCTAATGGGTTGGGATCCAGAGCATAGATATAAAATCCTCGGCAAGCTTATCCGAACAAAGACAGATACATTATTCGTCTTTGACCTCACTTGTGCAGAAACATATATAAAGAAAGGTTCAAAGACTGCTAGCAGAGAGAGAAAAGCATTTTATCCAGAGGAATGGAAGAATCAATTTGGAGTTCCTGTTAAGGATCATCAAGATCTGACACTCGTAAGCATATTTGATGATTATACAGTATTCAAGATAGACAGAACTGAAGAAAGAGAAGGAATAAACAAAGATGACAGCAATTATATCTCTAGACATGAAGAAACGTCGCATTCGGATACACAAACAGACATTGAAGATGATGAATAATCCAGAATACATATATATATGGGTTAATCCTGAAGACCTGGTAGTAGCTATCTGTAGTTGCGACGGTAGCAATAAAGATGCTGTTAAAGTAAAAGACAAACGCGAATGTGAAATATACAGCACAACCCTTTTTGAAGAACTGAAAAGAACAAATATGGGAGCCGGTCTTTCAGAAAACTGCACATACAGATTTGCTGGCTCTGTAAACAAAGGAAATAAAGTGGCTACATTTAGAATTGATAATATTAATTGTTAGTGCAATATGAGGTAATAAAATGTATGAATAAATGTAAAGGTGAAAATATATCAATTAATGAGACTCTTTTACGTTTGGTGCAACCATATAGCAACACTCTTTTGGAGCAGATGAAGCAAACACTGATCGAATCACCTAATACAAGGATTGTACACGTATGGAACGGGTATCACCTTAATGATGTTGAAATCTTTAAATTATGTGAACAATGCAAATTAGATCTTGTAATAGAGGAATTAGAGTTCCCGGATATTAATCATGCCGCAATGTATGTCTGTAAATACCAGTTGCGCCGTCTAGATCTTTCAATAGAGTATAAAAAATACTTAATAGGACAACAGTATTTCTTTGAGCATGCAATAAGTTCAGCTGCCAAACCAAATAATCCGCAATGCTCTATTGCAGAAAAAATAGCATCCGAGTTGTTTATAGCTGCCGGAACAGTTAGAAAATATGGTCAATATGCAATGGCCATGAATGTAATTTTTGATCAAGATATGGTTTTTGCCAAAAGTATCCTTTCTGGAAAAGCGAGATTATCACACGAGAATACAATTGAACTATCGCGATTGAGACCTGAAGAAATCAAAGCTGTTGCTAAAGCATCAATGGAGGAGAAAGTTGAACATATCACACTATCTTACATACGTAACGAAGTAAAGTGGAGTCATATTCAGTCTCGGCGCCCAATTAGCAGACGAGAACGCTCAGAAGAGAAAGCTCGTAACAAAGCACAAATACGGCAAATGCCCGAATATGATCCAGATGCTGAGGTTAATAGTCTGTGTCTTACAATTGACTCATGGATTTCATCCATGCAACGAGTTAAGAACTCAGAAAGCTTTCCAAACATCACGAAGGTAGCCAATCTGCGTCTTATGAAGAAATTGTCAGTATTAGAACATACCATCAATACCATTCAAGAATTGTTAGTAGAAAGGACTAGTTACAATGGATGATTATAGCAAGTTTGTACCTCGAGTTCACTTTGAATTGATCCCAATTAAAGATTTAGTGTCGAATCAAGACTATCAGAGATCATTATCTATGCTTCATGTCAGGAAAGCAGTTGAAAACTTTGACTTAAACCAAATAAACCCAATAAAGGTTAGCCGTCGAAATGGAGTAAACTATGTCTTCAACGGGCAGCATACTGCCGAAATCATTGCAATGGTGATTCTTTCGCGCGCGGAGCACCGCCAATTCGCGTTTGAGCACCACCGTTTCACAGCATCAGCACCACAACGATAAAAAACGATTTCACAAATG
>FMTG01000003.1 GCA_900099715.1 Ruminococcaceae bacterium YRB3002 | reverse complement strand
CCTGCGGAACTGTTATGAAGTGACCCCAGTCAAGAACTATTTTTGTGTTGTTACATATCGTTTCTCCTTAAGTCATCCGACGATATCAGAAAGAGGTTTAAGTTTTACAGTTCTCGCGGGTTAGCCCAACTGTTATACGTGGATTGGTTACCGACAGGCTAATGGGTTCGCCTAGAGCACTGCTATCTCGCGACGTAAATCAGAAGAATCTGTTACTTAGTTCCGCACGCAGATTGCTCAAACCTTTAAGTGACCTAAACCTCTTTCCGATATCGTCGGGTACTATTCTTGCTTAGTGAATTATGCTATCTTGTCTGTCATCATTCCCCATATAAAGCATGCCAGTTCTCTTGCTATGGCAGTTTTTATAACATTGCGGTTCTTTCCTCTCTGCATGAGTTTGTAATATCGCTTTCGTAGTCTTACATTCGCCCGATCCGCATAGACTATAACTTCCAGACTATTCCCAATTTGTCGGTATTTGAGTTCTTTTGATTTATATCCGATTCGTCCCCGGCATATTCCTTCAGATGCTTCGATCAGGAGTCTCCTGAGGTGTGAATTGCCGGCTTTTGTTATGGACAATCTATTGATCTTACTGGAACTTGAATTCTCACCGGGTGCAAGTCCAAGAAAGTGAGCATACACATTACCTTTAGCAAATCTTTCAAAATCTCCTGTCTCTACAATAAACGAGAGCGCTGTGTGAGTTTTAATACCGCAAAAGCATTTCAGGCGATTGACTTTCTCCCGGTATTTATCTTCGTTGGCAATCTCCGCTATCCTTTTATCCATCTCAGTTTTTCTTGATTCAAGATAATCTATTGTCCTGAGATATTCGTTCAATGTTTCACGGTCCATTATTGGCAGGTCAAGACCCCTGATCCATGTCTTATGTGCTTCTGTCCAATTGAGTTTCTCGTATCTGTATCCGCTGCGCAGTATAAGTGCGTTGCATTGCTGCTTTGTTCTTTTCAGAGCATCGGAATGAGCATCTCTCATCCTGATATATTCTTTTACAGAAGTATCTTTGTCATCGGTTACGTACACACGATGGTACCCTCCATTAGCCAGGCACGTTGCAATAAGCAATGCATCCCTGGCGTCCGTCTTTATTCTCTTGCCTTTCTCTGACAGCATTGTTGATGGTGCCATTATTACGCACGTTATCCCTGCATTTGTCAGCTGGTGATACAAAGAATATCCAAGATATCCGGCTTCGTAACCACATTCTATATCGTAATCGTCGTATAATCCCAGCCTGTGTTTAAGACTTTCAATAAAGAGGAGGATTTCCTTATAATCCGGAGCTCCTTTGGTACTAGCCAGCACCTTTGGTTCGCTGCCAACTACAGGTTCAACAGCACATAATGTGTAATTTGTGGTATGGACATCCATTCCGATTTTGATTATTCTTTTCATAGTGACCTCCTATTGTATGCGGTAAATCCCCGCTTTGTTCTTGTAGATTTAGTCTAGGGGTAAATCCACGGTTTTGCAATTTGGGGGTCACTTCATATTATCTAGCAGAACAAGTGGGGAGTTCTCATTTCTAGGGTTGCTGATCGGTGCTGTTACCCTGTTGCTGAAGCTATTTGCATATCTGGATTCCAGGTATAAGCGCAAATGAAAACCTCACCCAAAGACTTGCACTCTAGGGTGAGGTGATATCACTTTACCTTGGAAGGTAGCCGTCTTTGCAGACTGTGCCTTTCCTGCGGTTATTGTAGCATCATGTGATAGAACAGTCAATTTCAGGATATGTTCTTGAAATACTTCAGAATGCGTTCCAATTGCTTATCATCATAATCTCTGCACTGTTCAACAATAGAGAACAGAAGTGGATCTTTGTTCCTGTCTATAGTAATAAAATCCGGCGCTTTCCTCTTACTCTTACCGGTAATATATGAGACAGAGACATTGAAAGCTTTGGCCATCTCTTTAACTATTTGAATAGATGGGGTCCTTATACCTGCCTCGTATCTCTGATAAGCAGGCTGACTAACTCCAATCAAATTTGCTGCTTCAGATTGTGTGAGCCCTTGTTCCTGACGAAGTGAGATTAGGTGCTCGGTATTGATCTCTAACTGCATATATATATCCCCCTTGGTAAAGAATAAGACGATTATACCATTTAACTGTTGAAAATACCAATGGTATAGTATATAATCTCAATACCAATGGTATATTTTTGAAAGGAAGTGATATTATGGGAATCTTGATGATTGCATTGGACAGACTTACACTAGTACCGGAGCCAACGAAGGAGCTCATGAAGGATTATTTGTTGTTCAGCGAATATTTCTGCCCGCCGGAATACCGTGCAGATAACGTCGGATTAAATCCGTGGTACTTTGATAAGGATAATAAATTGGTATCCCTTGGCGGGAAACAGTGTGAGCCAAGGATTTGGTACCATCATCTGAAGGCCTTTTTCGAGAAGAGGGGTTATCAACTGATCGGCGATCCGAAGATTGTGTGGGAGGATGATGTGGACATTAATGTCAGAAGTCTTGAATATGAAAGATTGATAGAAAGCTATGATGACAGGAAAATACTCGAACAGAGGTTTTTAGGTGATGATATCCATGTGGATGAAACCCCCTCTGATACAGAGGATAGCTGATCGTACATGATCATACTAATACATTGACAACGCCCTCATCCTTAGCTATGCTCTGCATAAGCAGTGAACCCTACTGTAAGTGGGAACGATAGAAAGCAGTGAACCCTACTGTGAGTGGGAACATTTATAGCGGTGAATCCTACCGCAAAGTGGAAACGATTAGGGGGTTGTCCATGTGTGAACCAGTCACATTTGAGACAACCCCTTTGTTCGCTCTTAGCAGTCCAGAGGATCAACCACAACAAAAACGACAACCAAACATATAGTGTCTGTTATCCGATTACGCCCATCTTCATGAGCTGGATAACTATAAGAACAGCACCGCCAATGATCGATCCGATACCATACAGGTATTCTGTAGCAGAACCCTCTATATCAACGAATTTCCTGTTGGAAGGATTGAATATGATCCTGACACTCTCGCCAACCTCATGCTTGAACTTGGCCGGGTCAGCCGGAACTCCGCCTGAGATCGTTAATTCCTCACCCTCGTATGAGAACCTGAATAACGGATACTGAGTGCCTCTTTCTTCAGAGAAGCCAACGAGTTGAGCATCCATATGAATGCCTTTCTTGCGTGAGAGCAGACATTTAATGATCAGATAAAAACCAACAAAGACCAGAAGTCCGCCGAATATTAAATACCACATATATTCCCTCCATGATATATCGAGTGTTTCCCGAACAGTATAAGTGATAAAACAAGCAGTTGCAATGGTCCTCAACCCGCCAGCTTCATTAACTCACGATGCAGTTCTGAGGCTGACTCTTCAAGGGTAGCCTCGTTATAGATATATTTGTCACTGACGCTCTTGAATGTGTCCTGGAAGTCTGCATTCTCCAGCATCGGGTTGATGAGGTTCATATGCGGAAGATTATCATTTATGAATTCACCCGCTTGGTATTCTATCCCGGACAGCATTCCGTTCTCAAGGAGCGCCTGCCTTGCGGATGAACTCACAGGGACTCCTTTCTCTGTTCCCTGAAGCACCGCGAAATCAGGATCATTAAGCAGGAAATCCACCAGCCGTCCGCATGACTCGGGATCGCTGCAGTTAATGCTTATTGCATACATTGTGGCAGGTTTGATATACCATTCGCTTTGGTCACCTTCTGAAACACGGAGGTAATCTCCTATCACTATATCCGTTCCTTCGTCGATCGCAGGCTGACAGTATCTGATAGAATCGCTGGTCCAGCAGACGGTACCTGCTACAGCACCATCCTCAAGGTTGCTCACATTGAAATCATAAAGTGGCATGATAACCTTGTTGTCAGAGAGTTCTTTGTAGAATTCGAGGATCATCTTTACATCTGATGCACTTCCGATATACTTGCCGTTATCGTCAAACAAAGTCCTGTCCGTTGTCTGTTCGAACCAAGCATTAAGAA
Organism: Ruminococcaceae bacterium YRB3002; assembly: GCA_900099715.1. GTDB lineage: Bacteria > Bacillota > Clostridia > Saccharofermentanales > Saccharofermentanaceae > Saccharofermentans. The sequence continues at coordinate 273,961 of FMTG01000003.1, read as the reverse complement.
GCAGAAACAGATGCTTGTTTACCATGCCAAGTACGTAGATGTTATCCTTTCGCATTGCTTTTGCTGCATCAAACAGATCATCCCACGTTGAGGGAATATCAAGCCCGTATTTTGCAAACATATCAGCATTATAGAATAAGCATACTGTATTGTAGGCAATAGGAAGCGCATTAAGATGTCCGTTTCTAGTACCGGTAGCAAGGTCTTCCTCTGTGAATGAAGACAGATCGATCTGATCAGCCAGCTTGTTGATGTCATAGTAACCCGTACCGTCTTCAGAATATTCGGAGAGCCAGGCGTAATTGATCTGCATTACATCGCAGTTGTTGTGTGAAGCCATCTGCATGAGATATCTTCTCTCATATCCGTTCCAGACACCATAAGAATGATTGACGACAATGTCCGGATTCTTCTCCTGAAACAGCGATAGTCCTTCAAGAGTATATTCGTGTCTGGGATCGTTTCCCCACCAGGACATTGAGATTACCGTGGAATGCTCCTGGGAACTGATCCTTACCTTGGATAAATCTGAGGTGCATGATGCAAGGACTGATACCAGTAATATTATTGCAATGATCATTTTAACCTGTTTGCGCATATGATCTACCTCAGATAAATGTCGGCTTTGATTTGCCGTTGCGTTTTGATATATACAGAGCCACGTCGGTCTTCTGATAAAGGTCATCAAATTTGTGTTCGCCGGGACCGGTTACGAGTATGCCGCTTGATACGGTAAGAAGGTATTTGTCACTCTCTTCCTTGAACTCAGCCTCGAATTTCTCATACAGACTCATGGTCAGGTCATGGATCCTTTTATCTGCCTCATCGCGGCTTATATCATGATAAGATTTGTAAACGGCAAATTCATCGCCTCCAATGCGGCCTATCAGTGCTTCTTCCGCATCGAAAACGTCTCTCAGAAGAGCACCCATTCTCTTAATGACATCATCACCAAACTTGTGACCGGCAACATCATTTACCTTCTTGAAGTTGTCAAGGTCAAACATCAGAAATGCTATTGCCTGTTTGCCGTTATATGCTTCAAGATCGCTCTCCACGAGAGTTCTGAAAGTACTCTTGTTCAGAAGACCTGTCATCTGGTCATTTCTTGCCTTATAGTCCAGATCGTCAACTACTCCCTTAACTGAATAATTGAGCTTGCTGGTTATGAGCAGCATGGTAAGAACCACCAGGATTGTTATCAACAGGACTGTAACGATGAGGTTCCTGGTAGCTGCGACCTGGTCAGCCATGATCGCGGATGTAGGAATAGAGCAGACAACCTTCCACCCGTTAGAGAGCTTGTTGGAGGTTATCAGATATTCATCATTGATAGCGGTGATGCCTACATTATCTCCGATAATATCTGCGATCGAAGGATCCATCTGTGTTGCTTCTTCATCATTGTCATTTGTTGAATAGATAATGAGATTATCACCGGTCACCAGTCTGACGGTCATATCAGAAAGCTCACTGGGAACAGCAAGAACATTCTCGAGCTCGGATATATAGAAAGATACTACACAGACCGCATTCGGATTAAGTCTCTTTACATAGTAGATCCTGTCGGAATTCCCCATGACATTTATTATCCACGCGTCCTGTTTGAGATTATCGCCCGGAATGGCTGAAGAAAAATAAGAATATATTCCGCCATCCTTGAACATCTGATTGGTGACCTGAGAGATCCATCCGGTGGATTTATCGTTGGGGTATACTATACCAAAATCACAGAAACTGTTCATCATTCCAAGGTCAACGATCCTGTTGAGGATCAGCGTCTCATTCTGTATCTTCTGGTAATCGCTCAGTGAAGTGTCTGTTGAGTCATACAGGTAGTAGTTCTTGTCTGAGAAAAGAAGTGCTGTCACCTGCTGCACATTATTAAGATAGCTATTGACGTTAAGCTCCATCTGATGAGCATCAGCAGCAATAAAATATGAGATCTTGTCCTCAGTGGTGCGCTTTACTGACCTGAGGAGAACAACTGAAATAATGAGCGACAGAAAGATGACGCCAAATACGACGACTAATGAATAGATGATCTGTGTAAAATGTAAGCTTTTCTTCTTCATCCTGTACACCTCTTTCTATTATATCATGCGTAACTTCCATATAATCTAAAATAGATTTGATAAAACTGCCGGAGGGCTTTTTCAGCATCATTTTGATCAGTTATTGAATGCAACATTACCCGTTCCCGAAATGTATTAATGGTATCAAGAGACGGAGACTGATGCTATGAAGAAAAAACTATGTCTGATCATTACGTCATTGATCATCGCAATGATTTTTACCCCGGGGTGTGCATGGGCAAAAAACATACCTGCACCACAGACCACATCACAGACCACAGAACAGCCTGTGACATATCGTTATGTACTCCCTTTCAAAGCAGACAGTGTATCAGAAGACGCACTTGGCGACATCAGAACAAATGGAGATTACAGATCATACAATCCGGATAATATGCTCTGCTATATGGGATACTATCAGGCGGAGGATTTTGTGACACTTGTTTTCGGTGAGGATTCCCCGATAGAACTGCGTAATGTGGAGCTGTTCGTCAGCGAGAACCTGACTGTGCCGAGGACAGTGGATGGCATCCTGTATCGTGAGGAGGATCACAAGAAGTACATAACGTTCAAGTTCGAGACAACCTACATCAGGTCTCCTTACGGTCCGAGATTGTGGGATGCTGTTGGTGTCTGGCGGAATTTTCAACTGCCGACAAAGGAATCGGAGAATAAGTCTTACTACTACATTGTTACAGAGCGGAATGGCAATCCTGATTATCCGTACAGTGGGGCGGGTATCGGAGAATGCATACAGACAGATGTTATCGAGCAGTCTTATTGGACAGACTACAGATTTAACCGGATAAGCGAATGGTATTCTGCAGAAGAGGATGCCTGGAGACATGAATATGAAGAGGATCTAATAACAGATTACATGCCGTTGGAATGAAATAACCGGTTGACACCATCCGCCAAGTGTATATAATGTGTATATACACTAATTAGTTTATGCGGAGAAGACTCTCGGCGCGCGGGAGACGTCAGATCCGATGCAACAGGCGCAGTTGCAAAGAGGCAGGAATGGATATCATCATCAGCAATACTTCCGGTGTGCCCATATATGAGCAGATCGAGGAGCAGATCAAAAGTCAGATCATGACAGGAGCACTGGTGGCAGGGGAAGCCCTGCCATCCATGAGGGTACTGGCAAAAGAACTGAAGATCAGTATCATCACGACAAAGAGGGCGTACGAGGATCTCGAGCGTGACGGGTTTATTGAATCTGTAACCGGCAAGGGCAGTTATGTCAAGGCCGTAAACAGCGACATCGTAAAGGAAAACATGATGTTTGAGATCCAGGAACTTCTGGATAAAGCCTGTGACAAAGCAGTCATCGGTAAAGTAACCCGTGACGAGCTCAAGGAAATGATCGACCTGTTGTACGATGAGAAGCAAATGGATTAATTAGAGGTAATTATGGATAATTATACGAATGTTATTGAGCTTGATAACGTCGTAAAGGATTATGGTGATTTTAAGCTCGATAATATAAGCTTTGATGTTCCTATGGGCTCTGTCTGCGGTTTTATCGGTCAGAATGGTGCCGGTAAGACGACGACCATAAGGATCCTGCTCGACGTTATCAGAGCGGACAGCGGTGAGATCAGACTTTTCGGCGAGGATGTAAAAGGGAATGCCCCGAGGCTTCGTGAAGATATCGGCGTTGTATATGACGAGATGGGCTTTCATGAGTTTATGACGGCCAAAGACATCAACATCATGATGAAGCACATCTATAAGAACTGGGATGAGAAGGTGTTCTTTGATTATCTGAAGAAGTTCTCTCTTCCCTCAAAAAAGAAGTGTGGAGATTTCTCTCGTGGCATGAGGATGAAGCTGCAGATCGCAGTTGCCATGTCCCACAATGCTAAGCTGCTTGTCTTGGATGAGCCTACTGCAGGTCTTGATCCCATAGTGCGAAATGAGATCCTGGATATCTTCCGTGAATTTGTTCTGGAAGAGGACCATTCCATCTTTATCTCTTCGCACATAACGGGAGATCTCGAGAAGATCGCAGATGAAGTAGTCTTCATTGATGGCGGAAGGATATTCCTCAAGGGAAATAAGGATGAGATATTGGAAAGCCACGGCATCCTCAAATGCAGGAAAGACGAACTCGACAGCATAAGCAAGTCGCTTATCGTTAATGTTCAGGAAGGTGCATTCGGCATTGATGTCCTTATCAACGACAGAAAGGCGGCAGCAAAGCTCTATCCTGAACTTGTGATAGACCGCGCAAGTCTTGAAGAGATCATGCTCTTCTACGTTGCTTCTTCAAGGAGGTAACAGCCATGAAGGGATTGATCATAAAAGATCTCATGAGTCTTAGAAAGATGCGTGCAACATTTGTCTTTGTGACTGTGTCGTCATTTGTGATCACAGTCATGGCACTGATATCTGCACGTTGCGGTAATATTGCTCTTGCTGAGCGGGAGTATCTTGCCGGCGGAACAGATCTGCAGATGTCGCCTGTACACATGCTCTGGTATGCGGTAGCGGTTATGGTTATTTTGCCTCTGGCCACGATCGGAGATACACTGACATTGGCTTTTGAAGCTGATAAGAATTCCGGTTTTGAGGCCGTTGCAGGTGCACTTCCTTTATCTGTAAAGCAGCGCGTTACCGCCAGATTTATAACGCTGTTCCTGACTTGCGGGACTGGAACAGTGATAAGTCTCGCACTGTCATTTATATTATCTTTGTTCACTGACATCATGACATTAGGAGATTTCGCCGGGCTTGTTCTGTCAGCGGCATCTCTGATCCTTATCTTCTCTGCTTTGGAGATGATACTGATCTTTTTGCTGAAGATGAATAATGCTGATTCTGTCAGGATAATCGCACTGCTTATTATGACGGCAGTTTTTATCATCAGTGCATCTGGCAGGATAATTGATGCTATGCGTGCGATGAAAACTACGGAACTTATCACAGACGGTCTCATCTTTCTGGAAAACAGATGGTTCATATTAGCATGTGCGGCAGCAGTCTGTCTTCTCATATCCTATTTCGTATCGACCGGTGTGGCAGAGAGAAAGAGGGGTGAGATCTGATGGGCGGATTAATGTATAAAGACTTCGTTGCAATAAAAGGCAAGAGGATCTGTATCATACTTCTGTCAGCTATTGCACTACTCTGCTTCCTGCGTGTGATCTTCCCGGGCAGTATTGCAGAAAAAATGGATTTTGTTGCATATAACGAAGCAGGCACAGAAATAAACATACTGGATTTAATGTTCGTTACTGTCTACATCTGTATTATTGTCATAATGGTGGGTTTCGTCGACGTATGGTGTGCAAGATTATCTGAATCAGATGCATCATGTGCCAGGATAAAGAACTATATGTCTTCGCTGCCTGTCTCAGCAAACAGTTATGTTGCTTCGAAGTATGTTTTCATCACGATAGCTACGTATATCCTTATATCTTTACTGAGTATTGCCGGGATCATTCTGGCAGCGTTTACGGAACCGGGAATGGGATTGGATCTGATCAGGATGTGCGAGGTGCTGGTTATTCCTGTAACATCGCTGCTTATACTGGTTGCTTCGGTAGAATTGCCTTTATATATTCTGCTCGGAAGGGAGAAGGGAAATCTTACAAAGGTCGCTCTTATGCTCCTATTCGCATTTATCATTATCGGTATTATGCTGTTCGCGGATGTGAGCTGGTTATCGGAAAGGCAGGAGTTCCTTGTCAGATTCTTTAACTGGTATACGAAGTATCAGACAGAGATTACTCTGGCATCGTATCTGTCGCCGATCGCAGATCTGGTTATCTTCTATCTCTCTTACAGGATCACAGTTTACTTTAAAGCACGTCAGGAGGCGTGACATGAATATCACAAAGAAAAGATTATTGATCTATCTCGGGCTGTCGTTCGGGATGGCATGGCTCATATTTGTCGTTTTTATCTTCACGGGACACACATGGTCCGGCAGTACGCCCGAAATGATCTCGCTTGTAAGTCTCGGAATGCTAACTCCGGCCATCGCACATGTACTGACACGTAAGATCACTGGCGAAGGGTTCAAACTGAGTGGCAATAACTCCATGATGCTCGGTATCGATCTGAAGGGGAAGAAGTGGATGATTTTCCTGCTCGCGATATTCCTTCCTGTCGTATATTCGACGCTGGGAGACGTCATTATATGGATGATTTGTCCGGAGGCTTTTGGCGAAACAAGCGTGAGTACATTTGTTGTAATCATATATCCGCTCTTTGCGGTTGTAAACGGTGTTGTATTATCCTTTGCCGCCTTTGGTGAGGAGTTCGGCTGGAGAGGTTATATGATGCCCAAGCTCATTGAACTGATGGGCATGCCCAAAGCTATTATTATTGGAGGAATTATATGGGGTTTGTGGCATGCTCCTCTTACCTGCACGGGACACAATTTCGGAATGGATTATCCGGGGTTTCCTTATGTGGGAATAATCCTGATGTGTCTGATGTGCATTGCATTGGGAACAGTCCTTACTTATGTTGCATTAAGGACAAACTCTGTCTGGCCTGCTGCATTTATGCACGCAGTCAACAATGCATCTCCGAGCGTCCTGGTCCTGTATATGAAGAGTGACACGGATCTGCCTTTATGGACAGAAAGTCTTTCCCTTGTTCCACTGGCCTTGATCGGAATACTGTGTTTCTATCTGCTTATGAAGAAGGAGAACACCGGAATCCGTAAATGATATAATGAATGTAGCTGAGCAACGGAGGTAATATGGATAGGCTTAAGAACAGAATAACGGTACTGATCTTATTACTGTTTTGTGCAGTCAGTGTTTTTGGCTGTTCCGATACACAGCAGAGAGGTCCTCTGGATGTGAGGAAGGTAACGTATGTCGTCTGGTCCGGGGATGTCTGCCACGTAGATGTGTATGTATTCACACCTGATTTCAAGGTTAAACACTACAGTATCAATCCAGAGAGTGATAAGAACTACGATTATCCTTCAGGAGAACTGCCGCCTGAAGACAGATATGAGATAGAAGAAACTGAAATATCTGAGGTGGACTGGAGCAGCATTGTGAATATACTGACAAGAGTGGGGTTCATGGAACTAGTCGAAGAACTTCCATTCCCTGAAGACACCGATGATGCGCCAAGTTATTGTATCAGGGTTGAGACTGCTGATGATATGCATACATCAGGCGGTTATGCAGCAGGATACGGAGAGGACAGTGATAACAGAAGATTTGCTGAGGCAAGAGATATGATGGAGAGGATCATAAACAGACAGTTCTGACATTGATGTTTGCTCTCCGGAGATGGCACGCACTAACTTGACAATATTTCATTATAAGGGTATAAAAAGGCGTTTGAGGCGGTTTGTGAATATGCAGACTGCCCCAGAGGGGTCAGGAACCCCGTAAAAAGGAGAGAATGAGGAGGTAATTAAGGATGAAGACAGGTTCGAAGATCATGGCTGTTGTAATGACTGTCCTTATGATGGGCTTCGTATTTACAGCGTGCAGCAGTCTGGAGAAGGATATCGTCGGTGATTGGACGATAAGCACATTTAACGGAATGACAAGCGAGGCATATGCGGCTTCCCGCGGACGTGCTCCTGAGACAGTGGTTATAAATATCAAGTTCGAGACGGATAAGGCCACGTTCTCAAGCATTGCCGGTTCACAGGAGTTCCAGGTGTCCTACAATTCAAAGGGTGTCGATCTCATTCAGGACGGTAATAGTGTAGGTTCCTTTATTTACGATAAGGAAGCACAGACACTTACTATCAATGACGTTTCTACCGGACCTCTTGTAGTTTGCGTATTCAAGAAGGGCACGGTTGATCTTGCTGCTCTCGCAGCTGCAAGCGCCTCAGAGAATGAAAGCGGTGAAGGCAATAACGAGGGATTTACCGGAAGAGACTATGGAGAGCTGGATCCTGAAGAGTATATGACAGGCAGGGACTATGGAGAGTTGGACCCTGAAGAGTATATGACAGGCAGAGATTATGGTGAGCTGACTGAGGAAGAAATGGCCGAGATGGAACGTGCCAATAACAACAATACTAACACCAACACCAACAGCAACAGTAATAGCAATAGCAACAGTAACTCCAACAGCAGTAGCAGTAATGGCGGTACTAACAATACTCAGGGTTATACAGGAAGAGACTATGGAGAGTTGGATCCTGATGAGTATATGACCGGCAGAGATTACGGTGAGCTCCCTCCTGAAGACTTCTACACAGGCAGAGATTATGGCGAGCTGGATCCTGAAGAGTATATGACTGGCAGAGATTACGGCGAGCTGGATCCTGATGAAATCGGTGGAAATTAATCCAGATGTCAGGAATACAGAAGATTAAAAGCAGCAGGTGTGAGGCTTAATGCCCACACCTGTTTTTGTTGTGACATTTGGCGTGACCATAGGTTCTGTGATAACATAGTTGTATACGGTTGTCAGCATGAGATAAAGGAGGACTGGAGATGAGCAGTACTGATAAACCCATGCGTGAAGTGTCAGTAGAGGGGTGTGAGGTCCTTGGCAAAGGTGGAAACGGTGCCGTTTACAGACTGGACGACGAGACCATCGTGAAGGTTTATTTTGGCAACCGCAGCAGCCGCGAGAAGATCGAGCAGAACAGAAAAGTTACAAGAGATGCATTCGTTCAGGGCGTTCCGACGATGATCGCTTTTGATATGGTCAAGGTCGGTGAAGATTATGGCGTCATATACGAGAAGATCAATGCCAGAGCTATGAATCAGGAGATAATCGCAAATCCTGACAGGATAGAAGAATATGCCAAACTTATTGCCGACACACTAAAAAAGCTCCACAGCACGGAATTCGAACCCGGATCACTTCCGGATTCCAAAGACAGATGCAGAGCTGATATCGATGCGACATTTAACGCAGGATTCTATACTCAGGCTGAGAAAGACAGACTGTACCGGCTGGTCGATGATATTCCAGGAAGGAACACGTTCGTGCATCAGGATTTTCATCCGGGAAATATGATGTATCAGAATGGCGAGATATTGCTTATCGATGTCGATGATGCGGGAATCGGTCATCCTGTTCTTGATCTGTCATCCATGTATCTTGTATATGTGACAGCCGCAAAAACACAATGGAAGTCAACAGATATGGGCCTTACAAAGAAACAGTTTGCAACTCTTTGGGACATTATAGTCAGAAAGTACTTTAATACCGATGACCCTAAAGAAATCTCAGAGATCAACCGCATCCTCGAAGGTTATTCTATGATAAAAATGATCAGGGGTGTTGCGACTTCGCCTTCTGTTCCTAATATCATCAGAAAACCTGTTGCTTCAAGCTCCAAGAAGAAACTCTTCTCGATTATCGACAATCTGCACCCCATACCATAAAATTGGAGCAGGACACAAGATCAGGAGATCCGGATATGAACGGCAATATTATCGAACTTCCCGGAATAAAAAATGCAAGGGAGCTTGGCGGATACACTGCAGGTGACAGAACAGTTAAGAGAGGGCTGCTCATCAGGAGCGGTGCAATCTGTAATGCGGAACCGGAGGCGTTAGCAATTCTTGCAGATGACTACCATGTACAGGCAATAATTGACTTCCGTATGAATCATGTAATGGAGGGGACACCGGATCCCGAAGTGCCCGGTGCTGTCAATACCAGACTGCCTGTCGCAGAGTTGGAAGACTATATCTCGTGGGTCGGAAAGCCGGTCGATGCCGGTCAGTTCACATCAGCGGGCATCGAGAAATCAGTGATGTTTGACATGGCTTATGAACTTGGGATCTTCAGCCCTGCAATTTATGATCTATTCATTACCGGAGAGAGGGGAATAGCTGCTTACAGAGGATTCTTCAGGATACTGCTGGACAGCGACCCTGACAATGGTGCAGTGCTCTGGCACTGCGTCGGAGGCAAGGACCGTGCAGGACTTGCTTCTATGCTCCTGCTTACAGCACTTGGTGCAGACAGGGACACTATAATGAGGGACTACCTTCTGACGAATGAGTGCAACGCTGCAAAGCTCGGGGTCACGCGTAAGAACTGTGAAGACGCCCATATGCCTCCCGAAAAGATGGAGGCGCGGATATTTGTGTCGGGTGGTGTTTTCGAGAAGTATCTGACTCATGCGATCAGCACACTTGAGAATAAGTATGGCAGTGTTAACGGATACCTCCGTGAAGGGCTCGGACTTACGGACGGTGATATCGGATTGCTAAGAGAGAAGTACACAGAATAATATGAACCTGATAAGGATCACTGATATCAATGTTCCTGAGATGGATGTCTTTGCAAGGGTTACCGAGCCGCAGATGCGTAAGTATTTTGACCCTGAAGAAGGCATATTCCTTGCCGAAAGCGCAGAGGTGGGCATACGTGCCGTTGAGGCAGGGTATGAGCCTTTGTCCATGCTTGTGGAGACCGGCCGTCTTGAAGCCGAGGGGAGACCTGTCCTGGACGCCATAGGAAAGTATTGCGGTCAGGAGATGCTTGACCGCATACCCGTTTATGTTGCTGACCGTGATGTGGTCATAAATATGACAGGTCATCATCTGGTGCGTGGTATGTGGATGGTGCTGAGGCGGAAGCCTGAGGTTCGCATCGGGGATTTCTGTCAGGATAAAAAGCGCATCGCTGTACTGATGGATATTGCCAATCCGGCGAATGTCGGTGCGATAATCAGATCAGCCGCCGCCCTCGGAATGGATGGCGTTCTTCTTACCCACGCTTCCGTTGATCCGCTTACGAGACGTGCTGCAAGGGTAAGTATGGGGACGGTCTTTCAGATTCCATGGACGCAGGCGTCGCTGGAGGAGTCGGATGGGCTCAATATCATCAGTATTCTCGGTTCATACGGTTATAAGACGGTAGCTATGGCTTTGACCGATGATTCGACAAGCGTTGATAATGATGATATCAGAGCCTGCAGCAAAGTCGCTGTAATCCTCGGTACGGAAGGAACCGGTCTGCCGGAGGAAGTTATTACAGCCTGCGACTACCGGGTTAAGATCCCAATGTACCACGGTGTGGATTCATTGAATGTGGCGGCGGCAAGTGCCATCGCTTTCTGGGAACTGATGAAGCAGAACTGAGCGAATATATAACTGAAAGGATCTGTGTCTTACAATTGGTGAAACTGATGCAAAGTACATGTGTGGAGGGACTGAAATGGACAGCGGATTAATAGTCACAGGTCTGTACTGGTGCAATCTCATAATCAGAGCAGCATCTATCCTGACTGTAATGGTGATGGGTATTCTTATAGTCCTCTCGAGAATCAAACCGGCAAAGGTGTTGGGTTTAGGATACATCATTACTTCATTATCCGCGCTGTCGATATACAGTTCATCTATCATACTGCACTATGTGCCGGAGGAACATATCTCTATGATCCAGACGGCGGTCTCGGTCTTTGGCGCATTGTGTTCATGCGGGATCAGTATATGCATATGTCTTTACCTTCACAGGAATTACGGCAGCAGAAAGATATATTACCCGGTGCTTATCATACCTGTTGTATCGTTTGTGCTCTCTGCATTAACAGTCAGGATCTTCAATAGAGTTATTGGAACAATGTACTCTGATACACTGATCATCAGTATGATCCAGACACTTATCAGTTTTGCCGGATCGGCGGCAGTCGGAGTCATTATCATACGGGTGTTCTATAAGAACCGGCATAAAGAGAAGATAATACCCGATATGTGGATCCTGAGGATAATCACCATCTTCTGGAATTGCGTCACTGCTGTATACACTGTGATGTCTTATCTGATGATCATCCGCTATTCTAAGGTTTTTAACGAGGAAGAGGTTAACACGCTTGCCTTGTTCTGGATAAAAAATCAGGACAGCATCGGTCTTGTTGCCGGGATCATCGGTGCGGTAATCGGCGTGATCATTCCCGTCTATGTATTCAGGAGAGTAAGGAGATTATCCCCGCCTGAAATGGTATAATCGTATTCATAATAAGAGAGGCAGGAGACGATGAAAGGCAGACAGAGAAAACTCTCCAATCAGATACTGCTTACCGTTATGGCCATTCAGGCCGTTTTTATCGTTTTGTTCTGAGTGCTGGCGTATTATACCTCAATCAATATATTTCTGTCTGCCAAGAGTGATGTTGTCAGATCGATGCTCCAGACACACAAGGATCCCATGTATCACGAGAAGGGATTCAGCTGGGCCGTTGATTATATGACCGCCCATCCGGATGAAGTCATCGTTCCGAAGACTTTTGATGAACAGAATATAATACTTGAGATATACAACCATACTTATGATATGACGGAGGAACAACTGGTCGGCTTCCTTAACGGGTTAGATCATGATTCACAGCTTGCTTTCGCGAAATAATGCTCATGCTCATCGACAACGATACAAAGTACAGGATGAAGTAGAGAAGTGCTCAGGGAGAGTTTACCATTCACGATTCTCTTGTTGTAGGAGATTACATGGATAATGTGTCCAGAGGAATCCTCATCAATGATCACGAGACAGAGATAACTTTTAAGGTAAGTCCCGATGAGGAAGACAACGTTCCTAAGGTAGCCTTTATCCTTTTTGCTTCTGATGACGGACAGGTAACAGGTGACGGTTATAAAGAATATCTGCTGATGCGGCTGGACGGGGAGTACTGTCCATCAAATGAATATGCCAATAATGAACTGACTGTCGACAGGAGCAGGTTTGCCGGCTGGAATCAGTGGAAAGAACTGAACAGAGACGAATTTGACTGCAAGGTAACGTTCAGCCTGGAAGGTAATACGGTCATCTCAACTGCTGACAATGGGGGTATCTCTATCAGCTGCTGTACTGTCTTTAAGACTAAAGCCGCTAAGTTGTATGTTGCTCTTACCGGGGATCAGTGTGCGATCACAAATATCAGATGTTCATGATGTGAAAAAGGAACCGTCCCCATTTCACCAAAACAAAGTCATTCTTCCGGGGATCCTTTTCCTTTTGACATCTTGTACAGTTCCTCTGCCGCGAGCCTTGTCTTGGCAACGATATCTCCCTCTTTAGGGAAACAGTAGTAAAGGCATTCGTTGGTGCCGATCGACACAATATCTCCAATCTCATACCAGAAGTAATCGGAATTAACGCTGTACGACGCGCTTGAAGACTGCTCGTAGTGAAGTTTTCCGTCGCATCCGTCAAGAACGAACCCGTTTATATCGTGATGGAGCCGTCCGGTACCGACCATATATAGTGCCTTGGAATCCTTAAGTATGGCTATATCGCACGGAACATCAAGTTCATATGTACCGTCACTGATCTCCTGTCTGATCTGTTCTCTCTCCCATGCGAACCAGTCGGGAATATGGGTGAATACCGGAGTGACATTTATACCTTTAAGTCTTCCAAGAGTATCCAGCTCGTATTCGGCACCACACTCACTGCATTTCAGGGTTATACCTTTACCGGTTGTCTTGCCTTCTGCCATGCAGTGAGGACACTTGTACAATATCCTGTTAAGACCATCTGCCCTGAACGGTTCATCGATCTCGATTCCGTTATCCTGCTGCCACCTGAAATAGTCGAATGTGAATGCTTCATCCAACACTTCGTCGATCTGTCTTACCTTGGTGTTGGCAAGTTCTTCCGGCGTAAAGAGACACTTCATCTGACATGAGACGGTAACGTCCCTTTTCTGGAGATTGTTATACAGAGGATCTCTTGTAAACGCCCCGAAAGTAGTGATCATCACGACCGGATGTTTCAGCTTCTTGAGAAGTACCCCGAGGCGCCTCGGGATCCTTGTTCCCGTCCCGTCGAGAGAGTATCCCGCTTCAGGATACATAAGTACGCTCGCGTTATTTACATTGAGTGCGTGATCCATATCGGATATCAGCGTCATGTCAGAGACGAATTTGCGCGTCGGGATACAGCCGAGAGACCTCATCAGTCCCTCTTTTCCAACGAGCGCATCTGAAGTGCATACTATGCTGAATGGCCTTCCTTTAAGCACCTCGAAAGCGATGGACAGATCCGTAAAACTGCAGTGATTCATCAGGATCATCCAGGGACCGTCACCGGCCTTCTCCATATCTATCTTCTCGCAGGAAAACCTGACCTTCTTAAGCTCTCCGCCCAATACGATACGGGCAATGCCCGCCAGCAGACCTGACGGCTTTTTGGGCTTCTTGTGTTCCCAGGAAGGGAGGCTCATTACTTCATCGTAGCTGAGTGTTTTTGTCTTGATCTTCATGGTGCTGATCCTGTCTTTTTGGTATATTCTACCATATTCGGTAACCAGACAATGACGTGGTATAATTTCAATGTATCATTATCTTGCGGAGGATGCCGGAGAAGAGCAATGGAACTTATTCTTGATATTGTTTTTGAACTCATTGTAGATGGCTCTGTATGAGCTGTCGGAGACAGGAAAGTACCGCTTGCGGTCAGGATGCTGGCAGGAGCATTCCTTATAATCGTTTTTGGTGGTTTGGTCGCATTGCTGCTGACCTTTGGCATTATCGAGCATAACTGGATCGAGATCATAGTCGGCGTGATAATCGCAGTATTTATTGTAATTGCGATTTGTAATACAACAAAAAAGGCACAGGAACAGATCACAGGACGGAAAAGAAGAATAAACCGCAGCATGTGTTTTAAATGCGAAGTGTAGTGAAAGGATGATCAATTATGTCCGCGAATGATAACAGTTCAGCATACGATTCAGGCACATATGATGCACGTATTACGTCTGTGCTTCCGTATTACAGCGAATACCATAAGCAGGTGATCGATCTTGTGAACACTATGGGGAACAGCTCACCTATGTGGCTTGATACGGGATGCGGTACGGGTACTCTTGCAATGCGTGCTTTGGAAGCCTTTCCGGGAGCACGACTTACTCTATGTGATCCTTCAGAACAGATGCTCGATGTAGCGAAGAACAAACTTGCCGGCAGGAATGTCAGATACTTCAATGTTCCTTCAGGAGAATTGGAATTCGATAATGAGTTTGATATAGTGACGGCTATCCAGTGTCACCACTATCTGGATATCGGGAGCAGGGAGCAGGCAGTCCACCGGTGCCGTCAGGCGTTGAAGGACGGCGGTATCTTTGTAGCATTCGAGAATATCAGAATGGAAACAGATGAGGCTGATGAGATAGCAGCAGACAGGTGGGCAGGATTCCTTGCCGCACATGGTCATTCTCCCGAAAGCATTAAGATGCATCTGGAAAGACGTGGCACAGAGGTGCTGCCAATAACGGTGGAACAGCATCTGGAGTTGTTGAAGAAGTGCAGCTTTAAGGCAGTAAATGTTTTATGGGCATCATATCTTCAGGCAGGATTCTGGGCGATCAAATGAATGACTTGCTGATACAGGAAGCGACAGAATATATCCTGGGAATCTTCGAAGGAAATTCGGACGGACATGATGTGAACCACAGCCTCAGGGTGTTCAGAAATGCGATGATGATTGCCGCGGAAGAACAGGAATGCGATATGGAAGCGGTGGCTCTTGCCGCGCTCCTTCATGATGTGGATGATCATAAGCTTTTTGACACTGAAGATAATCATAACGCGCGAACCTTTCTTAAGGAGCATGGCTTTGATGCTGAACAGACAGGGTTTATCTGCAGTATTATAGAGTCTGTCTCTTTCAGTAAGAACCGCGGTAAGAAACCGTCATCCATAGAAGCAATGATAGTTCAGGATGCCGACAGACTGGATGCGATGGGTGCTGTAGGGATTGCCAGGACCTTTGCTTACGGCGGCAAACACGGGCGGTCTTTGGAGGACAGCATGAAGCATTTTTATGAGAAGCTGCTCCTCCTCAAAGATGAGATGAATACGGAGAGCGCCCGCAGGCTGGCTGAAGAAAGGCACGGGTTTTTGTTAGATTTTGTCAGGCGGTTTGAGAATGAGAGTTCTGTTGGTGAATACTTTAGTTAGTATTGTTTGATCCAATAAAACTCATCCTCTTTGCAAAAGGCAAAGTTAAACTCACTGTTTCCCTTGTAATTGTCCCCACCTTCATTCTGAGAAACAAATTCCTTTATTGCTTCGTATTTATTATTAATCTCGTCGTCACTAAGAATAACGTGGGTCGCGTCTTCCCAAGATAAATCAGGGTTAGAAGTTGAAAATGGAGTAGTGAATGACACAATAATCGGTTGACCATTGGCATCATATTCCAATCTTTGTGGCCAGTCTGCGCTGTCACCGTGTATTACACTTTGACATAAAGATGGATGATAGTCATAGCTTTTGTTGAGTTTTTTGATAGTTTCGTCCATAAATGCATAAAGGTATTTATGATCGGGATGCCACTCGGTGGTTGACGTAACAAATATGGCCTCTGGTCTGTTAATATCCAGGATGCTTAACAGATCTTCCCTTATGTTATTCCCGGAATAAGAAGCATGATTACCTGAGTTCAGAAAATGGTAATCATACACACCTTGAGAACTGTCACCGTAAGTTTCAGTTAAATGGCATTTTGATTCAAAAACTTCATCAGTCTCACATGCAAGGAATAAAGAACTGATCAAAGCATCCCCATACCCGAGAAATGTTATATTAGATCTGACGACACCTAGAATCTCCAAAGCTCGTAGGCTTTCAGAAATCCGTACAGGCCCCAGTTCTTTATTAAAATAATCGCCGTTTGTTAAAAAAACGACTCTAACGTCATCACCGTTTTTGAGCATTTGCTGTATTGAACCTGCAAATGCAAAGATCTCATCATCTTCGTGGGGAACTATCACCATTTTGATTGTATGGTCACTTGGTTTTATGACAAACCTTTCAATACTTGCGATCAGATCCCCGTCGAATTTCTTTATGCAAATCAGATTCTTGCCTTCGTTACAGAAGAAGGTTGTCGAGACTTCATCTCCATCATCAGGTCTGCTGATCAGTTTTATGAAGTGATCACGAACGTGAATACCGACAGAGCCGGATAACGCACTGTTATTCAAATGAATACACAAGTTGTAATAACCTGACTTTTGAGCATAATAAACAAATCTGATCTCATCAGGGCTATTTCCTATTGAGAGACAATCTGAGACATTAATATCCGAATGACTCTGATCAAATGTTGGGCATTTATCAGTTATACAAGCCGTTACAGTTGCTAGACATAGCGTGATCAACAGGCTGATTGTAATTAAGCAGACAGTTCTTCTTTTTGTCATAGATAACAAACCATACTTCAAATGACAACAGTCAGGTATTATTATTTGTGTCTTTCATCGAGCAGAATCGTTCAACAGTTGGCGTAGTTGATTATACTTCGTCTCTCAGGTCGTTAACAACGCCAAGCATGTACTGTCCGTACTGGGTCTGCTTCATGGCCTCTGCTGCGGCTTCGAGTTCGTCGATGGTTATCCATCTGTTGTGGACAGCTATCTCCTCGAGACATGCGATCATCTTGCCGCTTCGCTGAGCG
This sequence comes from Ruminococcaceae bacterium YRB3002, assembly GCA_900099715.1. GTDB lineage: Bacteria > Bacillota > Clostridia > Saccharofermentanales > Saccharofermentanaceae > Saccharofermentans. The sequence continues at coordinate 256,514 of FMTG01000003.1, read as the reverse complement.
GAACGGATAGCGCCTGCGGAAGTGTAGAGGCTGTCAGCCGTACCTGCATCAAACCATGAGAATTCCTGACCGAGAGGAATGACGTGAAGCTTGCCCTGCTTGAGGTACTCGTTGTTGACAGATGTAATCTCAAGCTCGCCTCTTGCCGAAGGCTTTACGTCAGCAGCGATCCTGACTACGTCATTATCATAGAAATACAGTCCCGGAACGATGTAATTAGACTTAGGGATCTTGGGCTTCTCCTCGATGGAGATGGCTGTGCCTTCTGTATCAAATTCAACTACACCAAAAGGACGGGGATCATTAACATAGTAACCGAATATGGTGGCGCCTGAAGTGAGTTCCTTGACAGCTCCTCTCAGCTTTTGTCTGAATGAAGGACCATAGAATATATTGTCACCGAGAGCGAGGCACACACTGTCATCACCGATAAACTCCTTGCCGATGATGAAGGCATCAGCAATACCGCGCTGCACTTTCTGCTCAAGATAACTGATGTTGATTCCGTATTTTGAACCGTCCCCCAAAAGATTCTCGAAGACCTTCTGCTCGTCGGGCGGTATGATTATGAGTATATCCCTGATGCCCGCGTTCATCAGTGTAGCAAGTGAATAGTAGATGAGCGGCTTGTCATACACCGGCAGGAGCGGTTTGCAGACGGGTAGCGTTATCGGGTGAAGTCTTGTGCCTTTGCCGGCAGCCAGAATGATTCCTTTCATATTAAACCTCGTAAAAATGATATTTTTTATACATATATTGATATTCTAATGTCATCATCGCGAAAGTGCAAGACTCCGTTATTTATGTTATCATCTTGAAGATTAACTGAAAGAGATAAGAGGTTATTCTATGTTTATGAAGTATGCTATGGCATTCATTATCTCAATGGTGCCGCTGATCGAGCTTAGGGGAGCGCTTCCTTTCGCGCTGCTGGTAGGGATTCCTGTAATACCTGCATATATTGTGTGTATTGTAGGCAATATGGTTCCGGTGCCGATCATTTTTTTCTTCGCGAGAAGGGTTCTGGAATGGGGCGCTGATAAGAAGTTTATCGGAAAGTTCTTCAGCTGGTGTCTGAAGAAGGGTCACAAGGGTGGAGAGAAGCTCCAGGCAAAGGCCGGAAGAGGACTGTTCCTGGCTTTGCTGCTGTTTGTGGGAATACCTTTGCCCGGTACCGGCGCATGGACCGGAACACTGGCTGCCAGTCTGCTGGATATGGATTTTAAGACAAGTGTTATCGCGGTCATGCTGGGTGTGCTGCTTGCCGGAATTATCATGGGCATTTTGAGTATGTGTGGTGTAAGCCTGCTGTCAGAGTCAGAGTTTATAAAGAACCTGGCTAACAGCTTTAACTGATCGTTAGTGGGGGTATGAACATGAAGAACAGGGTCTTATCAGGTATTCTTGTTGTTGGAATGATGGCATCATTTGTGATGCCGGTTATCGGGTGTACACCTGCTGTGGAGGAGACGGAACCTTCATGGACGGGTGCGACTTCAGGCAGCAGCAGTGAGGAGAATACCAAGTGGACTCCTGATATGACTCCCGAAGAGATACTGGCTACATTGACTTTGGAGCAGAAGGCTTCCCAGATGGTTCAGAGCCAGGTCAGATCATGCAGCCATGTTGATATGGAGGAAGGCGACTATGGATCGATGTTCTCCACTAAGGATGAGTGGCCGGCAATTTCCATGGATAACTGGATATCACGTGTCCGCATCTATCAGGAACATGCTCTCGCATCAGAGGCGGGGATACCTTATATCTACGGACAGGACTCTGTCCATGGTGTGAATACGGCTGATGCTGCGATCCTCTATCCTCACAATATCAATATCGGTGCGGCTAATGATCCTGAACTCACATATGAGTACGGACGTCTTGTCGGCTCAGACATGAAACGCACGGGTATGATATGGAACTTCGGACCCGTAGTGACAGATCCTCAGGATCCCAGGTGGGGAAGGACTTACGAGTGTTTCTCTTCTGACCTCGACAGGCTCACGCCCCTGGCTCTTGCATATGTTAAGGGTCAGCTGGATGAAGGAGTAATATCCTGTCCCAAGCACTTCTTTGCGGAAGGACATGTTGCCTATGGTACGGGCGAATATTCTGATGGCACGAACAGGCTTATCGACCGCGGCAACACATCAGGTCTTACCGATGACGAGCTCAATGCACTGCTCAATGTTTATAAGCAGCTGATCGATGCCGGAGCACAGACTGTTATGATCTCACACGCTGCTCTTGAAGGTGTCAAGATGCACGAGAACGGCAAGTACATCATGAAGCTCAAAGATGATTTCGGTTTTTCAGGTTTTATAGTGTCTGATTACAATTCGCTTCATAACTGTTCCGGAGATACGTTGTATGAGAATGTTGTGCTGGCAATTAACGCCGGTATCGATATGCTGATGGAACCCGATGATTACGAGACTGTCCGAGACATTATCGTTGACGCAGTTGGCAAGGGTGATATAACCGAGGCCCGGGTTGATGATGCTGTTCTGAGGATATTGAAGGTTAAGAAGGATGTTGGCCTTTTTGATGATCCTTATCTGGAGAACACAAACCCATCTTACGACTGGTATTCTGATTATGGCAAAGAGGTGGCACGTAAGCTTGCATGTGAATCATTTGTTCCTCTTAAAGTGGGTTCTAACATGACGATCCCCAAGGGTGCACGCGTCTTTGTCTGTGGACCTGCAGCCAATGATACAGGGGTTCTGTGCGGCGGCTGGACGATTACATGGACAGGATACAGTGATACCGAAGAAGGCGTGGAATGGGTAATGTATGCCCGCACTATCCAGGAGGCGCTTCAGGATGTGGCTGACGAAGAAGGATTTACGATAGTTACAGATCCCGAGGAAGCATCCACATGTGATATGGTACTGCTCTGTCTTGGTGAGATACCTTATGCGGAGTGGACGGGAGATACAGAGGATCTTTCCATTACAGGTTCGCTTGCCCAGAGCGGCAACCAGTCCGCGATCGAGTTCGCTATGAGTACCGGGCTTCCCACAACTACTCTGCTTGTATGCGGACGTAATGTCATCATTGATGAATACATCGACCAGTGGGATTCTGTTATTATGTGCTACCTGCCCGGTACTGAAGGCGGGCGTGCTGTAGCTGAAGTTCTGACAGGAAAATCTGAATGCGGCGGAACACTTCCGATGCCTTATTATTCATCTGTTGACCAGATAGGAACAGGTGAATGCTGGCATGATGTGGGGTGGAGAGCGGCTTGATCGCACGCTTTGCTCGTTCCTGGTCCTCCGCGCTTTGCTTGTGCGGAGAGTCGCTCGCAAAGGTGTGATCAAGCTTCATGAAGTCCGCTCACAAGCGGTTTATTCGCCTTCAGGGGTTGCGGAGCAAAGGTGTGATCAAGCTTCACGAAGTCCGCTCACAAGGGTTTATTCGCCTTCGGGAGTCGCTACGTTAGCATAAATGTGAAAAGTGACACGTCCCCTTTTCACATTTGACGATTTGCGATTTATATCATACTATTTATCATTATTCATCATGGTCATTTGATGCTTGCATGAGGGGGTGTCCGGTCTTGAATACTGATACAGTTGCAACGCTGAAGAGAAAGGGTTCTTCTCTTCTCGATATATTGCTGGGCGAGAAGGCTTTCTGTTTTTATATAATCGCGTGCATGATACTTGTGCCGTTATCGGAGTTCATATCCGAGCTTTTTGGATATCAGCTGACGGCAGAGAGAATGGTCTTCTCTGCTTTTGGTGTCATAGGAGCCTTCATGTGCACCGCCAAATTTGCGTTGAGACCTTCAGGAAGACACTGGTCAGATATTTTCTTCTTCACGCTCAATATCTTCATGTTCCTCTCTCTGATCTACTCATGCGATATTGCGAGGGTTAACAGACCTGATGCCAAGACAAATGAGTATCCGATTTTCTTTGTCGGGTATTACTGCATGATGTTTGCAGGATTCCAGCTGTCATCCGCAAAGCTCCGTAAGTATGTGCTCTACACGATGGTCGTGATATCAGGTCTTATGGGTATTCTTGGAATCATGCAGACATTTGGGTTCAAGATCATGCCGGTACCGTGGAAGACGACAACAACACAGGTTTATGTGCTTACACAGAATACTAATTTCTGGGGTGGTCTGAGCGTTCTGTTTGTCGGACTTACAGCCGGTGCCGTTATATTCAGCCGTAAGATAAGCCATATGATAATAAGCGGGATATCCGCTTTTATCGCAGTTTACTGCTCGTTCAATTCCATGGCCAGACTTGCGTGGGCCGGCGATATCGTAGTAGTGGTCGTACTGTTCGTCTCACTCCTCATAATGATGCGCAAGAACAAGGGTGACGCTGATTACAAGCTCTATCTCAGAAACTTCTTTATCTTTGTGGCTATAGCAGCCGCTGCTGTCGGTGTTACGTTCATTATCAGTGACCTGCCTGCGAGAAGGATCGGTTTGTCTGCACGTGAGATGCAGGATCTGGGGCAGGGCAATTCCGATTCCTTCGGTTCGGACAGAGGATGGAAGTGGAAGATCTGCCTGGAATCTTTCCCGAAGCATTGGGTTCTGGGTGTAGGTATTGACAACATATATCAGTGCTACAAGGAGAGCATCTATTGGACGACGAATATGCAGTACAGCAATTTCGCCCATAATGTTTATATCCAGACGCTTGTAACACAGGGCCTCTTCGGATTCCTCAATTTTATGGCGCTGCTGGTCATCTCCACAGTACTGGGCATCAAGAGAGTACTCAAGTCTCAGGACAGGGATGACCGTGTTGTCACCTGGATATGCTTCGCTATGTTCATTGGTTACAGTGCTGCTGCATTCTTCAACTGCAGGCTTTTCTATGTTGAGCTTTACTATATGGCGATCATCGGAATGATGAACGCCAGACCTGCAAAGGAGCTTGCTAAGTCTAAGTCATAATAAACAATTAAACCCGCACCTGCGTCCCCTTATTTGTTTATTTAATAATTATATTTATATGTTAGAATTAACTTGACTTGCAGATGCAGGCTGTTTTGTTGCGGTCTGTGTTCTGAATACGGGGGACACGAGAACAATGACGACGAAGAAGTATAATTTCAGGCATGAGGTTGGGCTTAGGCTCATCAAACTGTTCAATGTCTGTCTTATTGTCCTTCCCTTTATCGCAGCGTGGTACTTCTATTACAGCCCGAGGCTGTCAACTCCTTACTACATCAAGGGCGATATAGTCATCACCGGTATTTTCGTGCTGCTTTATTATATTTTCGGAAAGACATATGATGCTTTCCTGATATCGCTCAATAAGCTGTCTGAGACGGTCGTAAGCCAGATGCTGTCTGCGTTGCTTGCCAACGGGATCCTCTATATGGTTTTCTTCCTCCTGATGAAGAAGATACCGAATCCGCTTCCGCTTATACTCGTGTGGGTATGCCAGTTCCTTCTGTCGCTTATATGGACTGTGATCGCCCGTGCCATATATTTCAAGTGGTTCCCTGCAAAGAAATCCATTGTTATCTATGATATGCGTCAGGGCATGGAGAGTCTCATAAGCGAGTATGGTCTTACCAAGAAATTTGAGATCGCAAAGACGGCATCTGTCTCTGAATGTCTGGCGGATATCTCCATGATCGATGATATGGAGGTAGTATTCCTGAGCGGTGTCAGAAGTCATGACCGTAACGTTATCCTGAAGTACTGCCTCTATAACAGCAAGACTGTCTACATGATCCCCAGGATCGGCGATGTCATAATGAGCAGCGCCAAGACGATGCATATGTTCCATCTGCCTGTTATGAGAGTTACAAGATATAACCCCAACCCTGTCTATCTGATCGCCAAGAGAGTGTTTGACATAGTGGTATCGATCGCAGCGCTCATAGTTCTGTCACCTGTATTTCTTGTAACAGCGATCGCTATAAAGGCAACTGACAAGGGCCCCGTATTCTATAAGCAGGAGAGACTTACGAAGAACGGCAAGCGCTTTATGATCCATAAGTTCAGGAGTATGAGAGTCGATGCTGAGAAGGACGGAGTCGCGAGACTCTCGACAGGAGAGAACGATGACCGTATTACACCTGTGGGAAGATTTATCCGCAAATGCAGGATCGATGAGCTGCCTCAGCTGATAGATATCCTTGCCGGCAATCTGTCCGTTGTCGGACCCAGACCGGAACGTCCGGAGATCGCTGCTGACTACGTAAAGGAGATGCCGGAGTTTCAGCTCAGACTTCAGGCCAAGGCCGGTCTTACGGGATTTGCCCAGGTGTACGGCAAATACAATACTACACCGTATGACAAACTGCAGATGGATCTGATGTATATTGCACACCCCAGTTTTATCGAAGACCTCAGGATATGCTTTGCCACGATCAAGATCCTCTTCATGCCCGAAAGTACTGAGGGGGTTGCAGAGGGACAGACGACCGCAATGGCTTCACCTGCGGAAGAGAAGGCTTCGTGATGGACGACAGCAAGAAGTGCCTTCTCAACATACTTCTCTGGTATCACGCATTCTGTGAAGCTAATGATCTCAGATATTATCTCGTTGAGGGAACCATGCTCGGCGCGGCGCGCCATCTGGGTTTTATTCCCTGGGATGATGATATTGATGTCGGAATGCCCAGAAGTGATTATGAGCGGTTTGTATCCCTTATGGGAAATGATATCCACGACGACAGATACATGCTCGAGAATGAGCATTCTCCAAGAGAAGAATACCTCTATCCCCACAGCAAGCTCTATGACACGGAAACTACCCTGATCGAGAAGAGAAGGGTATCTGTTGTTATGGGCGTTTATATAGATGTATTCCCGCTCGACGGTATCGGGAATACTCCTGATGAATCAAAGAGAAACTATAAGAAGCTCGGCAGAAAGCAGGATGTTCTTGCCGTCCGCGCGGTAACTACGCGTGAGGGAAGAGCGTGGTATAAGAACCTTGCAGTGAAGATCATCCAGTTGCTGCCAAACTCACCCGAAGGCAATAAGCGTCTCGTTAAGGAGATCGTCGATCTGTGCAAGGAGCATTCCTACGATGACTCGGAATATGTCGGCCTTCTTATGAGCTCATACAGAACAAGGGAGATCATGCCCAAAGAGTATTTTGGTACTCCGAAGCTTTACAGTTTTGAAGGACATGAACTGTACGGAGTTGAGAATGCAGACAGCTATCTTACGCAGCTTTACGGAGACTGGAAGACACCTCCTTCTGAGGAGAACAGAAGATCGGATCATACTAATGAGATGATCGACCTCAATTCATCGTTCCTGAGAAGACCCGTCAGAGTGCTGATGATCGTATCGAATCTGCGCGTATCAAACGGTGTAACCAATTTCGTGATGAACTACTACCGTAACATGGATCATGAGAAGATCATTATCGATTTCGCGACGCTGGAATACAGGGAATCCCCGTATATTGAGGAGGTGGAGGGCAACGGATCTCAGATATTTGTTCTGCCTTCTCTAGTGAAGCATCCGTTCAGGCACATGAAGGAATGCAGGAGGATCATCCGCGAGGGTAAATACGATATAGTCCATGACAATTCGCTCAATAAGACGATACCTCTGATGAAGAAGGCAAGGAAGACTATTCCGGTAAGGATCCTTCATTCCCACAGCACCAGAATGGGTGAGACGGACTCCAGGGAGCGATTGAACAAACTGTTTCTGTCTTCTCTTAAACGTACAGCGAATCATTATACAGCGTGCTCTTCAAATGCAGGGAAAGCCATGTTTGGAACGGCAGAGTTTGCCATCATACCAAATATAATCGATACAGATGTACTGCGTTATGATGATGCCAGGCGTATGGAACTCCGGACCAGGGAAGGCGTAAGCAATAAGAAGGTAGTCGCATCCGTCGGACGCGTCGCAGCGCCTAAAAATCCTTTCTTCGCCATAGACGTGATTTCAGAAGTGTTAAAGGTGCGCGATGATGTTGAATACTGGTGGATCGGAAGCGGTCCTCTTGATGAGCAGGTGAGTAAGTATGTCGGGGATAAGGGCTTGTCTGACAGGATACGGCTGTTCGGAAGCAGGGAAGATATGAATGATCTCTATCAGTGTATGGACGTGTTTTTCCTGCCCAGCAGATTTGAAGGATTCGGTCTGGTGTGCATCGAAGCGGAAGCCTGCGGACTTCCCTGCGTGGTATCGTCAGAGTTTCCACCGGAGGTGGATGTGACGGGAGAAGTGACATTCATTTCTCTTACTCAGGATACCGGTTACTGGGCATCGAAGATCATTGAAGCGCTCGACAGGGATGTTGACCGCAAAAAGGCAAATGATATGTGCAGAGCAAGTTATTACTCCAAAAGCGGATCCGGCAATATCCTGTCAGATTACTATGGTTTATGTACGGGAAGGGGAGCGTCATTAAGATGAGTAAGGATCTGAATGTTGTACTTCTCGTTGGCGGGTATTATCCCAACTTCTCGGCGGTCGGCAATTGCGTACGTGAGATAGCAAACTGTTTTGTGAGCAGGGGTGTTAATGTTTATGTTGTCAGTACTTCGCCGGATGGCAAAGAGACAACAGAAGATTTTGACGGACAGCATATCTATCGTGTAACGAGTAAAAGGAACATTGACATCATCAAGGCTGATGAAGCAGACAGAAGTAAGATCACAGGAAAGATGACTTATCTTACGGTCAAGTCATACTGGGCCATGCGTAAACTCCTGGCAAGGAGCGGAATGGATGAGGGACTTGCAAGATCTTATCAGAGAAAACTTGAGGAACTCAAAGAACAAGGGACACGGATCGATGCCGTATTCTCGTTTATACTGCCTGTTGAGGGACTTAAGGGAGGTTCCCTGTTCTGCAGGAAATACGGAATACCATTCTTCCCGGTCCTCTACGACAGATACAGCGAGAGCAGGGATTATTTCCGTTTCACGTGGGCGCACAAACTTAAGCGGAGTCATGCGGAGAAGTTCGAGAAGGATGTCTTCGATCATGCAGCTAAAATATATTACATAGACAACTGGGGACCTTATTTCGCGAAGCATCAGAGGGAGAATATTCTCCGTGTGGAGCATCCTCTCGTAGTGAAGAAACCGGCGGTGACACCTGAACCTCTGACATCTCCGGCAGTGATCAATGCGATATACCAGGGTGAGATCAATCATCAGATGAGACCTCCTCAAGCGATGCTCACAGTATTCGGGACGATCGCCGACAGGGATCCTGATGTGAGCCTTCATGTGTTTGCTTCCGGTAATGCTGTGGAAGACGTCAGGAGAGCGGCGTCAGAGCATCCGGAAAGCATCAGATTCTATGGCAGGGTAAGTAAGGAACTTGCAGACCGCTATTACGCAACGGCAGATATTACCATAATCCTGGCAAACAAAAACAGGGAGATAGTATCCAGTAAGATCTTCGAGAGTGTGGCGTCGGGTTATCCGATACTGTATTTCTACTTCTCGGAGGATGAACTGTCATATGGTCTGCTTAAGAAGTATCCGCTCGTTCTGTTTGTCCGTCAGGATAAGATTGATGAAAACGAGTGTGAGAAGATCAGAGACTGGATGTATGAGAACAGGGGAAAGCGCGTTGATTTTGATCTGGTACGCGAAGCCTACGATGATGCCACACCAGACATGGTTGTAGATACATCGATCGAACTGCTGAACGGGAGTGAGGATAACTGATGAGAGATATTGCGATCGATGAAGCCAAGATACTTCAGCTGGAGATACTCAAGAAAGTTGCAGCGTTCTGTGACGGTAACGGGATCCGTTATTTCATCTACTACGGGACATATCTCGGAGCTTTGAGACACGGTGGATTTATACCGTGGGATGACGATATAGATATATGCATGCCAAGACCTGATTATGAGAGATTTCTCCAGACTTTCGAAGCTGAGGATTGTGCTCTCATGACATGGACTGAAGATAATGAATGTTTATGCCCCTTCTCGAAAGTCTACGACCCGAGAACTGAACTTCACGAGAACGGCGGATTCGGGATCCAGCTGGGTGTCAATATCGATGTATTCCCTATGGACGGCCTTCCTTCGGGAGACCGCAAGATAAGAAACAGGATCAGGTTCATGCGCTTTTACTATGTGATGCAGGTGGCGGCAACGCTTGATGATCCGTCCCAGAGAGCATTGAGCAGCAGGATAGTCATTACTCTGATAAAGGCATTCTACAAGCTGTTCCCGATAGAGCATTATATTACCGGTCGTGCAATAAAGCATGCCTCCAGGTATGACTTTGACTCTTCCGAGAAGGTTGGTATTCTTGTGTGGGGATACGGTCCCAGAGAAGTTGTCAGAAGGGATGATATAATCCCTTTGAGGCGTGTAAGATTTGAGGATACAGAGTTCTGGGCACCCGGGACAGACGGGAGTCTGGTTGCCGCATATGGCGATTATATGCAGCTGCCTCCCGAAGACAAGCAGTGCTATAAGCACCTGCCGAAGATGAACTGGAAGTAAAGATCATGGAAAGCTATTCTGTTCTGATGAGCGTTTACCATAAAGAGAAGGCGGATCAGCTGAGATGCGCCATGAACAGCATATGGTCACAGACTGTTCCGACAGATGACTTTGTCCTGGTCTGCGATGGCCCTTTGACGCCTGAACTCGATGAGGTTATCGGACAGATGGAACGTGAGCACAGTGATCTTCACGTAGTTAGACTTGAGAAGAACGGCGGCCTTGGCAATGCGCTCAATATCGGGATAAAGCACTGCGTGAATGAACTCGTGGCACGCATGGATTCGGATGATATCAGCAGACCTGACAGATGTGAGAGACAGCTTAATGTCTTTGAATCCCATCCTGAAGTCTCGGTCTGTTCAGGGATAGTTGAGGAGTTTACAGTATCTCCGGATGTGGTAGATACGAGAAGAGTTCCTCCTGAGACACATGAGGAGATCATGGTTTTCGCGAAGAAGAGGAATCCATTCAATCACCCGTGTGTGATGTACAGTAAGACTGCCGTTGAGTCAGCAGGAGGGTATCAGGACTTCTATCTGCTGGAGGATTATTATCTGTGGATCCGTATGCTCCTGAACGGCTCTGAGGGATACAACATTCAGGAACCGCTTCTGTGGATGAGGGCAGGATCTGATATGTACAGGAGGCGTTCAGGCCTTAAGTATGCGAAGAGTCAGAAAGCACTGTTCAGATTCATGAAGGACAAAGGGTTTATCTCCGGGTCTCAGTATATATCGAGCGTGATGATCAGAGGTGCTTCTTCACTGGCGCCGAACTGGCTGCGTGAATCAATGTTCAAAGTGGCTGTAAGGAAGAATGCATCATGAAGATACTTGAGATCAATACAGTCAACTTCGGAAGTACCGGAAGCATAATGTGCCACATTGCCGGTCTGGCCAGAGAGAACGGCCATGAAGCAGTCTGCTGCTATTATGCAAGAAGAGACCTGGACAGAGGCGGCGAGCACATCTATATCGGGAATAAGATCACCCATAATATCCATAAGCTGATGTGCAAGTATACAGGTTACAACGGATGCGGTTCGGTCTTATCCACATGGAATTTTCTGCGCAAGGTAAGGACGTTTGATCCCGATATCATCCATCTTCATAACCTGCACAACTGTTATATCAATCTGCCGATGCTGTTCAAGTACATTAAGAAGAACAACAAGAGGGTAGTATGGACTCTTCACGACTGCTGGTCATTTACGGGGCAGTGCCCTCACTTCGTCATTGCAGGATGTGATAAGTGGAGGACGGGATGCCATGACTGTCCTCAGATACATGTATACCCCTCTTCGAAAGTGGACCGCACACGTAAAATGTGGAATCTCAAGCGCGAATGGTTTACAGGTGTTCAGGACATGACCATAGTAACCCCGTCGGAATGGCTTGCAGGCCTGGTGAAGCAGTCCTACCTGAAGGATTATCCCGTCAGGGTTATCAACAACGGGATAGACCTGAATGTATTTAAGCCGTGCAGTGGTGACTGGCGCCGCCGTAATAAACTGGAGGGCAGGTATGTAATACTGGGTGTCGCTTCCATCTGGGAACAACGCAAAGGGATCGACGTCTTTATCAAACTTGCGGTGCGGCTGGATGACAGATATCAGATCGTACTCGTAGGTACAAATGAAGAAGTCGATAAGACACTGCCGGACAATATCATCACGATCCACAGGACTTCTGACCAGCATGAACTTGCTGAGATATACTCATCTGCGGATCTGTTTGTTAACACCACAAGGGAAGAGAATTATCCGTCAGTGAATATGGAGGCAATAGCATGCGGGACCCCTGTTCTGACGTTCAGGACAGGAGGCAGTCCCGAGATACCTGATGAGCATTCGGGGGCAGTTGTTGATGTCGATGATATTGACGGACTCGAAGAGCAGATAAGGAAGATATGCGAAGAGAAGCCTTTCAGTGAAGAAGACTGTGTCAGAAGGGCTGAAAGCTTTGATCACAACGCGAAATATAACGAGTATTTACACCTGTTTGACACCAAAATGGAATATCAGGTGTGATAAAATCTACGAAGAGTATCGAAGGAGGATGCAACATGAGCGAATTTAACGGCGCGACGCTGATGATAACAGGAGGAACGGGTTCATTTGGTTCCACTGTGCTGAAGCATTTTCTTGATACCGATGTGGGTCAGATCCGTATCTTCTCAAGAGATGAGAAGAAGCAGGATGATATGAGACATGAACTGCAGGCCAAGCATCCTGATTCTGCAGGCAAGGTCAAGTTCTATATCGGTGATGTAAGGGATCCCAGATCAGTCGCAGATGCGATGCCCGGGGTTGATTATATTTTCCATGCTGCAGCACTGAAGCAGGTGCCGTCATGCGAGTTCTTCCCGATGCAGGCTGTTAAGACGAATGTCGAGGGAACTGATAATGTCCTTCACGCAGCCATCGATGCAGGCGTTAAGAGAGTTGTATGTCTGTCAACAGATAAGGCGGCGTATCCCATCAATGCGATGGGTATCAGCAAGGCCATGATGGAGCATGTTATATATGCAAATGCGAGAGTTGCAGCGGAGCGCGGCGGGACAGTTATCTGCTGTACGCGTTACGGTAACGTTATGTGTTCCAGGGGATCGGTCATACCGCTCTTCATAGATCAGATCAAGGCAGGATCACCGATCACGATCACCAATCCGGAGATGACGAGATTCCTGATGAATCTTGATGAGGCGGTTGAACTTGTCCGCTTTGCTTTCAATAATGCAAATCCCGGTGACCTGTTCATCCAGAAGGCAGATGCATCCACAATCGGAGATCTTGCCAAGGGTGTACAGAAACTCTTTGGTGATACGGGAACGAAGATCATCGGTACACGTCACGGAGAGAAACTCTATGAGACACTGATGACAAGAGAAGAGAGACTGAGGTCTGAGGATATGGGGCAGTATTTCAGAGTAGCTGCCGATAACAGGGATCTGAATTACGATAAGTTCTTTGTAGAAGGTCAGGTTCAGACTGAGGCTGAAGAATCCTATACATCACACAACACGAATCTGCTCGATGTTGACGGCGTAGTGAATAAGATAATGACAACGGATTATGTTAAGGAACAGTTAGGAGCAATATAATGGCAGACTGGAAGAATAACGGAAAGATCAAACTGATGATAATCGTAGGCACGCGCCCTGAGATCATCCGCCTTGCAGCGGTGATCAAGAAGTGCAGAAAGTACTTTGACACCATTCTCGTGCATACGGGCCAGAACTATGATTACAATCTGAACGGGGTATTCTTCAAGGATCTGGAACTTGATGATCCTGACATATATCTCAATGCGGTGGGTAACGACCTTGGTGAGACAATGGGCAATATCATAGCAGAGAGTTACAAGGCAATGGTTGCTCTTGAGCCGGATGCAGTGCTTGTTCTCGGTGATACCAACAGTTGTCTGTCAGTGATCGGTGCCAAGAGACTTCACATCCCGATCTTCCATATGGAAGCGGGCAACAGATGCAAGGATGAGTGTCTTCCTGAAGAGACGAACCGCCGTATCGTCGATATCATCTCAGATGTCAATCTTGCATATTCCGAGCACGCACGCCGCTATCTTGCAGACTGCGGTCTTCCCAAGGAGAGGACATATGTCACAGGTTCGCCTATGGCAGAAGTGCTCCGCATGAATCTCGGTAAGATCGAGGCATCTGATGTTCATTCCAGACTTGGCCTTGAGAAAGGCAAGTACATTCTTCTGTCCGCACACAGGGAGGAGAATATCGATACGGAGAAGAATTTCATGTCACTCTTTACAGCTATCAACAGGATGGCAGAGAAGTACGATATGCCGATACTGTATTCATGTCATCCCCGTTCCAGAAAGAGACTGGAAGCATCGGGGTTTGAACTTGATAAGCGCGTTATACAGCATGAACCTCTGGGATTTCATGACTATAACTGTCTGCAGATGAATGCTTTCGCAGTGGTGTCCGATTCCGGAACGCTTCCGGAAGAGTCATCATTCTTTACGTCTGTTGGAAAGCCGTTCCCTGCGGTATGTATCAGAACATCAACGGAGCGTCCTGAGGCGCTTGATAAGGGCTGTTTTATACTTTCCGGCATTGATACGACCGGACTTCTGCAGGCGGTAGATACAGCCGTTGAGATGGTGGCAAACGGTGATAACGGTATTCCTGTTCCTGACTATGTTGACGAGAATGTGTCAGACAAGGTAGTCAAGATAATCCAGTCCTATGTGGGTGTAGTCAATAAAATGGTATGGAGGAAGGATTCATGAAGATCCTCGTAACCGGCGCCAAAGGAATGGTTGGAACTTCGCTGGTAAACAATCTCAGGAATATCAAAGACGGAAAGAATAATACAAGACCGGGCATTTCCATCGAAGAGATCTATGAGTATGATATTGATTCTTCGGCAGAAGATCTGGACAGGTTCTGTACTGATTGCGATTTTGTCTTCAATCTTGCCGGTGTCAACAGACCGAAGGATCCGGAGGAATTCATGAAGGGTAACTTCGGTTTTGCAAGTCAGCTTCTTAACTGCCTGAAGGCACATGATAACAAGGCGCCGATCATGCTCAGTTCTTCTATTCAGGCAACACTGTCGGGACGGTTCGGCGATTCGGAATACGGCAGGAGCAAGAAGGCGGGAGAAGACCTGTTCTTTGAGTATGCTGAAGAGACTGGTGCCAGGGTAGCAGTATACAGATTCCCCAATCTCATGGGTCATTCAAGACCCAAGTATAATTCTGCGGTATCGACGTTCTGCTGGGCTGTGGCAAATGATGAGCCGTTCACGGTCAATGACAGGTCGACGGAGCTGGAGCTCCTGTATATCGATGACCTGGTTGAGGGAATGTATGACCTGCTTGAAGGCAAGGAACAGCACTGTGAGTTCGACGGTGTTGAGACAGTTCTTAAAGATGACGGACGTTATTGCTGCGTGCCCGTAACCCATAAGGTAACCTTGGGTGAGATAGTAGATCTTCTCGAGGAGTTCAAAGCACAGCCCGGGACGCTGATGATGCCGAAGATGCCGGCAGGTTCTTTCGCGAAAAAGCTGTACAGCCTGTATATCAGCTATCTTCCCAAAGAGAAGATCAAATATGCACTGAAGATGAATGTTGACGGCAGAGGTTCGTTTACGGAACTTGTCCATACAGAAGACTGCGGTCAGGTGTCCATCAATATCAGCAAGCCCGGTATTACGAAGGGGCAGCACTGGCACAATTCCAAGTGGGAACTCTTTATCGTTGTCAAGGGTCATGGACTCATTCAGGAGCGTAATATCAATACCGGAGAGACGGTGGAGTTTGAAGTCTCCGGCGATAAGATCGAAGCGGTCCATATGATCCCGGGCTGGACTCATAACATAATCAACCTGTCAGATACAGAGGACCTCGTTACAGTAATGACCTGTAATGAGATATTCGATCCCGGACATCCGGATACGTTCAGAGAAGAAGTATAGTCTATGTCAGAGAATGCGTACCTGAAGAAGAAGGCTATATCCGGATTGATCTGGAAGTTCATGGAGCGCGTAATCGCGCAGACCATATCATTGATCGTGTCTGTCATACTGGCACGTCTTCTTACGCCGTCAGATTACGGCGTCGTCGGAATAGTGGCGATCTTCTTTACTTTCGCGAATGTAATAATCTCAGGCGGACTTAATACGGCACTGATACAGAAGAAGGATGCCGATGTTCATGACTATTCGAGTATTCTTATCCTGTCTGTTGTTATATCGGTAGTACTCTACATATTATTGTTCTTCACTGCACCGTGGGCAGCAGTATTATTCAAAAAACCTCTGCTGACTCCGATCATCAGGACAATGGGATTGTCACTGCCGATATATGCGGTCAAATCAGTATACTGCGCCTATATATCTTCGAATCTGAAGTTCAGGACGTTCTTCTTCGCTACCCTTGGAGGTACTCTTGTATCTGCAGTGATCGGCATCACCATGGCTGTAAATGGTTTTGGCGCATGGGCTCTTGTGGCACAGCAGGTCTCTAACACCTGCATCGATACTGTCATACTTGTTGCCGTAACGCATATGCCTTTTGTTCTCAAGTTTTCCATCAACAGAGTGAAGAGCCTGTTCAAGTACGGATCAAAGATATTTGTCTCATCTCTTATCGCTGCAATATATGTTGAGATCAATCCTCTGATCATCGGTATAAAATATACCACGGCTGATCTGTCATTCTACACTAAGGGAAAGATGTTTCCGACTACGGTGTCGCAGACTATCACAAGCACATTATCTGCAGTGCTGTTCCCGTTCCTGTCCAAGAAACAGGATGATAAGGCGGTACTGCTCCAGTATACAAGAAGGTTCATGCAGGTGGCTTCTTTCGTCGTGTTCCCGACAATGCTGGGCTTTCTGGCGGTATCAGACGGCTTTGTAAGACTGGTGCTGACCGAGAAGTGGATGGAGGCATCTTATTACATCAAGATCTTCTGTATTGCAACGATGTTCGACATAGTTGCTGTGGGCAACTGTGAGACTATCAAGGCGATGGGCAGGAGCGATGTATATCTGAAGATGGAGATAATCAAGAAGTCAGCTTATTTTGTTACGCTCGCACTGTTTATTTTCCTGAGCAGGTCACCTATGCAGATCGCCATCTCCGCACTGGTGTGTACGCTTATACAGATAGTGGTCAACAGTATTCCCAACAGGAAACTCCTGGGTTATACATACAGGTTCCAGCTTGAGGATCTGCTCCCCAATCTGCTGTCGGCAATCGTCATGTGCGTATGTGTGCTGCTGATCGGCACACTTGAGCTTAATTCAGTTGTTGTGACTGTACTCCAGATAGCATCAGGTGTTGCCATATACTACGTTATCAGTCTGCTGACGAAGAACCCGAGCCTTAAATATATAACGGATCAGGCCGGGGGTGTTCTAAAAGGTTTGAAACGGAGAAAATCAGATGAACGAGAATGATTTCAGGATCGAGATGCATGAATATATTGACAGGCAGTATGATCTTCTGAACGCCTGCAAAAAAGACATATTGAACATCTTTAAGGTCTTCCATAAGATCTGCGTAGATAACAACATCAGGTACAGTGTCGTGTTCGGATCGCTTCTTGGGATTGTGCGTGACAACGGGTTTATTCCCTGGGATTCTGATTTTGATGTTGGTGTTCCTATTGTTGACGTACAGAAACTGATATCTGCACTTAAGGAACAGCTGCCTTCCGAATACTTCTTCGAGTCCAATTATACAAACAGTGATTATCCTTATTTTCAGATACGGATAGGTAAGAAAGGTCTTGACCTGGAGACGACACATCTGGATGTATTCTATCTCTTCGGCGTTGATGACAATGAAGACCATATAAGAAAGATCCAGGATGAATACCTGAGCCTTTTTGACAAGAGGATAATGAAGTTCCTCTATTATACCAATCTTAAGAAGATGCCCGGTAAATCAAAGGGACAGAAAGTGAAGATGTTCTACTATGGTCTTAAGTCATTCTTTGTCAGCGCGGGATCTCTGGACAGGGCCTTTAACAAAGTGGTGAGCAAATATGACTATGAGACCGCCGCGAAAGTCTGTATCTTCTGTCATCTCAGGCATGTATATGACAAGAGTTCAATTGAACCTGTCAGGAAGATAACGGTTAACGGAACAGATGTGCTCGTGCCCAATGATGAACTGGCTATCCTTAAAGCAAGTTACAGGGACTATACGGAATACCTTCCTATACACGCCAGATTCGATGAGTTCTATAATTGGGTTACATACAGTCAGAAGTATAATATGCATATTGATTACCGTAACGAGGGAGGGGAGACAAAGTGAGAGCGCTTATTCTTAATTCAGGTATGGGTTCCAGAATGGGAGTCCTGACCTCAGAACATCCCAAATGCATGACTGAAGTGAGCCCGCATGATACCATCCTGTCACACCAGCTGAGACAGCTTGTTGATGTGGGGATCAAAGAAGTTGTTATGACAACGGGTCTCTTTGATGAAGTCCTCATTAAGTACTGTGAGAGTCTGGAATTGCCGCTCCACTATACATTTGTCAAGAACCCTGTTTACGATAAGACTAACTATATCTACAGTATCTACTGTGCCAGAGAATACCTGGATGACGACATAATCCTTATGCACGGTGATCTTGTTTTCGAGAATGAAGTAATAGATAAGGTAATGGATTCAGAGACATCGTGCATGACGGTATCTTCTACTCTTCCTCTGCCGGAGAAGGACTTCAAGGCAGTTATTGGAGACGGGCAGGTATTGAAGGTCGGGATACATTTTTTCGAGAATGCAATGGCGGCACAGCCCCTCTACAAACTGCTCAGGGATGACTGGAAGAGGTGGCTCGATAAGATCGTGGAATTCTGTGAGAACGGAAACACTTCTGTCTATGCCGAGAATGCACTGAATGAACTTGACGGTGCATGTAATATCAAGGCTCTCGATGTGGAGAATATGCTCTGCGCCGAGATAGACAATCCTGAGGATCTTAGTATCGTATCAGCACGCCTGAAAGAGGTCGAGAACAGATCGGTCTATCTTTGTTTCTCGACGAATGTTATCCACGGCGGGCACATACTTATCATAAGGAGAGCGGCAAGGCTCGGTAAGCTTACTGTAGGGGTCCTGTCAGACGAAGTCGTATCCACATATAAGCGCGCGCCTGTAGTTCCGCGTTCCGAGCGCAAGGCTCTTGTAAGAAGCATCGCCGGAGTCAGCAGAGTCGTGGATCAGGATACGCTCTCTTACGCTGATAATATACGCAAGTATAAGCCTGATATTGTTGTTCATGGTGATAACTGGGTTACGGGATTTCAGAAACCTGTCAGGGAAGAGGTGATCAGGCTTCTTGCTGAATATGGGGGCCAGCTTGTTGAATTTCCGTACTCGGCCGATTCCAAATATGAGAAGATCGAGAGAACCTTCGGAGGTGAGGTGAATTCCGGAGATGACCGTGAAGCCGAGCGCAAAGCATGGGAGCCATTCAAGGGGATCATAACAGCAGAGAACAATTATGCTGATCTGGATAAATGGATAAAGTCATGCGGAAGCACCACCATTATGCTGGTGTGCGGAAGATCTTTGGGCGTTATGCCTGTCAGGGATTATTTCGACAATGTCAGTGCAAGACTGGGCGTGAGGATAGTGCAGTTCAGTGATTTTACTCCCAATCCGCTTTATGATTCTGTTGTTGAAGGCGTAAATGTGTTCAACAGGGAAGGCTGCGGTGCGATAATCGCTATCGGAGGCGGTTCGGCAATGGACGTTGCCAAGTGCATCAAACTGTACTGCAATATGGATCCTTCCGTGTGTTATCTTGAACAGGAGATCGTTCCCAACAATATCCCGTTCCTGGCAGCGCCGACAACGGCCGGAACAGGATCGGAAGCCACAAGATTTGCCGTGATCTACTACAATGGTGCAAAGCAGTCTGTTACGCACGAGAGTATTATCCCGGGAACGGTACTGATGGACAGCAGTCTCCTTAAGACGCTTCCTGTTTATCAGCGCAAATGCACGATGTTCGATGCCCTCTGTCATGCGATAGAGTCTATCTGGTCGGTCAACAGCACCGATGAGAGCAAGGCATATGCAAGAGAAGCAATACATCTGATAATGGATAATATGGACGGGTATCTGGAGAACGATCCTTCTTCCAATCTCGGCATGCTCATGGCTGCATACAAGGCCGGGAAAGCCATTAATATTACGCAGACGACTGCAGGGCACGCTATGTGCTATAAGATCACATCTCTCTATGGATTGTCACATGGTCATTCAGCTATGCTCTGCGTGAGGTATCTGTTCCCGTGGATGCTTGAGAATATGGACAGATGCGCTGACCCGAGGGGGAGAGAGTATCTCGGATCTGTTATGGATTATATAGCTGAGGCTTTTGGTCTTGCAGAGCCATCACAGGTGTGTAAGTGGCTCGATGACCAGTACAGCAGGCTCGGTATGTCAACGCCATCTGCTACGGATGAAGAGATCATCCTGCTCTCGTCGTCAGTTAATGCCGACAGGCTTAAGAATAATCCTGTTGCACTGGATCACGGATCCATCGAGATGCTCTACCGCAGGATCCTCAGATCTTCATGAGGATCAGAGTCCTTCGAGACTGCTGAGGAAGATCTCTCTTATCTGTATCCTTCCGGTTCCCTGATACCTGAAGTACAGGGGATATACGCCGTCCTTAATGCTCACCCCTGACGCGTAGCGGGTCCATGTTGTGCTGCTGCCAAGGTATATCCGCGCGACGGGATCACCTGTCTCTGAGAGCATTACATCAAGATAGTTGCTGGCGTAGATGTTGAACTCCCCGGGGCAGACCGAAGAGAGCCTTTTGTTGTCTTCTTCCGCTCTCTCGTCGATCCTGACAGGAACGTCAAAGAAGGCTCTGTTGTCAGAGTCCTCCACGCGGGCAATGACCCCGATCTCAGACACGCTCCTGAAACTGAAATACTTGTACCCGATCAAAGTCCCGTTACCGATCTCGCCTATGAATCTGTCATTGCCGATGTTGGTAACGTTAGGGAATGAGGCTGAGTAAACTGTATTGGAGCCATGCGGCATCATGCCGTTTGTAAGGTTGCAGCAGATAACGGCAGGATATGATCCCACCCCTTCAAGAGGACCGTTATTAAGACCACAGGATGTTATCTCAACCTGATCGATAGATCCGTCTTCGTTGATATAAATACGTTCCGCACACGACTGGCGGCTGTAGTCAGACTTGTGAGTCAATCTGTGAAAGAATATGTAGTAGTCATCGCCAACATTAAGGATGCTTCCGTGTGTGGTGCCCGTCATGTTGAGCTTATCCTTTACACTGCGTCCCTTATATCCCACATCTCCGTTGGATACTATAGTTCCTCCGAAGACAAAATCCCAGTCGGGATATCTGCTGGTCGCGTAGCAGAGTTCGTGATTCTGCCATGATGAATATATGAAATAATAATTATTATTGATCAGACGTATAGAGGACCCTTCAAAAAAAGGATGTTCCTCAAAAGATGTGCCCTTCACCTTGTAGGGGATTATGTGGCGCGGTTCATCCTTTACAGTAAGCATATCATCTTCCAGAGTCAGCATTATGGCGCCGTTAATGCTGTCCGGATATGAGCGTATCTCATCAGGAGTCCTTCCAAACATGCCGCATTCACGCTCGACTACTTCGTCTGTAAGACCTTCATCCTCCTCGAAAGAATACTGTGTTCCGTAGTACACGCGGATAACTCCATTGTCGTTCATGACTGCCGGGTCGAAACACACATATCTGCGCATCGGGGTCCCGTCCTTATACCGCACCTGTCCCAGATACTCGAAAGGACCTGCTGGAGCTTCTGATACTGCCACCTTGATTGTTCCGCTGTAACCTTCGTAGCCGTAATCTCCGCCCATACAGTAGAACAGGTAATACCTTCCGTCGTTTCCCTGTACACAATCCGGGGCGTACATGTATGCCGGGTTCGGGTAGTCGGGATCCTGGTCTGCACGGTAGCTTACACCCTCGAATCTCCAGTCGGACAGATCGTCAGCAGGCGCAGAATATACCACATAGTCCAGCATACAGAATGTATAACCGCCTTCCTTATCGTGAGATCCGTAGATATATACTCGGTCACCAAAAAGATGAGGCTCTCCGTCAGGAATGTACTCATTCAAGGGGAGATAGGGGTTATAGACTTGTTTCTTCATGAGTGCAAGACCTCCTGCCAGGATACTTTAGGATACTTTTCTATTATTATATCATCTATATGATACCTCAATTGCTGCGGGCAAAAGATTACATTGTACGCTGTGTTATAATGCTGATGATCCGCCAATCCATCAATCATGATAAATATTTTAGAAAAATTGCAAAAATACCTCTTGCGTTAATCTAATGTTACGAATAAAATACAAATGTGTGGTGATTTGGGGAAATTAGTGGTAATAATTGCCAATAACACCCCTCATTTTATCAAAAAACTTGTCCGGAGCAGGTGAATGGCGCGAGATATCAAGAAAATTGATGCCAAGGGGCGATTGTTCGTTCCTACAAAGCAGAGAGATACCTTTGTAGATACTGTTATCGTAACTAACAGCCTTGATAAGGGATATCTGTGCGTATATACACCTGAAAGATTCGAACGTATCAAAGAAGATACAAAGTCATGGAATGCCGTTAATCCGGCGACAAGGATCATTAGAAGGGCGATCTTCGGTGAGGCACTTGAGACAAAAGTGGATTCCCAGGGAAGAATAGCTGTTTCCAATGAGCTTTGGGAGAACATCGGGGCTAAGCCCGGCGATGAGATCTGTATTTTCGATGAGGATGACAAGCTTGAGATCTGCACAAAGGCTTTCTACGATAGTGAGAAGCATGACCTGTCAGAACTTGTAGGCATGGAGACAGAGTATTATGTCTCAAGTCTTTGAGCATATACCTGTACTCTTTGATGAGTGCATGTCAGGTCTGAATATAAAGCCCGACGGGTGCTATATCGACTGTACGGCAGGCGGCGGCGGGCATAGCAGCGGTATCGCTGCAAGGCTTGGAGAAGGCGGCAGACTTATCTCTATAGATAAGGATGATGAAGCTCTTCAGGCGTGCGGGGAGAAGATCAGAAACTTCCCGGACAGGAATTGGCGTACAGTCAAATCGGATTTCGCTGACATTAAGCGTGTCGCGGAGGACTTGAACCTTGAAGGAGTGGACGGGATCCTGGCGGATCTTGGTGTATCGAGTCATCAGATCGATACGCCGGAACGCGGCTTCTCGTATGCAGCGGATGGCCCGCTGGATATGAGGATGGACAGGACAAGAGACCTGACCGCGGCGAAGGTGGTCAACACCTATACTGAGGAACAGCTTGCAGATATCTTCTACAGATATGGTGAGGAGAAGTTCAGCAGGAGGATCGCTGCAGGTATCGTGAGGGACAGGATAAAGGAACCGTTCAATGATACTTTGACTTTGGCGAATAAGATCGCGTCATATATGCCCGGCAAGGGCAGGGGCGAGGATCAGCATCCGGCAAGAAGATGCTTTCAGGCATTGAGGATCGAGGTTAACGGAGAACTGGAGGGTCTTGAGAGGATGCTGGATGATTCGGTCGAGCTCCTGAATGAAGGCGGAAGGATAGCGGTAATTACCTTCCATTCACTGGAGGACCGTATCGTTAAGGAGAAGTTCAGGACATGGGAGAATCCATGTACCTGTCCCAAGGATTTTCCGTACTGTGTATGCGGGAATGTGCCGAAGGGAAGGGTAATTACAAAGAAGCCGGTCGTTGCATCGGATGAGGAGATAAAGACAAACAGAAGAGCGCACAGTTGTAAGCTGCGTATCTTCGAGAGGGGGGCGAAGTAAGTGGCAGTCAGAGACAGAAGGTTCAGCGACAGAGCGTTGGATGAATCTATCAATGCCAGGAGAGATGTTTATGTTCTCGGTTCTGATGGAATAACCAAAGAATCAGACCGTCCCGTTATCGAAGAGGAGCATTATGTTACCCGCGAGACCGTGGAGAGAAATACGGCCAGATATGCGGAGAAGTTCTCACAGGAACACCGTACGAAGGAGGAGGTCATCGAGCAGAACAGGATGGCCAGAAGACTGACGGGAAGAAGGGTCTTCGAGGCGATCATTGCTTTGCTGCTCGTTGTGTTTGTGTCTGCGCTCGCGATCCTCATGATGTACCCGCAGACCCAGCTCGCTGAGATGAGCCGCGACAATTCCAATGCCAAAGACAGGATTACCAAACTCCGCAACGAGATACTTGATGCTGAAGAGAATATTAACGGTGTGTCTGATATGGATAATATCAGGAGACAGGCATTACAGCTCGGCATGCAGGATCCCAACCATAACCAGGTTGTAAATCTCCCGATCCCCAGTACCGATACGCTGAGGACAGTTGTATCTTATGATTCTGACGGCATTAGTGAAGAGGCTCTTGAGAATGCTGTTGTCAACCTGACTGACTACTACAGGGCAAAGGCCGCATCCGCTGATCCTGCAACGGATTAAAGGGGCGGTATGATATGGGCCTTCTGATAAGATTGTGGAAAAGACTTTCCTATAAACCCTATAATAATCTGGGTTCGATCCTTACCCCCATGATAGTGATCGCAGCCGCTATCGGTGTTGGTCTTTGGGAGTGTATCAATCTCTATCTTGTAACGGTTGTTGATTACGATTCAAACGCCAGAGATGCTTCCGCGCGTCAGTGGAAACTTCTTACATATTCATCGGACAGGGGACAGATCTACGATACTAACGGATTCCCTCTGGCATCCAATACTTACGACTATACGGTTGTCTGTACACCAAGGATGGTTGTGTCCAAAAAAGAACTGGACCGTACGTCGATTATCAACGGCTTCATAAACATACTTGGTGTTACTTACGAGAAAATGGATTCTATCCTTCCCGTTAAGCAGCCTGACGGCACCTGGGGCGATGACAAAAGAGCTCAGGTAGAGGGACGTGATATATGTAAGAACGTAAGCCTTGAGAAGAAGGAGGAGCTTGAGGCTTTTCTCAAGGAGTATGAGATCGGCGGCGTCGGATTCATTGCAGTTCCGCAGAGATACTATAATTACGGATCGCTCGCGTCTCAGGTAATAGGATTTGCCAAGAACGACGGAACGACCGTAAAGGGCCTTTACGGTCTTGAAGCATACTATAACCAGACGCTGTCAGGAAACAACGGATACAGATACTCTGAAGTTGATGAGTTTACGGACGGTGTCCTTCCTTATTCTGAGGCAACCGTGGAACCGGCTGTTGACGGCAATAACCTTGTTCTCAATATAGATGTCAGCATTCAGAGGATCACCGAAGAAGCATGTCGAAATGCGTATAACAAATATAAGCCGAGAGACGGTATCTGTGCTATCGTAATGAACCCGTATACAGCTGCTGTATACGCGATGGTATCAATGCCCGACTATGATCTTAACGATCCTTATGCACAGCCCTTTAACATGAGCGATGAAGACTGGCTGATCATGAGTGATGATGAACAGATCAAGTATATAATGGGTAACTGCTGGCGTAACCGCTGCGTATCGGATACATATGAGCCCGGATCGACATTCAAGGCTTTAACTACATGTATGGCGCTGGAAGAGAACCTCACCAACGAGGACGAGGTGTTCTCTGATGCTCCAATCGCAGTATCCACGACTCATACGATATCCTGCTGGCTTCAGAAGTCAAAGCACTACAATCACGGCAACGAGACCCTGTTCAAGGCTTTCCAGAATTCCTGCAACCCGATATTCACGCAGCTGGCACAGAGGATCGGAATAAGCAAGTACTACAAGTATGTCAGAATGCTCGGGTTCTATAATGCCACAGGAATAGATCTTCCTGCTGAAGGCAAGGGCATCTTCCACACAAATCCGTCACAGATCGATATGTCGGTTCTGTCTTATGGAGAGTCTTCCACGGTTACGCCTATCCAGCTGATAATGTCGTATTGTGCCATTATCAACGGCGGCGATCTGATGGTTCCTCATGTAGTAAAGTACATTACAGACAGTGAGGGAAATATCGTTGACGAAATCGAACCTGAGGTAGTAAGGACGGTATTCTCGGACGAGACGTGTGCGAGAGTCCGCAAGATGCTGGAAGCCGTTGTTACAGATGGTACCGGTACTGCAGGTCAGGTTCCCGGATACTCTGTTGCAGGTAAGACCTCAACATCCACGATCGAGACAGGTGAGATGAGAGGTGCGCACGTGCTGTCGTTCTCGTGCTATGCACCTTCAGAAGATCCCCAGATCGCTGTTCTTGTAGTGCTTAACAAGCCTGAGAACAATTCCGTAGGTTCGTCTGCGGCTGCATCAACGGCAGCTGATATCGTGGCAGGTACTCTTTCCTACATGAAGGTACCGCGTGTGTTTACTGAAGAAGAATACACAAAGCTGCTTAAGAAGTATTATGTTCAGTATGTTATCGGCAAGACGGCTGCTGATGCGGCATCCCAGATATCTATCAATGGACAGACTCCTATATACGGAACTGAGGATATGGATGCAGATTCGATCATCGCGTTCACACATCCTGACTATTCTCACATGCTCTATCAGACAGGAATTGTCATTATGTATCCTGATGGTGTTACACAGGATCAGATGCTTACCACAAGAGTGCCTAACTTATCAGGAATGTCTGCGATAGAATGTATAGAAGCTTTAAGGCAGGTGAACCTTAACTGCATAGTGGAGGGTGACATTGCCGGCGTGTGTGTATCCCAGAGTGTTGCTTCCGGAACCAAGGCGCTTGCCGGAGACATTATCAAGGTGTCGCTGGTTGAGACATCATATGTGAATCCCCAGGATGGTGATTCCGGCAACTCCGGTGACAACGGGGCGGGCGGAACCGGTGAGGACGGCGTCATCGAAGGTGAAGACGGGATCCTTACAACTGAGAATACTGAAGCCGAGACAGGAGAGAACAATGGGTAACAGACTGACAGATGCGTTGAGCGGTATTGAATACGAGGTGCTGACAGGTTCCGCCGATATTGAGGTGGGCAGGATCCTGTGGGCGTCGGGACTGGTCCGCAAAGGTGACATGTTTGTTGCCATATGCGGTGAAGATATAGACGGACACAAATATATTAAAGATGCCCTCGAACATGGTGCATCATCCATTCTCTGCGATTATAACCGCACGATGTTCAGTGACAGGGAACTCATTGAACTGGCTGATGATTTTGGAGCCACACTGGCAGTAACCGGAGGTACCCGCATCGCGATGGCAAAGGTTGCAGCCGAGAGATATGATCATCCGGAGAGATCGCTGTCTTTATACGGTATCACCGGCACGAAAGGCAAGACCACATCTGCATTCATGCTCCATCATATTCTTGAGGCCGCAGGCCGTCCGACCGGATTGATGGGTACTGTGTGCAATATAGCAGGTTCAGTCAGATACCCAGTTGAGCATACCACGCCCGAAGCTCCTGTTACATATGAGTTCTTTGCTGAACTCAGGGACAAGGCCAACACCGGCTGCGTGATGGAGGTATCCTCGCTTGGTCTGAAGTTTGACCGTAATTACGGGTTAAGATACAGGATCGCATGTTTTACCAACCTCTACAGTGACCATATCGGAGGCCGTGAGCATAAGGATATGGAGGAGTATTTCGGCTGCAAACTGAAGATCTTCGATACAGCTGATACTGCCGTAATAAATATCGACAGCGACCGTTCAGCAGAGGTTGCCGGATATGCGTCATCTAGATGCAAGGTTATCACATACGGCATGAATAACAAAGCTGATATTACTGCTGACGGAGTAAAGTTCGAGCGCAGGAACGGGATCAACGGAACATCTTTTATACTTCACATCGGTGAGAAGCAGTGGAATGTATTCATACCGATCCCCGGAAGATATAACGTTTACAACGCACTTTGTGCACTTACATGTGCATATGCAGAGGGGATAGATATGGATGCCGCCATCAGCGCAGTCGCTGAAGTAACTGTTCCGGGCCGTCTGCAGCCTGTAATGAACGATCTGGGTATCAATATACTGGTGGACTATGCTCATAACGGAGAGGCTCTTGCCAATGTCATCAGGACAGTTAAAGAATTTACGGAGCGTGAAGTAGTCACCCTGTTTGGCTGTGGCGGAGACAGACCCGCTGCCAGAAGAACGGAAATGGGAACGGTATCCGGTGAGTTGTCTGATCATTCGGTGATCACGTCGGATAATCCCAGATGTGAGGATCCTGATGCGATAATCGATAATATATTGACTGCTGTCAATACGACTGGCGGCAGCTATGAGGTGGAGCCTAACAGACGCCGTGCAATATTTAAAGCGATAAGAGATGCAAAGCCGGGCGATACGGTTTTGATCGCGGGCAAAGGGCACGAGGATTATCAGGAAATAATGGGACTGAAGCATCCTTTCGATGACTATACAGTTGCATGTGAGGCTGTTGAAGCACTGAAAAGAGGCGATAATATGTTCAGCCTCAGTGAGATCCTCGAAGCAACGGGCGGAGAACTCTATGCTCCTGACGCTGAGGATTTTGATCCTGAAAACTGTTATGTTGCCGGTGTATCCAAAGACACTAGAACGATCAGTAAGGGAGACATGTATATTGCTGTAAAAGGCGAACGCTTTGACGGCAATGATTTTATAGACAGGGCTCTGGAAGGCGGTGCATCATGCATCATGACAAGTGAGAAGGACCGTGTTCCTTCGGGCTGCGTCTCCATCATCGTTGAGGACTGCGTAAAGGCAATAGGAGACCTTGCACGCAGATACAGGGTGAGGCAGGACTTCTTTACGATAGGAGTAACCGGTTCTGTCGGCAAGACATCAACGAGAGAGATGATCGCATCCGTTGCAGGAAGCAACCATAAGTGCTATTCCACCAAGCTTAATGAGAATAATGAGATCGGAATGCCATGGACGATACTGTCTGCTCCCGCAGATACAGAGGTTCTCGTTCTGGAGATGGGCATGAGACTGACAGGAGAGATCTCGTATCTTACCAATATAGCGCTTCCTGACATTGCTGTCATAACTACAGTCGGTTATTCCCATATTGAACGCCTCGGATCGAGGGAGGCAATAATGGATGCCAAACTTGAGATTGCAGAAGGCCTCAGAAGAGGCGGCGTACTTATGGTCAACGGTGATGACAAGGAACTCCTGAGAAGAGCGGAAGAACTCGCGCCTGAAGGCGGAAGGGTTGTAGCAGTATCAGTGTCCGGCCACGTTCATATTTTGCCTGAGGAACTGTATGCAGAGAATATTAAGTTCGTAAGAGAGGGCGGTGTGTCCTTTGATGTGATCCACAGATGGAAGAAGGGCAAGAATAATGAGATCGAGGACAGGATCAGCAGCATAAAACTCGGATTGAATGGAATACATCATGTGCATAATTCGCTTAATGCCATTCTGTGCGGCCTCATGCTGAGAGTTCCTGAGGATCTGATAAGAGAAGCGCTCGGGTCCTTTAAACAGCCGGCTGGCAGGGGCAAGGTGCATTTTACTAAGAAGTATACGATAATCGATGATGCATATAATGCTTCACCCGAATCGATGGAAGCTTCGTTCGGTAATCTGTCGGTGCTCGGCAGCGAGATGCCGGGAAGACGTGTGGCTGTTCTTGGAGGCATGCTCGAGCTCGGTGATTTCAGCAGTGATCTTCATCGTGCTACAGGACATGCTCTTGGCGGATATGGAGTCGATATAGTTATTGTTACCGGTGATGACAGGGAGCAGTTTATCGAAGGACTGAAGAGCACCGGAAGCAAGGCTGAGATAATCAGCTGTGCGGATACTGAAGAGGTCAGGACAAGACTTCATGAGGTAATTAAGGACGGAGACTGTGTGCTGTTCAAAGCATCACATTCGTTCGGATTTGAATCTTTGGCGGCAGAATTCAGAAATCTGGGAGATGAGTGATAATGAGTGAACTTGAATCGCGTGCTTCAATAGAAAAGCTCATTACTTCTGAGACATCACACGGGCAGAACACTATCCGCGGCAAGCGCAAGCCTGCGACAAACGTGCCGCTGATGATAATGATCTTTATCATCATATGTATGGGCATTGTAATACTTTACTCTGTATCAAGTCCTATCGGATATGCCGAGAATCAGGATTCGCTGTTCTATGTGAAGAAACAGATCAGGTTCACGGCAATAGGGCTGGCATTCATGATCGCTTTTAATTATATAGATCCGGTAAAGTTCGTATTCAAGAAGATGGGACTGCTTGCAATCGCTTCGGGTGGACTTGCAATGGCGCTGGCTGTTGCGACAAGATTGTTCGGACAGCAGTACAACGGTGCGAGACGCTGGTTCATTATCGCAGGATTCCAGTTCCAGCCGTCTGAGTTCGTGAAGGTGCTCCTGATCATCTTTTTCGCAGCGTACAGACAATGGCTGCTTGATGCACGGCGTAACGGCAAGCTGGTGTTTAAAGTTGATGTTGAAGAGAATAAAAAGCCGGGATTCGGAAATGCGCTTCTTAGGTTTATAAGATCGACGCTCATCAATGGAATGTATGATTTCGGCATACCTGTCGGCTGGGCGATCATCGTTGATGTTTTCATCCTCATTGAGCCCCACACGTCATGTGCGGCAATTATCGGTATAGTTGTATTTATTTGCGCCATCAGTGCCGGGATCCACCACAGATCGTGGATCGGAGGCGGTGTGATACTGCTGACGTTTGCTCTGTTATTGTTCGCAGGGTACAGGATATTTACGCCGGAAGCACAGCAGACTCAGGATATGAAGAGAGTGCTCGGCAACTTCTCCCACGTTGTCAAGAGACTTGATATGTTCGGTATCGATACAAGTTCTTTTGTTGACGAGGAAGACAAGAAAGACGTGACCAAGGACGATACCAGACAGATCGATAATGCCTTCAGTGCGCTGGGCTCAGGCGGCATGTGGGGAGTCGGCGCCGGTGAATCCAGGTCAAAGTTCAATTATATTTCCGAGGCTCAGAATGACTACATCTACTCTGTATATGTTGAAGAAACAGGCTTCGTCGGCGGAGTTATATTGATTCTTATCTATGTTACTGCGCTGGCGATGTGCGGATTTGTCGTGCTGTATACCAAAAATGTCTATTACCGGATACTTGCAATGGGGTGTACCGGGCTTGTCTTTGCCGAGGTGCTGATGAATATGGCGGTTGAGCTCAAACTGATGCCCTCTACGGGTGTTACGCTTCCGCTCATCAGCTATGGCGGCTCGGCGCAGATTGCGATCCTCATGGCATTTGGCATAATACTCGGCTGTTCAAGATACGGGCGCATCGAAGAACTTCCCACTGTGGAAGAGATCCGCAGGAACGGGTAATCATTATGGAATACAGATTCATTATCACGGGCGGCGGTACTTCAGGTCATATTAATCCTGCAATAACGATTGCGGATACATTGATGGAATTCTATAAATCGCGCGGGGATACATGCAAGTGCATCTTTACCGGACGTTCAGACAAGCTTGAAGGTGAGCTGGTACCCAAAGCAGGATACGAATTCCATCATGTTGAGGCAGAACCGTTTCCCATGAAGCCTTCCGTAAAGCTGGCTCGTGCCGTTGCAGCAATGCCCAAAGGACAGAAGACGTGCCGGGAACTGATAAAGTCTTTTAAACCAATGGCGGTTATTACGACCGGAGGTTATTCTTCGGTTCCTTTGATGCTCGAAGGGGAGAAGGCAGGTGTTCCGGTAATGATCCACGAGGCTAATGCATTCCCGGGGCGTGCCAACAGACGTTTCGGACGTCATGCAGCCCTTGTAATGACGGGATTTCCGGATCTGGAGTCATATTTCCCCCACGCCTCGAAAGTAGTTTACACGGGCAACCCCGTCAGAAGTATGATGTTTTCCAAGGAGAAAGAATCATGCAGAAATGCGCTTGGACTTGCTCCTGAAGAGAAAATGGTGTTTGTCATGGGCGGATCGCTGGGAGCTGTCACACTGACACATTTTGTCGAAGAAGCCCTAAACAGCGGGAAGTGTAACAATGTTAAATTTGTTCTGAGCTGTGGAAAACAGCATATGGACGAGTTTGAACGCCTGTCGTCCGCATATCCGAATCTGGATGCCCGGACATATATTGACGATCCCGGAACTTTCATGGCAGCAGCCGACTGCTGTATCCTCAGAGCCGGTGCGGTTACGTGTGCCGAGATTTGTGCGGTTGGTGCAAGCGCGATACTTGTTCCTTATCCTCACGCAGCACATGATCATCAGACATATAATGCCAGGAGTATAGCTGATAAGGGCGGATGTCTGATGATGAGCGATGCCGAA
This sequence comes from Ruminococcaceae bacterium YRB3002, assembly GCA_900099715.1. Classification (GTDB taxonomy): domain Bacteria; phylum Bacillota; class Clostridia; order Saccharofermentanales; family Saccharofermentanaceae; genus Saccharofermentans. Next base: position 224,283 of record FMTG01000003.1, on the reverse strand, counting down.
GTGGCGGAGGGACATCTTCTGCCGCTCATGCAGTCACTCCTTGATGATCCTGTAAGAGCCGATGGTTTGAGGACAAATGCAAAGGCACTTGCTATGCCGGACACAGCTTCAGTTATCGCTCATGCTATCGATGAGGTAATCGCAGGCAAAACCTGATACAATATACCCTATGGATGACGAAGAACTTAACAGGTTATTTGGTATGGATCCGGATGACGGAGCCGGTGATGGTGAGGGTGAAGACAAGGGGGAGACTGAACCCTCCGAGTCTTATGATGACCTGATCGCCGGTCTTATCGAGCAGCCTTATGAGGCCCCTGACGAAGAAGATGAGGAAGACGGGGATGTCATTGAGGAATCGGAATACGAGGAATTCAACGAGCCATCTGAAGAGGACGGGGAAGAACCCGTTGAAGATGAAGAACCTGAACCGCAGCGAGCTGTAAGGCACAGGATCGAGCGGCCATCTTTGCCAAAGATCGATAAGGGTCCTGATGATTTCCCGTTGACACCTAAGAGAATGCTTATTGCTGCAGCTGTGCTGGTATTCGTTACATCGGTTGTACTGATAGCCACTCTGGATGCTTTCAGGATAAAAGCGTTTGAGATCGAGGGTAATTATGTGTTGAGTGATTCAGACATAATAGAGATGAGCGGACTCAAATACAACAGCCATCTTTTCTTTGCAAACTATACCTCGGCTGCGAAGACTCTCATGGCAAGTTCTCCGTATGTCCGCGGATGCCATGTCTCGTTCAGTATACCTTCAACCGTTAAGATCAAGCTCGATGAGCGTGCGAAGATAGCTTATGTGAAGACCCCGGACGGTTTCGCCGCGCTTGATGACCAGGGCATAGTGGTTGAGCTTGTCTCGGGCAGGTCAGGTTCCGATGTGACACCGATGATAAGCGGACTTGATATAAAGAGGGCTACGTTAGGTGACAGGATCGTCATGGGAAATGAGGCAGATTACCAGCGCGCACTTATCGTATTGGGTTCTCTTCTGGCGGCAGATACAAACAATCCCCAGGGCAGTTACAGGATATTTGAGAATACCCGGGAGGTCAGAGTACTTCCCAGCGGCTATATCTTCCTGACCATTCAGCTTCCCAACACTCATATGCTGCAGGTTAAGCTCGACAGTCTTGAGAAGATATCAACGCAGACTGCCTGGCTCCTGTATGTAATAGATTCGGATGTGTTTGACCTGAACTTCCCCAGCGGTGCACTCGATATGACAGGTGAGGAGTATATCTACAGGCAGTTCAACTACAAAGATAATTCCCAAGAGGGTCAGGATACCGCGGAAGGCGCATAAACAGGCAAAAATAATTATTGATTTTTTACAAATAATGTTAAAATCAAACTATCTGATTTTAACATTTTTGACATATATAGGTTACATATCAGTTGAAGATACGCCACATTTGGGTTAAAATCTGTTATGTTGCTATATATTTATTTAAAATGTGCACGTAATTTATATTGACGGAGGAAGATAGCATGTCTGACAAGCGTAGTTTTGTACTAGACGAGGAGAATTTCGCAAGCATAAAGGTCATCGGTGTAGGCGGTGGCGGATGTAATGCCGTTGACAGGATGGTTGACAGCGGAGTTCAGGGAATCGATTTCATCTGCGTTAATTCCGATAATCAGGCTCTTGCAAGATGCAAGGCCGGCATCAAGATCCAGATCGGACAGAAGGTCACGAGAGGACTTGGCTGCGGCGCTGATCCCAGCATCGGTGAGAAGGCTGCTGAGGAGTCTAAGGACGAGATCGCAGAGGCTATCAACAACACAGATATGCTCTTCATCACAGCCGGTATGGGCGGCGGTACCGGTACGGGTGCTGCACCTGTAGTTGCACAGATCGCTCAGGAACTTGGTATCCTGACAGTAGCTGTCGTTACAAGACCGTTCGGATTTGAGGGCTCAAGGAGAGCTGCCAATGCAGAGCGCGGTATAAGAGAGCTCGCCAAGTATGTTGATTCACTCATCATCGTTGCTAATGATAAGCTCCTCGAGGTTGTTGACGAAGGTACATCAATCGAAGAGTCCTTCAATATGGCTGATCAGGTTCTTAAGTTCGGTGTCGCAGGTATCTCCGACCTCGTTGCTATCCCCGGTCTTATCAATCTTGACCTTGCAGACGTAAGAAGGGTAATGACCAAGGCAGGTATCTGCCATATGGGTATCGGCCGTGCTTCCGGTGACGGAAGAGCTCAGGCCGCTGTTAAGCAGGCTATTAACTCACCTCTCCTTGATACGACTATCGAGGGCGCAAGGGGTGTTATCCTGAATTTCACAGGCGGACGCAATATGCGCCTCCAGGAGATCGATCAGGCTGCTTCAGTTGTAAGAGATGAAGTATCTGACGAAGCAGATATCATCGTCGGTGCTGTTGTAGATTCATCACTCGAGGATGAGATCATGATCACGATCATTGCTTCCGGCTTCGATAATACAGTAAATGCATCAGCAGGACACAGAGCAAGCACTTCTGTTCTGTCCCGCAATAATCCTAATCTCATCTCCGACAGTAAGCCTGCTTCTGCACCTGCACCTCAGGCAGCAGCCCAGCAGCCAATCAGTGCACGTCCTCAGATCCAGGAGCAGCCTGTATCAAGACCTGCACCCGGATTCCTGTTCGGCGATGATTCTGTCAATGTAGTTAAGCCTGCACCTCAGGCTCCTGTAGCACCCGTAGCTCCTGTCGAGGAACCTGTTCCCGCACCCGAGCCGGTTATTCCTCAGCCTCAGGTTCAGTATCAGCAGGTACCCCCTTACCAGCAGCCCGTAGCACAGCCGGTTGCTCAGCCTGTACAGCAGGGCGGAAGACCTCAGGTCAACGTCAGCCCTGAGCAGGGTGGAGAGAGACCCGGCAGATCTGCTAAGCCCTGGTTTATGTTCGGCAGAGATTCTGAATAATACAAATGCATCTGGACCGGTCGAACTGAAGTGAAGTGCCCCAAGTGCGGATGTGAAGACAGTAAAGTAGTCGATTCCCGTAATGCTGACAGCTTGAATGCAGTCAGAAGGCGTCGTGTGTGTGAAGCCTGCGGTGAGAGATTTTCCACGCTGGAACGCATTGAGGGACTTCAGCCTCAGGTCATTAAGAAGGATGGAACAAGACAGGAGTTCTCACGTGACAAGCTTCTGGCGGGTCTTAATGCTTCATGTTCCAAGCGGCCAGTGTCCAATAAAGTCCTTACCGATATCTGCAATGAAGTCGAGAGCATGATCCTTGCCAAGCCCTCAAGGGAGATCTCTACGACTGAGATCGGTGAGTATGTTATGAACCGTCTGATGAAGATCGACAAGGTGGCATATGTGAGATTTGCCTCGGTTTATAAGGATTTTACAGATCCTACTTCTTTCGCCCATGAAGTACAGAGTCTTAAAGATGATGAGGAGTGAGTCTTATGGCAGCTAAAAGAGTTCTATTGGTAGATGACGATCAGAGCATTATCGAAGTGCAGAAGATGTACTTTGAGAAGGAAGGATATCAGGTTACAACCTGTATGCAGGGTGATAAGGCTGTGGCTACTTTCGAGAGCTGCAATCCTGATATCATCATCCTCGACCTTATGCTTCCCGGAATGGACGGCAATGACATTTGCCGTGAGATCAGAAAGGTATCAGATGTACCTATCATTATGTTGACTGCGAGAACAGATACTCTTGATAAGATCATCGGACTGGAGCTGGGAGCAGATGATTATGTACCTAAGCCGTTTGAGCCCAAGGAACTTCTCGCAAGAGTCAAGGCTGTTCTCAGAAGGACCGACAAGAAGGGCGCTTCACAGGAGCAGGATAAGGAGAAGGATACCAGTAAGGAGATCATTTCCTATCCCGGATTTACTGTTGATAAGGCAAGATATGTAGTTACTATCGATGGTGAGGAGATATATATGCCTCCCAAGGAACTTGAACTGTTATTCTTCCTCGCATCTAATCCTGACAGGGTTTTCACAAGAGAACAGCTTATGGAGAATGTGTGGGGATATGAATTCTACGGTGAATCGAGAACTGTAGATGTTCACATCAAGAGGATCAGGGAGAAGATCGAGAAGCCCGATGGAAGCCAGTCCTGGGCTATCAGGACTATTTGGAGTAAGGGCTACAAGTTCGAGACCAAGTAATGAGTTCCGGCAAGAAGGTATCCACCAATTTCGCGGTATTCATAATATCGTTTCTTGTATTCACTACCATAGTGGTCTTTGCAGTTATGCTCTTTCTCTCTTATGAGAATATGCATAACAATCTGATAATATCCAATAAGGATTCCACAGAACTCATAACTATGGACATCGTAAAGGATTGTATGAAACTTACCGAAGGTAAGGATTTTGTCTTTACGCTGGAGAATGACGGATCTGATTCAGACGACTACAGGTATTCCACGCTTATCACGATGTTTGTAGATTCCGAGATATACAGACGGAACGGATCTATCTATATCGTGGATGAAGACGGCATGATCTACTGCCGCAACCAGCTTGTGGGCGACGGCAACAACCAGATCCAGGCGGAGAAAGGCGATAACGGACGTTATTACATCATTGATGATGCTGCAATGGGGCTGGTAAGACAGGCCGCTGATGGTCAGATGTATGGAAGTGATGATTCCGGCAACGGATTTGTCATGTCCATGAGATGCATCAGGATATCCAATACTGATTATTACTGTCTTGTAAAGTGTGCTGCCGCAACTTCTAAGGTCACACAGGAATATATCAGTGTAATAATGCTGCCGGCCATTATCGCCATGCTGATCGCCATATCTCTTTATGTTGCATTTGTGTGGATGTCGCTGGAGCCGGTCAAGGAGATATCCAACGTTATTTCCAAGGTTGCAGACGGTGATTTCAAGGCGCGTGTCAACCCCAAATATACGAATGAAGATGAAGGGGTGGGATTTACATTGTCTTCTGAATTCTCACAGATGGGATCAACTGTCAACAACATGATAGAGTCTCTTGAGAATCAGGAGAAGGACAGGGAACTGTTCATCTCCAGTATCGCGCACGATATCAGGACGCCTCTTACGTCGATCAACGGCTTTGTAACAGCGATGCTCGACGGAACCATCCCGCCTTCCGACAGGGACAGATATCTTAACCTTATCAAGCAGGAGACAGACCGTATCAGAAGACTCGTCGTATCCATGACTGAGGCTTCATCGCTGGCGCACCTGAACCCGGAACTGGTGGAGGCATTCAATACAAGCGATATGATCCGCGATATCATAGATAACCTTGAGAGTCAGCTGAAGGATAAGGACATCAGGATCGTCACGTCCCTCGATCCCGGACCGAATAATATTGCATATGGTGATGCAGAGCAGCTCTGCAGAGTACTTGTGAATATAATCTCAAATTCCATTAAATTTACGCCGACAGGAGGAACGATCAAAGTATCTACTGACGGTAAGCCGAGAGAGGGCAGGATCGACATCACTATTGAGGATTCCGGCCCGGGAATCGAGGAGGATAAGCGTAAGAGGATATTCGAGAGCTTCTATAAAGGTGATCCGTCGCGTAAGGTTGAAGGCTTTGGTCTCGGGCTTTATATCTGCAAACAGATCCTGGCTGCTCACGGTCAGACGATCACATGCTCTGAGAGCGGGGAACTGGGAGGCGCCCGGTTTGACTTCTCTTTCGCTATGCCCCCTAAGGAGTCATGATCATGGCTTCGAACAGGGTGACTAAAGCCAGGGGACTTAAGGTGATCAGTGCTTTGGCCACTGCCTTTCCCGATGCATGCTGTTCTCTTGATCATGAGGCTCCGGACAGACTGGCCATAAGAGGGATCCTGTCAGCCCAGTGCACAGATAAGAGAGTCAATGCTACGGCGGTAGAGCTTTTCGAGAAGTATCCCACGATGGATGATATCAAGGCAGCCCCTGCGGAAGATATAAGCGGGATTATTAAACCCTGCGGTCTTACTGCATCCAAGACCAGGTCTGTGCAGGATTTCGCGCGAAAATACTGTGACGAATGGGGACATGAAGTGCCCTGTGATGTGGATGCCCTCATGACATGTTATGGAGTGGGCAGGAAAATCGCCAACCTTATTGTCGGCGAAGTCTACGGCGTGCCTGCTATCGTTGTAGATACTCACTGCAAACGTGTTATGTACAGGTTGGGACTGACAGATAATACTGATCCTCTGAAGGTCGAAGAAGACCTTAACCGGGTCGTTCCAGACGAGTATAAGATATCACTCGGACACATGGCAGTGGATCTGGGAAAAACGTACTGCAAAGCGCAGAAACCTATGTGCAGTACGTGTCCCGTCAGTCATGTCTGCATGAAGAAAGTGTGACCATATGGCAAAAGTTACACTGTCATCCAATGTGTCAGATCTGTATGGTATAGGGCCAAAGAAGGCAGAGAAGCTTGAGGCTCTCGATATCAGGACGGTATATGACCTTCTTTATGACCTTCCGAGAAGATATGAAGACTGGCGCATTACAAAGCATTTCACAATGTGTGAGGATGGTGAGGAATGTTCCTTTGAAGCTGTTGTATCGACAGCGCCTCAGATGAATCCCAGGAGCAGGACGCGGAATATCTCATTTATGCTGGATGACGGTCTTGGCAGGATCAGAGTGACATTCTTCAATTCACCATACATTGCAGGCAAGTTTGCTAAGGGTGATAATGTGTTCGTTCACGGGAGGATACAGTTCTATAATGGCCGTCCGACTCTGGTAAACCCTTATATCGAACACCGGGACAGGGTGGATCGGGAATCACTGATAAAACCCGTATACCACCAGACGGCCGGATTGTTCTCGAGGGATCTTTCCAAGTGGATCAGGACAGCGCTTGACCTTGTGGGCGATCAGATACCTGATGTGATACCTGACGTTCTCAGCAGGGCGCACGATCTTCCGGGACCCGGCGAGGCTCTCAGGATGGTGCATTTCCCCGAATCCCCCGAGAAAGCGGAGAGGGGAAGGATAAGGATAGCATATGAGGAACTGATCCTTCTGGGCGTAGGCATGTCTATGCAGAAAGAAGGCAGGGATACTCTCAAGGCACCCGTGGTCGTTCCTCAGAAGATAGGTAATGATGCCGGTGCAAAGTGGAGGCATATACTCAATAATCTCGGGTTTATCCTGACTGATGATCAGAAGCAGGCTGTGTCTGAGATACAAAAAGACCTTATGAGCGATGTCCCCATGAACAGACTTGTACAGGGTGATGTAGGCTCCGGCAAGACTGCCGTGGCTATCCTTGCTATGGCAATGTGCTCTCTAATGGGGCACCAGGCTGTACTGCTGGCTCCGACATCAGTACTCGCCAAGCAGCATTATGATACTGCCGTGTCACTTCTCGGCGGCAGCGGAATCGATGTATCGCTGCTCCTTGGAAAGACTAAGGCTTCGGAGAAGAAGGAGATAAAGGCCAGGATAAAAGACGGTTCAGCCGGAGTGGTTATAGGAACGCACGCACTCCTGACTGATGATGTGGCATTCCGGGATCTGGCTCTCGTTATAGCAGATGAGCAGCACAGATTCGGCGTCAGGCAGCGTGAGAAACTGCTGCTGGCTTCTGACGACCGCACAGTTCACAATCTCGTTATGACTGCCACTCCGATCCCCCGTACGCTGGCTATGGTGATCTATTCAGATATGCAGACGTCGATCATCAGACAGAAACCGGCAGGCCGCAAACCTGTTAAGACGAGTTTTGTTCACTCCAAGGATGATGATGTCATCTTTGCCGCAATCGAGACAAAACTGAGCTACGGTGAGCAGGTATATGTTGTCTGTGCCAAGGTAGATGAGGAAGAAGACGAGATATTTGATGATAATTATGTAAACTCTGACGTGGGTTTTGCCAATGTAACCAGCGTCAAAGAGATGAAGAAGATCCTTGATGCAAGAGGGATCACCTCAAGATACTCATGTGAAGTAATGTACGGGGCTCTGCCGGAGAAGAAAAAGCTCGGTATCATGGAGCGTTTCTCTGAAGGTGAGATAAAGATACTCATATCGACTACGGTCATAGAAGTCGGTGTTGATAATCCCAATGCAAATCTTATAGTCATTATGGATGCTGACAGATTCGGATTATCCACTCTTCACCAGCTCCGCGGACGTGTGGGCAGGTCGGATAAGAACGCATACTGTATCCTCGTATCAGAGTCAAAGTCCGAACAGGCATTGAGCCGTATGGCTCTTATGTGCCAATCCTCAGACGGGTTCGAGTTAGCCGAAGCAGATCTTAAGCTCAGGGGGCCCGGAGATTTCTACGGTACAAGACAGCATGGTATCCCGTCTCTTCGTGCCGCCAACCTTTACACGGATCTTCCTCTTGTCAAGGAAGCTCTTGAGTGTGTAAATGACGTCCTCAGTGGTTCTGACAGTGAGGAACGCGAGCGTATAGGGAATGCTGTCAAAGTCCTGTTTGAACTGAGGTTCGGCTCGCGGATGGGAGGACTGTAAAAAATGCCGAGAGTCGTCAGCGGAAATTACAGAGGCACAGTTCTGTTTGCACCCAAAGGAGAGACCACGCGCCCGACTACTGACAAGGTTAAGGAATCACTGTTCTCGATCCTCCAGATGCGTGTTCCCGGTTCAGATTTCCTGGATCTGTTTGCCGGATGCGGTCAGATCGGCATTGAGGCTGTAAGCCGTGGAGCAGATTCCTGTGTGATGGTGGATAAGGGACGTGAGCAGATCGATACGATCCGCCGTAATCTCGACAGGATACATGAATCTGAAGGGGAGACATTCCGCATAATAAAAGCTCCTTATGACAGGGCTCTTGAGACTCTTGGTGAGGAGGGGGCATCCTTCGATATTATCTACATGGATCCGCCTTACAGAATGGCAGAGAAGGCATGCATGGCTGCCTGTGAGATTGTTGAACGCTGCAACATGCTTAAGCCGGACGGGATCCTGTTGTGCGAACATGCATCGGACCTGCCTTTCGACAGCGCGAAAATGATATTATCCGAGGTTCGTTCTTGTAGTTATGGGCTTACAGTGATAACATTTTTTAAGAGAGAGAAAGAAACAGGAGATACGTGATGAAGATCCTTCTTTTCCCGGGCAGTTTTGATCCCTTCACAAGAGGACATCGTGATATTGCCAGACGCGCATCCAAGGTATGCGATAAACTGGTGGTGGCTGTCATGGAGAACTCTGCCAAGAAAGCCCTTTTCTCTGTTGAAGAGAGGGAAGAACTCGTGAGGCTATCTTTGGCAAATTATGATAATATAGAAGTGATCAGTTCATCGGGACTTCTGGTCGATCTGTACAAGGAGCTGGGCTGCTGTGCCGTTGTCAGAGGGATCAGATCCGAGTCTGACTTCCGATATGAAGCCGAGCTTGCCCTGGCAAACAGGCTTCTCTTACCCGAGTATGACTGTCTCCTGCTTCCATGCAGGGATGATATGTCGCTCATAAGCTCGAGTATAGTCAAGGAAGTCGGTCATTACGGCGGTGACATCTCGAAGATGGTACCGGCCGAGATAGTAGATATAGTAAAAGAGAAACTTACACAAAGATAAACTGTAGCGTTTAGGCTAACGGAAAGGCAGGAATCAATTATGGACAATGAGAATGGCAATCAGGGACAGGGCGGCGGACGCTATGATGCTATCAAGCATATAGACTTCCTGATCGATACGATCAAGGATGCGTCGAGCGTACCTTTTACGGATAAGTGTTCGATCGAGAGATCCGAGACCATCAACTCTCTCGAGGCACTGAAGCGTAATCTTCCCCCTTCTATCGCACAGGCTAACGACATCGTTAACAGGGCACAGGACATTATCAATACCGCCCGCGAGAAGAACAAGAAGATCCTCGACGATGCTAACCGTATGTATGCCATGAAGGTGAACGATCACGAGATCACCAGGGGTGCACGTGAAGAGGCTGCCAACATTATTGCAAATGCGGAAGCGCAGGCTGAGGAACTCCGCCGTAATGCGCATCTGTATGTCAGAAGCCTGCTTGAGGATGTCAACAATACTCTCGGTGAGAGCATTGCCCGTGTTCAGACAAATCTTAAGGAGATCGATTCCACGATCGATCACGACTGATCTTTCAATTACCATAACAAAGATAATGCCGGCCCGTGTGAGCCGGCATTATTATTTGACCGAACCGGTGTTCTTTAACCTACGAAGTTTGCTATTGCGTTGACAAGATCCTTGTTACGCGTGGATGAGATGTTGTTGCAGAAGATAACATCATTGATATTGTACTGAGCCACAACATCAAGCAGGTGGTTGCCGGAGATGAGCTTGTAGTATCTGTAGTCAAGTACATAAACATACTGGTAATCCGGTACGAGGAACGGCGTGAATGCATTACCGAAGGAATCCTTGATGATAAGGCACGCAGATCCGTCAGTCTTTGTAGGGTTAGTGATAACGGACCACGGGTTGTCACCGCCGATGAAAGTGTTGTATTTGGAATCCGAACGCCAGTCGGATACATCGTAGATGATGCGCCATCCGTTCAGAGGTGTTCCGTCCTTCTGTGTGATCTTGATATCATTGGTGACATTAGGTGTGTAGGCAACAACAGTATCAGGATTGTTAAGACGCTGATCCTTACCGGAGTCGTTATAGAAAGTTCCTCTGAATCCTGTGAACTCTCTTGACGTAAAGTCGTTCTCAAGGGAGCATGCTCCGCGTCCTCTGAGTTCAGCAAACTGGAGGTATGAATACCATGCACCAAGTGATGTCCAGTGGTGGTCGTTACGGAAGTAGATATACTCGTTACGGTGTGACTTGAGTGCATCGTAGAGCTCGACCTTCTTAACATTATTGCCGATGGAACTGTACATATAGTTGATGGCATCCTTCTGATTGGATACATTTGTGATCGAATCCCTTACTGAAGAAGGAAGTGTGATATCCATGCTGGTAGGGATGACCATAACATATACGTTGGCCGCATTACCGACCACCTGACCTGCACGGTTAATGGCGGTAATGTATTTGTCTGCGGTTGACTGTACAAAGTTATAGTACTCATATCCTGTATCGCCGACGATGAGGAGAGCACCGAGCTGCTCCACGGGCACACCTGTCATATCGGGATCGGTAACTTCAGGCGTAGTCTCGGACGTTGATTCTGTTGCAGAATCTGAAGATGAGGTGTCTGAAGTCGAAGCCTCGGAAGATTCCTCTGTGGACTCAGTTACCATAGGTCCTGTAGGGATCTCATCGCCCTGGATGACATCACCGTGGATCTGTGTGGATGACGGCTTAAGGATGGTATTGATACCTGTGTTGATGGAGATATAGACGTCACGCATCGGGAAAGTATCTGCGAACCAGTCACTGATGCCGGAGAAATAAGCGCCGCTGAAGAAACTCTCAGTAGTGAACTCCGGGAACTTTGTAAGCTCTCTCTTCTCAGACTGTGACTCCTTCGGGTGGAACGCAGGTATCCATGATACCACTGCCAGAAGAAGGAATATGATCGAGAAAACGTTGATCCCTATTACTTTGTAGTCAATCTTGTCCTTGTTAAACATTATCTATCACCTTCTGATCAGAATTTCCAGTAAAGGAAAGGATTGTAACTGTCGCCTACGAGGAATATCGTTGCAAGCAGCAGGCATATGATCGGGCATGCGACAGTACCGATCGCGAATATGGTCCTTGCTGCGGGAGAATTCTCATAACGTTTGTTGATATGCTTTGTAATAGCCGGAATGATCGGGGTGCAGGCAATGGCGCAGATGATGAGGAACAGGATGTTCGACTTTACATTCGTCGTTGTCTCAAAGTTCGTAAAGCCTGCTGCCGTGTTGCCGAATATGCCCTTGATCGCAGCACCCAAGACCTTGAAGTCCGTAAACTTGAAGAGCACCCATCCGAAATAAACGATCACCAGCGTAATAAGATTGGAGATGACCGGGATCTTCTCGAGGACTCGCCTGAGAACGAATTTCTCGATGACGAGGAATACGAAGTAGTAAAGACCCCAAAGCATGAAGTTCCATGATGCACCATGCCAGAATCCGGTCAGAGCCCATACAACCAGCAGATTGAATATCTGCCTTCCGGTGGAGCATCTGTTGCCGCCAAGCGGGATATATACATAGTCACGGAAGAATGAGGAGAGTGACATGTGCCATCTCCTCCAGAAATCAGTAACGGAGTTTGCCACATAGGGGTAATTGAAGTTCTCCAGATAGTGGAATCCGATCATGCGGCCCATTCCGATAGCCATATCGGAATAAGCAGAGAAGTCAAGATAGATCTGGAACATGAATGCCAGTGCTCCGATCCACAGGGACAGCGTAGGCCTTGTTACTATGATCGCCAGCGCCTCGTCGGGTGCGATGGAATCTGCAACCAGCATTGAATCCGCTATGGAACCGCATGTGTTTGCCAGCACAGCCTTTTTGGCAAGTCCGGCCGTGAATCTTGCAATGCCGTAGGACAGGTCGTTTATCGTTACCTTACGGTTGGTGAGTTCCTTGTTGACATCGCTGTAACGCACGATAGGACCGGCGATACACTGATGGAACAGGCTGACATACATGAGCAGTGTGGGGAAGCTCTGCTGAGCCTCGACTTCGCCCCTGTAAACATCTACGACATAGCTTAAGAGCTGGAATGTGTAGAAGGAGATACCGATAGGAAGTACGATGTTGACAACATTCTCAGGCACCCCGAAAACGTTCCTGAACTGCCCCACGAAGAATGTGGCATATTTGAACAGTCCAAGCAGTCCCAGATCGATCAGGCATGCGAGGACCAGTCCTGTCTTGGCAATCTTTGTCCTGGCACCCACAGCATAGATGCCTCTTGCTATGAGGTAATCGGCAAGTGCCATTCCTATCATGAGGAAGACTGCGATCGGCTCACCCCATGCATAGAAGATGAGCGAGAAGATCAGCATTATGTAGTTCTTTGCCTTCTGCGACTTGGTGAGAAAATATATCACCAGGTTAAGGGGCAGGAAGACGAATACAAAAAACAGACTCGAAAAAACCATCTTATTCCCTTTTGTCCTTCGTAATATCTCTTAGTATGGCAATTATTATATCATTCATACGGTGTGTTTCTGCATTACTAATGTATTACATAAAACCGCGCATATATGCGCGCGTATTTAGTATATTGTCAAAAAATAGCGTATTGCCGGCTGGTTTTATTATTTAATCGACAGAATGAATTTTTATACAATAAGCAATATAATCAACGGGTATGGCACAGAAGTGCATAGAGCATTTCCGTGAAGAATAACGAATAACAGGAGTGACAGTTATGAAGAAGATCATCACAAAGATCCTTGCAGTTGCTGTTGTCGGTGCTATGGGCCTTGCTATGGCCGGATGTGCCGGTTCAGGAACAGATGCAAAGAAGCTTACAGTTGAAGAAGGCAAGCTCATCATGGCTACAAATGCTTATTTCCCCCCTTATGAGTTCTATGAGGGTGATAAGATCGTAGGCATCGACCAGGAGATCGCAGCAGAGGTTGCTACAAGACTCGGTCTTGAGCTCGAGATCCAGGACATCGAATTCGATTCCATCATCACAGGTGTACAGTCCGGTAAGTACGATATCGGTTGTGCAGGTATGACAGTTACCGAGGACAGGCTCCAGTCTGTTAATTTCACAACACCTTACGCTACAGGCATTCAGTCAGTTATCGTTAAGGAAGGCTCCGAGATCGTCGATGTTGACACTCTTCTTGCAGGCGATTACATTGTAGGCGTTCAGCAGGGAACAACAGGCGATATCTATATGTCTGATGATATCGGTGACGAGAGAGTTGAGAGATTCAACAAGGGTGCAGACGCAGTTCTTGCTCTTACAAACGGCCAGGTTGACGCAGTTGTTATCGACGACCAGCCCGCACAGGCTTTTGTTCAGGCTAATGCAGGACTTCAGATCCTCTCAACATCTTATGCTGTTGAGGATTATGCTATGTGTCTTAACAAGAGCAGTGAAGAGCTCCTTAACAAGATCAACGAGACACTTGCTGCAATGAAGGCTGACGGTACAATTGATGCAATCATCGAGGAGTACATCCCTTCCAACGGCTGATCTTTGACAGATTAGTTCAAAAAAGACAACAAAAGGGCGGAAATAACACTTTATTTCCGCCTTTTAATTTTTTACAATAGAAGGCGATATTTTTGTGGAGGACCGGTAATTGTACTTATTGTTATTACTGCCTGACTGGCTTCAGAAGTGGCTTGACGATATCGGAGAGCAGTTCATCCTGAACTTTGTTAAGGATGACCGGTATATGTATATAGTGAAGGGCCTCGGGACCACTCTTGAGGTGACCTTTTTTGCTGTGCTCCTCGGCATCGCGTTAGGTGTTATCTGTGCCATAATCAGGTCCACGTACGATAAATGTATTACAGATATGCGCAGGGGCGTCGGGAAGGTTGTGCTCAGCTTTACAAATGCTCTTATCAATCTCTATCTAACGGTAATCCGCGGAACTCCTGTCGTTGTTCAGCTGATGATAGCCTACTTTGTAATATTCTCATCATCGAAGAACAAGGTGCTGGTGGCCATTCTGGCATTTGGTATAAATTCAGGTGCTTATGTGGCGGAGATCATAAGATCGGGTATCATGAGCATTGATAACGGACAGTTCGAAGCAGGCAGATCCCTGGGTTTCAATTACGTCCAGACCATGGCATACATAGTCATCCCTCAGGCATTCAAGAATGTCCTTCCGGCACTTGCCAACGAATTTATCGTACTCCTCAAGGAGACGTCAGTATCAGGTTATATCGGTCTTGAAGACATGACAAAAGGCGGCGATATCATCAGGAGCCGCACGTATTCAGCATTTATGCCTCTCTTGGCAGTTGCTGCCATCTATCTCATAATCGTCATATTCTTCTCCAAACTCGTATCCCTTCTCGAAAGGAGGCTGAGGAACAGTGAGCGATAATGATACACAGCATCTTATCCAGGTAAATGATCTCAAGAAGTACTATAACGGTGGCGATATCAAAGCCCTCGACGGTGTAACCCTGAATATAGATAAGGGTGAAGTAGTTGTCATCATCGGTCCCTCGGGATCCGGCAAATCCACGCTCTTGAGGTCGCTCAATCTGCTGGAAAGACCTACCTCGGGAAGCATTTTTTTCGAGGGGGTTGATATTACATCCCCGAAGACAAATATCAATAAGCTGAGAATGAAGATGGGTATGGTGTTCCAGCATTTCAACCTTTTCCCGCATATGACCATCCTTCAGAATATGGTGATCGCACCCAAGAAACTCCTTGGAATGAATGCGGAAGAAGCGGAGAAAAAGGCCCGCGAGCTTCTCGGCAAGGTTGCTTTGAGCGATCGTGCAGATGCGTACCCCAACCAGCTGTCAGGCGGTCAGAAGCAGAGGATCGCCATTGTCCGGGCTCTTTGTATGTCTCCTGATGTTCTTCTGTTCGACGAGCCTACATCGGCTCTTGACCCTGAGATGGTAGGCGAAGTTCTCGATGTTATGAAAGATCTCGCACGGGAAGGCATGACGATGGCTGTTGTAACCCATGAGATGGGTTTTGCAAGGGAAGTTGCCAGCAGAGTCATCTTTATGGATGCGGGCAAGATCGTGGTCGAGGATACTCCCGAGAATATCTTCGGCAATCCGGAAAATGAGAGGCTCCGGACATTTCTGGCGAAAGTTCTTTGAGTTTCCTTTTGCTTATACTAATAAGTGTGCTACAATAAATTATTGATAGTTTCTCACGGAGGGTAATAAGTGGAGAACGCCGGTACAAACACTACCAAGTTTAATTTCTCAGGTGACAGATCCGCTAATGCAAGGGTCCTCATGACGTATGTCTATGGTGCGCTGAAGGAGAAGGGCTACAATCCTATCAACCAGCTGGTAGGCTACTTTATCTCAGGTGATCCCACCTACATCACAAGTTATAAGGGCGCCAGAGGATATATCAAGAGGATCGACAGGGATGAGCTCCTGGAAGTTATAATCTCCGAATACTGCTCCAAGCTGTAATGCAGGGCAAAGGCAGGATAATGGGGATCGACTTTGGGATGAGGCACATTGGGATTGCCTTGTCTGATGAGTTGCGCATTATCGCCAAAGGATTTGAGACCATAAACTGGAATGGTGTCGATGACGAGTGGGCTCTGAACCGCATTGTTGAGATAATAGAATCCAAGAACGTAACTGAAATAGTATTGGGACAGCCTAAGCGTACTGACGGGACTGAATCTGAGTCCGAACGCAAGGCTAATGATTTTGCCGCACGTCTCAGGGAGAGATGCGGTCTGCCTATCCATCTGCGTGATGAGCGTTTTACTACCGTGATAGCGTCCAGATATCTTCACGACAGCAATGTGAAGGCCAAGAATCAGAAGAAAGTGATAGATCAGGTGGCGGCCGAGATCATCCTGCAGGAGTATCTGGGCTAGCCTTATGCCGGACACACCCGGCGTGACCGCCTTAGTGCGTTTTCTCTGAGTTTTTTGTATTCCCGTAACGGAGACAGCATGTTTATTATTATAATAATTTATGCTAAAATAATATGTCAAAACACGCATATTGGCATAGAACACGATACATATAACCGAGAAGGAGATCTGATATGGATAACAACAGCAAGAATAACGACTACAGCGATTCTATCGTAACGATCATGGACAGTGAGACCGGAGAGATGATGGATTTCATCTATGCTGACAGATTTGAGCTCAATGGCAAGACATATGCTGTTCTGCTGACTGATGAGGAAAACGAGGATGATATGGAGATGCTCATCATGGAGCAGGTCGAGGACGAGAATGGCGAGATCATGCTCCAGACGATAGATGAGGACAAGGAAGATATCATCTACGATTATTACGATGAGCTCTGTGATGAACTGTTCGATGAGGAAGAGGACAACGGAGACGGCGAGCAGTAATGAAGAGCAACAGGAGACGTCCGAATCCCAAGGCAGGGAAGAAGCCCGAGAGAATCAGTAATAAGAATGATAATGAACTTATCGTGATCAGGGACCCTTACACGCATAAGGACTACTTTCTGTCGGTCATTGATACTTTTGTCCTGTCGAAGAAGGAATACATTGTCATGTACAATTATGTCCCCGATGACGGGTCTCATGAGGATCCCGAACTGGTCATAATGAGAACTGAATTCTCGGCTACGGGTGATCAGTATTTCTATTCGATCAAGGATCCTGTGGAACTTGAAGCTGCTTTCGTGGCATTCATGAGGCGGTACTATGGTGCTGTGAAGCAGGGTGTGAAGGTCAGAGGAGCCATGTGATGGAGAAGAAGCAGCTGCCTGAGAGACTGGTGAAAGTCCTGGAGATCCTTACTGCTTTTCTTAAGGCAGGTCTGGCAGTACTTATACTTGAGGCCGCAGATTATGCGGCCGCTTTTGCGATGATAGGAATGAAGATAGATCTCGGTATCTACAAGGGTGTTTACTCTTTGCTGGCCAGTGCGCTGTCCCTGATCGGTCTGTACATATTCTCGAGGGTGGAGGGTAAGATCACCAACGGAAAGAGATCCGATCTCATAAAGTTTAACCGCATCAGTGTACAGCAGGCACTGTCAACCATCACTATTGCCTTCGCGCTTCTGGCAGTCGTGACCACATATATGATGCTGGTGAGAGTCATTGGAACTGCTATGGAACCCGTGAAGGAAGCAGTGGGCGAATACGATGCGTCAATGCAGACTTATGATACTTCAAGTCCTTATCCGTTGTGGGATCAGCTGCTGTATGTCGTGGGACTGACTTTTTTCGTGCCGGCTGCGGAAGAGTTTGCGTTCAGGGGGCTGATATACGGTTCGATCAACCGGAGTATGAATGTGGCGTGGTCGATCGGTATATCATCTGTGATATTCGGTGTAATGCACGGACTGTCTGTGCACATCGGATATGCACTCATGTCGGGTATTATTCTTGGACTGTCCTATTATGCCTTCGACAGTGTATTTGCCACGATACTGATCCACGGAATATTCAATTTCTTCGGATCGGGTATATATAATCTGTGTGATGCCCTGGGAGTTGACAGACAAGGTATAGTAGGGCTCTATACGATGCAGTTCGTCATGATACTTCCTGCCGGAATGCTCCTGGCACATTATGCATCAGCGAGATACAAGATGAACGGTATCAGACCGGACGGAGGTGAACTCTGTGAACAGGCTTGAGCAGTTCAGATTTGGCAATCTCAGACGCCGTAAGGTGCGTCTGATACTGCTGACAGTAGCCTTGCTGGTCGTGCTGTCCGGATTGATCCTGCTTCTGATGGGGATCTTCGGGTTCAGGTCGGAACTGGTGTCGATATCATTGACTGACCAGAATGAGAATGTAAGATACAATGGTGTTGGTGTTAATCTGGATTATATTCCGAATGTGAATCTCGTCAGGAATCCGTCCTTCGAGAAAGAGTCATCCTATTACTCCATGACCGTGGTGGACGATTCCGGTTCATCGCTGTTCTTTGATCCCGATGAGGTCATAGCAAGCGGAATCAATACGTCCAAGGCTATCGGTGCTCCTATCAGGATCGTATCTATCGACGCTGCAGGCAATATGCAGTTAAGATTCGAAGGTGTTATATCAGGATATGAATCTGCAAGGCTCGGACAGATCAAAGGTGTGGTAATACCTCAGACTTTCGATGAGACGGAGCATATCGTGAAGACGGTTGTGCTTCAGAATACGGTGTCTGCACTTACGGAATCTGGTCTGGTATATGCTGATATTACCTCGGAACAGCTGGTCAAGGCTTATGACGGAGGCAACGTCAGCTTCGCGGATATATGCAGCAATGACAATATGATATATGCAGTTACAGGTGATGGCATTGTGTTCTCATCGGCAGACGGCAAAACATATCTCGAGATGAATTCTGTTGACAGCAACAGGGAGAATTTCACGGTAAAGGCCTGCGCTGCAACTGCCGGGTGCCTGACTGTCATCACAGCCGACGGCGGACTCTGTGTTTATGATTCCGGAAGGTTTTATGATGTGCCGCTGATGAACGGTGTTAAGGTATCTGCCATAGGCGCTACTGATGATATGACGTTCGTTGTATCGGAGGATGGCAGGGTATTAAGATCGAACGGCGGTTTTATCTATTCACTGGTGGATACGGGTGATATTTACGGGTCCAGAACTGCAAAGACCATATCGTGCAGCAATTCTTCCGCATACATACTGAACGATGACGGATCTGTTACCATGATCGTTCCCAAAGGAGCATCCGGAGATGAAGTTAAGCTGCTCAAGGCAACATCCGGAACAGGCTCCACAGCAACATCTCTTACAGTTACGGACAAAGGTCAGATCGTCGCATCGACTGATGATAATACTGCCGTGATCATCTCTGATAAGACAGGTGATTCTGTTACGATATCATCCGAGGATCTTGGAGTATCCAGTGTTCACTACTGCACCGGCAACAGGATCATCCTGATGAGCTCAAGGGGCATCTGTACAGCGTCGGTACTGTCTGATTTCACCCTTGCAAAGGATATTCCCGAGGATGCCGTACAGACGGGGGATATCTGCTTTATTGAGACGAATAACTCATATGCCTCGCTTACCGTTGAGGATAACGGTGACGAGTGGGCAGGCAAGACAGATCCTTCGGGAAACGGTGTTTGGGAAGCGATAGGTGCAGGAACATCCATAGAACTCACGGCAGATAATTATGACGGCAAGAGCGCTGTCAGACTCTCAGGGATTACCGATAATCTTCATGTGCTGTCACAGAAGCTTCCCGGTAAATCATCTGATCTGTTTATCAAGGATAAGTTCTACAAGATCAGTCTGTACATGAGGAGTGACTCCGTACCTGAGAAGGGCGTTATGGCATGGCTTGAAGGAAAGAACTTCGGAAGACAGGGTATTACCGCGAAGAAGATCTCGGAGAAGTTCACTGAGTATTCTGCCGTGTTCATCGTAAACGATATCATGACGTCCGATGATGATGTAAGGATCAATATTGCCTTTGAAGGTGTAGGATCTGTAATGATAGATCAGATATATGTCGGTCCTGACAGTATAGGTGAATCAGACATTCCGCAGAGCTTTACAGACGGGATAAAGACCTGCTGTCCTGCTGCCATAAGACTTAATAATCTCGGTATCGGAAGGGATGGTTTCTGTGCAGATGTGTTCTATGGAATAAGTGAGCTTTCCACAGGTACTCTCCACACTGATGAGGATGGAAATACGGTAAGGATATCTGATGTCAGGTCACTTGAGAAGAGCCTGAGGCTTGTAAGGGAAGCAGATGCTGACCCGTGGTTTGTGCTCGGATCATTTACCGGAAGGGAACAGGTAGAAGGTCTGATCGCGTATATGTGCGGTTCTGTATCTTCAGATTACGGCGCTATGAGGATCAATAACGGAACTGCTCTCCCGTGGAGCAGACAGTTCGATAAGGTCTATATCGAGATCAATGATTCATCATCCTGCTTCACCAGCGATGTTCAGCGTTCAAGTTATGTCGATTATGTAATCGGTCTGATAACACAATCTGAATACTACATGGACCTTAAGGACAAGATTATATTCATCGACGGAATGCAATATGACGGCGGTACTATGACTTCGTCAGCTGATGCTCACGCATCAGAACTCACCATAAGCTCGGAAGCAGGAACTGAAGACAGAGATCTGACGTTTATCGAGAGGCTCGGGAAGACATATGAGACTACGAGATATAATGCCCCCAGAGTCACTGCCGGCAACGATATGGGTGAATTCATCAGCAGAGTAGAACTGGACGGCGAGTTCAACGCTGCCAGGATACTGGCAGCATTCCTGGGGGATGACACTTATTTTGTTGAACTGTCGATGCTCGATGTGGGCATCACGTTCAAGCCGTCCCTTTATGGCGACTGGAGTGTTTTCGAGGGGGGCGAGGAAATGAAGATGGTCTTTGATGTTGTTGCTCTCATCAGAGATATGGAGGGGACCGGAAGAATGTATGTTAATGTGGCCGACCCGATGAGCAGCGAGGGCGAACAGACAGCAGCGGAATTCCTTACTGACTGTTCAGTCTCCCAGTTCGATTCAGAGAACGGATCATATCTGGTCATCGCCAATACTTCGCCTTCTCTCAGACAGTTTGTTATGTACAACGGCGGCAAGAGATATCAGAGTTCCGCGGTAAGAAGGTATTCGGATAAGGGAAGGCATCTTAACACAAAGAGTCTTACGAATTCATACAGACGTTATAATCTGCAGCCGGGTGAGGCTATAATAGTCACCATAGACAGATGATCAGGATTCTGACGGGAGGAAATACAAAATGAAGAGAATCGATTTTTATCAGCTGGCAGATGAGGCCAATAAGGCAAGGGAGATGGCATATGCTCCTTATTCGGGATTTACTGTGGGTGCGGCACTGCTCACATCAGACGAGAAAGTATATCTTGGCTGCAATATTGAGAATGCAGCTTACTCGCCATCGATATGTGCCGAGAGAACAGCCTTTGTAAAAGCCGTAAGTGACGGGTATAATAAGCCCGCTGATTTCAAGGCCATCGCCATAGTCGGCGGTGCCAAAGGAGAGGAACCGAAGAGTAAGTGTGCACCGTGTGGTGTATGCAGACAGGTGATGAACGAATTCACTGATCCTGAGTCATTTCTGGTCATACTGCCTGACGAGAAGGGCGAACTGGATGTTCACACCCTGTCTGAACTCCTGCCGCTTGGATTCAGGCTCTAAAAAACAGAAGGGATCTATGTACTGATGCTTTGGAAATACATCTTATTCGGACTTCTCTGGACGATATTGGGAATCGTGGTTCTTTATCTTCTGGTATGGATCATCTCACCCCTTTTTATCAGCAAGAAAGTGATGACATATGACAGGAACAGCAAGTTCTACCGCTGGCTTCTTTACAGTTCCACCGGGATCGCGATGAAGATCCTGCGTGTTAAGATCCATATTACCGGGTTTGAGAAGATGCCTGCTGGAAGATTCCTGCTTGTCTGTAACCACAGAAGTAATTTCGACCCGATCATTTCCTGGTATGCATGGCGGAAATACGATCTGGCTTTTATCTCAAAACCGGAGAACTTCAACTACTTCATTTACGGAAGAATTATACGCAAGTGCTGTTTTCTCCCCATTGACAGGTCAAATCCCAGAAGTTCCATGAAGACTATTCTTGACGCCGTTGATCTTATCAAACGTGATGAAGTATCGATAGCCGTCTATCCCGAAGGAACAAGGAGCAAGAAGTATAAACTTCTCAAGTTCCATGCTGGAGTGTTTAAGATCGCCCAGAAAGCAAAGGTTCCGGTAGTGGTTGCAACCATTCAGGGAGGCGAGACCATCAAGGAGAGATATCCCTGGAGAAGATCGCATATCTATATTGATGTCCTTGATGTATTTGACAGGGAGAGGGTCGCCTCATCCACCACAGATGAACTGAGCGCTGATGCAAGGATGCTGATGGTTCAGAAACTGGAGCCTGATACTTTGGAAACCATTGACAAGGGTGAATGACCATAATAGAATTAGTCGTTCTTGAATGTAATAAATTGAAAAATGTTGGATAGAATATGGAAAGACTAAGTGTTAAGAAGCCTTTTACGATACTTGTGGCTGCCATCATTATCATTGCGATGGGTGCAGTATCCCTCACGCATCTTCAGATGGATCTGCTTCCTGAGATGAGTCTTCCGTATCTTATCATTGTCACCCTGTATCCCGGTGCAAGCCCTGAGAAGGTTGAAGATCAGGTGACGGGACCTCTCGAGAATGCACTGGGTACGATTTCCGGTGTTGAGAACGTACTGTCAACAAGCTCTGAGAATTATTCCATGATCCAGCTGGAGTTTGCCGACGGTACCGATATGAACACGGCAATGGTAAGAGTGTCTTCCGCTATTAATCAGATAGAGAGCAATCTTCCTGATTCAGCGATGACACCTAACATAATGGAGATCAGCATGGATATGCTGGCTACGATGTATGTTGCTGTTGAGCGTGAAGGTTATGATATCTACCAGCTTTCAGACTTTGTGGATTATGATGTAATACCTGCCATATCCAGACAGGATGGCGTTGCCAGCATATCTACCATTGGTCTTGTTGAGAGGTCAGTTCAGGTCGAACTTAATCAGGAGAAGATAGACGAACTGAATGACAGGATCCTTGCCAAGACAGATGAGCAGCTGGCTGAAGCTCAGGATAAGCTTGACGAGGCAAAAGACAAACTGAACGAGGCGCAGGAACTCCTCGATGAATCACAGTCAAACTTCGGTTCGACGATGTCATCTGCATTGTTCTCTCAGCTTGATAAACAGGCTCCGGGAATCGCCAGAAGTCTGAAGAGTACGATCAATAATATAAAGAGCAGACTGGAAGATCTCAGAGATCAGATGGCAGGGCTTCCCGATGCAGCAGAGGCAAGGGTTCAGGAGGCACAGAAAGCCGTAGATGCGGCAAGGCCGGTTCTGGATGCTGCTAACGAAGCTCTCGCTTCGGCGACCTCTGATCTCAATGAGGCGAGAGAGGCTATGGAGAGTGCCCAGCAGGATATGGATGAGTATCTTGCCGATCCTGATGCAGACACTTCATCTGATGAATATAAGCAGCTTGAAGAAAACCTCAACAATGCAATTGCGGCACATGAAGCAGCAAGCGATGCTTATTCGGAGGCAGTAACGGCTCAGCAGGCCGCATCGGATTCGTACAGAGCGGCTATGGATGAACTTACAGCCGCTAATCTGGCAGCTTCCGGTGTTGACGAAGCAAGGATAGCGGCAATTGTTGCAACTATCGATGGCATGATCGATGCTCTTGAAGCCATCGGTGTGAATATTGACGGATCATCATTCAACAATCTGATCTCCACAACACGCAGGATCACTTCCGTGATCAGCGGCATATCCGCACTGATAGAGCAGATAAGAGCAATGGACCCTACCGGTTCAATGAGTTCTATGCTTGACAGTCTGTCATCAAGACTTAACGACCTTTCCAAAATGGCTGATAATATCCCGCAGATGCTTAACGGTCTGGAGTCCGCCTTCACAGGTCTTACTCAAGGTCAGCTGGATGCGGCAGTAGGTTTTTCAACTGCGGCAGTACAGTTGTCGGATGCGCAGGCTCAGCTGGATTCTGCTCAGGCGCAGTATGATGCAGCTAAGAAAACCGCTCTCGAGAATGCCAACGCAGATACGCTTATTACACCATCAACCTTGTCACAGCTGATATATGCCCAGAATTTCTCAATGCCTATAGGATATATTGATGATAAGGATGACAACTCCTGGCTTCTCAGAGTAGGTGAAGAGTTTACGGATTCCGAGCAGATCGCATCAGCTTTGCTTATCGATAATGAACTGATCGGCACCGTTCGTCTTGAGGATATTGCCGATATACAGATAATCGATGATTCAGGCAAATCGTATGGCAAACTGAATGGAAACGATACGATAATCCTTTGCATTTATAAGTCATCGAGTTCGGGTACAAACGATGTATCAAAGAACTGTAATGCGGCAATTGAAGATCTCTGTGAGAGATATCCCGGAATGAATGCAGTCAACCTTGTTGACCAGGGTGACTATATCAGGATGATCGTTGAGTCTGTTTTCCAGAGCATGATAATCGGTGCTATCCTTGCAATCGTTATACTGGCTATCTTCCTCAGGGCTATCAAGCCTACGATAGTAGTTGCAATAAGTATACCGCTGTCTGTTCTTCTGGCTATCGTACTTATGTACTTTACCGGACTGCAGCTGAACATGATAACGTTGTCGGGTCTGTCGCTGGGCATAGGTATGCTCGTGGATAACTCTGTCGTTGTCATGGAGAATATCTTCCGACTGCGTGGTCTGGGACTTCCTGCTCCAAGAGCTGCCGTTCAGGGCGCTAAGCAGGTAAGGGGAGCTATCATTGCTTCAACGCTTACGACTATCTGCGTATTCCTGCCGGGAGTTTTCGCGAGCGGTACGGTAAGAACACTTATGTACCCAATGGCTATGTCCATCGGATATTGTCTTGTTGCATCACTCGGAATAGCTCTCACGGTAGTGCCCGCTTCTTCCAGTACGCTCATGCGTAAGACAATGCCCAAAGAGCATAAGATCATGGATAAGATCCAGGCAGCATATGGAAAGTCTCTCAGATGGTGTCTCAGGTTCAAGGTGGTGCCTCTGCTTGTTACCATTTCTCTCCTTGCTTTCTCTGTATGGCAGGTTTTCAGAATGGGTATCGTCTATATTCCCGAGATGATTACAAATGAGGTGCAGATCAATATCAAGACACCTAAGGAATACACCCGTGAGGAGTCATATGCCGAGGTTGATGCGATAATCAATAAGATCATCGCTGTTGATGGAGTTGAGAACGTAGGTGCCATGGACAGCACCAGCACTCTGAGTTTCTTCGGCGGTGGTCTGGGCAACTCTTCTGATTCATGGGGAAGCTATACCGTCAGCGTACTTCTTGCAGAGGGAGCGCCTGCTGAGCAGGTGAAGGCCGTCGGCAAGGTCATTGAAGAGGATATGGCGGAATTCCCGGGTGAGATCGAAGTTCAGGCAAGCCAGATGATGGATTCGTCCATGCTGGGAGGAGGATCCGGTTTCTCAGTCAAGATATTCGGTGACGACTATAAGGAACTTGAGAGGATCAGCGGTGAGGTAAGAGAGATCTTTGAAGCACAGGAAGGATTTGAGGATGTATCAGATAACTTCCAGTCAGGTGCCGATACACTGCAGGTCGTAATTGACCGCGACAAGGCTATGAGCTATGGACTTACGGTAGCTCAGATTTATGCAGGGATCCTGTCACACACTTCGCAGTCGGTGAATTCGACATCCATCACTGTCAATGGCACAGAGATGAAGGTTGTTGTAGTAGATAATACAGATACCATTACCAAAGAAACTCTTATGGATGTCGAATTCGAAGAAGTGGATATGACCGGTGCGGCTGCTTCTGCCGGAATGAGTGGAAGTACTGGAAGCGGTATGTCTTCCCTTGATCAGATGGCATCAATGATGTCGGGTGAAGATAACAAAGAAGATGATGATGCAGACGATAAGAATGAGGAAGAGGAGGAGAATAAGACACACAAACTCTCCGAATTTGCCGAAGTCATCGAGACTAAGACGACAAACTCCCTCAGAAGAGAGAATCTGACGCATTATGTTACTGTATCTGCTTCGATCGCTGAAGGTTATAATGCGACACTTCTCGCGCGTGATGTTGAACCTAAGGTGAATGAATATAGTGAGACATTGCCTCACGGTTATTCGATCGAGGTTACGGGTGAGTCCACACAGGTCATGGAGATGGTTACACAGATGCTGGAACTCGCGGCTCTTGCCATGCTGTTCATCTATCTGATAATGGTTGCACAGTTCCAGAGCCTTCTGTCTCCGTTCATTATCATGTTTACTATTCCGCTCGCGTTTACAGGCGGTATGCTGGGACTTCTGGCCACCAACAACCCTCTGTCCATGCTGTCCATTCTGGGATTTGTTATCCTTATGGGCACGGTCGTTAACAACGGTATCGTGTTCGTCGATTATGCAAACCAGCTGCGTATAGGCGGAATGGAGAGATGGGATGCGCTTGTCGCCACAGGAAAGACGCGTATGAGACCTATTCTTATGACGGCATTGACTACTATACTCGCAATGTCAATGATGATGTTCGGTACCGGTATGGCAACACAGCTGGGCAGGGGTATGGCTGTAGTTATCGCTGCGGGTCTTCTCTATGCAACTTTCATGACTCTTTATATTGTGCCTGTTATGTATGATATCCTGTTTAAGCGTAAGCCTCTTAACGTGGATGTCGGAGACGATATGGATGAGGCTATAGACGATGCTGCTCAGTTCCTCAAAGAGATGGAAGAGCAGGAAGAGAAGGAGGCAGCAGATGCAGGTACGGATACGGAGGGTACAGCCGAAGGATCTGGATCGGGTGAAACACCTGCTGGACCAGGTAGACCTGGTTCATCATCTGGGGAGACCTGATCATTTTAAGATAGGCCGCAAATATAATGATGCGCAGTTACTCGAGATCTTTGAGGACGAACAGCGTCCGGTATTTGTTGCCGTATCCGGGGATGACATTGTTGTCGGGTACTGTTTCTGTATCATTAATGAAGTGCATGGAGATAACGTCCTCACTGATATGAAGACACTCTATATTGATGACCTGTGTGTTGATGAGACATGCCGCGGCAGCCATGTCGGGAAAGCGCTTTATGAATACACCCGTTCATATGCCCGCGATACCGGATGCTACAACGTGACTCTCAACGTCTGGGAGTGCAATCCAGGCGCCCGGGCTTTCTATGATAATATGGGGCTTCATCCCCTTAAGACTTATATGGAGGATATATTATAATGGTTATTGATTTTGATTCTGCCGAGTGGACACCGAATTATGAATTCAAAGGCGGTAAGGGCACATTCTACAATAAGATGACGACTGACGGGAGCACAAAGATAATGCTCGGCCGTCTTGAACCCGGCGCTTCGATCGGATATCACCGCCATACGGGAGAGGCTGAGATGCTTTACGTTCTGTCTGGTTCCGGAATAGAACTTGTTGATGATGGAGAAGTGGCAGTCTGTCCGGGAGAGTGTCATTACTGTCAGGACGGTCACAGCCACAGCCTGATAAACACCAGCGAATCAGATGATCTTGTGTTCTTTTCCGTGATCAAATAATCAGTTTTTAGATTTTTTTTATCGAAATTATTGTAAAAAAAAGGGTTTTATTATATATTTCTATTTGAGGAGGTGAAAAACCATGGAAAAAAGATTTAATAAGCACCTTTACTGCTGGCTTTTCTGCTGGTTCCTTGGCTGCTTCGGAGTTGACCGTTTCCTCAGAGGACAGATCGGACTTGGTGTCCTGAAGCTCCTTACGGTTGGTGGCTGCGGAGTCTGGGATCTCATAGACTGGGTTATCTGCCTGATGAAAGTTTATGGTGAGCCCTTCAAGGAAGACGAAGAGGTCGTATTTATCGACGGTAAGTATGCTAAGTAATCCCTAAAGGATCTTGCAGACAAAAAAGTCACACTTGACCCGCTCTGAAAGGAGCGGGTCTTTCTGTCCCGTAAATATGGAAGAGACCAAAGACCGCCGCAGTAAGATCATATCGTTTGCCGTAGTGCTTGGGGTCATTGTGACCCTGGGTGTTTTTGCAGTCCTTGGAATATACAATTGTCCCATGAAACTTCTGTTTGGCCTTCCATGTCCGCTGTGCGGTATTACAAGGGCATTTACGGCTGTTATTAAGCTTGATTTCAAAGAGGCATTTTACTATCATCCGCTCTGGCCTGTTATCGCGGTTGTTATTATAGCTGAGACGCTTAACGAACTTTCTGTGGTAAAGATCCCGCAGAAAGCAAACAACATCGCGCTTATCATCGTTGCTGCAATGCTGTTGGTGTGCTACGTTATCAGACTGGTTACCGGAACCTGGGTGTGAGCCTTTATCACTTACCTGAACGCATCAGAAAAACAACCATAAAAGTGCATAAAAATCACATTTTTATCCTGCCTGTCATCCCGAAAAATATGTCACTCATATTACAAAAAAATATGTTATATTAAATAGGATAAAAAATCGGAGGTGATTAATTATGTCCAAGAGAGACGACATCAACAAGATTCTGATTATCGGTTCAGGCCCCATCATCATCGGTCAGGCATGTGAGTTTGACTATTCGGGAACCCAGGCATGTAAGGCACTGAGAAAGCTTGGTTATGAGATTGTTCTTGTGAACAGCAACCCGGCTACGATTATGACAGATCCTGGTATTGCAGACAGGACTTACATCGAACCGCTTAATGTTAAGAGACTTACACAGATTATTGATAAGGAGAGACCGGATGCATTGCTGCCTAATTTGGGTGGACAGTCCGGCCTTAATTTATGTTCCGAGCTCGCTAAGGAAGGCGTTCTGGAGAAGTATAACGTACAGGTTATCGGTGTCCAGGTTGATGCTATCGAGCGTGGTGAGGACAGAATCGAATTTAAGAATACAATGAACAAGCTCGGTATCGAGATGCCCAGAAGCCATGAGGCATACTCTGTTGACGAAGCTGTTAAGATCGCTGAGGAACTTCACTATCCTGTAGTTTTGAGACCTGCTTACACAATGGGTGGCGCAGGCGGCGGTCTCGTATATAACGTAGACGAGCTTAAGGTAGTCTGCGAGCGCGGTCTTCAGGCAAGCCTTGTTGGTCAGGTTCTCGTAGAAGAGTCCATCAGCGGATGGGAAGAGCTTGAGCTCGAGGTTGTAAGAGATGCTAACAACAACAAGATCACCGTTTGTTTCATTGAGAACATCGACCCTATCGGCGTCCACACAGGTGACTCTTTCTGTTCAGCTCCTATGCTTACTATCAGCCAGGATGTTCAGGACAAGCTCCAGGAATATTCCTACAAGATCGTTGAAGCTATCGAAGTTATCGGCGGTTGTAACTGCCAGTTTGCACATGATCCCGTATCGGGCAGAATCGTTGTTATCGAGATCAACCCGAGAACATCAAGATCTTCTGCTTTGGCTTCAAAGGCAACAGGTTTCCCGATCGCTCTTGTATCTTCTATGCTCGCTTGCGGTCTTACACTTGACGAGATTCCTTGCGGCAAGTACGGAACACTTGATAAGTACGTACCTGACGGAGATTATGTTGTAATCAAGTTCGCACGCTGGGCATTCGAGAAGTTCAAGGGTGCACAGGACAAGCTCGGCACTCAGATGAGAGCTGTCGGCGAAGTTATGAGCATCGGTAAGACATACAAGGAAGCTTTCCAGAAGGCTATCAGAAGCCTTGAGACAGGCAGATACGGACTGGGATTTGCCAAGGATTTCAATAAGCTCTCCAAAGAAGAACTCCTTATGAAGCTTACATATCCTACAAGCGAGAGACAGTTTATCATCTACGAAGCTCTCCGTAAGGGTGCTACCATCGATGAGATCTACGAGGTTACCAAGATCAAGCACTGGTTTATCGAGCAGATGAAGGAGCTCGTTGATGAAGAGGAAGCTCTCATGCAGCATAAGGGCGAGGTTCCCGCAAAGCCCGTTCTTCTTCAGGCTAAACTCGACGGATTTTCCGACAGATACCTTGCCAAGATCCTCGATGTTAAGGAAGAGGAGATCCGCAATAAGCGTTATGAATATGGCATAAGAGAGGCATGGGAAGGTGTTCATGTAAGCGGGACACAGGATGCTGCGTACTATTATTCCACATATCACCTTTCTGAAGATAAGAGTCCTTGCTCCGATAAGAAGAAGATAATGATCCTTGGCGGAGGTCCTAACAGGATCGGTCAGGGAATCGAGTTCGATTACTGCTGTGTACATGCTGCTCTTGCATTGAAGGATATGGGATTTGAGTCCATCATCGTCAACTGCAACCCGGAGACAGTATCCACTGACTATGACACATCGGATAAACTTTATTTCGAGCCGCTTACACTTGAGGATGTTCTTTCTATCCACGATAAAGAGAAACCTCTTGGCGTTATCGCTTCTTTCGGCGGACAGACACCGCTGAATCTTGCGGCAGATCTCAAGAAGAACGGAGTAAAGATACTTGGAACATCGCCTGAGACGATCGACCTTGCAGAGGACAGAGACCACTTCCGTGCTATGATGGATAAATTGGGAATTCCTATGCCTGAGGCCGGTATGGCTGTTAATGTTGAAGAAGCTCTTGCTATCGCCAACAAGATCGGGTACCCCGTAATGGTCAGACCTTCATACGTGTTGGGCGGTCGTGGAATGGAAGTCGTTCACGATGATGAGATGCTCACTGTTTATATGAATGCGGCTGTTGGTGTTACACCTGACAGACCTATCCTTATCGACAGATTCCTGCACCATGCTACAGAGTGTGAGGCCGATGCTATCTCTGATGGTAAGAGCTGCTTTGTTCCTACGGTCATGGAGCATATCGAGCTTGCAGGTGTTCACTCCGGTGACTCCGCATGTATCCTCCCCTCTATGAATCTCACCCCCAAGCAGGTTGAGACGATCAAGGAATATACTCAGAAGATCGCCATCGAGATGAATGTTGTAGGTCTTATGAATATGCAGTATGCCATCGAGGATGATGTTGTCTATGTTCTGGAGGCTAATCCGAGAGCATCAAGAACAGTACCTCTTGTATCCAAGGTATGCGCTATCAACATGGTAAGGATTGCAACTCAGATCATGACATCTGAACTTACAGGCAATCCTTCGCCCGTGCCTTCACTTACACATAAGCATATTCCTCACTATGGTGTTAAGGAGGCTGTGTTCCCCTTTAATATGTTCCAGGAAGTTGACCCTGTTCTTGGTCCTGAGATGAGATCTACAGGTGAGGTTCTCGGTCTGTCTCCTTCGTTTGGCGAAGCATATTTCAAGGCGCAGGAAGCGACAAAGACAGAGATACCGACAGAGGGTACGGTGCTCCTGAGTGTATGCGACAGAGATAAGTGTGATCTTATCGAAGTTGCAAAGGCTTTTGCTGAAGATGGATTCAAGATCCTGGCAACAGGCGGAACATATGACATGATAGTTGGTGCCGGAATCGAGGCAACAAAGGTCAAGAAGCTTTACGAGGGAAGACCGAATATCGCCGACATGATCACCAATGGCGATATCGATCTTATCATCAATACCCCTGCAGGCAAAACTTCTGTTCATAACGATTCCTACATACGTAAGGAAGCTATCAAGCACAGGGTTCCTTATATCACGACAATGGCAGCTGCCAAGGCTTCGGCTGAGGGAATCAAGGCTGCAAAGCATAATGCTAATCTGGGTGTTAAGGCTCTGCAGGATTTCCATGCTGACATCAAGTAATCAACCATAATGAAAGGGTCCACCAGGATATATGCAGATATTACTCTGGTGGTCCTTTTTGTTATGCTTATTTTACTTGGAATGATCTTCTGTATCTCCATTCCTGACGGAACTGTCAATATGGTGGATATAGACATGACAGAGGGCTGGACGTCAGATGACGGTTCGTATGTGAGCGTATTGGAGCTCAACAGATCAGAAGGTGTCCACAGGATGTGGAGGACGATTTCATCAGATATGGTCAAGGGAGCTTCGCTCTGTACCGATGAGTCCAATCTGCTGTTTGATGTTTATCTGGACGACGAGCTGATCTATAGCTTTCATCCCAGTCTTCCCAGATTCTATGGCAACTATTATGGTAACTATGCTCATTTTATCGCGATACCGCAGTTCGAAGGAACAAAGACACTGACCATATCATATGAGTCTCTTTATGACTCATCCTGGTCGTCGTTCCGTAATATGAGACTCATGGAAGGTGCAGACTATTACCGCCAGATAATGCAGAATGAATTTGCAAAGTTTTTGCAGTGTTTTGTGGTATTGCTGGCAGGTCTTGTAATGGTAGTCTGCGGCTTTATCTTCGACAAGGACAGGGCAAGATTTACAGAGACAGTATCTCTCGGTGTAATGGCTGTAATGCTGGCCTGTTATTCCAATTCCGGGTCACTTCTTATACAGGCTGTTACGAACAATTCCGCTGTTCCGAGAATGATCGAACTTATAACACTCATGCTCCTTCCGATCCCTACGATCATCTTTATCTCCGCATTTACCGAGTGTATCAATAAATGGTATGTCAAGGCGATCATAGGGCTTTCAACAGCAAATACTATTGTTAACTTTGTAATCGTAAGACTCACAAAACTGGATTTCCATGATGTGCTGTTCGTATCACATATGATCATAGGTATAGGTCTCGGACTCTGCGGATACATGATCATAAGATATGTCCGCAAGAAGGGAAGAAAGCGCGGAATGGCAATGCTCGGTGTGTCTGTCGTTATCGTTTTCATTGCAGGTGCCGGAGATCTGCTCAGGTATTATTTTGCCAATTCACAGGATACTGCATTGCTTACGAGATATGGTCTGCTGATCTTTATCATCCTTATGGGTTACAGCGAGGTAAGGGAACTGATCTCGATCAGCGAGAAGAGTATCAAGACCGAACTGATGCAGAAAGTTGCCTATACAGACGCACTTACGGGTATCAGCAACCGTGAGGCATTCTATGAATATGAGAGTGAGATCAAGAAGAAGGAGTCGCTCAAGTGTGTCATAATGCAAATGGATCTTAATTACCTGAAGAAGGCAAATGACGAATACGGACATGGTGAAGGTGACAAACTGATAGTCGCCGCAGCCATATGTATTGATGAGTCTCTTGGAGGTTTTGGCAGGTGCTTCAGGACCGGAGGTGATGAGTTCACAGCGATCATCGTGGGAAAGATGGAAAATGCTATGAAGGCCTTTGAGAAAAGGATGGAAGAGATCAATAATGATAAAGAGATAGACCTGCAGGTGCCTCTGTCTATCGCATATGGTACAGCAGAGTATGTGGCTGGCAGGGATAAACTTGAAGATGTAGAGGCACTTGCCGACAGCCGTATGTATGAGTGCAAGAAGCAGATGAAAGCAGGACGTCAGGATTAAGGATTACGTAATATGATACAGGATATATACCCCCATAGATTACATAATGAATTTATTGCAGACAAAAAAGCAGGTGCTAATGACCGTGTGTTTGTTTTTGACGGCAACAACTGTCTGGTACATATTGATGATGGTCAATTAATACTCCCGACTGCAGCTGAATTGGGAGCCGGGGAATATACTTTCCTGTTTGCCCTCGATGATGCTGATTACTATCGTGCGGCACCTCCCGTAGTTAAGGCGCCTGAGGGATTTGAATTCATGAAGATCTATGATATACGGCATCAGAAGACAGGACCGCGCGAGATGATGTTCGCTCTCTATACAGCATTTCATATTGATAAGTGGTATAAAGACTCGGTACATTGCGGGCGCTGCGGCAGCAAAACAGTCAATTCAGTCAGAGAAAGGGCAAGAGTATGCCCGGTATGCGGAAATACCGTATATCCCCGTATCAATCCTGCTGTTATCGTTGGCATCAGAAACGGCGACAGGATACTTGTGACCAAATACGCCAACCGTGCCCATGTTCCATATTATGCACTCGTGGCGGGATTTACAGAGATCGGAGAGACACTTGAACAGACCGTTGTCCGCGAAGTATTTGAGGAAGTGGGCCTCAAGGTGAAGAATATTACTTATTACAAGTCGCAGCCCTGGGGTACTGCATCTGATTTGCTGACAGGTTTTTTCTGCGATGTTGACGGCGATGATACGATAAGGATGGATCAGGGGGAGCTGAAGATCGCGGAATGGAAGACTGCAGCAGAGATCGAACTTCAGCCGGATGATTATTCACTGACAAATGAGATGATGCAGCTTTTCCGTGACGGTCATATCTGACACCGCGAAAATGTCTTATGCGACATATCCATGACGATTTGCGACATATTTGCCGCTCTGTTCGAAAATAAGCTATCATATACTCGTATGATATGAGGGAGGTTTATATTCATGAAGGAAATCTTCGGTGTGCCCAGGATCGTGACAGAGGCAAGAGAACTGGCATCAAGTAATGCGAAAGGCGGCAAGCCCGGTCTTCACTGGATCCTGACGATATTGGTCACGCTTGCGATCCTGATATCTGCTGAGATACTGGCCGAAGTACCGGTGTTTATTTGGCGTCTGACCATCATGTTTGCGAGAAAAAGAGGAATGTCTATCGATGCACCTTCCAATATGCTGATAATGACAGTAAGGCTTTATTCGTTTATCATAATTACTGCAGTGTTTATTCTGTATACAAAGCTTATAGAGAAGCGTCCCGCAAGGACACTCGGATTTGTAAAGAAAGGATTTGTTATCCAGTATCTTATCGGTATCGTTGTAGGTTTTGGAATATTCAGTCTGGCAATCCTTATCTGCAAGCTCACAGGAGCGATCGATATTACCCTGAACAGTGAGATAAATGCAGGGTCGATAATACTGATCTTAGGCGGATGGTTAATCCAGGGAATGGAAGAGGAGGTGTGCTGCAGAGGCTTCATGCTGACGTCACTTTCGAGAAGGTATTCTGTGGCATTTGGTGTTATCGCAAACGCTGTTCTGTTTGCTGCGCTTCATCTTCTTAATGACGGAATAAGTGTTCTGGCCTTTATTAATCTTGTCCTCTTTGGCTTATTTGCATCTGTAATGTTTGTCAGGACAGGAAATATCTGGATGTGTTCTGCTGTTCACTCCATTTGGAACTTTGTACAGGGCAATTTCTATGGAATCAGCGTAAGCGGCAATGAACTGTTGGACAGCGTATTCCGTACGTCCTTCAATTCTTCCATGACCATATGGAACGGCGGAGACTTTGGTCTTGAGGGTGGACTTGGAGTAACGATCGTACTCGTTCTCGGAACTGTGATCCTGATGTTCATTCCGTGTAAGGACACCGGTCTTGCAGAAATAAAGACAGTCGAGGCAGAATAATATGTCGGAAGTTGTTAACAGATTCCTGAAGTATATAGCAGTTGATACGTCCTCATCCGAGGAAACAGGTACACATCCGAGCACAGTGAAACAGCATGAACTGGCAAAGCTTCTTTATAGGGAGCTTTGTTCGCTGGGAATACCGGAAGAGGATGTCTTTTATGATGTGGAACATTGTTACATTTATTGCAGAATAAGGGGTTCCGGGGATTATCCCGCTGTCGGGTTCATCTCGCACATGGATACGTCGCCGGAGGCTTCGGGAGCAGATATCAAGCCCAGGTTTGTGGAGAATTACGATGGCGGAGACATCATCCTGAGCCCGGACAGGGTGTTGTCGCCGGAAGACTTTCCCGAATTGTCGATGTATCGGGGACAGACTCTCATTACTACAGACGGAACAACGCTTCTTGGTGCAGATGATAAGGCCGGGATAGCTGAGATAATGACAATGGCATCCTATTTTGTGTCTCATTCGGAGACCGAACATGGTGACATATGCATTGCTTTCACGCCTGATGAAGAAATAGGAGAAGGTGTCGAATTCTTTGATCTGAAAAGATTCAGCGCGGTCTATGCATATACCGTGGACGGGGGTGTTATCGGGGAGCTGTCTTATGAGAATTTCAATGCGGCTTCTATAGAAATCCGGATCACAGGACGGAATGTGCATCCCGGAGAAGCATATAACAAGATGATCAACGCACTCCGCGTTGCAGAGATGATAGACTCGAAGATTCCGGATTCCGAGAGGCCTGATACTACAAGGGATCATGAAGGTTTTTTCCATCTGACTATGCTGCAGGGCGGGCCTGCATGTGCAACGATGAAATACATCATCAGGGATCACGACAGAACTCTCTTTGAAGAGAAAAAAGATAGAATTGTATCTATATGTAATGAAGCCGCTTCTGAGACCGGTGCAAGGATAGATCATAACCTGAGAGACAGCTACTATAACATGCGTGAGATGATCGTTCCCGATAACATGTTTATCGTAAACCGGTGTGTTGCCGCTATGGAGAGAGCCGGAATCAATCCTCTGATCAAGCCTATACGTGGCGGTACAGATGGTGCAATGCTGTCGTATAAGGGGCTGATATGCCCCAATATATGCGCCGGCGGACATAACTTTCATGGCGTTTACGAATACATCAGCTGCCAGAGCATGGAGAAGATCACGGATCTGCTCATAGAAATCGTAAAGGGTGTAGTGCTCGATACATAACAGAACACACCTGACCCGTTAAGCCCGATTGCATATAATGCAAAATATATAATTTAAGGGGGTAACGTATGTCAGGCGCTCATTTGCAGATGTTACGTGAATCCAAACATATGACGCTGGTCGAGGCTTCACAGAAAATGTATTGCGGCAAGTCTTCTCTGTCCCGTTGGGAGAAAGGTGAGAAATTTCCTACGCGTGATCAGATCAGAGATATTGCCAGAGCATATGACACGGACGAGGATTATATCCGCGAAATCCTGTTAATGAAAGATCCATTATCAAAGCCGGAGACTATTCCTGAGGATACCATTGAGGCGATCATTGCCCGTATCACAACTGTTATCAGTATTTCTGACGAGAAACTGAGCAGCGATATCAGGAGGATCGACAATCTTGTTACTGAAAAGATGCATCATTATTTTGTGCTCGGCCAGCTGACAAGGCTTTTTATCTGTCTGGTTATCCTTCTGGCTTTTTTCCTGTTCCTGAGATGATATAACACTGACCGATTCTACTTGCGCATCAATTATAGTACAATAAACACAGATTCTTCTGATTAACCTGTATGGAGGATGTGTTATGAAGCGCAAGATGATCGCTATGGTGCTTCTGTCTTCGATGCTGATGGCAGGCTGCACGACAGATACAACAGTTACGACGGAGACGGCTGCCGGTACTACTGAGTCAACTGAGGCATCCGAACCTGAGACTTCCGAGTCAACGGAGGAGGCCACTACAACTACGACAACGGAGATGACGACCGTTCCTTTCGATCCGGTTCCGCAGCCTGAGGACTGTGTTGTTCCTGAAGGGTATCATTTTGTCTGGTGTGATGAATTCGACGGTGATTCTCTGTCCTCTATGTGGACCCGCGAGACGCACCAGAAAGGATGGGTCAACAACGAACTTCAGGAATACACTCCTGATGAGGAATACTCTTATGTCAGCAATGGCAATCTGATCATACAGCCCGTGAAGAAAGTTGATGACAATGGAAATGTTCAGTACTATTCGGGAAGGGTTAATACATATGGTGCTTTCGTCTGCCGGTATGGCAGGATTGAGGCAAGGATTAAGACACCTGAAGGTGTCGGATTCCTTCCTGCGTTCTGGATGCTTCCTGTAACGGGTAAATGGCCTGTCTCAGGTGAGATAGATATCATGGAGATCGTTGGCGGTCAGGAGGATACCACACACGGAACGATCCACTATGGTAATCCGCACGACCAGAATCAGGGCTCTTATAAAGCGGATGTTGATCTGTCAGCCGACTATCATATTTACGCTGTAGATTGGGAGCCTGGTAAGATCTCTTTCCTTATCGATGGAGAGGTCTTCTATGAGACATCTTACTGGTATTCTTCCCCTCTGAAGAACGTTACGGCAGAATACCCGGCACCATTTAATCAGCCGTTTTATATCATCTTTAATGTTGCTGTCGGCGGCGACTGGCCGGGAGATCCCAATGAGGATACTCCTTTCGATGAGCGCGCCCAGATGAGAGTTGACTGGGTAAGGGTTTACCAGCGTGATGTATATGATACTAATGTGGCGTGTCCTGCGGAGAAAGACTAAGGCGATAACGCACGATTTTGCGTTGCTTCGAACAGGTCATCTGGGGCTCGCGACCGCTTGCTCGCTTCAGTCCTCGTCGGCGAGCAAATGCATTTTTGCGGCGCTTCGAACAGGTCCTCTTGGGCTCGCGACCGCTTGCTCGCTTCAGTCCTCGTCGGCGAGCAAATGCATTTTTGCGGCGCTTCGAACAGGTCCTCACCGGCTTCGCCGGTTGCGGAACTAGCGGCGCAAAATGCATTCACTCGCTTCGGGGGTGACTGTCTCTCAAACTGTACCTGTAGTTCCGGTTCCGGAGACACTTACAGGGACTGTCTCTCAAACTGTACCTGTAGTTACGGTTACGGAGACACTTTCAGGGACTGTCTCTCAAACTGTACCTGAAGTTCCGGTTCCGGAGACACTTACAGGGACTTCACTGCCCAAGGTAGTGAAAAACGTAGAGAGACAGCACGGTCAGACCTGTCCCCCTGTCACATGTCACATTAAACTGTTTTTGAGTGGATATCTTCAAATCTCAGCTTCATCGCTTCATTATGATCGACAGCCCATTGAACTGCCCATTCTGACTCGAACAGAACAACAGGTTCATCGTCACGGTCAAGAACAAGGCAGGAAGTGGATGTGAGAGTCATTTTCGATGGGTCAAAATCCACGCCTTCAGCATCGCTCTTAACCCATCTGGCGAGACGGTAATTCAGAGGCGTGCGAAGGATATCCACACCGTATTCTCCTTTGAGACGGTACTCGAGTACGTCGAACTGCAATATGCCGACAACGCCCATGATGTACGTCTCCGTACCGATATCAGGCTGCTTGTACAGCTGCACGGCACCTTCCTGCGAGAGCTGTTCAATACCCTTGAGGAACTGCTTGCGCTTCATGGAATCCTTAGGCGCTACACGTGCGAAGTTCTCAGGCGGGAATACCGGAATAGGATCGAATTCAAATCTTCTGTTCGTGGAGATAAGAGTGTCACCGATCCTGAAGTGACCGGGATCGAATATACCGATGATGTCGCCTGCATACGCATCTTCAACGATGTTCCTGTCCTGAGCCATGAACTGCTGTGGCTGTGCGAGAGTTATCTTCTTACCGAGTCTCAAATGGTTAACGTTCATGTTCTTCTCGTATTTGCCGGAGCAGATACGGAGAAATGCCATACGGTCGCGGTGATTCGGATCCATGTTTGCCTGGATCTTGAATACAAAGCCGGAGAACATATCATCAGTAGGTTCTGCAAAACCGTCACTGGTGTGATAGGGCTGCGGCATGGGACTCATCTCAAGGAAATGCTTCAGAAATGTCTCAACACCGAAGTTTGTGATGGCAGATCCGAAGAAAACGGGGGTAAGAAGCCCCTTATCTACTTTCTCCTTATCGAATTCGTCGCCGGCCATGTCCAGAAGCTCAATATCGTTCTGAAGCGTCTCGTAATGATCGGGAGAGATCATCTCGGCGAGTGTGGGATCCCCGATACCTGCGACCTGCTGCGTTACCATGGAAGCACCGTGGTCCTGGTTGGACTTGTCGAAGAACAGCACCTTGCCGGTACTGCGCTCATATACGCCCTCAAAATCGCCGTCGGTACCGATAGGCCAGTTGATCGGGCATGATCTGATACCGAGCACCTTCTCAAGTTCGTCGATGAGATCAAAGGGATTTTTGGCGGCACGGTCCATCTTGTTAATAAATGTAAATATCGGAATGCCTCTCTTGCGGCATACAGCGAAAAGCTTGATAGTCTGTGCCTCAACGCCTTTCGCGCCGTCCAGGAGCATGACTGCGGCATCTGCGGCGCACAGTGTTCGGTATGTGTCTTCAGAGAAGTCCTGGTGTCCTGGGGTATCAAGGATATTGATGCAGTAGCCGTCATAGTTGAACTGCATGACGGAAGAGGTTACAGAGATACCACGCTTCTTCTCGATCTCCATCCAGTCAGATGTGGCGTGGCGGGCAGCCTTACGTGCTTTGACGGATCCCGCCATGTGAATGGCGCCTCCATAGAGAAGGAGCTTCTCCGTCATTGTCGTCTTACCTGCGTCGGGGTGCGATATTATCGCGAAAGTCCTGCGTCGTTTTATCTCTTCAGCCGTCGTTAATGCCATGATGTAACTACCTTTATTATTTAATATTTATTGCAATAGCGTATTATATCACATTTGATATAATAGTAATTGCGTTAGGGGGGATGAAAATGACGAAATTCCGGAATATCAGGATAGCTGCGGCTGTCATGACTGCCGCAATGATCTTTACAGGATGTTCTCTTCCGTTTTTTAAGAAAGCGTCCAGACTCTCACCTGAGAATGTTTGTGCCGCTCTCGGAGAGTATGATGCCGAGGAATATGATGATATCGAAGAATTCACGGAGGATCTCGGTAATAAGAGAACACTCCTTGCCGGTATGTTCATGAGACTTGAGGACAAGGCTGTCCGGAAAGTCCTCAACAGTGACGAGGTCGATGAGATATACAGTAGTGTTGCCGAGGAACTGGTCAAGAGTCTTTACTCGAAATCAATCGAAGAATCAGTTTTGTTCATACAGAAGGAGACAGATGATGATAACGGTCAGATAATGATCAACATCGTATCGTCAAGATTCGGTTCTGAAGATGATGCATGGAAGTACTATAAGTCATGCAATGAGATGTATTCCGACATGACGGATGCAGGTACTGACGCTGATCTTGAGAGGACAGAAGACGGTGACCTCGAATGCACAACTACCAAGATATACAGCGGGAAGTCTGTTGTGAGCTACAGTGTCAGCATAGAAGGCGACTCGGTAATGGTCTTTACAGGATATGCTTACAAGAACAATGATCTTACGGCCAGGATGGCGGAACTGAGCGAAGCATTTAGTGTACCTGCTCCTGATGTCAGTAAATGGGACCTTAATCTGAAGACCGAGGTGGAAGACAGGATCGACCTCCTCGTGGATGCGTATGATATTGAGATGATCGATCCGGCGGATTTCGACCGCAAGAACGATGATGATACAATCGGGGCATACGGAATGACGACAAATGATGTTGCTGTCATGGAAGATCTGACAAACTTTGATGAAGATGACCTGAAGAATGTGGAATCTATTACCTCAGTCTATGTCAGGAGCAGTTATACAAACGGATGGATAGCCATATCGTTCAAACTTAAGGAGGGTTCCGACCGCGATGCGTTCATGTCTGTGGTCAAGGAAGAACTGATCGATGAGAATATCGCCTACGCAACAGACTCCAAAGACGAGACCATTGATGGCATCAGATGTATCAAGAGCGAGATGAACATGATAATCGACTACATCTATGCTGCATATCAGGAAGAGGACATGATCTATGTCATTGCATCATTGAACAGTGATGCAAACGGATCGTCACAGGTGTTCTACGAGATCACTGATACAATGGAGCTGCCGCGTATATGATATGGCGCAAAACGGCAGTTTTGTTCCTTGTCATCGTGATGTTTGCGGCAACAGCATGTGTCGCACCATCTCGAAAGCCGCTTGCCATAGATACTGTTAAGGAAAAACTGGATGCCCTTGAGATCGAGGAATACCTCTCCCGGGATGAATTCGTTGAGGCACTTGATAATGAGAGGGCGATGGAGGAATGGTTATATCTGATATGTGATGACCAAGACCTGCCAAAGCTCTTCAAAAATGATAAACTTAATTCTTCATTTGAGACAATCCCTGACTACTACAATGAGATGCTGTCACCGGCAGTGGAGAGAGCGCTGATCATACTTTACAGAACTCAGGGACAGGATGGAGCCGTAAGGGAGATATCCATTCTGTTATTTGAGTTTCAGGAAGATGGTTACGCACATGATGATTATCTTGGTTCACGCAAAGAATTCTTCGAACATCTGTGGGACGGTGATACAAGAAAGACATGCTCGGCAACAGATGACCAACAGAATGGTATAGACAGCACTTTTTATAATTCATGCTGGCGCCGTAATGCCATGACAAATGCAGTTTACAGTCAGGGTAATAATATCCTGATAATGACAGCGCACGAACATAAAGATAACGGGATCGATAAGGATCTTAACTATATCTGTAACACTATCGGGATAGTGGCTCCCGATATGTCCGGGTTTGATACAAATGAGTCTCCGGAACCTGATAAGAGAGTAGATGTCCTGCAGAGTGAACTCTGTGCGGCAGAGCTTGATCCTTCTGATTTTGAACTGAAATGGCAGGTAGACGTACCTGGATCATTCTATGTCTCCGGAGATGATGTTGACAGCACCCTGAAGGCGGTCGATGCGGATAAGGCTTATCTGTATGACGGGGCTGAGCATTATGAGGTCGTATTCACCGTGGATGACAGGGACGGGGAAACGCGTTCCACCAAATACGTTGTGCTCAAAGTAGAATTTGAAGACGAAGATCATGCTGCTTCGTTCTACGATGCACTCAATGATGAAGTAATGAACCGGTCCAAGCATACTGTCAGCATTGTGGATGTATTTGAGAGAAATGGTATAAGAGGATCACAGTACAATATTGAAGACCCGTATATGAGTTCGTTTTACTCGGTGTATCAGGAGGGAAGACACGGATATATCCTGTCATTCCTTAACATGGATATCAAAGAGGCCGGTGCAAGGTGCCGCGAGGTTACGGATATCATGGGACTGACGTAAAATGTGACAGTGGGGACTGTCCCCATTTCACATCGATACATTTTCGATACATCTTATTGGTAGAATATATTGGTAATACCATGTTGGAGGGTACAGCCGGATGAACTGTCATATGCTTATTGTAGAGGATTCTGCGCAGATCAGGGAGGCCTGCTATGATTTCTTCGTGCGCGAAAGCGGCGGGCACTTCATCATCGACCTCGCCGAGGACGGAATCAAAGGCCTTCGCATGGCATTGGAGAATGAGTATGATATCGTTATCCTGGATATTATGCTTCCCGGGGCTTCCGGATATGAGATCTGCAGGGCGCTGAGGAATAAGGGATCCTGCCCGATCATATTTCTGACGGCTTTGGGTACTGAGGACAGCATACTCAAGGGTTATGAACTGGGCGGTGATGAATATGTGGTCAAGCCCTTCTCACTTAAAGTTCTTTATGCCAAATGCCTTGCCATACTTAACAGGACCAAAGGCGGGGAAGGAAAGAAGGATATGGATCAGGTTGTCGGCAGCATCAGGATCGATCCGGTTAAGATGCAGGTGTGGGCTGAAGGCGAGACTGTAGATCTGCCTCCCAAAGAGTATTTCCTTCTTAAAGCGCTGATGGACAACCCCGGGGTTGTTCTGTCCCGGGATGCTCTTCTTGACAGGGTATGGGGCAGAGATTATGTTGGTATCGACAGAGTTGTCGATAATCATATCAAGAATCTGAGAAGAAG
This sequence comes from Ruminococcaceae bacterium YRB3002, assembly GCA_900099715.1. GTDB lineage: Bacteria > Bacillota > Clostridia > Saccharofermentanales > Saccharofermentanaceae > Saccharofermentans. Next base: position 180,729 of record FMTG01000003.1, on the reverse strand, counting down.
TCTCGGCAAAAGCGGAAGCCAGATAAGGACCGTATTCGGATGCGGCTATAAGATAACAGGAAATTAGGAGCGTGTCTGTTATGAGCAGGAATAAGCGTAACAGTAAGAATAACATGTCAAAGCCGGTACTCAGCAAGATCATAGCAAGATATCTTGTTGTGTTCCTTCTTGCAGGGCTTGCTGCGTCATCTCTGTTTCTGGTATTTCACATGGAGCAGTACCGCAGCGGGAAGACGGCGGAGTATGAATACTATCTTGAACGCGTGAATAATGAACTTGATAATTCCGTGAGGTATTCTGCTTCGTGGGCAAAAGCACCTGAATTCAAGGTCAATGTCCAGTATGTCCTCTGTTCGCTCTATGACAGATATGGTGTCTCGTCAAAATATTATATTGACAGTAACGAGGCAGGTAATTCCGTTGATTCCGTGTTCATGGAAGTGCCTCTTCTGAATAAAAAACAGACGAGATATATTATCGATGATATATCGTGCCTGAATGGCTTTGAAGAGTATTCGGGTGGGAGATATTTCGGCCCGTCAGCCGCCCGTGACAATATAAGAGTGGGCGTCAGACGATACTGTGTAGATACATGGAAATACAGGTTCATCCCGGTACAGTTTGAGGTGATGCAGATAGACCCTCATACCGGCTATGCAACAATGATCGATTATTACCGCGGTGAGGTGGAGGAGCAGGTTGGATTCGGATACAGGAATGAGGATAAGGCAACGGCAGATCTTCCGTATCTGGAGAGGATAGGCGACCCCGGGATATCCTCTGAATATACTCCTGACAGTTTTAAGAGTCAGGGACTGACTTCCATCATTAATATAATAACTGATGCCGACAATAATACACATCAGACCAATCTGCTTGTCTCACAGTATCAGGTGCCACCCTATCTTGGGACATACTGGTATCTCGTCCTGATCATTTATCTCGGAACCGTCATTGCTGCATCGCTTCTGTCTGTCATTGCAGGATATGTGAGATTCACAAAAGACAAGGCGGTCTATGACATGATCGAATACAGGCGCAAGACAACGAATGCCATGGCGCATGACCTTAAGACGCCACTGGCAGCCATATCCGCATATGCCGAGAACCTTCAGCAGAGTATTACGGAAGATAAGAGAGCATATTACTCTTCCAGGATAATCGACAATGTTGGAGTCATGAACAGGATGATCGAGGAGATACTTCAGTTCTCCAGGTCTGAAGTCCGTAACAGTACTATATCCCAGGAAGATGTGGATGTGAGTAAACTGCTTGCTGAACTCAAGGAAGAAGTAAAGCCTCTTTATGACGATAACGGTGTGATCCTCCGCATATCATGCAACTCTAATGTTGTGCTCAGGACGGACAGATCACTTCTGAAACAATCGCTCCTCAACCTTCTTACAAACGCAGCGAAATACTCTGTCAAGAGCACTGAGACAGAAGCCGTTCTGAGCCGTTCAAAGATCACGATCACTAATACGTCAGCGGTGGAGATCGACGATGTAACGAGACTCAAGGAGCCTTTCGTCAAGGGGCATGATTCCCGCGGCGAGAAAGACGGTACAGGACTTGGCCTTTCCATCGCTGATAATAACCTGTCCATGCTCGGGTATTCACTTGATATCAGTTATGAGAATGGAAAGTTTACGGCAAGGATAAACTTCTGAAGGCAGTCAGGATATGAGAAGAATAATGTGTATGCTTGTCTTGTTAATTACAGGCACCATTCTGATAAACTCGTGTTCTTCCAACAGCGGCGAGACTTATGCGGAAGTAACGGCTCCCTCTTATGAGATGCGTGATCCCAATGCTTTCGCGATAGAGTATAATGAGACCGTTCCCGGTTGTGAGGATTATGACAGAGATGCGTTCATTCGCGATCCGCAGGGAAACGATATGAGTTCTGTAAGGATATATGCTGACTCCTCGTACTACAGGACAGTCGATGGTGTCAATTATATTGCCATGGCATACTGTGCAGGTGTCCGCAGCCTCACAAGAGAGGAACTGTTCAGTTACAGTATCGGGGATGAACTGAGGATCGACAGAGACCGCAGTATAAAGGTGACGACAAAGATCATCGAAGAACGGGATTATACAGCAGACAGAGATGATGATATGACAGTCCGGGACGAGAATGGTAGCTTTGTTGTGCAGCTCTTCAGGCCACATGGGCGGGTAATCCTTAGTGATGATTATTACTGCATACATCCCGAGATAAGACTGGATGAGGACGGAAACCCGGATGAATACAATTCTTACAATGAAGAAGATTGGATGCTGTGCAGGACAATAAACGGCGATTTCAGTTATGTTCGGGTATATGACAATCTCAGGTGGTACCGTATCGCTGAAAACTGTGCTGTCCGGGTATTTGAAGATGAGAGAGATGCACCGGATAATTATGCTGTGATCAGTGTTCCTGATCTTCAGACATTTGTGATCGATAACAGGAGATCACCTGATATTGAGTGGATGCATGCTGACCTGACAATAGAAAATGGAGAAGTAACACTGATAAGTGTTCTGATCAATGATCCGGAAACTTAAAATTCCGATAGATATGGATTAAAATTACGGTCACATTTTATCTGTCCGCAGCGTATTATAGGTATATGACCAGTCAGGAATTTGAGAGAGCAGTTGACATTTATGCAGACGATGTATACCGCATCGCCTATGGCAGTACGCGCTGCCGGGAGGATTCGGAGGATATTACACAGGACGTTTTTGCCAAACTGTGGCAGGTCAGAGACAGGTTTGTACCCGAGTCTGATGACCATCTGAAATACTGGCTGATCAGAGTGACCATTAACAGAACCAACAGTCTGTGGCGAAGCCTTACAAGACACAGTACTGTTGCTCTCTGGAAGATATCGGAGAGATAGGTGTTGAGCAGGAGTATAAGGATGTTATCGAAGAACTTAATGAACTGACTGTTAAGGACAGACAGATAATACATCTTTACTACTATGAGGATATTGCGCTGGAGAAGATAGCTGAGATCCTTGGAATATCGGAACCTGCTGCACGTAAGAGGCTGTCGAGAGCCAGAAAGCAACTGGAGATCAAGATGAGGGAGAACGGATATGGAACGACAGATGTATAGGGACTATATGGATTCTGTCCATGCTCCTGAAGACCTGAAGGACAGAATAAAGAACAGTCATAAAGCACATGTTGATAACAGATTGAGACTGACTTTTTCCATTATTGCTGCAGCCGTTGTTTGCATTCTGTTCGGTGGTGTTGCGGCAGTAGCTGTAGAACGTATAATCCTTCCACGGACAACTGCTGAGACACGTGATGTGCTGAAGGAATATGATATGGAATGCCAATATGGGAAAGTCATTCATTACACTCCGAAAGCAGGTGACCCGGAGATGCTTTTGATGGGATCATATGATAATCATGCGGAGAATCACCATGAACATTTTACCAGATTCCTGACTAAAGAGGAATTGAAGACAGGAAAGTTCTATCTGGCTGATGAATACCTTCTTGATGCGGAGGAGTATGATGTAGAAGTGACGGTAAATGGTGAGGATGTGGAGATTTCTGTTGATGGAGTGATTCTCAGGGCATCATCTGAATGGTGCACAACAGATAAGGGCAAGGTTACGGATTTTATTGGAAATGATGACGATGGAACGGTGTACGTAGTCATTTTTGATACAACAGACGGTGACACTTCCCTGACAACATACTCATGGAATAATGGAGAGACTGAAATTGAATAAAAGAATAAGGGTGTTATCGGCCGTAATGGCTGTGATAATGATAGTTCCCCTTGTGTTTGGTGCCTGTGGAAAGGATGAGGATGTTACACTTCCGGATACAGTGCCGGATGGTTCTTTGTGGTACGACACCAAGACAATTGTAATGGGTAAAGAATTCGATACCGGGAGAAGTGATTACAGAGCGGCGTATTGTCTTGGTGAGCTTGACGGAAAGTATTACTATGCAGTCAAGGATCATGATAATGAGAAAGGTCAGTATATATCCAAGGTTATCGGATATGACTCTGACGGAAAAATAACGGATACGTATGATGTCGCTCAGATGAGATCCGGTGTCTCATATTTCTATTATGCGAGGATCGTGGATGGAGAGATCATTCTGAGGTTCTATGACGGAGATGTTATGATCGACCGAAGTGCACATAAGTGCGTAGAACTTAACCATAATGATTATTCATCGGATAACGATGATTTCGCAGGATCTGATTCCTACGACGGACTGAGATTCGACAGATACTTCAGAAGCGGTCCGTCTGCAAATACAACGGTATATAAGGTCTGGAAAGATGGAGAACAGGTTAAGACAGTGGATCTGTATGAATATCTTCATGATACCGAGCTGACATCAGTGGAACCTCTTATTAGATTGGATGAGCATAAGTATCTGATAATCAGATCAGAGATCTACAATCAGGCTTATTATGAGTGGGATTACGAAGCAGATACCATAAAGGATGTATCTTCTTCGTATTCATGGCTGAACACTCTTCGGGATGTACGGTTCAGTTCATGCGATTCCGGTGTATATGCGCTTGATGTTAATGCTGTCTACAAAATCGATCTGTCTGCAAAAAGATATGATAAGATCGCATCCTCGATGAACTTTGCTATCCCGTTGATCGACAGGGGCATGGTAATAAAAGATGTGACAGAAGATAATATAATAATAGAGACAGATAATTCATACTTTAATTCATATGAAACAGTCAAGAAAGTGCATATCTTAACAAAGGCCGGATCCAATCCGCATGCCAATGCACGTATAATACGTGTTGCTTCCGAACGTGAGGATTTCTGTTCAGGTTTTGCCGAACTTGTTGCGCGCTATAATGAGTCCCAAAGTGATAATTACATCGTTGTTGATGACAGATACTATCTGAAGAATTTCTATGGCAATTATGTAGATGTCAGAGATACGGGTACTACTTTTTATTTTGATGCGGAAAAGGATGTCGGTGATAAATTGCTAGTTGATCTTAAGGCCGGGGACGGACCTGATATTCTTCTCAACAGTACAGGAGAAATTGCATTAATGCGTGATGATTGTCTGGAGGATCTTAATCCTTACATCGACGGGAATAATGGTATTGACAGGAACAAACTGTTTGATAATGTCCTGAGAGCATCAGAGTATAAGGGCAAACTCTACAATATACCTCTCTCATTTGAACTTGATCTGATAGCGACCGTGAGTGATGCAGTAAAGGAAGATCAGTCAGGGTTTACTGTTGAGGAGTATGGAGCCTTTGTTAAAGATCAGATGTCTGGTGAAGACCTGGTGCTCAATGGTGCCCGCGGTAAAGATGAGTTTGTTAATTCTCTTATCGTTGGATTCCTTGCAGATCTTATCAGTGATGATGGGATCATTGAATTTGGCAACAGGGAGTTCACAGATATTGTTGAATATGCTATGGATAATCAGCTCAAGCCCAGACCTGAAGATAAATGGACGGACAATACAGCTAACAGGTTCTATATCACCAATCTTTGGGATATTCTTGAATACTGTGGTTATGCGGGCTGGAATATCAGAGATGTTCACTTGCTCGGTCTCCCCGGATACACTGAGCATGGACCGGATATTACGTGCAGTGCATCTGTGGCTATTGCATCATCTGCTCAGGACAAACAGGCGTGCTGGGATTTTGTACGGTTCCTTCTGTCTGATGAAGGTCAGATGATATTCAATGATGCAAGGGAAAGAGAGACCGGACATGGAGGATGCAACTGTATTAACAGAAGTGTTTTCGAGATGGCATGTATGAATATGATCGATGGTTATAATCAGGAGTGCGACAATAATATTACCAATAATCCCGGTGCTGATTACAGGACTTCCGGAATACCTTATATCAAAGCCGACCGTACGGATGTTGAACGGTATACATCTCTTGTTGAATCCCTGGACAGGGCAATAAATTCTGATCCTCAGATCCAGCTCATAGTTGCTGAGGAGCTTCCTGCTTTCTTTGACGGTTCCAAGAGCCTTGATGAGACAATTGAAGTCATGAACCGCCGTTCCCAGATCGTATTGGACGAGAGAAGATGAATATATTATCGATACATCTTGCTGATAGAATACTTCCAATGATAATGGGGGTATTCTTATGCGGAGGTCATGTTCTTTAATACTGATCATTACGTTGCTGGCACTGTCAGTCATGTCTTGTGGATCAGGCCGTAGTTCTGTAAGAGAAAAGAGATATGTTGATGACGGTCCCTGGTGGGATGCAGTTGTTACTGACCTTGATATGTCTGATCTGACAGGAGTGAGAGGATGTGATGTCCTGGCAGCCGACGGGGATTATTGTATAGTTCTTGTCTATACATCCGATCAGGAAAGGCCGACTGTCTTAAGAAGATATGATTATGATGGCGATCTGTGTGGTGAGATAGATCCAGGGAAGTATACGGGCATAGAGGATGTATCGCTTGATAACGGTGTGGCGTATGCCGTGACTTATGGAAATGATGATAACGGATCATACTCTAATCTGATCTATAAGGCGGACTTTGATAATGGCATTCTGGTAAACCCTGTTGTTCCCAATATCCCTGCGGCGACGAAGATCTCCTCGGGGATAAGCATGCTTACAAGATGCGGTTATAGGAATGTCTATCTCTTCTCAAATTCTGATGCCTATGGCACCGAACAGGTGATAGTTATTGACGATGGTGTCAGGTGTGTCTCGTACAGTCCTGATCCGGGAGAGGATTATGATTCGTTATTTGTTATGGGCATGATGGGAGTTAACGATAAGATAGTCTATGAGGCAAGTGTTCAGAGAGATGATGTGAGTGAGGATTATATCTGTATTCTTGATCCTGACACGATGGATACGTACTGCGAACTCCTGCCGGACGGTTATTACGGAGCACAGTTTATACCTGACATGGGCGTGTATTTCACTGTTGAGAAAGATGTGGATAATGCGGGTATCGTGTTCTACGATCCTGAACTTAAAGCGTTCACTGATGTTATGGATTTTGCTGATTCGTACGTAAATAACGAATATGATAATTCCTGTAATTACCGTGTGGTCTATGGTGATGATGACCAGGTAGTAGTGATGGCAGAACGGTCAGGTATAACATATGGAAACGGAACCCCGGTTCTGATCACCCTTACTAAAGCGGATTCTAATCCTAACGCAGGTAAGGATCTTCTTGAACTCGGATTTATAGATGAATGGCCATACAGACTTTATCCGGCGATCAATGAATTCAACCGGAGAAGCAATGACGGTTATATTGTAATGACGGCCAAGTATCAGGCTGAGTATTCAGGTACGGAAAAAATGCACAGGATATGGCGTATAAGCTGGCGGAGGATATCGTATCAGGTAATGCGCCCGATATGATGGTGCTCAATTCCAATTATGCATTTCTAAGTAATGACAGATACCTTATGAGGACTGATGATAATACGTACCGGTATGCTTATGCCAGAAGTTATAACGGGCTTATCGTTAGGATGAGCCTTCTTAAGAATCCTGCGTCCATTGGGATTACCTACGGGGAGTACAAAGATCTTATTGAATCTGCAAATAACGGCATCAATGTGATGGGAACACGGATCGACACGTTTAACACGCTCTTCAGATATTCCGCTGAATCATTCTTTGATGAGAACGGACATGTAGATCTTCATTGTGAAGAGTTCAGACTTTTGTCGGAATTTGTCTCAGGACTGAGCGAAAATCTGAACGGCTCAGGTTCAACAACATCACCTGTGATAAGTCTGGCTGAGTATAACGGACTTACCGGGTTTATAGTCAATTATGGAAAATACGGCAGTGACTTTTCTATAATTGGATTGCCTTCCGCTGATGGTTCAAGCGCCGAGTCTGTCAATTCTGAAGGAATAGCAATATGTTCATGCAGTTCATCGCCGGAATCGTGTGCTGATTTTATCAGGTCATTATCAACTCCTGAAGTACAGAGCAGGATTTGCTTTTATCAGGATCCTTCAACCGAGGAAGCCGTCCGGATGAAGGGAGAGATAATAATCAACGAACGCAATTATTACGATCGTGATAACCCGCTTGCAGGTCCGGACGGATGGCCGTCTGATGTTGTGGATCATTACCTGGAGCAGGTGTCTGATGCAGTTATCGTGCCCGATGTTGACACAACAGTTCTTAAGATACTGGATGAGGAACTGCAGCCTTATCTTGAAGGCCAGAAGAGCTTTGAGGAATTTGCGGATATTGCGGAGAACAGGATCAATCTTATGGTGGATGAAAGATAAGGTAAATTACAAAGAAGACCGGTTCTTATTTGAGAATCGTGAATATAGACATAAGAAATCTTAAAGAAAACCAGAGAGGTGATTTTGACAGGATCATACCATATTCTGCATAGGTGCAATATAAATACACTGAATCCTGAATTCTTTACAATACGTGCAATACGTGTTAATCTGTCATCGTGATTACTTTCAGAAGAGGATATTATTATGAGAATAACAAACAGCAAATATACTTTCCCTGCAGTATTCAGGAAGGAACGCAAGGGAGGATATTATATCTATTTTCCGGATCTTGAAGACTGCTATACATCAAGCGAAGATATTACCCAGGGGATACTCATGGCTGAGGATGTTCTGGCTCAGGTGTTGTTTAACGAATACGAGGAGAAGGATCTCGAGATACCGGAAGCTACTCCGATTCCGGACATAAGATTGCGTAAGACGGAGTTTGCCACTTATATCGTATGTGATACTCAGCCTTACAGGATCAGATTCAGTCAGCGTGCTGTGAAGAAGACACTGACTATTCCTGAATGGCTGAACGAGGCTGCGATGGAGGAGAAGATCAATTTCTCCCAGGTGCTTCAGGAAGCGTTAATGAATAAGCTTAACCTGGGGTAACAGATTATCGATACGTGTAATACTGGTGATACATCTTTGCTGTATGATACAGCCATAAGCTCAAAGGAGGCAGAGTTATGTCATACAGGATCCTTATAGTAGAAGATACTCCTGAACTTCTGGAGGCCATCTGTGTGTTCTGGCATGAACAGGGCGCAGGACTCTGGGAGGTCGTGACTTCCGTTGATGGTGATGATGCCATTAACAAAGTCATGAGTGAAGACTTTGATCTGATGATCCTTGACATAATGCTTCCCGGTGCGTCGGGTTTTGATATCTGCAGGGCAGCGCGGAATAAGGGGGACTGCCCAATCATCTTTCTGACGGCGCTGGGTGCCGAGAGCGAGATAATGAAGGGATATGAGACGGGATGCGATGATTATGTTGTCAAACCCTTCTCGATCCGCCATCTCTATGCGAAGAGTCTTGCCCTGTTGAAGCGCGCTAAGGGCAGGAACGGAGAGGATATCTTATCTTGCGGGGCTGTCGCACTTAACAGACATACTATGATGGTCACCGTTAATGGTAAAGAGACCGACATCAGGTCTAAGGAGTACTATCTGCTTTTGTTCCTGCAGGAGAACAAAAATGCGGTGCTGACACGTCAGAGGATCCTTGACAGAGTCTGGGGAGACAATCTTGATGTGAACGACAGGATCGTTGACATTACCATAAGCAGGCTGCGTTCTGAACTCGGCGATGCAGGAAAGCAGATCAGGACGGTGATCGGAAGAGGGTATAAGATCACGGAGGGATAATATGTCAACTCGCAAGAAGATCATCAGGAAACCAAGTTTTCTTATCACTTATGCAGTATCTGCAGTAATAATGTTCATCTTATCTGTCTGCATCGGATTGCTTGTCTATGCCAAGAAAGAGTCTGAATATGACAGCAGGGTAATGTACTGGAAGAAAGTATATGAGTTAGACCTTGACAGTATTCTGGAGAGAACACTTTACAAGGGTCCTGAAGATGTTACCAGAGAGGATCTTGTTAATATCAAGGCAGCACTGCTCTCGCATTATACGGATACGGAACAGTACACGGAGGTTTACTTCAACTGTGAGAAGATCTCTGACGCCTGCCGTTCAGCACTTCTGACCTATCTCAAGGCCGGCGATAAGAGCTATACACTTGAACTTGCTGACAGTAAATACCTTGAGTACTTTGATGTGCCGGAGGTCAACTTACATCAATACCGTTCTGAGGATGTGTTTGAAGGGTTCAGAACACACTCTTTTATAGGATTTGCCTGTGACGAGTTTTACTTGGATACGGATAATTGCACGTTCATACCGGTTTTGGCTAAGATCATAACACCTGATGAGAGATTTGGTCCGGAGATAAGGATAACCCCTGATCCTGAAGACATCGAAGGTTATAACTTAGTTAAGATTGCGAACACTGTTAGTGTCCTCGATTCCCGGCAGGATTATGCTTTCGGTATGATAGAGGGTTATGAGGGTGAGGTCGAAGAGGATCAGCTGGTGCAGACGTCAGGAGGAATGAATGATAATCATGTTCCGATCGGAACAAGGAAGACCTGGTTTGCGACAAAGAGTTACAATGAAGTGTATGGTCAGTACATAAAGATCGGGCAGGGTTTGCTTGTATTATGTGCACTCATCCTGGCTCTGATCCCTGCGACTATTGTATATAACATCAACAGGCGCAAGTATGAGATATATGAATACAGACGCCAGACTACAAATGCCATGGCTCATGATCTGAAGACTCCTATCGCCTCAATACTTGCATATGCTGAGCTTCTCGAGAACGGTATTGACTCAGACAACCGTGAGCATTATGCAGCGAAGATCAGTGAGAAGGCATCGCAGATGAACAGGATAGTTAATGATATGCTGATGTTCTCGCGTTCAGAGACTGCATTGGCTTCAATTAACAGGCGTGAAGTGAATACTGCTGAGATCATAAGAGATATCATAAGTGAGAACGAACAGCAGATCTCGAACAAGTCTCTTGAAGTGGTGTTCGATGAATCTTCTTCTCCTGTTCTGGATACTGATCCGGATCTGTTCAGACAGGCACTTGGTAATCTGATCAATAACGCTGTGATATATTCGAAGGACAATACTGCTGTAATCATAGAGTGTGACGCTGGCTCTATCAGGATATCTAATGTTATGGCAGAACCGGTTGATGATGTCCGCAAACTCAGAGAGCCTTTCGTGAAGGGAAATGCATCAAGGCAGAGTGGGGGAACGGGTCTTGGACTGGCCATTGCAGAGAATGATCTTGCTATGCTGAAGTATAAACTGGAGATAAAGGTTGACGGGGATAAGTTCGTGGCGGTAATATGCTTTATGTGAGCCCGTAAACGATATATCAACGATACATCTGTCTGTTACCATTCACACATCTTGGAAGAAAGGATGTGATGACATGAAAGAAATTAAAGTACTATCGGTTGCTGTTGTATTGGCTATGCTGTTCACGCTGGCTTCATGCAGCAAGGAAAATACTGATGGAACAGATACTCAGGATAACAGAGAGTTCACCGCCGGCAATACTGACTATGAGAATACGTATTATTCAACAAAGATGATAACACTCCCTGTGCGTTCGATTGGTGTTTCATCGTTTGCCATCGGGGATAAAGCATATTTTGTTACTACGGGCAGCTGGGAGTATAACGAGAAGGCCGGTAAAGAGACCAGTCTGAATACGTTATTTGTGTGTGATTATGACGGACAGATAGAAGAGCAGCATGAACTCATTGTACCTGATGACTTCTACGTGAGAGATCTTTGTCCGCTGGATGATGATTCATTTATTACAGTAAGTGAAGGCGGTAGATATGTTGTCTTCGATTTTGACGGAAATGTAGTGAAGACTGACAGATTTGATACCGCATTACCGGACTGTGCGGTGTGTGTAGGAAAGACATCTGAAGGTATCATCGTTGGTATGGGAGATAAGGTTGCAAGATATGATAACGGGTTAAATCTCATTGATGAGATCCCGATAGAGATGGGACCGTATGATCTGCCCGAATACAGTGCGCAAGGGGTTTTCGAGCAGGGAGGCAAGTATTATTGTTATGCTTATGTACAGCCTGACGCGAACAGTTCAGTTGATTATTATTGTGCGCTGGATTTTGAGACTGGAACGATAGAGCAGCTTATCAGGCCGTGGGAAATTGCAAATGGATTTATGCCGGATATGGTGTATGGAGCCGATTATCACAGGAGTACCATGGGAGAGCAGCATGGAGGCAATAATATAGTGGAGATAGATGTCGCAAATGAGAAGGCAGAGGTGCTTGCAAATAAGAGCAATATGCTGATCTGCCCGCCGACATACGACAATGATGATGAGCCGTTTATCTCAGTCCTGGACAAGACTCACTATTATATTCCGTACACATATCCCGGCAAGGATCTTGGTGTTACTGAGATCGCTCTTATCGTTCCCGATGAGACCCTAGATCTTGGCAGGAGAACTCCGGTCACTGTGCAGGGTGCCGGCGTAATGAACGATAAGACTCTTCAAAATGCAGCTTATTATTATAACGTCTCTCAGGATGATTATCTGATCAAGTTTGATGATCTTTCTTCACGATACACCTTCTCGACACCCGAGAGTATGAACATGACAAAACTGCAGCTGATGGCTAATTACACAAGTGGTGAGGCTCCTGATATATTCTATGGCAACTTCTTTGACTATAACTATTTTGGCGAGAACGGGATGGCGCTCGATCTTAAGCCTTATCTCGGCAATGATCATATCTATGATGATATGGTAAGGGCCGACGGGAAGATGTATCAGGTATACACAGGATATACTGTTGGAGGTTATTTCGGACTGGATGATGTCTATGACATCAACTGCGATATTACTTCTATGCCGGATATTCCTGAAGGTCAGAAGAGATTCGGCAATTCCTTCTCCCCCGATATAGTATTCAATGCGCTGGGCAGAGATCTCTGCACCTTGTATCGGGCTGGTAACCTCACACACGATAATGTGCTTTCTGTTGTCAGAGAAGCGATTGAAGAAGGATGTGAACCGGACTATGAGTACACAAACTATGTGCCGCCGATGCCTACTGATGTGAGAGACGGAAGCGCTTCCCTCTTCAACTATAATATAAGCTCACCCGAGTCATACTACAGTCTCATGAGTGAATTCGGAGGCACTCCTGTGTTTGTTGGTTATCCTTCTGCCGGCGGTTCGGTCCATATGATAGCACCACAGAGCCTGATGGCAGTGTCCTCATCTACGGAACATGCCGATGTCTGCTGCGATTTCATATCGTCCTTAATGACACCCGATTCACAGCGCAGGATATGTTCCTCCGGCATGATCCCTGTCGATCATGATGTTCTGCTCGAGATGATCGATACGCTCAAAGATCCGGATCACGCCAGTGATGAGAATAAAGCCCTCTATGGCAGGCTTACGATACATGACTACTCAGCAGATAAAGCCCGAGAGATAAGGCTTACTGATGAGATGGCATCGAGATATCTTGAGATTGCAGATCAGGGCGATACAATCGAAGTCTATGACTGGGGCTTGTGGGTGATCACAAGGGATGAAGTCAGTACGTATTACACGCAGGGAAAGAGTATTGAAGAGGTGGCAGATGCACTTTATTCAAGGTATCTGGTCTATGCTAAGGAGAATTACTAGAATCTACAGATAAAGTTACAACTTTGACACAACTAATTGTTACAATATGATTGTCACAAACAACGCATGTAAGACGTATTATCTGTAGGAGGTTATAAAAGCAGTACGCCAATGGAGAATATAAAGCGATCGGATCTTTCACCGAAGCAGATAAGACAGAAGAAATTGCATCATACTGTCAGACGGATAAAAGACTGGGGGATATCGACCGGATTCCTTCTGCCTTCTCTGGCGGGTGTGATGCTGTTCTTCTTTGTGCCTTTCGCAATGCTGATCGTGATGAGTTTCCAGAAATCTGCGACCAACAGCAGTTTTGTCGGATTTGAAAACTATAAAAACGTGCTGACAAATGATGCTTTTCTTGAGGCATCGGAGAATACTGCTGTATTATCTGCCATTGCCGTACCTCTGGGCGTTCTTCTGTCGCTGATGCTGGCTCTTATACTTAATTCGAAGATCCCGGCAAGAAGTACGTTCAGGAGCATCCTTCTTACACCTATGATGGTCCCTGTGGCTTCTGTAGTCCTTATGTGGCAGGTGTTTTTCAGTTACAACGGAATCCTTAACGGATGGCTGGTCCAGTTGTTCTCGCTTGACAGGATCGACTGGATGAAAGATGAATTGGGACAGATAGTCATTATCTTTCTGTTCCTGTGGAAGAATCTGGGGCTCAATATCATTCTTTTCCTGTCGGCGCTGAACAATATCCCTCAGGAGATCATTGAGTCTTCTGTCATGGACGGAGCCGGAGCGGTCAGGAGATTCTTCTCCATCAGGCTGTATTATCTCGGACCCACTGTTTTCTTCGTGACGATAATGTCGCTGATCAATTCATTCAAGATATTCAGGGAGGAATACCTTCTGACCGGAGATTACCCGTACGGCAAGCTGTACACGCTGCAGCATTTCATGAACAATAAGTTCCAGCATCTAGACTATTCACAGCTGTCAACCGGTGCGGTTATCATGTGCATCGTCATGATCATCATAGTGGGGATATTGTTCATCACGGAGTCCAGACTGGATTCCGGAACGGAGGAATGATATGGATCAGGAGCTCCGTAAACAGAGAAGGAAACAGGCAACACTTGCAAGACGCAACGTCTATAAAGAGACGCCGGATGTCAGTTCATATTACTCATCACTGTCGCCGGATGAGCGGATTAAGTTTGTGTCGAGAGCAAGGTCTGTCAATGCCCGTGAGATGGCGAGGAGAACACTGAAGAGAAGGATCTTTACCGTAATAGGTGTTATTGTTATCTCCGCTGCCGCGCTGCTGGCTATTTTCCCGATCTTTTTTACGTTCCTGAATTCGTTCATGTCGTCTTCGGAGATCGATGCAAACTATGGAGTCATATTTCAGAGTCTTCCCGGCGGATCACAGGGTGCTGCCAGATTCCTGTCAATGAGACCTCAGCTCCAGCTGATCCCGCAGCAGGTGAGTGCTGAGCAGTATTCAAGGCTTCTGTTCATGACACCTTCATATCTGTTCAGATACTGGAACTCGATCCTGCTTACTGTGCCCATCGTGGCAGGCCAGCTTATAGTCGCATGCCTTGCCTCATACAGTTTTACGAGATACCGCCGCAAGAGGCGTGAAATACTGTTTTTTGCATACGTCATCCTGATGCTGATGCCTTTCCAGGTCACTCTGGTGCCGAACTATCTCATCAGTGACAAGCTGAACCTGCTTGACTCTTATGCCTCGATCATACTGCCGGGAATATTCTCGACATTCTCTATATACCTCCTCACGAAATACATGCGCCAGATACCTTCCGCCTACATCGAAGCCGCGAAGATAGATGGTGCCGGAGAGTGGCAGATCTTCGCACATATAGTTATGCCGAACTGCAGGAACGCTGTTGTCGCGATGGCGATACTGCTTTTTATAGATTACTGGAACATGGTGGAGCAGCCGCTCATCATGCTGTCTTCAGATGAGAAGAGGCCGCTTTCGGTGTTCCTGGCACAGGTGAATATGGATGAGATAGGAATGGCTTTCGCAGCGTGCGCGCTCTATATGCTCCCGCCGCTGCTGGTGTTCCTCAGAGGCGAGGATTACCTTGTTGAAGGTGTGTCCAAGGCCGGGATAAAATAAACTGACAGGGAGTTTGAATGATGAGTGAGAAAGTTAAGAACCGTAAATGGGTGACGAAGGTCATAATAGGGTTTGTTGCAGGACTTGCTCTGCTTACGTTTTTCTCGAATACGATAATGAATGCCATGATACCCAAGGTCATGGGGAGACGTGCGGCAAGAGGAAATCTCTCATATACGAATAATGCGACCGCCGTAGTTGAACCTGTAACAGCTTACAGGGTGAAGTCCGTTGACGGACGGGTAATCGATCAGGTGCTTGTGTCTGATTACGATAAGGTCAAGAAGGGTGACGTGCTGATGACTCTGAACCCGGTGGAGGATCAGAGTGCGCTGGACGATCTGCGCACCCAGCTGACAAGCCTGAAGAGGGAAGAGAACTACGCGTCGAGGACACCATCGGGTTCGGACCTTGATTCTTTGAGGGCAGGCATATCTTCTGCCCAGGTTACGCTCGACGAGGCAAGGGCATCGCTGTCGGCTGCCAAGAGTAAGTCAGATAAGATAGCGGCGGCCAACAGGATACTCGATACCAACAGACCTCAGGTGGTGGCGCTCGAAGCTGAAGTCGCGGCCAGTTCCCAGACCGTCGAGACTCTCAACAACAGGGTTGATACCCTTCAGGCGGAGATAGACTCGAGACAGGATCAGATAACCACCTTGACGAATCTTGGAGTTCCGACTCCTACGCCCACGGGAGTGCCTGTGATCACAGATACACCTGAACCGTCCGGTGATGAGGGTGAAGGAGAGGGTGATGAGCCTGCCGATCCGACTGCACCTCCTGCAGTAAACCCGTCTACCGTAAGGATAGGTGAGCTTCGTGCCGAGATAGCCGAGCGTGAAGCTCAGATCAAAGAACTAAAGTCACAGATCTCATCAGCTGAGACGAGGCTCAGCACAGCGTCCTCATCACTGTCTGACTGCAATACTGCAATAGCTGAAGCAGAGGCTGCAATAACAGAGGCAGAAGGTCTTCCTTCGGTATCTTCGGCGAGGTCTTCCGTACAGTCGGCAGAAGCCGGACTGTCTTCTGCACAGAGGGCATACAGGGATGCTCAGACAAACGACGGGATCACACGTGACCGTGCCAGAGATCTGGCTTCAGACAGGGCTGAGCAGATTGCCAAGCTTGAGAAGCAGATCGCTGAGCTGGAAGCGAACTACAGCATGACTGCAATAACTGCCCCTGCCGATGGTCAGGTCTTTGCCACGACGGTGGGTGACGGCGATACGATGGAGAAGGACAAGGTCATTCTGATAATCGTTCCGGAGGATTCTGCTTACACGGCAACTTTCCGTTTCCCTACGGACTCCATTGCGGGACTTCAGCCGGGAATGCAACTCGCATCTGATAACTACTGGCTGGAATCATGCGAGATAATGTCGATCAAACCTGATCCCGAATCGCCGCGCGAGAGCCGTCTGGTGAAGTGTTCCCTGAAGGCAGATTATATCCTTCCGGGAGAGTCTGTTACAGTCGTGGCAAACCGTTCCAATCAGGACTATGAGTACTGTATTTCTTCAAGTGCGGTCAATGAAGACAATTCAGGAACATTTGTCTATCTCATAAATGAGGTGAGATCGCCTTTCGGAAACAGGTATACGGTGACGCGTGTGGATGTAAATGTTGAAGCGACCGACGGAGCGGTCTCTGCTATTACCGGAAACGGACTTGATCAGGGAATGCTCGTGGTAAGGAGCGAAGAGGCTCTTGAAGACGGTCAGCGCGTAAGGCTTGAGGATTACTCGGGTAAGTAATATGACGACTGGAAGCAAGATCAGATCATTTCTGCACGATACATGGCTTGCCTGGAAGAAGAGGCTCACTGCTTTTGTCCTTAATGCACCGGCAGTTATACTTACTGCCGCAGTGATCGTGACGCTCGTGGGCATCGGGTGTATGGTGAGTGTGATCAGATCCCGGCCTGAGCGTAATGCGGCATCTGTGTGGAGTCAGGGCTCCGATGTGTCATACCGTCATGTGGCAGTATACTCTCAAGGTTCCAGATCTTCAGGTGACACATCACCTGCAGCTTTTACCGGGTATGGAAAGAGCCTGGCGAAGACTGATGTTTATAATATTCGCAAATCACTCCAGGCAATCGTGGATTCCTCCAACGGTGTCCGACGGAGAACTTCAGATAAGCCGTCAGATCCGGAAGGATGGACGGATGCGTATTGCTCATACGTCAATGCCGATCTCAATTGCGATCACAATGATTTTGAAGTTAACTGCACAGTTCCTGTTTATGCCGTCGGAGGGAATTTCAGAGCTTTCCATCCCATGGAGTTCATGTCGGGCGGATTTCTGCCGGTTCAGTCGGTGGATAAGTACCAGATAGTGCTTAACGATGAACTGGCATGGAGGCTCTTCAGCTCGTATGATGTTATCGGCGGGCGTGTCACGCTCTGGGGTAAGGACTTCACCATAATCGGTGTAGTGCGTGAACATGATGACAAGGATATGCGGGCATATGTCTATTACGATTGTCTCGAGGAGTATGCTTCCGGACTTGATGTGCCTGTGACGCCGGCTGTGCTGTGCTACGAAGCAATGCTGCCGGAGCCTGTTGATGGTGTTGCTGTTATGGACGTGAAGAACTCCATTCCGGGATACGACGCCGCATCTCCGTCATGCTATGTGGTCAGCGTTACCGGCCGCTACACCATCCCGAAAATCTGGTCGCACATGATGCCCCCGGGTGAGATGAGTGCATTCCTTCAGGGTTATGAACTGCCGTTCTGGGAGATGTCGGCACAGAAAGCAGTCAGCGATATCTTTGCATGGATGATCGTGCTGGCATTCTGTCTGCTGCTTTCAGTCTGTATGATCATCATGCTGGTCAGGCCGAAACTGAAGAACTGACAGTCTTTATTTTTGTATGTCAAATCCCGTTTTTTAGAAGTTTGACATACATCAGATTCCGGAGGGCGAGCGCCGCAAATACCCGAAGCGAGAACGCATGATTTGCGCCGCAAGTTCCGCAACCGGAGAAGCCGGTGAGGACCTGTTCGAAGCGCCGCAAATTATGCGTTCGAGTTTGAACCGTCCCCCATTTCACGTTTTAGTGGTATAATGCATAAGTTACCTTTTTAAAATAACTTAATAGGGGGAAGGCAGACAAATGAGAAGAGGCGGTGGCGTACTGATGCACATTGCATCACTTCCCGGACCTTTCGGTATCGGAGTATTCG
The DNA here is from genome assembly GCA_900099715.1 of Ruminococcaceae bacterium YRB3002. Taxonomy (GTDB): domain Bacteria; phylum Bacillota; class Clostridia; order Saccharofermentanales; family Saccharofermentanaceae; genus Saccharofermentans. Next base: position 161,876 of record FMTG01000003.1, on the reverse strand, counting down.
GAGAGGAGGCCATAAGTTTTGCGAAGCAGCTGCAGAAGCAGGGGATGAAGTACTGGCAGGTTTTGCCGTTCACTTACCCGGGAATGGGTGATTCACCTTATCAGAGTTTCTCCGCTTTTGCAGGAAACTGGATGTTTATCGATCCGAGAAGACTCATGAAGAGAGGCCTTCTGACGGCAGATGAGGTCGTCGGGGCAGAATATAATGTTAACAAGTGGCGTGTGGATTATGATTTCCTGAGAGTGAGCAGGGATGAGCTGCTGAGGAAAGCATATTCCAGAGCTGATGCCGGCATTATTAAGAAAGTCTCGGAGTTCGTAAAAGAAAATAAATGGGCTGACGATGTGGCTGTCTATCAGGCGATCAAGGATGATAACTATCAGCAGGCCTGGTGGGACTGGAGTGATGAGGCGCTTAAGGCCTGTGATCCTGAGGCTGTCGATAAGGTAAGACATACCGACAACTATAAGTACCATGCTTTCGTACAGTATCTGTTCCTTGATGAATGGACAGATGTCAAGAAAGAGATAAATGACTGCGGGATCTCGATAATCGGAGATATGCCGATATATGTATCAGGTGACTCGGCGGATGTATGGGGAGCGAGGGAGCAGTTCAAGATGGCCGATCCCAAGAAGGTCGCCAAGCTCATCGCAGACTACGAGAAAGAAGCTAAGAAAGATGATAAGACACCCAAGATCAAGCCGGAGGCACTTGTTTTCGACAAGGTTGCGGGTGTTCCCCCGGATTATTTCTGTGTTGACGGACAGCTGTGGGGCAACCCCATTTATGACTGGGACAAGCATAAGAAGGACGGATACAGGTGGTGGATCAGCAGGATCGAAGAGAGCTATAAGATATACGATTATCTGAGGATCGATCATTTCAGGGCTTTCTCATCCTACTGGGAGATCGAGGCCGATGCCAAGACCGCCAGGGAAGGCACATGGCAGAAAGGTCCGGGACTTGAGTTCTTTGAGGCGATAGATAAGGCTTTCGGTGACAGGTCAAGACTGATCGCTGAAGACCTTGGCGAGATGACGCCGGATCTTGCGGAATTCATGGCTAATGTTCATATCCCGGGAATGCGCGTCATGGAATTTGCATTTAATCCCGGTGACGACAGTTCTTTCCTTCCTCACAACTTTACAAAGAACTGCGTTGCCTATACGGGAACGCACGATAATAATACGCTCCTCGGATGGCTGTGGGACTGCCCTGAGAATGTTCGAAAGTGCTGTCTTGAGTACTGCGGATTCGAAGGCGAGAACTGGGGTGACGGGGGAACTCACAGCAAGTCATGCAGAGCGATCATAAAGACCTTGTGGATGAGCCATGCTGACGTTGTCATCATACCGATCCAGGATATGCTTGGATATGGTGGCGATACCAGAATGAATACACCCGGTACGCCCACAGGCAACTGGCGTGTCAGGTTCACCAAGGAAGACCTTGATGGCATAGACAACGAATGGTACAAAAACCTAAACAGGATCTACTTCAGGTAAGACGGACGATATGGGAAGATATATCCTAAGCATTGATCAGGGAACAACATCAACAAAGGCATTCCTGCTGGACAGGAACGGAGTGTTGACGTCAGGTACGCCTGTCTCTATCACGCAGATCTATCCCCAGCCTGGGTATGTGGAGCACGATCCCTCTGAGATCTACTTCTCTGTACTTAAGGCAATTGCAAATGTCATATCCGAGAATCCTTTCGCAGTAAGGGATATTGAAGGCATAGGAATTACCAATCAGAGGGAGACGACTATTGCTTTCGACAGGGATACAATGGAAAGTCCCTATAATGCTATTGTATGGCAGTGCAGAAGGACATCAGAGATATGCAGACGATCCGTGATCACGGATCACGGGCAGGAGATCTGCAGCAAGACCGGACTTAAGATCGACCCGTATTTCTCTGCTACCAAGATGATGTGGCTTCACGAGAATGTTCCGTCATCGGCCGATTGTCTTCTGGCCACTGTTGACGGCTATCTTGTGTACAGGCTGACCGGGGGCAGGAGTTTTACTTCCGATTATTCCAACTGTTCCAGAACGATGCTCTTCGATATCAACAGACTTGATTATGATGATGATCTTCTTGAGCTCTTCGGAATAAGACGCGAGTGCCTGGCAAAACCTATGCCGTCGTGTGGAGAATATGGTGAGATTTCCCTGAACAGGGAGAGTCTGTCAGAGTATGATCTGACAAACAATGAGATAGAGCTGCTCCTGACGCTTAACGGAGTTCATATCACCGGAGTTGCGGGTGACCAGCCCGCGGCGCTGTTTGGTCAGAATGCGGTCAATAAAGGTGACTGCAAGACTACATACGGAACAGGATGCTTCACCTTGATGAATCTTGGAACAAGTCCGGTATTCTCCAGAAATGGTCTTCTGACGTCAGCCGCCTGGTCGATCGGAGGCACAACATATTATGCTCTGGAAGGAAGTGTTTTTCAGGGAGGATCTATAATCAGCTGGCTTAAGGACGAGATGAAGATGATCGATAAGCCATCTGATTGTGATGCGGTCTGCAGATCCATCGACAGTACGGAAGGTGTTTATCTGGTTCCGGCATTTACAGGCCTTGGGGCGCCCTACTGGAATGCAGATGTTAGAGGAGTCCTTACCGGTCTTACAAGAGGTTCAGGAAGGGCACAGATAGTAAGGGCGAGCGTGGAATCGATTGCATATCAGGTAACCGAACTCGTCAATCTGATGATGGAGGACACGGGGATCTCCGCCAAGCAGATGAAGGTTGATGGAGGAGTATGTGCGTGTGATTTTCTCATGCAGTTCCAGTCGGATCTTCTGGGTATCAGGATAACACGTGCCAGATCTGACGAGATGACGGCAATGGGTGCCGGACTTCTTGCCGGCCTGACCTGCGGTTTTTTCAGTTCCGTTGAGGAACTCGAAGGACTGTATCAGGCGTCAACTTCTTATGATCCGGATATGACAGCATATGAAGTGTCCACGAAGATGAACGGGTATAAAGATGCAGTAAGGACGGCACTTGCAACATGATCCAGATCTATCTCACATTATTTCAGATGTTCTTCTGTGGCGTTCTCGGCTTTATCCTCCGCAAGAGGAGAGTTATTGACGAGAGAACCGAGAAGACGCTTACAGAGATACTTCTTCAGGCAGTGCTTCCGTTCTCGATAATCGCTTCAAGCCAGTATGTGTTCTCAACTGAACTCGTTCAGGGTCTGATAGCTGTTGCTCTTGCATCAATGCTCTATTATTGCACAACACTCCTGATCATGCGTATGGTAATGCGCAAGTCGAAAGTGGCCACCGATGAAGCGCGTGTTATGAGGACTACGATAATATTTGCCAATACGGGATTTGTCGGACTTCCGCTCATGGAGGCTTTGTTCGGCGCATCGGGCCTTCTTCTTGGTGCAGTCTATAACATCATGTTCAATGTGTTCTTCTACACATTCGGCGTCCATACTCTGTCAGGTTCCAAATTCAAACCGAGAGAACTGATAATGAATCCTGTAACAGCGGCTGCCGTTCTTGCTATCATCCTTTTTGTCATACCATGGAGGATGCCGGCATTTGTTATCAATACGATCAATCTCGTGGGTGATATGACGATACCGCTGTCAATGATAATCGCAGGTTCGATCTTCTCAACGATCGATTTCAGGAAGTTCTTTGGTGACGGCAAATCATTTGTGGTATCGCTTATGAGGCTTGTTGTGCTTCCTGCCGTAATGTTTGTTTTCATATACGCTATCAGCATGATGATCCCTATGCTCAAGGAGACTGCTTCGGTAATCGTCATGATGACTGCACTTCCCTGCGGGATCATGAATGTTCTCATAGCAGAGAGAGAGAATACGGCGCCCAAATTCGCGGCAAGGACAGTCATAATGTCATTTGTATTTATGCTCGTAACCCTTCCTGTATTTGTATTCCTGTGCGCCAGGTTCCTGTGGTGAGGAGGTAATAATGGCCAACGAACAATACCTACTGAAAGAGACACTTGAAAACAAAAAACTCAACGGGCTGCTCAATGACGTCCGCGTTGATCCGTCTGAGGAAAATATGCTGGCGCTTCTGCGTGAAGCGGCGGTGTCCAGGTTCATTGTACCGCTTATTATCTCGGATGACGGAAAGCCGGTCATTCAGGGTATGGGCAATTCCAAAGGTCAGCAGTTCATGGTTGTTTTCGCGGATACAAAGAGTTATGAAGTGAAGGCAGACGGCGCACCTCTGTATGGTGTTCTTACGGATTTTACCGAGCTGGTCGGTGTCTGTTCCGAGAATCCGAATATGGAAGGATTTGTGATCAATCCCGGATTGGAAGAGGTTCTGTTCGGCAGGGATATGCTGACAATGATTGCGGACATGATGCGCGGAGACGACGATACAGCTACTGTGGGCGATCCTGATCATTATCCACCCAAACTCCACGACATGCTTGATGAGTTTCTTAAGGTTGAACCCTCTGTCAGCAGGATCTGGGTGAGGCTCATGAGAGTGAGCAAAACAAATGCGGTTCAGTGGCTGTTCATACTTGATGGTGATTATGCCGAGAAGAAGGATTATATCCATGAGACATTCAGCAATTTTATCAGGCCTTATCTTGACGGGCTCGATCTGATGTGTGTGTCGTCGGATGAGGAATTCACAGCTGATATAACAAAAGGGGTCGATCCGTATATCGAGAGAAGATAGCAGATGAAGGACAGGTATATTGCAGTTGTTATAATCCTGCTGATCCTGCTCGTGTCTGTAGTGGGACTGTCTTTGATGACCAGAAACATCGCGGGTTCCATGAACAAAAAAGCTGAAGAAGAACTCTTTGCCTCATCCTGCAGCGAATTGATGGAAAGGGATGTGACCATTTACTGGATTGGCTCTTTTCCTGATGAATTATCACCCATATCAGGCAAGGTGATAAGAGTTGACTCTGTATCGGAAGAGACGATGCCGGTGAAGAGTCCGGAATTCCATACTATCGAACGTGATCCGGATGGTAATATCGTCAGGGAACGTATACCCGTCGAATATGCTGCAAACCTGTATATCGTGATCAACAGGGCGATCCTGTCGGAGGAACAGTACAGCGTGATCAGGGATTGTGTCAAGGATAACGGTGTAAAGACGGTAGTGATAGGCAGAAGTGCGATCAAGTCATACAGGGATTTTCTGATGCTTCCTGTTATGTCATATACCGAAGATGACAATATGGTGTATAGCCTTGATGGAGGCTCAGTAAGCCATGCGCTCGGAGAGGGATCGACTCCCTCCGGAATAGTAGATTATTTGTTGAAAGACATAGGAGATATAACTGAAGATGGCGATAGACCTGAACAAGACATCACAGATAACAGCCAGGGTTGATGAGATCACAACTGCTCTGTCAGACCCTTCTGTGGCGTCTGATATGAACCAGTATATGAAGCTCACCAAGGAACTGGCTGATCTTACGCCCAAGGCTGAGAAGATCAGACGTTATGAAGGTGCAATAAAACGTATGGAAGAAGCCATGGAGATCATGGAAACCGAATCCGATCCGGAGCTTCGTGAGATGGCTTCGGAGGAATATGAATCAGGTCGTGATGAAGCGGCTCTTCTCGAAGATGAGATCAAGGTAATACTGGCACCCCGTGACATAAGGGATGAGCGATCCGTTATCATGGAGATCAGAGCCGGCGCCGGCGGCGAGGAGGCAGCACTCTTTGCAGCAGCACTTGTAAAGATGTACACCGCCTATGCAGCGACACGTGGATTTACAGTTAAGAGTGTCGATGAGAATAAGACCGAGCTGGGCGGGTATAAGGAGATAGTCATGGAGATCGAAGGATACGGGGCATATTCACGCCTCAAATTCGAAAGCGGTGTCCACAGAGTACAGCGTGTGCCGGTTACTGAGTCGGGAGGAAGGATACATACTTCAACATGTACGGTTGCCGTGCTTCCTGAAGCAGATGCCGAAGACGTTGTTATCAATCCCAATGATCTCAAGATAGACCGCTACAGGGCTTCAGGTGCCGGCGGTCAGCATATAAACAAGACCGATTCAGCGATCCGCATCACACACATTCCTACGGGACTCGTGGTGCAGTGTCAGGATGAGAGAAGCCAGATCAAGAATAAAGACAAGGCAATGGCAGTCCTGCAGAGCCGTCTGTGGGAGATGACCCGCGCCCGTGAGAAGGATGCGGTTGACAGTGACCGAAGGTCCCAGGTGGGCACAGGTGACAGATCAGAGCGCATACGTACATATAATTATCACCAGGGCCGTGTAACGGATCACAGGATCGGACTGACTCTGTATAAACTCGAGGAGATCCTGAACGGATCGCTGGATGAGATAATAGATGCACTAACAGTAGCTGCTGCAGCTGACGGACTTGGCAACGGAACGTCAGGGGATGAAGAAGACTAAGGGTGGTATAACGCTTATGGAAAGAGCTAAGAAATATTCAAAAACAAACCTGGTGGAACCATCAGACCGTGAAGGGATCGCAGATTGTGCCGAACATCTGAGAAACGGTGAAGTTATCGGATTCCCTACTGAGACCGTATATGGTCTTGGTGCAAATGCCCTCAATAAACTTGCGGTACAGAAAATCTTTGAGGCTAAGGGAAGACCTTCCGACAACCCGCTGATATGTCATATAGCTGATAAGGCCCAGATAGACGGACTGGTTGATGAGATCACTCCTGTTGCCTCCAGACTGATCGATGCTTTCATGCCCGGTCCCATTACAGTGATCATGCACAAGAGCAGCAAGATACCTGATGAGGTGACTGCGGGGCTTGATACAGTCGGTATAAGGATGCCGTCCAATCCTGCTGCTATGGATTTCCTTAAAGAATGCGGTGTCCCCGTGGCTGCTCCTTCAGCGAATCTGTCGGGAAGCCCGTCTCCAACCACTGCACAGCATGTCATGAATGATATGAACGGATATATTTATGCAGTTATTGACGGCGGTGAATGCCAGTTCGGACTTGAATCGACAGTTGTCGATGCTACCGGTGATGTGCCGGTTATACTGCGGCCCGGAGCAATAACATCAACTGCCATAAGAGATATCTGCGGTGACGTCAGGATCGAAGGCGTTTTGAAGGAAGGTGAGACTCCCAGATCTCCCGGAATGAAGTACCGTCATTATGCCCCCAAGGCATCTGTGGAGATAATGCAGCTTCCGTCTAAAGCCGTTATCATCAATGATGAGATCAGTGACATTTCTGATATGCCCGATAATACGGATGACAGATCTCATCTCGATTTTAAGAAGCTTGATGATGATGCCAAGCAGGCACTCGTGGATATTGCCGCACCCTTCGTGTTCAGGATAAGGGAGATCCTGAAGGAATCCCCGGCCACAAGGATCGGCATTTACGCAGGCGATGAGGTCTGTGCACTGATAGATAAGCTGGGAGATAAGATAATATCCGCTCATACTGAGACGTATCCCTACGGAAGATCTCTCGATGTTGCCAGGGCAAGCCACTGCCTTTTTGACGGATTAAGGCATCTTGACCTTCAGGACGTAGGCATAATACTTGCTCAGGGCTTTAATGGCGAGGGCTTGTCCAGAGCATACATGAACAGGCTTGGTAAGGCCGCCGGCAGAAAGGGCGATGTACCCGAAGGAGTCGGATTCACAGAAGAGAAGAGGAATACTGAACTGTCGGATTTTGAGGGAACATATACTGCCTCAGTTCTGTTCGTCTGTGATGACAATAAGAGGCTTTCCTCTGCATGTGAAGGAATCTTTACTGAACTGATAAAATGGAATGCTCCTTACCGGCTGAGAGAAGACAAGACTATCGGATGCGAACTCTACGTAGAGTCTGCCGGAATACGTGCGTACCAGGATGAGAAGCCGGATGAAGAGATGGTGAGGGCCGTCAATGAAGCCTGCGGTATAAACTTCTCGCACTACCGCACAAAGCGCGCAGAGCCTTCAGTATATGATGCTAATGATATCGTTTTCGCGATGCGGGATGAGCAGGCTTATGAGATCATAAGCGCTTTCCCTGAACTTGAAGGCAAGGTGTTCTCACTGTCCTCTTACTGTGCATCCAAGGGCCTCGTATTCAAGAATGAGGATGGTAGGATCGCTTCAATATCAATTCCGGACCCCCGTGGCGAGAATTATGCTACGTATCTGCATACAGCATCTGCCCTCAAAGCGTGGCTGGAACTTATATTTCCTTATGTGCTTAAGGATCTGGGAATAGAGAGGTGCTGATGATGGAATTCAGTATTTTCTCGATCGTTATGTTTGTGGTCGGCGGGGCATTGATGCTTTATGCGGGTGTTCTCGCACTGACAAAGGATACAGATCTGATCATGCGGAGTTATGCGGCAAAAATGCCTGATAAGAAGCGTTATGCTCTTCAGTTCGCCAAGACTATCGCGATAATCGCCATTGCGCCGCTTCTGAGCGGGGTGGCCGGCTTTTTTGAAAACGTGGTGGTAAATTCCATTGTGGGTGTTGTATCATTTGTTGTCTGCTTTATAATTGCGATAAAGACATTTAACCCTGTAAAGGACGGGGAAGATGAGTGAACTGAACCGGAAACAGATATTTAAAGATACGTTCAGCATGGCGTGGCCTTCGGTAGTGGAAGGCGTACTGGTGGTACTCGCGGGAATGGTCGATACCTATATGGTATCCTCTCTCGGACGTGCCACAGTATCTGCCGTGGGTATCACGAACCAGCCAAAGTATTTTGTCTTCTCTGCATTCTTCGCGATCAATATAGCAATATCGCTTCTGATCGCCAGGAGGGTAGGCGAGAAGAGACGTGATGTGGCGAACAGCCTTTTTGTGACCGGTCTGATCTTTGTTATCGCCGCCAGCATATTCTTCAGTGTTATATGCCTGATCTTCGCAGAACCCCTCATGGTGTTCAACGGCGCGAACGACGACTCGAAAGAAATTGCCGCCAGATACTTCAGGATAGTCATGGGCGGCTCTATATTTAATATATTGTCGCTGTATATTAATGCAGCACAGAGGGGAAGCGGCAGGACCAGGATATCGATGATCACAAATGTCACATCCAACGTCGTGAATGTTATCCTTAATTATCTTCTGATCGGAGGACATCTCGGTTTCCCTGCCCTTGGCGCAGACGGAGCGGCGATCGCGACGGTGCTGGGTACTCTGGTCGCCTGCGTGTTGAGTGTGATGTCTCTCTTCCGTAAGGACAGTTATGTCAATATCGGTTTTATCATCAAGGAGAAGGTAAAGGCATCGATGGAAAATGCCAAGGTGCTTGCAAAGACAGGTATTACCATCCTCGGAGAACTCCTTCTCACCAGGATCGGTTTCATAGCTAATTCGATACTTGCAGCCAAACTTGGCACCGATGAGAATGCTGCACATCTGGTAGGAATGAGCTTTATGAACCTTGGCTTCGGATTCGGTGACGGTCTGCAGGCTGCCTCTGTCGCACTTGTCGGTAGAAGTATGGGTGAGAAGAATATCGATAAGGCAAAGTCTTATGTCAAGTGCGGTCAGGGTATGGGACTCGGCATCGCCTTCATTATATCGATCGTTATCCTTGTTTTCAGAAGACAGATATACAACGCATATTACCCCGGAGTGGAGCATATGATCCTGATGGGTGAGATGATATGTATGTTTATAGCGGTTATAATGCCTATACAGGTATGCAAGATCGTATTCAACGGTGCATTGAGAGGCGCCGGAGACGTAAAATACACACTGTTTGGATCTACCATCGGTGTAACATTGATCCAGCCTGCACTTACACATGTGCTGATCCGTTTCTTTGATCTGGGTCTTACAGGTGTGTGGATCGGCATACTGGTATCACAGGCAATGCAGCTTATCCTGTTCGGAGTGCGATTCTATTCCGGAAAGTGGAAAGACAAGAAGATCTGATCAGTCAGCATAATTTGGAGGAATAAACCATGAAAGAGAGCAACATCCTTCTTACCTCACTTGGCAATCTCGGCAACAGATTATCGCATGAATACTTTTACTTTGGCGAGAACGGGACCATCAGATACTGTGACGGCATCAGTGTAGGTGAGTCCGGTGCCAAATACATCATGTCCCATAACACGATGGATGAGATCGTTGTTATCGGCTCGGGCACCACATATAATCCGGGCGAGGAGGGAATGAGGATTCCTCTTAAGAATTATTCCGGATACAGAGCAAACAACATCGACTCTCTGTCTGAATACGGTTTCTACCTGTACAGACTCCTGCAGTTCCAGCGCGGCATCGATCTGGAAGCCATCGATGTTCTCGAGCAGATCGATTCTGCGAGAAGAAATGAGATCGTATCTTCATACGAGGATTTCTGCGCGGAATACCTCAGGGAGAATCCCGGGTGCACAAAGGATCACATGTTCCATTACCTGTCTCAGGATGCGGAAATGGCTCATAACATGTATTCGAGACTTCCTAATCTGAGCAGACATGAGGTCAGATGGCTTAAGAGGTATATCTATACTGCATTGCCTTCTGAACTCCGCCTCACATCGCTGGATGTTAACAGCGACCTTAAGATAAGCTTTATCCCGTCAGACAGGGCTGACCGGGGTGAAGGCGCCAAGTTCGCTGCCGGAGATAACATAATCAGGATTCTTCAGTTCCTGTACAAATCAGACGATGTTAAGATCAATCTTTATGTGGATCTTCAGGGGCTCGAGGCATCTGCAGGATACAGTATACTGGCGATTATTTCCATGCTCAGCAATGATGCGAATTCCAACTTCGAGATCAAGGAGATCATAACAAGCCATTATCTGAAGGACGGCTTTGCAAACCCCATTGACAACAACGAGATGAGCAGGTATGAGATCAACCGACTGATCTCCGGTATGGATGCTTTCATAAAGTACGGCAAAGTGTCGATCATCGAGAATTACTGGCAGAACACCGGCATCAAAAATGAACATATCGACAGACTTGTTAATGCCATGAGATGGATGGACGATGGTATCAGTCTGTGCAACATCGAAGATCTTGAATACGGAATTTCTTTGTTGAAGAAGGTGTTCAGGGAGCCATTCATGGGTGAACTGCCCGAGTTTGAGAGTAACGTGTTCCAAGTGCTTGAACGGGGTATACGAATGGATTACGGAGAGCTTCTCAATAATGATGAATTCAACTGCCTCGCCCTCGTCAAGTGGGCATTCAGGAAGAAGTTCTACCAGCAATGCCTCACCATTATCGAATCGAAAATGCCGAACGAACTTGTCGCCCGCGGAATATTGTATTACATGAATAATGATGAAGATAAGGAATTATTCTTCAAAAATGCAAGCGTAGAATACTGGGCGAAGCCTTCGTATCTGAGATATGCGTTCAATGAGATATCCCACTATTACATCAAGTTCCATGGCAGGAGTTTCTCAAGGACAATTAAGACCGATAATAAGAATAATACTTACCTTGAATGCCGAATAAGAAGTCTGGACGATAATTCCATTCTAACGGCTCCTGCATTCTCGATCATTGACGATCACAGGGAAGAGCTTGAAGCGTTGCTGTCTTCATACTATAACCTTGGAGAAGTAAGGAACTCGATAAACCATGCGCTTCCGAAGGAAGGCGATGAGAATACGGAATCCAATGACAGGATGGAACTGGTTATTAATACAATAACCGGGTTTATAGCCAATTATGAGGCTGTGCTCAGGATAATTGAAGAGAAAGGACTTCAGGATTTCAGGGCAAAGACTGTCGAGTTTGAAGAGTTCAAGAAATATGCAGAAGAGCATATGAGGGAATCGAGACGCAGCGGAGGCGGAAGAGGAGGATACCGTGGAAACCGCGGTTACCGCGGAGGTCAGGGTGGATACCGTGGCGGACATGGCGGTTATCACGGAAATAACAATATCCAGATACCCTCACCCAAGCTCAATCCCGGCGAGAAACTCGTTGTTTCAGTTGAGGTAGTCAAGGAAGAGGATACGAATTCCGGTGATTCCTGACAGTATATTATCTGTTCACAAAAGCATACTGTTGTGGTATGCTTTATCATTGTGTAAAGTTAGCATTAGATAACGGAGGTCTTTCAAATGGCAGAACAGAATGTTAAGAAGTCAAATACCGGTCTGATAATCGGTCTTGTTTGTGCTATCGTCGTAATCGCAGGTGTGATGGCTGCAATCTACTTCATCAATAAGCCGAAGGCACAGCAGGGAACGAAGGCATATACAGTTGCAGTAGTTGATAAGGATGGTAATTCAAAGGACTACACAGGTAAGACTGATGCCGAATTCCTGAGAGGACTGATGGACGAACTGCAGGCAGGCGGCGACTTCTCTTATGTCGGAGAAGACAGCGACTATGGTCTGTATATCACGACAATAAACGGTATCACGCCTGACTACAACACGGATGGTGCATATTGGGCTATCTATGTTAATGGCGAGTACGGTATGTACGGTGCTGATGCCCAGCCTGTCAACGATGGTGACAGCTTCAAGTTTGTCTATGAGGTATATCAGGCAGACGATCAGCAGTAATTATCGACAATGCGCTTTACCGTAAAGGACATTGCGACAATAGGAGTCATGACAGCTCTTATCGAAGCAGTCAAGTGGGCGCTGCAGGCTGTCCCTAACGTAGAGCTGGTTACGTTGATGTTTATGGTCTTTGCCGTAACTTACGGACCAAAGACATGTATAGTATCTTTTATATTTACAGCTGTCGAGACAGTTATCTGGGGGCCGCATATATGGGTGATAATGTACCTGTATATATGGCCTCTTCTCATTCTTACAGCATATTTCATGAGCCGTAAGAATTTTCCTGACTGGGGCTTTGTCTTCCTGGGTGGTTTTTTTGGACTGTTTTTTGGTATGATATGCGCAGTACCGTATCTGTTCTTCGGGGGCCTTAAAGTGGCAGTCGGATGGTGGATAGCAGGCATACCTTTTGATATACTTCACTGTATCAGCAATACGATCATTTGTCTTGTGCTGTTCAAACCGCTGAGAAGAGCACTGGAGCGTATCTTAAAACCGGTGGTTTCCGGGAGGCAATAGGAGGGTTTTTAGATGAAGATAACAGATATTCTCAACCGCGGGGAAATGTCGCTTTCTTTCGAGGTGTTTCCGCCTAAGAAGGAGACGTCCTTCGAGAATGTAATGAATGCTGCAGGTCAGATCGCAGAGCTGAACCCTTCTTTCATGAGCGTTACTTATGGTGCAGGCGGCGGAACGAGTGACTACACCCTTAAACTGAGTTCTGAGATAGAGCATAAATATGGTGTGCCTATCCTGGCGCACCTCACCTGTGTTTCCTCAGACAGGGAGACTGTCAGAGAGAGAATACTCGAGCTGAAGAATGCGGGGATCAGTAATATCATGGCTCTGAGAGGCGATATTCCTGCAGATATGATGGATAGTGACAGAAGCGGATGGGATTATCACTATGCAGTCGAACTTATCCGGGAGATCAAAAGTATATATCCCGAGTGCTGTATAGGTGCGGCTTGCTACCCTGAGATACATCCGGAGAGCAGGAATCAGCGTGACGATCTTCTTCACTTGAAGGAGAAGGTGGATGCGGGAGTCGATTTCCTGACAACGCAGATGGTATTTGATAATAATCTCTTCTTTAACTTCCTGTATAAGATCCGTGATATGGGTGTTACTGTTCCTGTGCTTCCCGGTATCATGCCTATAACAAAGGCAAATCAGGTGGAACGTGCCATTAAGCTGTCAGGATCGTATATGCCGGTCAGGTTCAGGACCATAGTTGACAGGTTTGGTCCGGATGATGATGCAATGACACAGGCGGGTATTATCTATGCGACAGATCAGATCATCGATCTGTACGCCAACGGCATTACAAATGTACATGTTTACTCCATGAACAAGCCTGAGGTGGCAGCAGGAATAAAGAACAGTCTGTCTTCAATCCTTGGCAGGGAATTTGCATGACAGGATATAATATAGAAGTCCGTCAATATGATCCGTTATCCCTTCCTGACATCGATGTTAAGGAAGTGTGGAGATACTGCGGATGCCGTGATGTGCCTTCGGATGAAGCGATGATAAGCCTGATGGATGAAGTCCTGAGCGAATATGGAAGTATCGCCAGAGGCAAGGTGTGCTTTGTGAGAGCACCGCATCTTCCGTTCAGGTCTGATTCCAAAGGACTAGCTAAGGTTATAGAAGGAAGCCGTGAGGTTATAGTGTTTGCTGCGACAGTCGGACTTGAATTTGACAGACTTATCGGCAGGTTCAAGAGAACATCGCCTTCTAAAGCGCTGATACTTCAGGCTTTGGGAGCCGAACGGGTTGAGGCTTTGTGTGATCTGTTCTGTTCTGAATTCGATGGAAGGACATCAAGGTATTCGCCGGGATATGGCGATATGCCTCTGGAGTCGCAGAAGGATGTTTTCGAGCTGCTCAGACCGGAATCGAAGATAGGGATATCATTGAATGAGAGTCTTCTTATGACGCCGAGCAAGTCAGTCACAGCGATATTCGGCCTCAGGGATCAGGGCGGCGCTGCTGACGGACATGACTGCAGTTTATGTGGATTATTGGGATGTGAATACAGGAGGATATCATGAACGTACTGGAGTATCTGAAGGACAATCTGTTGTATCAGGACGGTGGAATGGGAACACTCTTACAGGAGCGCGGCCTTCAGCCAGGTGAACTTCCCGAGAGATGGAACATCTCGCATTCTGATATTGTCATCGATATTCACAGGGCGTATTACGATGCCGGATCCAATATCGTATCGACCAATACATTTGGTGCCAACATTCTGAAGTTTGATAAGGATGAACTTAAAGAACTTATAAGAGCGGCTGTGGAGAATGTTAAGAAAGCACAGATTTTGAGTTCCGGTCAGCAGGAGAAATTTGTGGCACTCGATATCGGACCTATAGGCAAGCTCCTGAAGCCTTACGGGGATTATGATTTTGAGGACGCAGTCTCGGTATATGCAGAGACAGTGCGTATAGGTGTCGAATGCGGGGTGGATCTGATATTCATCGAGACGATGAATGACTCTTACGATACAAAGGCTGCCGTTCTGGCGGCAAAGGAGAATTCCTCGCTTCCGGTGTTCGTGTCAAATGCATATAGTGAGGACGGAAAGCTCATGACAGGCGCTGCGCCTTCTGCAATGGTGGCCATGCTCGAGGGACTGGGTGTTGATGCTGTAGGAGCAAATTGCTCTTTGGGACCTGCCCAGCTGAGAGGTGTTGTGGAAGAGTACCTGAGAACAGCATCTGTTCCGGTGCTCCTGAAGCCCAATGCCGGATTGCCGCACACTGAGGATGGAAAGACAGTCTTTGATGTTATGCCGGAAGAATTCTCGGATCTTATGGCGGAATTCGTAAGGGAAGGGGTCAGGATAGCCGGCGGATGCTGTGGTACAACGCCTGATCACATCCGCCAGACGGTCAATAAGACATCTGACATAGTTCCTGTGCCTGTAACTGACAAGAAGAGAACAGTTATCAGTTCTTACAGCCACACAGTGGAATTCGGAGGTGCTCCGGTACTGATCGGTGAGCGGATCAATCCCACAGGCAAGAAGAAGTTTAAGGAAGCTTTGAGAGCGCACGATATAGAACATATACTGAACGTAGGTCTCACTCAGGTCGACAGGGGCGCACAGGTACTGGATGTTAATGTGGGCATCCCTGAGATCGATGAGCCCGCACTTCTGACAGAAGTCGTTTATGAGCTTCAGGCAATAATCGATCTGCCGCTCCAGATCGATACGACTGACATAACTGCTATGGAGAGAGCCTTGAGAAGGTATAACGGCAAGGCAATGATCAATTCCGTTAACGGTAAGGATGAGGTCATGGATGCGATCTTCCCTCTGGTTAAGAAATACGGAGGTCTCGTTGTCTGTCTTACTCTTGATGAGGCAGGGATCCCTGATAATGCTGAGGACAGGATAAGGATCGCTAAGAAGATCATCGAACGCGCTGCATCTTATGGCATTCCCTGCAAGGATCTGATCTTCGATACTCTGGCGATGACTGTAAGTGCGGATGATAAGGCAGCAGTAGCAACTCTTGATGCATTGAGCTATATCAGACATGAACTGGGATGCAATACATCTCTCGGCGTATCAAATGTCTCTTTTGGACTGCCTCAGCGTGAGATAATCACATCTGCGTTTTTCCTGATGGCAATGACCCGTGGTCTGTCGGCGGCAATAATGAACCCTAATTCAAACGAGATGATGAAGGTCTGGTATTCGTTCAAAACATTGATGGGCATCGATACAAGCTGCGGAGAGTATATTGCCAATATCGATAAGTTTGCAGTATCTGATCTTACCGCTGGAACTCCCGCTTCCGTACCTGTTGCGGATGACGGATTAACAGAACTTCAGCGCGCTATAGTCAAGGGAATGAAGGAGCAGGCAGCGAAGCTTACATCTGCAATGCTCGCTGATACAGCACCTCTCGATATTGTATCTGAACAGATAATCCCCGCTCTTGATATCGTTGGCAAGGGGTTCGAAGCCAAGACCATGTATCTTCCCCAGCTGCTGATGAGCGCAGAGGCGTCGCAGTTTGCTTTCGAGCAGATAAAGAAGAAAATGGCTGAATCCGGTTCTTCCGGTCCGACACGCGGTAAATTTGTTATAGCAACGGTTAAGGGTGATATCCATGACATCGGCAAGAATATCGTCAAACTGATCCTCGAAAATTACGGGTTTGATGTTATCGACCTTGGCAGGGATGTGCCTCCTGAGACGGTGGTGGAAGCTGTAGTGAGAGAGCATGCCCCTCTGTGCGGTCTGTCAGCACTGATGACGACTACTGTTCCTGCTATGGAGGAAACGATAAAACTGATGCGCACTGATGCACCATGGTGCAAGGTATGTGTAGGCGGTGCTGTGCTGACACAGGAATATGCTGATATGATCGGAGCTGATTTCTACGGAAAGGATGCTATGGCAACGGTAAGATATGCCGTCAGCGTTGTCGAAGGCAACTGATCATCAGATACTTCTTACTTTTTTTATATCCTGTGTGTTGATATAATCATACTATATCAATTATCAGGAGTTTTTTTCCATGATCGACTTAAGTGTAATGCCCAAGCTCGGATTCGGGCTTATGAGACTTCCCGAGAATGACGGCGTTGTTGATGTTGAGCAGGTTAAGAGGATGGTCGATCTGTATATGGAAGCCGGCCTGAACTACTTTGACACAGCATATGTGTATCACGGGGGAAAGTCTGAAGTGGTTGCCCGTGAGGCATTGGTGGAGAGATATCCCAGGGACAGCTTTATGCTGACTACCAAGATGCCCATATGGAGCGTCAATGAGGATGCAGATCTTGACAGGATCTTCAACGAGCAGAAGACGCGTGCCGGAGTTGATTACTTTGATCTATATCTTCTGCACTCTGTAGAAGACAGCAATTATGAGAAATATGAGAAGTTTGATGTATTCAGTTGGGCATTGAAGAAGAAAGAGTCCGGGGAGATAAAACATATGGGATTCTCTTATCATGGAAGCCCCGAACTGCTGCCGGTCATCCTCGATAAGCATCCTGAGGTTGAATTTGTTCAGATTCAGCTCAATTATGCCGACTGGACCAATCCGGTCGTCAGATCCGGCGATCTTTACGGGATACTGTCGGAGAGAGGGATCCCGATAATCGTCATGGAACCCGTTAAGGGCGGAAGTCTGGCATCTCTCAAGCCGGAGCTTGAAGATAAGTTCAAGGCTCTTAGACCAGATTCTTCAATTGCTTCATGGGCAATGCGCTTTGTAGGGTCACTCCCCGGAGTAATGACGATATTGTCCGGAATGTCTACTGAAGAACAGATGAAGGATAATATCAGTACGTTTACCGGTTTTGAGCCTCTTTCGGATGATGAGAAAAAAGTTGTCGAAGAAGTGACTAAGATAATGCTCGATACACCCACTATAGCATGCACCGCATGCCGTTACTGCGTTGACGGCTGTCCGATGAATATCAGCATTCCCGATATATTCAGGACGGTCAATACGATCAGGCTTTATGGAGACGGCTTCAGACCGCATGCTTTCTATAACGGCCTGATACAGACCCACGGAAGAGCGGGGGACTGTCTGTCATGCGGCCAGTGCGAGAGTGTGTGTCCTCAGCATCTGCCGATCATTGAACTGTTGTCGGAGGCCTCTGGATTACTTGATAAGAAGGATTAGTGGGTATGCTTAGATTAAGACCTTTTAAGAAATGTGATGCTGATACGGTAATCAGCTGGATAAAGAGCGAGAAGATATTCAGGTTCTGGTGTGCAGACAGGTTTGAGAGTTATCCGATCACCGGGCAGGATCTGGTCGACCAGTACGAAGGTCTTGCCGGTAATGATGATATCTTCCACTTTGTCATGTACGATGAGAACGGTATCGCCGGACATTTTAACATCAGGTTTCCCGACCGGAATGACATAGACACAGTACGCCTCGGGTACGTAATCGTTGATGATTCCAGAAGGGGGCAGGGACTCGGAAAGCAGATGATAAAGATGGCAATAGACTATGCCTTTGAATTCATGGGAGCCCAAAAGGTTACTATCGGAGTGTTCAGGGAGAATCCTGCGGCGCTGAACTGTTATCTGGCTTCGGGGTTCTGCGATACCGGTGTGGTCGAGCATTATAGCTGCATGGGTGAAGACTGGGAGTGTCTTGAACTGGAGATTAGTAAGGCGAAATCGCAATAAATTTTGCCAATTAATGAACAATGTGAATTTTTTGTGAATAAATGTGTTCCTTTTTTCATAATCTAGTGGTATTATGTCAGTATAAGTGATTTTGTGGGGAGGGTAATACAATGAAAAAGATCTGCAAGTCCAAGTCCGGCTTTACTTTGATAGAGATGGTACTCGTTATCGCAATCCTGGTGATTCTTTGTGCAGTACTTGTGCTCAGCATTGGAAGTTACCTGCAGAGAGCAAAGGTGGCAGCTTCTTCCGTTAGTCTCCACAACTGGTCGATATCGTCAGTGACTCAGGAGATAGATCAGCAACTATAAGAGGGCTCACGACCGAACGCTCACTTCAGTCCTCGTCGCTTCGCTCCTGCGGTAAGTCCGTTCGCGTTGGCCGTTCGCCCTTCTGTGAAATGGGGACGGTTCTGAAGTGTCACATTTCAGCGAAGCCAGTTACTTTGGTTTGATTTTGACTTAAATCCCGACCGAATGACCGGCCTATAGTCGGTTTTTCAGTCGGGATTTGTGTCATGATCTCCTGATAGAATTACCGACTTATCATAGAACAAACTCACGATATATCGGCAACTTAAGCATGTCTGTCAATTCTTATCAAGCTATTCGAAGCAATTGGCTTGAACGACTTTCCCTGATCAACTGGTTTGGTGAAAAAGGAACCGTCCCCAATTCATCTACTCAAACTCCTCAAATGCCGCCAGACCGCGCTTCGCTGTCCCTTTAATGTCGCCATGTTTAACCTGTAACATTGTTACAAAGCTGGCAAATGCAAAGACTGTGGCGTATATGAACAGAATCTTGTAACTGACATGGCGCATCAGCGTTCCTGCGAGTACAGGGGTCAGGACCTGACCTGCCATTGAAGCGGTATAGTAGTATCCGGTGAACTTTCCGCTGTCGGAACCCCGGCACATCTCGACTACCATCGGCAGGGAGTTGATGCTGATGGCGGCCCATGCCACCCCGACAAGTGCAAACACAATATAGGTGATAACACCGATCGAGCTCATCATTGTCGTGAGAAAGTAGCATACAAGATAGCTTCCGGCCAGGAGCAGTGTCCCGAAGAGAATAGATTTTTTACGGCCGATCTTCGATTGCAGGAACCCGAGAGGAATGTAGGATATCAGGGCACCTCCTGAAGCGATCATAAAGCATGTCGAAGCACCGCCGATACCTTCGCCCATTATTGAGCTGATATATGTTGTGAACCAGGTGGTTACGGCGTTGTAGGCAATGTACCACAACCCGATTGACAACAGAAGGAATATCATTGACTTCAGTACCGGGCGCGGGAGTTTGGCGGATCCTCTGGCACTTGTCTCGGTGAGATCCCACTCGGGATGCTTGCGCTCTATCTCGTCATTCTCAGCGGCAAGTCTCGGCTCCTTGACCGTTATGAGCATGATAACGACTGATATGACCATGATTATCGAGATCACGACGAACAGCGGTCTGTAGTTTACATGTTCGACACCTTCAGTAGCCTTCTTCGGATACATAAGCGCCGCGAAAACAAGATACATGATACCTCCCGCTGCACCCATCAGATTGATCACGGCATTTCCTTTGGATCTTAAAGGCTTTGGCGTGATATCAGGCATAAGTGCTACCGCAGGTGACCGCCACACTGACATGACAAACAGCAAAGCACCAAGAATGATCACGAATCCTGCGGTTGTGTAAAGGCCCCCTTTGTTGCCAAGTGCGTAATTGTTGTCAATGACAGGGAGAAAGTTGAGCAGGATAACGCTTGCAGCGGTTCCGAACAGGATATACGGCATTCTTTTACCAAGTCTGGTATGTGTCATATCAGACAGTTTGCCGAATAACGGAAGAAGAAAAAGTGCCAGGATGTTATCTGCAGCCATTATGAAGCCTGACAGTGTCTCATTCATGCGGAAGGTTTTTGTCAGTATCAGGGGGATAACGTTATCGTACATCTGCCAGAAAGCACAGATGGACAGGAACGCCAGACCAGCCAGAAAGGTGTTTTTGTAGTTAAGACGCATCGTATTACCCTGCCTTCAAGTTTATTGAACAGATTTTTAGACAAAGTTTTGGCACTTCATAAGGATTTTACCATACTTTTTATATATATTATTTGTTTTGCAATTGGTGTATAATTGCCTGGTATTTCTAGACATAAGAGGTGAGATTATGCACAAGAGACTTTATATTCCGGGACCTGTCGAGGTTAGAGAAGATATCCTGGAGAAGATGGCAACCCCGATGATCGGCCACAGGACTAAGGACATGTCCGCTCTTCAGCAGTCTATTTCAGAGAAACTGCAGAAGGTTATGGGAACAGAGAATACGATCGTTCTGTCAACTTCATCCGGAAGCGGTCTCATGGAAGGTGCAGTCCGTTGTTTCACCGCTAAGAAGGCAGCTGTTTTCTCCATTGGCGCATTCGGTGAGAGATGGTACAAGATGTGTACTGCCAATGGTATTCCTGCCGATATATTCAGATCCGAACTCGGTCAGATCACAACACCTGAGATGATCGATGAGGCTCTTAAGACAGGTGAATATGACCTTATCACGATCACACAGAACGAGACATCCACCGGTGTAAGGAATCCCATGGAGAGACTTGCTGAGGTGTACAGGAAGTATCCTGATGTAATCGTATGTGTAGATACCGTGTCTTCAATGGGCGGAGATTATATTCCGGTCGATGAGCTTGGTATCGATGTATGTATCACATCTTCACAGAAGTGCCTCGGTCTTCCTCCGGGACTTGCCATCGCATCTGTTACTGACAGAGCTATTGAGAAGGCAAAGACGATTCCCAACAGGGGACTTTATTTCGATTATGTTGAACTTGTTAAGTTTGTTCGGGAGAAGCCTTATCAGTATCCTTCCACACCTTCGGAGTCACACATGTTCGCGCTGGACTATCAGCTCGACAGGATCCTGGAGGAGGGTGTTCAGAACAGATATCAGAGACATGTTAAGCTGGCAAATATCGTCAGGGACTGGGCGAGAGCAAACTGCGAACTTTACTCCGATCCCGAGAACCTGTCCAACACGGTTACGTGTATTACAAATACTACGGGGATCCCTTTCGCAGAGCTGAATAAGGCAATGCAGGCTAAGGGTTACCTTATCAGCAACGGCTATGGCGCCCTGAAGGACAAGACATTCAGACTTGCTCACATGGCTGATACGACAGAAGAAGAGATCAATACCATGCTGAAGGATCTGACAGAGACGATTGCAGAACTGAAGGCATGATCAAGGGGGAAAATATCATGAAGATTTTGATCACAGAGAGCATTGCACAGGAATTTGTTGAAGACCTGAGAAGTCAGGGGTTCGAGGTTGAGGAATATCTTGGCCACACACAGGAAGAGATAGAGGGGCACATAAAGGGATGTGATGCCCTTATCGTCAGATCCGCTACTAAAGTCAATGAGGCATTGCTCAGCAATGCAGACTGCCTTAAGGTTGTTGGACGTGCAGGTACGGGAATCGATAATATCAATGTTCCCGCATGTACTGAACATGGCGTCATCGCGCTTAATACACCTACAGCCAACAATATGGCGGCAGGAGAGCTTGCCGTTGCTCATGCTTTCTCAATATTCCGTAATCTCTGTGATGCTAATGAGGGTGTTCATAACGGAGACTTCAGGAGAGGCAACTGGATCGGTATCGAGCTCGAAGGCAAGACTGCCGGAGTTATCGGACTCGGAAGGATCGGTTCGATCGTATCACGCAAGCTTAAGGGAATCGGCATGACAGTAGTTGCCTATGACCCTTACGTTCAGACAGACAAGTTCGAGAAGCTTGGGGTTAAGAGATGTGAGACACTTGATGAACTTCTTGAGGTATGTGACCTGATCACACTTCATACTCCCAAAACGAAGGAAACCTATAATATGATCGCCAAGGAGCAGCTTTACAAGTGCAAGAGAGGCGTCCGTATAGTCAACGCTGCAAGAGGCGGGCTTGTTAACGAGCAGGATCTTGCTGATGCTTTGGCTGAAGGTCAGGTTGCAGCAGCTGCTATCGATGTGTTCGATGTGGAGCCGTCCTACAACAAGAAGCCGGAAGATCAGGTGTTCGACAATGTTCTTCTTCACGCTCCTCATTGTTATATCACGCCTCATCTCGGAGCATCCACAGAGGAGGCAACATATAATGTAGGTTCCCAGGTTGCTGATCTTGTTGCAAGGGCACTTAAGGGTGAGATGGTTGCAGCGCTCAACATGCCTGCTATCGAAGGAGATATCAATGCTATCAGACCCTACTGTAATCTCGCCGAGAAGATGGGCAAGATGTACTATCAGACTGAGAAGTCCCCTGTTAAGAAGATCGACGTGTCCTATGCCGGCGGTATTGCAGGACAGAGCATGGAGATCGTTACCATGAGCCTTCTCGTCGGCCTCCTCAAGGGTATGGGCGTTGACAGTGTATCATACGTAAACGTTAAGGAGTGTGCTGAGGAATTCGGCATTTCCATTACTGAGACATATGAACAGGAAGTAAAGAAGTACAATAACCTCGTTAAGGTAACATTCCACAATGACGATGGTAAGGATCTTGTGCTGGCTGGTACTGTATTCGAACCTGACACAGAGGTTCTTGTCTCATTCTACGGATATGAGATGAACTGCACTCTGTCCGATACTGTTCTTGCTATAAAGAATGATGATTTCCCGGGAGTTATCGGAAGTATTGCGACAACACTCGGCAGACATAATATCAATATCTGCAGCCTCCATTGGGCCCGCAAGGACAAGAAGGATAAGACATCAGCACAGGCATTTGTTGCAGTGGAACAGGCTGTCTCCGATGAGGTTATCGAAGAGATAAAGGCCTGCGACGGTGTGCGCCTTGTATCACTCATCGAGTTCTCATGAGATGTCACTACCGGGTCAGTAAAGGCTGGATGAGCGCCCCCTGCGGTATCAGCCACTTCAAAGGTAAATATCACATCTTCTATCAGCATAACCCCGACGCACCGCGCTGGGGTTATATGCATTGGGGGCACTGTGTTACGGAAGACTTTATTACTTATGAGGAACTTCCTGTGGCACTTACACCGGAAGAGGGCGGTTCATATCTTGGAGGTTCGTCAATTGTGGCAGACGGCCGTCTGTATCTGTTCTATACACTTGATAACACGATCATTTCTGCAGTATCCGAAGACGGGATACATTTTGAGGATACGGAATTTGATTCAGTTACGGGCAACTACGATTATCTGATGGATCCGCATGTTTTCGAATATGACGGACGTTATCTCATGGCGGTAGGGACGGGGCGCCATAACATTGCCGGTATCGCACTTTATGAATCAACGGATCTTGTGGCCTGGCGGTTTGTAAACGACATCGTTACCGATCCGAGATTCGGGTCCCATATTGAGTCCCCCAATCTGTTCAGAACAGAAGACAGATGGTGTCTGATGTTTACGTCTGCCAGACAGCTTCCGTCGCGTAATATCTGCGCGATGGGGAAGTTTGACGGAAATGTTTTCGAGATGGACGGGGAGTATATGTCCGTGGAATCCGGCCCCGACCTCTATAATCCGTATGTGCTTAGCGAGGGAAAGCGCAATATTATGATAGGCTGGTTCTATGACCGCAAGGCGACATCAGGTGCGTCTAAAGGAATGCTTACGTGCGCGAGGGAAGTATTACTTAACAAAGCGGGAGACCTTGTCATAGTGCCCGCGGCAGAACTCTTTGATAACCGCATGATAACTGCTGAGAGCAGCTTTGTCTCATATGACAACGGAAGGCTCCGTATAATGTTTGAGAAGAAGACGGTCTTTGATAAGCCTTACAGATCAGTTCCGGATGTCATTACAGTCGAGGACGTAGGAACTGTTGAGACCTTTATCAATGGCGGTTCGGAGAATATAACCATCACGGTCTGCTGAAGCTATTCAAGCGAGTCATCATAGACGCGGCATGATGCTCTGCCATGTTCTTTCACATAATAGAGTGCCTTGTCGGCGCACATAGTGGTCAAACATAATACTCCTGTGCAAAACCTAAAAGATAATTGAGGTTTTATTATAATACAATAATCGGAATATGCTGATCTTATCCTGCAGCAGTATCCGACGGAGTAACCTTGAAGATGTTCAGGTTCTCGGAAGTGAATACTATCTCGCCGACCTGCTTGAATGTCTCGGTGTTATCGTAATCATATTTGTAATACTCAAGGTTGCCGAGAATAATGTACTCAATGCCGTATTTATTGATGACATATCTTACGACCTCGGGATCATCGCTAAGATAGAGCATGTCTATGTCATTATGACGCGGTGACAGGTAAATGTCCCATACATCGTAATCAGGATCGGATATGAGAAGATCGCTTTCTTCATCAACTATTCCGTGAAATCTCCACAGCCATTCGTGTGTCTGCCATCCGATAACGGTGGGGAGACCTGTGTAGGCTGACACAATATTGTTATCGTGATAACTCTCGCCGTAAGCTTCGGCAATGACGGGTGATCCGGTTACATTATCGTTCAGCCAGGTAATGGCTTCATAATAGGAGTTGAGGTTGCCCTCAACCTCGATGTAGCCATCCGGACTGTAGTAATCTGTGAGATAACATGTACCGTCAAGTCCCTGGTAGTTGCTCAGAATGGTGGTATCACCGCACCTCTGTTTCATACCGACGAACATGTAATGTCCCGGAATGATGCACACTAGCACGAAAGATGCTATCCCCACGATAAGTGTTGCTACAGAATGCCTGTTGCGTGAAGTGGTTATCCAGAGCATTCTCATTATGCCGTAGGAGATGGACATGCCGAGGATTATGAAAGCGGCAAATGTAAACTTGAACATGGTATTGGCGCGGAGATAACCGGATGTGTAGATATCGCGCACGTAGAATATCTCCGGTGCGGCTATGAGGAGCAAAGCCACCAGTACCATACCGCAGGCAAATACATCTATTATGTTGCGTCTGCCGATAAAAGCGGCAACAGGATTGGCAAAACCTTCAGCAGGAATATCGCTGATCGCAGGGGAACTGTTCTGCTGCTTGCTCCTTGCCTTGAGTTCGCGGTCGTTCAGGATGTCATAGTTCTTGTAGAGAACCGTAAACAGGATGAAGAGAAGTGCAATGAGAACGTGAAGACCCCACAGGATGATGAGCTGATACAGGGAGGAGCTATGAGTAACCTTGCCCAGTGAATTGGATATCATATCAAAGCCCGCATTGAACGGGAGGGCGGTAATGAAAGCCACGGTAAACATAAAGCTCATTCCGAATGAAGTCCTTGTCAGTGCATTCGGTTCGAAGCAGACAAGCAGATACGAGAAAACAAGTATCAGCATCTGAAGGAGCACATGGACGAAGGGAAGTCCTCCGTTGTTCAGATATGCCAGCAGTATGGCGGCAACATTTACCGCGAAACAGATAAAACCGGAGATGTCCGTGAACACCTTGGACCGCCTTGTGTTTATGATCAGAAGCGTCATTGATCCGAAGATGAAGTAGATAAGGAAATCCCAGAAGTTTGTCATCTGTGCAACGCCAAGAAGAACGGACATGGCCACAAGTCCGGGGGTAAGGAGTCTTCTGTATTCTGTTTTGAAGATCTTTATCTTGACCGCCTTGGAGATCCTCTTGGGAACCACATTATATTCGTATGAATCGGGGTGGTCTGTATTGGCAAGACAGCAGATAGCTATGCCCATTATCAGCAGCACGACCATCATCGATATAACGTGTGCGTGAAGATCGGCAACGAGGAACGAATAGAAAGGAAACTCCTCGATGGTGTAGTCACCTTCGTCGATAATGTTGCCCATGGCATCCAGTATCTGTGAGTCGGGGTTATGCCCGATAAATCTGGTGCTGTCCGGATAGTAGAACTCGGTTGTCTTGCCCACATTGACACCCCATTTTGAGAGTATCTGAAGTATACCGTTGCCCACACTGTTCTCGTCATAGAAGAAGGAGTGTGAATTACCGAACAGTATTGTTGTGAACCCTGCGAATGTGCCTGTAATGTATCTGAATATGACCGCCCAGATCCCTTTGATGTGATTCGTTCTCTCGCTCATGAATCCGAACAGCATAGTTCCTATGCCGAATGCCATCGCGAAAGGAATGGCAATGGCGCTTGTCATGGCGAGATTGTAGCCAACGGGACCGGGTGTGCCTGACAGCTTTATAACCATCGCCCAGATAAACTGACCGAAGTAATAATAGTTGATGCTGTATCCTGACAGCCACATATCGACTGCCGGAAGTTTTGGGCTCCTTACCATCGACATTACGAACCCGTAATCCATGAACTTCTCCTGACCGTTAATGCTGGGGGTGAAGCCCTTGTAGAAACAGAGTATTGTGAATACCACGGTAAAAACTGTCAGCTCTATTGCGAGCTTCTCAATGTAATATGGTTTCTTAACTTCCTTGATAAATGCTTCGCGGAGTGGCTTTGCAAGATAACATATAAAGGCGATCACGACCATAGCCAGAAAGAGCAGTGGTCTTGTGAACATGTATATCTTCAGATGTGTCAGTGTCCATGTAAAAAGGCTTACTGCGACTATTCCAAGTGTTTGAGTCAGGATATAGCCTCCACCATGCGCTCCCTTGAAGAGAAAAGCACCAAGAGGCAGTACGGGAAGTGCGAGAAGAAAGAGATAGATGCACCAGGTCAGCACATAGACGGTATCGTCTATCCCGATGAGACCCCATCCGATGAATAGTGATGCAAGAAACGGAACAGCAAGATAGAAGGCCTTGTAAGGTGCCTCGATAATGCTCTTCATACAAGCTCCTCCTCATTACGGGAGGGAATGGCAATAAGCGGGGTAACAGCATCAGGAGCAGATACTGATGCTCTGACTATCTCATCACAGATGGTCCCTGCCAGGGCAACAACCCTCTCCATTCTGTTGAGTGGCTCCTCATCAGTATTGAATCTTGCAATTCCGGAGGCGCATACATACATGTTGTGGCACGGGTTGTGCAAATCTTTTGCGGGGTAGCTCAGCGACTGGGCGTATCTTGTCTTTGTAAGCCTCCAGCCCTTGAGGTCTGTCTTGCGTATGCCCGGATATATCTTGCGGTATGCGGTGAAATACTGGGCCATTATCTTGGAATCGTTAGCGATCCAAAGAGGGTCCGTAACATTGGAATATCCGACGAGATATACGATATGTCCGCCATAACCGCGCTGACCGAATGCGTTGCTGTGATTGATTATCTTGGCGAAAGGCTGATCGGTAAACTCCTGATAATAGACTTCCGTGCCGATCCGCTTCAGGTTGAGCATAATGCTGATCTGCGACCTGTACGTGACATTCATCAGGCAGTCCCTGTCATCCATGCTGATGGGCAGACTGTGGGAAATATTGACGAATGTTCTGCATGACCCTGTAAATATGCAGTAATCACATATCTCCTCGTAACGGGTAGCATTGCTCAATACACACTCTATCCTGTAGAAAGGTGTTCCGTCGGGATGCCTGTCCTGTGTGATATCGGCGACGGTGGTGGAAAGCCTGATGAGACCTCCCTTATCGGTGACTTCCTGCATGAGGCTGTTGATCAGTCTGGCAAATCCGCCCCTGAAATATCCGAGCTTCTTGTGAGCGGCTTTGCCGTGCCATCTGGAGTCGCTCCACTCAACGGAATCCTCCAGGCCTAACTGCTTCACAAGGGCGAGAAGGTTCTTGTCCGTCTTGCGGAGGTGGTGAGGAAGGAGCTCCAGGGATTCTTTGCCGATCCTGGTGGTTGCAAGAAGGCCGCCTGCTGAAGCCATCTCTTCAACGACCGTGACCTTGAAGCCTTTATCGGCAAGACGCATCGCACAAGTAAGCCCGGACAGTCCGGCACCGATGATGCATACTGTTTTACCCATAAACCCTGAACCAACCTCCGTAATGGTCTTCGCACAACGCGAAAACAAGTGCTAAATATTTTAACACAAGCGACAGCGATAATAAAGGAGAATTATCTCCGAAAAACTCCGAAAATGCGATGTTTTCGTATTCTTTCGGAGCTTTTTCGGGTTGACAATCTGATATGCTGACCATAAGCAACGTTGCAATTCATTATCAAATCAATTTATGGAGGAAATTAAATGAGTACTGTAAGAGAAATGTCAGGCGAATACCTGCAGACTGTTTATGAACTTAACCTGTTTCTGAAGATGGAAGGCCATTCGGCATTGGGCGAGCGCCTGTTCACATGTGCTGTTGAGATAGCCACCCTGAGCCATACGGTGTGGGCAAATTTCAGCACGGACGGATTCCGTGAGAACCTGATCAGGACACATGAGATGGCGGACAGGGCCTCAAGCCTTGTAGGAGTAGTTGAATATCTCGATCTCGGATATCCCAACATGCAGAAGGTCAAGGACGATACGGCGGCTCTGTTCAGGATGTCCAAGGCTTCACTGAATACTATAAAAGAGAAGAATAATACACACACCGAAGAGCAGTATAAATCAAGTGCCGCTTACAAGGCAAAACAGGCGGAGATCAGAAAAGCCGCAGCGGATGCATCATCTGCAGAGCAGGAGAAGATGCCTGAACCTGACGAAGGGAAGGTCAGGGAGGAACTCAAGACCATTGGAAACGATACCGTACCGGAGGATGATAACCTTGAGAAGATGAATGAAGGTCTTCCGTTTGGAATGGATCAGGATAAGCCTTCCGAGGTTGAAGAGACAGCCTGAACGTCTTGTCAAACAAATGCCGTTTGTGTACTATTAAATGGATAATACTGCATCGGTAAGGAGGCATTTCATCTATGGCAAACTCACCTATGGCAAAGCTCAAGATACTGTATCTCTACGACTATTTCATGCACCAGGCGGATCCGTCTGATGAGACGGGGATTACCGTCCAGGAAATGATCGATATGCTCTACCGTAAGACCGGTGAGACATTTGAACGCAAGTCAATATATGCTGACATATCAAGGATCAATGAATATGTTGCTGCAACAAGGCCTCTGGTCGGGCAGGAATTTATTTTTCACGACGGGAAGAGGTATTTCAGAGGTGAGCTTAAAGATGAACTGATGCTCGACGAAGCAAGGCTGATCTCGGATTCACTGAGGACTACTGAATTTGTGCCGGAGAACATCTACCGCAAGTTCGAGACGATGTTCCCGGCATTCTTCAATCCTCAGATGAATACGGATGCCGTCAGGCTCTATTCGAGGCATCTTACAACGTCCAAGACTGCAAACAGTCAGATGGACAGACTCCTGTCGTTTATAAGGCAGAGCATTACCGAGGCCTCGCCGATCAGGTTCAGATACGGGTATAAGGTGACTAGTTCGGTCGTGGGCAGTGTTTTTATCGTCACACCGCTTA
Organism: Ruminococcaceae bacterium YRB3002; assembly: GCA_900099715.1. GTDB lineage: Bacteria > Bacillota > Clostridia > Saccharofermentanales > Saccharofermentanaceae > Saccharofermentans. The sequence continues at coordinate 131,862 of FMTG01000003.1, read as the reverse complement.
TGCTAGACTGGACAAACGATCATTACTATCTTATCGCCATTGACAATGTAAAGCTCTTTACGGATACCGGTTTTGAGAAGGCTGTATCCAACAAGGATCTGGCAAAATGCATCAAGAGATTCAGACTTGACAGGATCGACAGGGATTTTGCAAAGATATCCAATGAGAACAGAAAGACAGCCCTCAGGTTTATAACCGACAATCTTCCCGATCTTGAGCTGACCGACAATGGTGAGGAAATGTCTGCCGAGAAAAAGAACAGGATAGCCAAGGATATACTGACCTTTCACGGCTTCAGCAGCGAGGATGAGAAGAACAAGAATGTTACCGCATATATCGATAAGTCTTTCGAGGGTTACAGTTCCGTAATCAATGCCACGAGCATCAGGATGAGCATTGAGGCCAGAGACAAAAACAGCAAGCATGCGTGGAAGAACGTGCTCCAGGCTTTCTCGGTATTCCGGGATGAATTTACTATCCAGAGCGGATCCATAAGGGAGTCGGAGACTGATAAGAAGATATCATTTACTATCGAAGCTCCCAATGTCCCGCCGCTGTACAAGTTCCTGTTCAGCATGTATACATTCACGACGGTAAGATTCGAGATCGAGAATGAGGAGATAAGGAACCAGTTCAGGGAATATCTGACGGGGGCGCTGGAATCGTTGCAATAAAGGACTTTGTGATTTATAATTCATTAGTTATTCACTTGTTTTATAAAGGAGTAGTTATTATATGCAACCTTTAGGTCTTAACGAGATACGAGAGAGATATCTCAGCTTTTTTGAATCAAAGGGACACCTCAGAATGCCTTCATTCTCGCTGGTTCCCAAGAACGATAAGTCCATTCTTCTCATCAACGCGGGCATGACCCCGCTGAAGCCTTATTTCACAGGCGCAGAGACTCCTCCGTGCAGAAGAGTTACTACATGTCAGAAGTGTATCAGAACTCCTGACATTGAGAACGTTGGCCACACAGCACGTCACGGTACATACTTTGAGATGCTCGGCAACTTCTCATTTGGCGATTATTTCAAGAAGGAAGTAATCCCGTGGGCATGGGAATTCCTCACAGAAGACCTCGAGATGGATCCCGAGCTCCTCTATCCTTCAGTTTACGAGGAAGATGATGAGGCATTTGAGATCTGGAACAAGGTTATCGGAATCCCTGCTGAGAGGATCACAAGACTTGGCAAGGCTGATAATTTCTGGGAGCATGGTACAGGCCCCTGCGGTCCCTGCTCTGAGATCTACTACGACAGAGGAATCGAGCACGGCTGTGGCAAGCCCGACTGCCGTCCCGGATGTGAGTGTGACAGATTCGTTGAGATCTGGAACCTCGTATTCTCACAGTTTGACAGACAGGAAGACGGTTCATATCTGCCTCTTGCACAGAAGAACATTGACACAGGCGGAGGACTCGAGAGATTTGCCTGCGTAATGCAGGGCGTTGAGAACCTTTTCGAGGTTGATACAGTAAGAAAGATCCTTGACACTGTTTGCGAGAAGGCCGGCAAGACATACGGAGCAAATGCAAAGGACGACGTTGCTATCCGTGTTATAACAGACCACATGAGATCTTCAACAATGATGATCTCTGACGGCGTTATCCCTTCAAATGCAGGTGCAGGATACGTTTTGAGAAGACTTATGAGAAGAGCTGCAAGATTCGGCAGACTTCTCGGCATCGAGGGCAAGTTCCTCGCAGATATCGCAGATGTTGTTATCGACCAGAACAAGGATGCATATCCTGAACTCGTGTCGAAGTACGCAATGATCATGACGATCATCAACAAGGAGGAAGATGACTTCCTCAGAACTGTTGAGGCAGGTACTTCAATCCTTAACGACATGATCGAGAGTGCAAAGGCATCAGGTTCAACTGTTCTTGCAGGCGCTGATGCGTTTAAGCTCCATGACACATACGGCTTCCCTCTTGATCTCACAAAGGAGATTGCTCAGGACAACGGACTTACCGTTGATGAGGAAGGCTTTGCCGCTGCTATGAAGGAGCAGAAGGAGAGAGCACGTAAGGCAACAAAGGAGAACGTTTCCGACACCGCATGGGGCGGCAACAAGCTCCCTGACGAGCTCCTTGAAGACAAGTCTTCAACAGAGTTCCTCGGATACGATTCACTCACATGCGAAGCAAAGCTCGTGTATCTCCTCAAGGCAGACGACGAAGGCGCGCTTCACATCGTTGATGAAGTATTTGCAGGTGACAAGGCAGTTGCTATCTTTGACAAGACAACAATGTATGCCACAATGGGCGGTCAGGTAGGCGATTCCGGTAAGATCTACAACAGTGATTTTGAGGCTGTTGCAGTAGATGTTACAAAGGACAACGCATCCAAGTATCTCCACACTATCGAGATCAAGTCCGGTTCCATCAAGACAGGCGCAGTTGCTAAGATCGAAGTTGATAAGACAACAAGAATGGCAACATGCCGCAATCATACATCAACACATATCCTCCAGGCTGCTTTGAGAAGCGTTCTCGGCGATCATGTACAGCAGAAGGGTTCATATGTTGATTCAGAGAAGCTCAGATTCGACTTCACACATTTTGCAGCTATGTCAGATGAGGAGATCAGCAAGGTTGAGGCTATTGTCAACAACGCTATCCTCGAGGATATGCCCGTTATTACAAGAGTAATGAAGCAGGACGAAGCACGTAAGCTTGGCGCCATGGCTTTCTTCGATGACAAGTACGGCGACGAAGTTAGAGTTGTAAGCATCGGCGATGATGTTGACAATGCTTTCTCCATTGAGTTCTGCGGCGGTACACACCTTAAGCACACATCACAGGCAGGACAGTTCAGGATCATCTCCGAGACAGGTACCGCTTCCGGTATCAGAAGGATCGAGGCTGTAACAGGTAAGGCATGCTACGAGATGGCAGTTGAGGACCGTGAGACAATAGGCAAGGTTGCTGAGACATTGAAGGTCAACAAGGATCAGATCGTGAAGAAGAGTGAGAACCTGCTTACTGATATCAAAGCTCTTGAGAAAGAGATCGAGAAGATCCAGAAGGCAGCAGCAGGCAATGTTGCTGAGGAAGCTGTGAATGCTGCAATTACTGTCGGTTCAACAAAGGTTGTAATCGCCAAGGTGGATGCACCCGATGCTCCTGCTTTGAGAGATATGGCTGACCAGATCAGAGACAGACTTGATAACGGCTTTGTTTTCCTTGCGGCCGTTAACGGTGACAAGGTTCTCTTTACGGCTATGGCAACAAAGTCAGCAGTGGACAGCGGCGCTCATGCCGGCAACGTTATCCGCGAGGCTGCAAAGGCTGCAGGCGGCGGTGGCGGCGGAAGACCCGACATGGCACAGGCAGGCGGCAAGGACGTATCCAAGATAGACGATGCACTTAAGGCTGCCAAGGCGGCTTTGGAAGCTCAGATCGGAGGTTGATCGTATGTGCTTATTCTGTGACATTGTAGAGGGCAAGATTCCCTCAACAAAGGTTTATGAGGATGATATGGTGTTGTGCTTCAACGATATCAATCCTGCTGCTCCGGTACATGTGCTGGTGGTGCCGAAGAAGCACTTTGACGATATCAGGGATATTGCAAATGCTGACGATGGAGCAGAGTACCTTGGTGCAGTTGCAAGAGCAGTTGATGAGGTAGCGAAGATCAGGAATCTGGATTCCGGATTCAGGGTGATCAACAACTGCGGTGAGGATGGTGGACAGACAGTAATGCATGTTCATTTCCACGTGGTCGGCGGAATAAAACTCGACGAGCATATCCTCTGAGAACGGGATGGCGTATAGGTTCTACGGATGGCAGGATGCGGTTGTTCCTGCAATAAGTGGTGAATACAAAGGGATCACTACTCCCCGGGATCTCTATGATGTCCTCTCGGGCATCTGGTGCGAATACACATGCGCACCGAGACTTAGAGACGGGTGGAGTCCGGAGAACAGGACGCTGGGCCAGTGTTCCATAACAGCCTTCCTCGTGCAGGATATATTCGGAGGCAAGGTTTACGGAATACTTAGAGACGGCGGCAATTATCACTGTTATAATGTAGTCGGAGATGTTGTATTCGATCTGACTTCGGAACAGTTTGGAGATGAGATACTGGATTACAGGGATAATCCCGAGCAGTTCAGGGAAGTTCATTTCGAGAAGGAAGAGAAGAGACTCAGGTATGAGTATCTTAAGGACAGGCTTAAGGAAGTGACTGGAGGTAAGACATGAACGAATTCAATTCATTGTCAATATCCCTTACTGTTGCCGCATTGCTCGTTTGCCTGTCCAATATCGTTTTTACCAAGGTTCAGGGAAGAATGGGCAAGAGGCAGAACAGAGTGTTTATGCTTCTTCTCATCATTGTCGCTCTCAATGCGGCATGTAATACAGTCACTGCCTTTTACAGGCCGTTCAGATCGTATTCCATATTCGCGCTTTATGCCGCCAATGTGGCGAGATACCTTTACTTCGTATTCCATACTACACTGGCTCCGCTGTTCTTCTTCTATGTTGCGAGTGTATGCGGTGTTACATTCAGAACAAGGTTCCTCAGGAAATACCTGATGATAATTCTGTTTATCATCACTGAAGCTATAGCCGTGCTCAATCCTCTGACAGGATGGCTGTATTACCTCGATAACAATCAGGATTACCACAGAAGCTGGGGAATGATAGCGATCTATGTTGCAAGTGCGATATACCTTGTGATGGCTTTGTCCTATCTCACTACCACATGGAAGGCGCTGACAGTCAAGAGGCGTACCGGAATAATAATGTTCGCCAGCATTGCGATCGCAGGTATCATTATCCAGATGGCTTCGACTGAACTTAAAGTGGAACTCTTCGCAGAGGCCATCGGTCTTACGGGTATTATGATCATTATTGAGAATGAGGATGACAGAATAGACGGAAATACCGGTATATATAACCGCCAGGCACTGATAATGGACCTTAACAGCTATATCATAAACAAGAATCCGATATGCTCGCTGTGTGTAAGGATCACGACTCCGGATATCATCTCCCATAAGGCTGATATGGATATTAACGAGATCGTCGAACGGGCTGTTGCCGATTATCTGACACAACTGGTGAAGAGGTATCATGCTTACAGGGTAGGCCCCAAGAATTTTGTTCTGATCGTTTTCGAAGACAATACGGAGAAAGCACTTACTATTGCGTCGGATATAGTCAAGAGATTTGAGAAGCCCTGGAGACTCGATGATTCCGTGGCACTTCTGTCTGCGGCAATACAGGTTACGACGATCCCGGGAAGCGTGAACACTGTAAAGGACGCACTTTACATGTTCGACAGCATTCCTCCGTTCCATTCGGACAAGAAGATCTACTCAGGAAGGGATCTTGATTATCTTGTCCGTAAGGTGGCTGTTGAGAAAGCAATAACGAATGCGCTTTCTCACGGCGGTTTTGAAGTATATTATCAGCCGACTTACAATATTGCTGATATGAAGCTGCACGGCGCGGAAGCTCTCGTACGTCTTCACAATGACGAACTGGGAATGGTGTTCCCTGATGAGTTCATTCCGATCGCAGAGGAAAACGGTCTTATCGATGCGATAGATGATTATGTGCTCCTCGAGGTCTGCAAGCTCATTAATGAGGAAGAACTGTCAAAATACGGTGTTGACTGCATTAATGTGAACCTGTCGGTCAGCCAGTGCCTCAAGCCCGGATTTGTTGAACATATAAAGGGCATTGTTGAAGAAGCAGGGGTAGATAAGCCGTTCATTAATTTTGAGATTACGGAATCCCTGTCGGCTTTCAACTATGAGATCCTCAATGAGGTAATCACATCGCTCAAGAAGGAAGGGTTCAAGTTCTCGATGGATGATTACGGCACAGGTTATTCGAATCTCCGTGCCCTTGCCAACATGGATCTTGATATCATCAAGATCGATAAGAGCATCCTGTGGGAAGCAGAGAAAACAGATCTCGGTGAGATAATACTTGAGAACAATATCCGTATGATACATCAGATGAACAAGGATATCCTGATCGAAGGCGTCGAGACTGAGTCGCAGATCGAACTGCTTAAGCCTTTGGGAGTTAATTACCTGCAGGGATTCTACTTCTCCAAGCCTGTACCGAAGGATCAGTTCCTCAAGATCGTTCACGGACAATGAGACATAAACTCAGCCTTATCTATCTTATCGCCGCGGCAGTAATCAATATACCGCTGATACTGTTCGAACTCCTCAATATCCTCATCTTCACCGTGAGATATGAGCCCGGTTATCTGCTGATGGTGGCTTTGTTCCTTACCGCCCAGTGTCTGTATCTTGCAATCAATATCGTCAGTATACTGCGGCTGTGGAAGGAAAACAAAAGAGTAGTGGCATCCTCTTTGTTGATGAAAACAACTGTATTTCTGTTATTCTTTGCATCTCTCTACATTACTCCCAAAGTGTTTATCCCGGAGGCGACGTTGTGTTTTGGAATCCTTGCTGCCGTTGTCGGAACAGCGGTATTTTTCTTCTGCCGTTCACGTGCCGGAGGGCAGGACAACAAGCCCGTGAAGTCAAACGGTATTGATCCCCGCCTCTCAGGCTTTACTGATTACAAAGCGAAATGGGTGTGGGCAGATGCCGCAGCAGAGTATAAGAGGATACACGGTACGGAAGTTTCAGCAGACATGAATTATCAGGTATACAGATATGCCTCGATGCCCGTTATATATCTGTTCCAGTGGCTCCGGGACAGAGAGCTTCTGACAGATGAGATCAATGATTCACTCAGGTATGCGGGCGGAGATGTTCTTGATCAGTTCAGGGTTGTTATGGATTATTGTCTTCTCAGAAATGAGATACGCCCCGGTATCCTTAAATTCCTCGACAGTTATTGTGCAGAAGCAAATATCTTCAGACCCGGTATGGATCATTTTATGTTCGACTATTATGAGGCGGTACGGAATCCGGACAAAGCATACTATTGCGTGGAATATTCAGAAGACACATATAACAGACTGGCTTCTGTTATCGATGACAGATACTCCGCATTCAGATCGTCGCTGAGTAATGAAGATCCTCCGGTATATGAATCCGTTGACAGGGTAAAGTGGGATCTGACGGGGGATGAACTGAGTGTTACTGCTGTCGGAAATGTAAGCAGATCATATATCTCCCTTTGCGGCGCGGCTCTTAACAGTATCCCGGTGAGCCGTTTGGATAAGCTGGCAAGGATCTTCCAGGGGTGGAGTCTGGAATCATTTCATCCGGATATGATGATCATCCATGAACCAAAGGGTGATGAAGCTGCATTCATCGTAAGCGGGAAAGCTGATCTCGGGCAGGAATGTGGTATATCATTTGCCGTAAGAGACGGGGTGATCGTGGCAGGTTATTACAGTTACTGCCGGTACAGCCCCTGGGATCCTGAACTTAATGACCGGTTCGAACTTGCAAAAGACGATAAAGACCTATATCATCTTGATTCAGAGCTCAGGCTGAATGAAATGGTGCGCTCGGGAGATCTTGTTCCGGTCATGATCAATGGTGCGGAAGTATATGTTACTCCTGCCGCGGCAAGGATCAGGGAAAGAATGGAATCAAGGTGTGAAGCCATCATGACACAGTACAGGGACTGCCGTGTTGAGGAACGTACGGACATGAGGGCAGGTTCGCTGATACCACGATCGGACTGCATCACCTTAAGTATCGGCAAAGAAACAAAGTTTCTGTATATTATCAATATCTGGGAGTGAGTTTTATGGCAAGGATGAGAATGAAGAGACATATACCCGAGCGTATGGAACGTTGCCGCGAGAGGTGGTTTGACGATCCGGCCGCCAACAAAGGGAAGTGGCGCGAAGTCTGCGGCGTATCAGAGGATACACCTCTGTTCGTGGAATTCGGATGCGGCAAAGGAAAATTCTGCTGCCAGACTGCCCTTGATAATCCTGATGTCCTGTATGTGGCTGTTGAGAGGGACAGCTCGGTTATTCTTGCGGCCATCGAGAAAGCTCATAATCTTGAGATACCGAATCTGTTCTTTATAAGATGTGACATCAAGGATATTGAAGAGTTTTTCGCTGAGGATGAAGTATCGAGGATCTACATCAATTTCTGTGATCCGTGGAACAGGCGCAACAAGCCGAAGAGAAGGCTGACTTACAGGGATTTCCTCGAGAAGTATAAGATCCTTCTGAGAAAGGACGGACAGATCAGGTTCAAGACCGATAATGATGATCTGTTTGATTTCTCACTGGAGGAGTTTACTCACTGCGGATTTACGCTCTCAGAGCTTACGAGGGATCTTCATAACTCGGAGTATGACAGCGCCAATGTCAGGACTGAATTTGAGCAGAAATTTGCTGATGAGGGGATACCAATCAAGAGGGTAGTGGCGACGCTGTGAAGAAACTGATACTGGCTGTTGTTCTGATAATCATATCGACCGTGTATATTATCGCCACAGGCGGCACTTTTGACGCGAAATACAGCCAGACGCCATATGTGGGAGGCTATTCCACAGACAGGATACCCATAAGTGAATATCATCCCGTTATTGAACAGGATGAGGAGGTAATAAGGATCAGGGACACCCGTCTGGTGAATGACACCGTATACGTGACGCTGGAAGCAGTTAACCCCGGGAGGGCAACACTGTTGTTCGTGACGGACAGTGAAGGAAGCTTCTCCCTCCGCTATTATTACGTGAACAGGCTGGGGATCATAACCGAGGATTCGCATTTCGGTGACTGTACGGGCGGCTGGATAATCATGGTTTCTTTCGACATATTTATAGCGTATATGCTGTATGACGCCGTGAAGAGGTTCCGCGAGAGTCTATCCCGGGATTTCTACAGTTTCCATAATATCAGTTTGCTGGGCATCATCATAATATTGGTCGAAATGCTGCTGTTCACATGTCTTGGTGTTGTCTTCTCCAGCAACGGCCTTGATGAAGCGGTGTCGGTAATACTGAGCGCAGTTGGCACATTGACGCTCTATGCCATACCGGTCACGCTGCTCGCGCTGATATTCGTGGCTGTAACAAATGCCGTGCTGATGGTCAAAGAGGGACGGAACAAGAGTAATCTTCTGGGAACCGCTTTTTGCTTTGCAATACTGGTGATGCTCCTCTTCCCAATGGTTCTCGGAGAGTGGCTCCAGCGCACGACGCTGTCTTTTATCGATGTTCACAAGGAATTCGGATGGGGCAATTATATTGAGAGGATGATAGAGAATGTTGATGCTGTGGTTCTGGCCTATATGCTGTGCATCCTTCTGGGAACCATAATCATGGGGGCACTGGCTTCCCGCAGAAGACCTGCATTTGACAAGGACTATATCATCATTCTCGGCTGCCAGATCCGCAAAGATGGTACACTGCCTCCGCTGCTCCGCGGAAGGGCGGATGCAGCCTTGGACTTTGCAGCACAGCAGAAAAGTGTGACCGGCAGGGATGTTGTCTTCGTGCCGTCGGGAGGAAAGGGAAATAACGAGATAATGGCCGAAGGGGAAGCGATCGCCAATTATCTGGAGAGCAAAGGGATCGGTAAGGATCATATTCTCATCGAGAACAGGTCAGTCAATACTATCCAGAATTTTGAGTATTCTCTGGCGCTTATCCGGGAGAGGGAAGGGGATAAGGACGTGAACATCGCTTTCGCGACGACAAATTACCATACTTTCAGGTCCGGAAGCATCGCGAAAAGGTTTGGCATCAAGGCTGACGGCATAGGAAGCAGGACAAAGCTGTATTTCGGCATCAACGCATTCATAAGAGAGTGCATCGCCACCCTCTACTACGAGAAAAAGCTTCACATCAGGGTCCTGATAACACTTATCATGCTTGCGGCGTTAATGGTCAGTTTCACCTTCATAACGCTGATCTACTGAGAAAGTGCCCTATATTGAGGCAATTGTGGTGTTATTCTTTTACACATTGCAAAAGTGCGATTTTCACAAGTTTTTGTGTCTTTTATTTGTTGATAACTATGTAACTTTGTTGTAATATTCTATACGTGCACGTTTTAAGCACTAATTAAGTATTATTCCCCTTTTGGGGATTTAGGAGGAAATTCATATGGCAGTAAAAGTCGCAATTAACGGTTTCGGTCGTATCGGTCGTCTTGCTTTCAGACAGATGTTCGGTGCAGAGGGTTATGAGGTTGTAGCTATCAACGACCTTACAAAGCCTTCCATGCTCGCTCACCTTCTGAAGTATGATACAGCTCAGGGCGGATACGCAGGTGTTTTCGGTGAGAACAAGCACACAGTAACATCTGATGACGAGGCTAACACCATCACAGTTGACGGTAAGACACTTAAGATCTACAAGGAATCTGACGCTAACAATTGCCCTTGGGGTGAGCTCGGTGTAGACGTTGTTCTCGAGTGCACAGGTTTCTATACATCCAAGGAGAAGAGCCAGGCTCACATCAATGCCGGCGCTAAGAAGGTTGTTATCTCTGCTCCTGCAGGCAACGATCTCCCTACAATCGTTTACAATGTTAACCACACAACACTGACAGCTGATGACAAGATCATCTCTGCTGCTTCTTGTACAACAAACTGCCTGGCTCCTATGACAAAGGCTCTCAATGACTACGCTGCAATCCAGAGCGGTATCATGACAACAGTTCACGCTTACACAGGTGACCAGATGATCCTCGATGGTCCTCAGAGAAAGGGTGACGTTCAGAGAGCAAGAGCTGGTGCTGCTAACATCGTACCTAACTCAACAGGTGCTGCTAAGGCTATCGGACTTGTTATCCCTGAGCTCAACGGCAAGCTCATCGGTGCTGCTCAGAGAGTTCCTACACCTACAGGTTCAACAACAATCCTTCACGCTGTAGTTAAGGGTGAGGTTACAGTTGATGGCATCAACGCTGCTATGAAGGCTGCTGCTAACGAGTCATTCGGCTACACAGAGGAGAAGCTCGTTTCTTCCGATATCATCGGTATGAGATTTGGTTCACTCTTCGATGCTAACCAGACAATGGTTTCCAAGATGGATGACGGCAACTCACTCGTTCAGGTTGTTTCCTGGTACGACAACGAGAATTCTTACACATCACAGATGGTAAGAACGATCAAGTACTTCGCAGAGCTCGGCTAATAGCTATTATTCTCCCAAAACCATATTCCGCCCCGATGTAAGTCGGGGCGGATTTTGTTTAGTTCGCAATATGGTACAATAAAAGAGCAATGGAGGTTAGTATGGATCGATTCAAATCGTGGTTTGTTATAAGAAGAGTTGTTGTATCCATAATTATCAGTGTTCTTTATTCTCTTGGAATGTACTCGTGGAACTATGGATTTGAAAGTTCTTATGCAATACTTCTGATTGGTACTATCAGGTTTTTCTTGTCATTTGTTGTTACCCAGTTGTTCATATCATTTGTTCATAGAGTATCGGAAATGATATTTGATGATGGTGAGTGCATATGGAATAATAGAAAATTAATTAGAAATATTGCAGTATTTTTATTATGTTGGTTTCCTTTCCTGATAACTAGATACCCGTCAGCGATTTCGGTCGATTGTTGGTGGGGCATCAGCGAGTATTACTCAGATGCAATAACGGGTATCCAACCAATTGGATATATTGCACTCACGATTGTATTAATCAAGTTGTTTGGACCGAATTTGGGAATGTTTGTACTGTCGTTTTTGGGATACTTATTATACAGTTATTCTTTTGGTTATGCGGTCACATTCTTGGACGCCGTTAATGTAAAGAAGCGAGTTAGGATCGTTATAATGTTACTATGTATTACTTCTCCTTTTATTCTTGGTTACATAGGAGTCGCTATTAAGGATACATTGTTTTCTGTTGGAATTATGATGCTAATTCTGATGTTGATTAAGGTGTCAAGAGGAATTAGTGTTACTTTGTGTGATAGTGCTAATTATGCTTTGTTTGCTTTTATTGCTGCTTTTTTTAGACCAAATGGTGTTTATATTCTTGTTGTTTTGTCTGTACTTTATATTTTTTCCATTATTCGTTACCATATACCCATTAAACCAGTAGTCTTGATTGTTGTCTCAACGCTATCCGCGGTTTTAGTATCAAGTTTGTTATCCACTGTATTTTCTGTTAAACCATCTTCTGTAAATTATAGGGAAATGCTTTCTGTTCCATTTCAACAGACTGCTAGATATGTACGATACTATGATGATGATGTTACCGAAGAGGAAAGAGAAATAATTGATGAACTGTTGGTCTATAATTCTTTGGGGGCGAGGTACAATGAGAGAATATCTGATCCTGTCAAACTTCTTTATACCGGGAAAACCGAGTTCCTAGATGATTATTTAGTTGTATGGTGGCATCAGTTTTTGAGGCATCCTCAGTGCTATTTCGAAGCTTTCTGGGCCCAGAACCATTATTTGTTTGATCCCATTGCATCTATTAAGAATGACAGCTTTGTTGAGGATGTTAAAGAATACTATGAATTGTCCAGCAAGTACTCTGTTGAGGGTTGGCTTGGCGAGGAAACTTATTTTCATGATTTTATTAGTCCAGACTTTCTGTATCCGTTTAGACATTTTGTTGTATCTTTTTGTATCTCTGCTATGATGCTCCCAATAGTCTGGTTTAACTCAAATGTTGCACTGTCATGTTATATTACCATCATATGTATGCTTATGATGGTTGGTGACAAAAGAATTAATAAAAGTCAGCTTTATTATGTTGCCATACTCATGATAATGGTGTCTGCTATGGTTGGTCCTGCTATACAGGGACATCCAAGATACTTGTTCCCTGTGATGTATACTGTTCCTTTTGTGTTAATAAATTATATGCGAGAGATAAAAGAAATGAGAATCATTGGAGGCTAAAAATGCAATGGATAGAGATAATAATCAAGACTACAGAAGAAGCATCTGATGCTATATGTGAGATGCTTGCGCAGCTTGGAGCTGACGGTATCGCAGTCAGCGATCCTTATGAGATCAAGAGGATAATAGATGAACCGGGGTCTTTGGCTTATGCCGATGAGGGATATGTTGATTCGCTGGGGACGGATGTAACGGTGAAGGGGTATTTCGCAGAGCTTGATGACGGACTTATCAGGATGGGTGCGAAGAATGACGAGTATATCGATCCTGACGGGATCGGCATGATCTACGGCAATATCACGGACAAGTCCCTCAAAGTGGATGAAGCCATTGCAGAACTGAAGAGAAGACTTGATGAGATCGGGGAATTTCTTGATGTGGGCGAGGGATTCCTGAGCTACAGCTATGTGAAGGATGAGGACTGGGCGAATAACTGGAAAGCAGATTATAAGTCTTTCAGGATTTCCGACAGGGTAGTAATCTGTCCTTCATGGGAAGATACTGAGTTTGCACCTGAAGATATTGTCGTGCGGCTGGATCCGGGCTCTGCTTTCGGGACGGGAACACATGAGACTACATCGATGTGTGCCGAGTTTATCGACAGGTATATGGAAGAGCTTGGTGACGGGAAGCTCCTGGATCTGGGAACGGGTTCAGGAATACTCGCCATAATTGCCAGAAAGCTGGGTGCCTCCGATGTCGAGGCAATCGATATTGATAAGCTGGCTGTCGATGTGGCGATCGAGAACTGTGAGATCAACGGCTGCGGTGACATAAAGTGTCACACTGGTGAACTCAAAGATGCTTATGAGGGCAGCTATAAGATGATAATCGCCAATATCATCGCTGATGTAATTGCCATGATCGTGCCTGATGTGAAGGCTCATATGAATGAAGACAGCATCTTTATCTGTTCAGGTATCATCAATACAAAGGCAGACCGTGTGGGAAAAGCTTTGAGCGATAACGGGATGAGGATAATCGAGGAGAACGAGAAGAACGACTGGATCGCAATGGTCGTGGCAAGGCAATAAAAGAATAAAGGATGGAGATCGGAAGATGACCATAACCGGTATTGATATCAGGCTAATTTATATCAACTACACATCTGAGCATTCCATAGAAGGTGATATACCTTTCACAGGCGAGCCTGTCATTACTCAGATGAGCAGATCTTCCTTCGAGACAAATGTTAAGCGTTACAGTATGCAGGAAGATACACGTGACCGTTTTCTGGAGCTTATCGACAGATATAACATAACGGACTGGGTCGGCAGGATTCCCGCGCCTCCGGAATTGCTTGACAGTAAATCGTTCAAGGAACTGGTATTTATCACTTTGAAATATGATGACGGAACCAGCCATAAGATTACTTTCAGAGAGGGCCCTGAGAATATTGGAAAAGAGGCAGCTGTCGAGTTCAAAAAGCTGTTCTATGCCGTAACCAATGATGAGAACATGATATCTGAAGAGAAGGCATATCCGACTCTCAAGGAGTGCCGGGAGATACGTGAGGATCACGGTCCTGTGGTTGCCATAGAGACGAGTTTTTTCTCGATGGGCATGATGTACGGAAGCAATCAGACTGTTACCCAGACCGTGGAGAAGGTGCCCGGTCATGACGGGGAGGTCCTTGTAACCGTTGAGAAAAAGGCGGGGAACAAGCCTGATATAGCAAGGGACAGCAAAACGATAACATCGGATATTTTCGGGAAGGTTCAGGAGATATCAGACCGTGAGAACCTGCCGGGCTGGGACTATGCGGCCATCGATCCTTCGATTCCGGTTGACAGATCCATGATGCCCCTGGATTATTCCTCCAGTTCTTCGATAACGATCACCTATGATGATTCGCTCATCACGGGAGTTCCGTGTGTCAGACGTACGATCGGCGAGAGCGCATGCAAACTGGGCGGCAAAGAAGTTGACAGGATGTTGTCGGAAATGGTCAGTGAATGTGTTGCCGAATCCGGCATAAACGTTGCTATGCCGCAGCCGTCGTTTATACCTGTAGCCGTGACACCGCCGGGAACTGAAGGGGGATCGCAGCCGATGATGGGGTTCTGGGGTATGATGCAGGCACAGGAAGCTGCTGCAAAAACCGGAAATAACGAGACCGGAGCAACAACGGATACTGCTGATACAGCTCCAAATGAGCCATGGACATGCAGTAACTGCGGTCAGACTGGTGTTACAGGCAAATTCTGTTATAATTGCGGATATCCAAAGAATAATAATAAATCCTGAGGAGAGGTGTTTTGAATGTCAAGTAAAGCTGTGAAGAAAGAGGAACCTAAGAAAAAACAGGATTCCAAGGCAAAGAAGATCCTGAACAAGATCTTTATCGACGGTCTGTCGGGAATGGCGACGGGATTGTTCTGTACGCTGATCATCGGCACGATCGTCGGAACTATCGGAGGATATATCCCCGGTACGCTCGGAACGTATATCACGCTTGTTGGAAAGATCGCGCAGATGCTCATGGGCGCCGGTATCGGACTGGGTGTTGCGGTCAAGTATAAGGAAACCCCGCTTGTAACGATATCGGCAGCAGTCTGCGGCCTGATCGGAGCATTTGCATCACAGCTGATCGCAGGCACATTGCTCGCTGACGGTCTTATGCACTTTAAGGGTCCCGGTGAGCCTCTTGGTGCTTTCGTTGCTGCTATGGTCGGTATTGCGATCGGTCATCTTGTATCCGGCAAGACAAAGGTCGATATCATAATAACTCCGCTTTGCACCATTGCTACAGGCGGTGCTGCCGGCATACTTCTCGGCCCCTGGGTATCAACGTTCATGTCCTGGCTTGGTGAGATGGTCAACTGGGGAACAGAGCAGCAGCCCTTCCTCATGGGCATCGTCGTAAGTGTGCTGATGGGTATTTTCCTTACATTGCCGATATCATCAGCAGCCATCGGCGTAGCTCTCGGTCTGTCGGGCATAACGGCAGGCGCAGCAACGATCGGATGCTGCTGCAACATGATCGGTTTTGCAGTTATCTCTTACCGTGAGAATAAGATGGACGGACTTCTGGCACAGGGCCTCGGAACCTCGATGCTCCAGATGCCCAACATTATCAAGAATCCCCGTATATGGATACCGTCCATCGTAGCAAGCGCAGTGCTAGGTCCTGTATCCACTATGGTATTCGGTATGACCAGCAATGCTGTAGGATCCGGTATGGGTACTGCAGGTCTTGTAGGTCCTATATCAACATTTACGACAATGATCGAGACTACCAATGTATGGGTTGTAGTGGGCGAGATCGTACTGATGTACTTTATCCTTCCCGCAGCTATCAGTCTCGGTATATCAGAGTTCATGCGCAAGATGAAGTGGATCAAAGCAGGTGACATGAAGCTGGATATCTGACAGTCTTCAGACTGAATAAAACACAGGAGGTGTTCTATGAGCAAGTACGATGACCTTAACAGGATAATCGCTGAAAGCAAGCATATTGTTTTCTTTGGCGGAGCAGGGGTATCTACTGAGAGCGGGATACCTGATTTCAGAAGTAAGGACGGACTGTACAACAACAGGGATGTGCAGTTCGACAGATACACTCCTGAATACCTTCTGTCCATCGACTGCCTTGAGGATGCGCCCAAGGTATTCTACGAATTCTACCGGCAGAAGCTTAACGTTGACGGGATCGAACCCAACAGAGCACACTACAAGCTGGCCGAGATGGAGAAAGCAGGTAAACTGGACGGTGTCATAACCCAGAATATTGACGGGCTTCATCAGAAAGCAGGTTCCGTCAACGTACATGAAGTGCATGGTTCGACACTGCGCAATTACTGCAAGAGATGCCACCGGAAGTATCCGGCGGATGCGATATTCACATCTAAGGATCCTATCCCAAAGTGCAGCATCTGCGGCGGTATGATCAGACCGGATGTTACCCTTTACGGAGAGGGATTGCCCACAGATGCATGGCGCAATGCAGTCCGTCTTGTGGATAATGCAGACTGTCTCATTGTCGGAGGCACGTCTCTTGTTGTAAACCCCGCCGCTTCGCTGGCGTTCGGCTTCAGGGGCGACCATCTGATAATCATCAACCGTGATGTTACATCTGCTGACAGAATGGCAGAACTGGTATTCCATGAGAGCATATCCGAGGTTCTTGATAAGATAGATGTCGGAGCACAGTGAACATATAAAGTTTGACCCATCTTTATTTGTGGATAATTCACCTGATATGGTGAAGGTCAGACAGTGCAAAAATACACTGATCATCTTAGGTCAGGGCATTACTCTGTTCACTATATGGTCTGTCATCAAAGTTCTTGGAACTCTTTTTCTCGAACGTTCATACTACCTGGAGCTTATCAGGGAGGAATCCGGTCCTGACTCAAGTGCCTTCATTGACAACATTGCGTTTGTCATACTCGTGATAGCAACTGTTATAGTTCTGCTGATCATGGTCAGCGTTAGGCTTTATGTCGCGAGATCTGCGATAGAGGAAGGCAACGGAAGACGGCGGAACATCCTGTATATCCTGCTCGCGTTCTGCATTATTATCAGCAACATCCTGAGCCTGACGAAGATGATTACTGAATATGTTCTGTTCCTGACCGATCATATATCGGATACAGAGTATTCTTTTATATCGATCCTTATCGAGATTACATCAATGATAATGGTAGTCGAACTGATAATCTCGGCGATCCGCCTGCGCAAACACCAGCGCAGCATAGAGAGGGCTTCCGATGCAGCTTGATTTTCATTACTACGCAACATACTGTGCAGCATATCTGGCGGGCCATCCTCATGAGGACAGCCTCAGGATCGCATACTGCGCACAGTTTGTTGACTGCTGCTCCAGGACGTATCTGGCCAAGATATCCGGGCCTCAGAATGCCGCCACCACACAGCTCCAACTGGAACTTATGGATTCAGGCTCCGATCCAGTCTCTCTGCAGAATATAACCAGGATCTGGGCGTCTTTTCATTTTCTCCCGGGCGATCTTTCTGCAACGCGAAAATGGTGTACCCGCAGATACCTCATGAAATACCGTCTTATTTGCAATACAAACAGCAAGCTCCTGGTCGATACTGTGGAACTGGCAAGAGGCAAAGGTCTCGAGGCAACAGGTCTTGCTATGCATGTGCTCGCGGATACGTGGGCGCACAGGTTTTTCGCGGGGACGCCTTCGTTTGTCATCAATAATACCAATTATGATTTCTACGAGATCATTCCATCTGAGGAAGGATACAAAGAACGTCTTGTCAGGTTCAACCACAACCCTGCTTCTCCAGATGATCCGTCCAAAGGAATATACACCAACAGTCTTTACCAGAGTGATGAGAATTCGGTGATGAATCTCGGTCACGGAAGAGCAGGTCATTTCCCGGATTACGGTTTTGCCAGATACAGATATATGCCTGCCTGGGGCGGCTATACACAGATCCTTAAAGACAATCCTTCAGACTATATGAATGCTTTCTGTCAGATGGTTTATGCTATGCAGTGCCTGAGGCAGGAGGGCGCTTTATTCGAGGTGGATAAGTATGCGGAAGAGACTGTGCGGCCATGGGCGGATGAGATCGAAAGGATCCTCCTAATAAGGCAGACAGATGCGTCCGCTGACTGGAAGGCTCTGGCAGAGCGCATATCAGGATGCGATATCCCTGATTTTGATATGAATGCATATAATGCGGAATATACGGGCGCAGACAAAAAAGACCGTTCATCGACAGTTCTTGGCAGATTTATCGATGCTGCGGTTGCCCAGAAGAGCATGGTGACAAACAGGATATTCAAGTCTGGAAATCTCCTCGCAGGTTTCTCCAAGGAAATGATCCGCAAGGCGGGGGTGAACATCGATGACTAAGAAGAGACGCATCTGGAATGTCTTTGTCGGACTTATCCTGTTTTTATTTGCACAGATCCTGATACTCGTTCCGATGGAAGGCCTTATCCTTACCATTTACATACTAACCATAGGTCTTTGTATCAGGGGTTTTGCAATGCTTGGTTTCTACTTCCAGATGGCACGTTCCATGGTGGGAGGCAAGATAGTACTTTACAGGAGTATCTTCTATCTTGACCTGGGTCTGTTTATCGGTGAGGTTGCAGCAGATCTTGGAGTGTATGTCATCCTTTGCACGGCAACAATAAACATGGTTGCAGGAATCTTCGCGATCCTCAAAGCAAGGGAATCGATGAAGATGGGATCACCTCAGTGGAAGGCCAGTATCTCATATGGCGTGGCAATGATACTTATCGTGCTGGTAATGATCTTGAGCATGGTGATCCAGCATGAACCGACTGCAGCTGTATATGCATATGCCGTGGGACTGATAATATCTGCATGTCAGCGGATAATCAGGGCATTTAAGAAGACGGCGATGGTGTATATCCAGTAGGGCTCGCGACCGCTTGCTCGCTTCAGTCATCGTCGCTTCGCTCCTGCGGTAAATCCGCTCGCAAGGGCAGCGCTCGCCCTTCGTGTTTATTTATACCGGTTTGTATGTCAAAAGTTGATTTTTAAAGATTTGACATACAAAATCACAGGAAAATGTATGTCAAAGTTGGATTTTCGAGAGTTTGACATACAAAATCTTAATATCTGTATGTCAAATTTCATTTTTCCAACATTTGACATACAAAACAGACCATTTTTGTATGTCAAATCCCGATTTTTAGAAGTTTGACATACATCAACATGCGAGGGGTAAGCTGTTGGCATGTCTGCAGCAAAGAATGTTCTTTCAGCGACAACATGAGAAGGATCATATTGCATTGAACAAACCGCGTTAAGTTGACGCTTCCAGATACAGATGCTACAATAATCTCATGAAGAACACGGTCCGCAAGGACGGTTGCCTTCTGAGTATGGTTTTATACCCACCCATCAGGTTCGCAATCCGTAATGGGTGGGTTCTTTATTTGCGCTTGTATCTGGAATCCAGATAGGCAAATAGCTTCAGCAACAGGGTAACGATACCTATCAGCAGGCCGATCATGGCGATCACCAGAGATAAGATCTCATATGCTGTCACGTTCACAGCCCTCCTTTCCTAAACTCTTCCGGGTATACCCGAAATGTACATAAAGTACTCAGAAGGCAAACCGCCCATTATGCAGGCCGTGCTCAACTGAGATTATAACATGAATATGTAAAAATGCTATTGAATATATTTAGAATATATTTATAATTACAATAGTGGGTAAGGCGCACGGATTAAGATGAGGTGATTATTATGGCAAGAACAAAGAAAACTGATAATCCAAAGAACACTGATCAGGATCTGATAGTAAGCGTCGATGCAGAAGAACAGCGATCCGGCACCGGAAAACCTCAGAAGAAAGTGATCACTATCAGTCTTGAGACCGATACTATTGATTATTTTAAGGCTTCGGCTAACCGTCTCGGCATCCCTTATCAGACACTGATCAATCTCTGCCTGAAGGATATACGTGACAGGGAACTTGTTCCTCAGTTCCGTTGGGAAAGCAAGGAATAACAACAACCACAATCAAATACGAACACATACGATATAGAGATTAAGATTAGTTTAATAGAGTATCGTATATAGTTATTTGCAGACAAATATGGTATGTGTCCAATGAATACTCAAATTGGAGGTACCATATGGGTTCTGTTTACGGTTATGTGCGCGTAAGCAGTCACGATCAGAATGAAGACCGGCAACTGATCGCTCTGAGCGAACATAATATCCCGCCTGACAACATTTATATCGACAAACAGTCCGGCAAAGACTTTATGAGACCGGCATATAAATGTTTACTCCGCAGACTGCGCAAGGACGACCTGCTGTACATAAAGAGCATTGACCGTCTCGGCAGAAACTATCAGGAGATCCAGGACCAGTGGCGCATTCTCACCAAATCGAAAGGAATCGACATAGTTGTCCTCGACATGCCTCTGCTCGATACGAGACAGGGTAAGGATCTGATGGGTACATTTATCAGTGATCTGGTACTGCAGGTGCTTTCTTTCGTTGCGGAGAATGAACGTCTTACGATCCGTCAGCGTCAGGCTGAAGGAATTGCCGCGGCCAAGGCGCGGGGCGTAAGATTCGGACGCCCGGAGAATCCCGTAAGTCCGGACTTCTACCGGTGTTATCAACGGTGGAAAGACGGTGAGATAACGGGGACCGAAGCTGCACAGGAGTGCAGAATGTCGCCATCAACCTTCTACTACAAAGCCAAGAACTACGAGAATTCCAAAAATTTTTAAAGGGTCATTCCAAGAAAGTGTACTTTCCTGTGATGACCCTTATTGTTTGTATTGATATAAGGATACCACATGAAATGTACTATTTAAGTCACTTTAGACCAGCTTAAGACAAATTTTCCACAAGAAACCGGATTTCTAAAAAGTACACCTTTATAGAACCTTCCTGAGTGCCCTGTCAGGAAGGGAGACTTATTATGTCAAGTGTAAAGGATGAAGGACAGGTTTTTACTCCAACAGAAGTTGTTACGATGATTCTGGATTCTGTAAAGTATAATGGGAGAGCCGTATTAACTAAAACAATTATGGAACCATCTTTTGGTAAAGGAGCTTTTCTGATAGAGATTGTCTCTCGTATTATTCATGAGGCCTTGAAGGAGGAAATAGAACCAGATGATATCTGTGAGATTATAGACTCACATGTTTATGGAATTGAAAAGGATCAGGAGTTATATGATGAGACAATCCAAAAGCTTAACAGTTTCTTGACAGTGTATGAAATACCATTACCTTCATGGTCTCATCTTGTTTGCGGCGATACACTGAAAGAATACAAAGAATACGAGGGAAAAATGGATGTCTGTGTCGGCAATCCACCATACGTACGGATACATAATATAAAGAGTGATTATCGTGAACTTGTTAAGGATTTTGAGTATTCAGATGGTACTACAGATCTTTATGTAGTGTTTTACGTGCTGGGAATCAAGATGCTTAATGAAGATGTTGGAAGATTATCATATATTACGCCTAATTCATTCCTGAGAAATACATCGCAGAAGAAATTTCGTAACTATCTGGTAGAAAATGGGCTGCTGTCCGCGTTGTTCGATTTTAAAGATTCCAAGATATTTGATAAGGATACATACACATGCATATGTGTCATTGATAAGAACAAAAAACGTATTAATAGTGATTTCATTGAATACAGGGAATACAACATGTATAGAATGACGATCCGCAATATGATAAGGTATGATTACTTTAGAAATCAGTTGAAAGATACTACGTGGAATCTTAGCTCCGATGATGATATTCTGTACCTTCAGCAGAATGATAAGAGACCGATTAAGATTAAGAGTATTGCAACGGTGCAGAATGGTATTGCAACAAATCGTGATGTTGTATATGTCGGGGAAGCATATCTTGATAAAGACGGTAAGATTCCATATAAGGGAAAACATACCGACAAGAAGAAAAATGTTTGGTTTAATGGATGGCAGATTGAGTCCAATATCCTGCATAGATGTGTCAAAGCTTCCAAATATAACGGTGACATAGATAACTCAAATCTATATATTTTGTTTCCATATCAGAACAAACCCAAGATGAAACTTCGTAAGATAAGTGATAATACAGAGCTGGCAACAAAATATGAACCATTTTCTGAGGATGATTTGAAAAAGAGATTTCCGAATGCTTACGCATATCTTCAGGAACACTGGGAAGATCTCGAATCAAGAGATATGGATTCCAATGCAAGTTGGTTTGAATTTGGCCGTAGTCAAGGTCTGGTAAACAGTGGATATAAAAAGCTTGTTTTTAAGCACGTGATAGATAAGAGCAAAGCGAGTATAGAGGTTCACGTCGTGGATGAAGATGTAATCGTATATTCCGGAATCTATATTACTATCGATCCGTCTCCGTTTATTGCACCCAATGGATCCAGCTCAACGTTTAATGATTTGTTGTATGATAAAGAACTTGAAGAAGTCAGAAATATTCTGTCATCTCCTGATTTCCATAAGTATTGCACGTTGGTAGGCAAGGATATGCAAGGTGGATATGTTTCTGTATCGAGCACGTTTGTTAAGAATTATGGTACTCAGTTAACAAAATTCCCTAATCTTCCTGTTGAGGTTCCGATTGAGGCTCTTCCAATAGCTGATGAAGATTATATGAACAAGCTGTTTACCGATAAATTTGTTTGCTGCATCAAAGAGTCATATGAAAATATGGCCGCGAATG
This sequence comes from Ruminococcaceae bacterium YRB3002, assembly GCA_900099715.1. GTDB lineage: Bacteria > Bacillota > Clostridia > Saccharofermentanales > Saccharofermentanaceae > Saccharofermentans. Next base: position 108,894 of record FMTG01000003.1, on the reverse strand, counting down.
GAGTAACCAGCCCAGAAAGAGTAAAGCCTTTTCATTCGTATCTGGCGAAGGTGTTGAAATACAAACTTGGTCAGGATTATGACATTGTTGCTGATGGTTATTCATTTGGAAAAGAAATGGGAGTGGAAGGGAATTTTGATTCCAAAAATGTTGATGTGTGCGTATTGAAAGACGACCAGATACTTGGAGCTATTGCCTTCAAGTTATTGTCAAACAATTTTAAGCAGAATTATAAGAACTTTTCTGAAGGGTTATTGGGAGAAACGGCGCAAATGAAGGGTATTGGTATACCATATGCTTTTTGTTATCTGATCCCCGAGAAGGCATTACACAGGGAAAAAGTAGATAAGGTTACGGGTGAAGGATTATACAAACAGTTGGATGTATTAACGCAAAATGACCTGAAGATATACTATGATATCGCTAATGACGCGGACTACAAAAACAGAACCCCGGATGCCATGTTCATTGGTGTACATAAACTGTTTGACGAGAGTTATCTTGCATCACTGTCTGAAGGCGACGAAATAGATGTTTCATCTACATCATATCTTGATGGGATTCAGCCTGAATGGTCAGACCTTAGTTTTATAAGCGATGAAGAACTCAGACAGTTTTTTGCTGAACAATTAAACCTTGGAAGGTTTCTAGATACTTTTATCGAGAAGATGAAGACATATCTGAGGTAGCTGAATCAGCAGTTGTACCAGATTGGTATATAACAAATTCGTGCAAGAGACATTTCGAGGGTAAAAATGCTTGATTCAACCCTCATAATGAGGGTATAATATGCTCAGAGGTGATGTGCATGAAGAGACGGTACGTTACAGCAGGGCAATTGGAAGGCAAGGATATTAAGGCTGCAAGGCTCAGCCTTGGCATGACTCAGCAGGAGTTTGCAGACCTGGTTAACGTGTCCAAAAAGACTGTCGAACGGTGGGAGTCAGGTGCTTCTCCTGTAACAGGTCCTGTCGATCTTGTCATAAAACTGCTCGGAATCTATCCTGATGTTGTTGAGCGCGTTACCGTCCCGGAGAAGGCATATCCTTTGAGGCTCTGGTATTGTGAAGGGAATGATGTATGTGCGATCATCGATGTTGATGATGTGAAGCGCCTGATCAAGGTGTATAACTTCAACTACGACTATACGAAGCTTCCTTTCGGCCGTAATGATAAGCCTGCGTATGAAGATTATGAAGAATTCCTGGAGTCGCGATGTTTTCCCCGCACCAGGGATAAGATCAAGATAGAACTGGACAGACTCGGCCTTCCTTTCTACGATCCGATGATGATAATCCGTAAGACCGAAGGGCGTTTGACTGATGATGAATTCAGGATAATCGTGGAGTGACGTTATGCAGAATAAGCTAGTTTTGCTTCAGAAAGAAGATGCGTATACTGCAGACCGGGGTTCTTCCAAAGGCAACCAGCTGAAGTGGATGAAGGACGGAGTCTGGTATAAGGCTGATAATCTCGGATATGAAGGATTATCGGAATATGTTGTGTCTCGTCTTCTGGCAATGTCATCACTTGGTAGTGATGAGTTTATCACATATGAAGTTTGCAGGATCAGGTATAACACAGCGGAGTTCAACGGTTGCTCGTGCCGTCATTTCCTTAAGCCTTATGAGAGTCTTATCACGCTGGAAAGACTGTTCAAGGATACGTACAGTCATTCTTTTTACGAATCTGTCTATATGATCGCTGATCATGAGGAGAGACTGCGTTTTATAGTCAACAGCATTGCGGATATAACACACATGGATAACATTGGTGCGTATATAGCAAAACTGTTAACGATAGATGCACTGTTTCTCAATGAGGACAGACATCTTCATAATATTGCACTCATAAAAGGGCAGAATAATGAATACAGATTGAGCCCTGTGTTTGATAATGGTGCATCATTATTGTCAGATACAAAGATCGATTATCCGGTCGGTGAGGATGTGTTCAAATGTATCGGGAGATCAAGACCAAAGACGTTCTGTGATGATTATGATGAACAGGTCGATCTGTGCGAGAAGCTTTATGGAAGGCAGATCAGCTTTGGTTTTGACTGGCATGATGTCAAACAGGTGCTTTCATCTGTCGAATATTATCCTGATGATGTTAAGGAACGGGTTTACGATACTGTTCTTGACAGGAGAAGAAAATACAAATATCTGTTTAAGTGAGGTGACAAAATGAACATCGAATACAAGGACACGCATGTTTTCGCGGAGGGAGAGCTTCAGAGGCTTTTCCTGTCTGTGGACTGGTCATCAGGGCATTACCCGGATAAACTGAAGGTGGCAATGGAGAACTATAAGGCTGTGTTCTCCGCGTGGGACGGGGATAAGCTCGTCGGTCTGATCTGTGTGATGGATGACGGGTGCATGAACGCGTATATCCATTATCTGCTGGTGGATCCTGAATATCACGGCGCGGATATCGGCAGAACACTGGTATCCATGGTTAAGGATTACTACAAGGATTATCTCCGCATCTGCGTCATCGCTTATGACAGTGCCGTAAAATTCTATGAGAAGTGCGGATTTACGGTAGGGGAGGGCGCTTCTCCCATGTTTATCACATCCCTCTGGACGTGACTTTTATTGTAGCGAGAAAATGATATAATCAAAACATCTAGACTTATTCGGAGGTGTATTATGGCTGACGAGAACAAGAATTCATCTGCTGCTGAGTCCATCCTGGCGGAGACCGCTGACCTTTACAAGGACGAGATCGAGGCTGTCGTAGAAGAGCCGGTCGAGGCCGTTGAGGAGAAGGCAGAGAAAGCCAAGGAAGAGATCAAGGAAGAGGTTAAGACTGAGAAGAAGGCCAAGAAGCCGGAGAAGTCTGTGAAGAAATCTGAACCTAAGAAGGAGACAAAGGATCTTCCTGCACCTGTGAAGGAAGAAGCCAAAGAAGAGCCTAAGGAAGAGGCAAAAGAAGAGGTCAAGGAGGCTGCTCATGAACCTGCACCTGCAGTACCCGCCAAGAGCGAGGCTGTTGCCGCTATCGAGGCTAAGGAGGCTGCAAAGCTCCAGAGAAAGAACGAGAGGGAACAGCAGCAGGCTGCAAAGCGTAATGCCAAGAGAGCAAGACTCCAGGCTCTGATCGATCAGTGCCCGAATGAGTATAAGCCTGTAAGCACATCAAAGTTCTTCTGGTATGGCGTTCTCTGCAATCTTCCGTGCATAGGATTTATCATTACGCTCCTGTTCTCGATATTCCCCATCAACAAGAACGTCAAGAACTTTGCACGTTCGATCCTTATCCTTTACTGCATCGGCATCATCCTTACCCTTATCGGTATGATCATTCTGTTCTTCCTTACACCAAATGACAGGAAGAATGAGATCCTTGATGCATTCAGCAAGATCGGCGGATCCATCGGCTGATAAGATGTAAGATCTGAATCTGCGGCCGCTCACTTTTGGTGGGCGGCCTTTTTGGGTATGAAATGGGGGTCTCATCATAACAACTTCCATTTAATATAATAAAAATGTTATAATGTGACCATCGGAGGTTACCTTCTATGATCTACGGTATCAACATTGTTAATTTCGATGTGTTTGATGATGATAGGGTAGGCGTGCTCGCTGACTGCGACTGCGGTACCACGGACGGGAACGACTTATTCAGACTGAGGGGCCTCAATGCGCTGATCGGGCGTAATAATACAGGCAAATCCAGCTTCATCAATTCCATGTCATTTCTGCGGGACGCAGTGACTGACAACGTGGCAGATGCTTCCATAACGAGGAACAGACCGGGTTTTTATAATCTCCTGATCGATAAGGAGAAGCCTGCGGTGTTCAGGATACTGTTTAAGGTAAGAGACTCCGTTACCAGAGAATCAATGTATCTCCAGTATGAACTGACCATATCGGCAGGCGCCTTCAAGAGCCCGAAGATCACGGCAGAGCGTGTGTGCAAGTCCGTCAAGGATGAGGACGGCAAGAGGCATGTGGAGACCGTGATGGAGTTTGTGAACGGCAAAGGTCAGATCAAGGGGCGCACGGAATCGATCAATGACCACCATATGACCGCTTTGGGCGTATATGGCAAGATATCAGAGTATGTTGAGATCAATCTCATCTACAGCGAGATATACAGATGGTTCTTCTGCAAGTTCTCAAGTGATGAGCAGGGGACGCATCAGAACCCGAATTATTTCGTGGACGGCAATGCGCCGGGCGGACATAAGCATCTGAACAGCCACGGCACTAATCTTGATAACGTACTGGAATACCTGATCACGGTCGATCCGGAATACTACTCGAAATGCATTAACGAGATACATTCGCTTATACCCGCCATGAAGAAGAAAAAGAATCTGCCGGAGTCCCTGACGGAGAGTCCGGACAAGCTTTTTATGTATCTGCTCATGCTCAGGGATCCCGAGCCGAAGTCAACGATCTTCATCGAAACTCCGGATAAGGACCTTTATCATGATATGGTGGATGTTCTGGCAAATGAGTTCAGGGAATTCACGATAAGGCACAGATACAGCCAGATCGTGTTCTCGACGCATAATCCTTACATCGTTGAGACAATGAGCCCTAAGGAGATCTGGGTATTTACGAGGACTTTCGATAAGGCGGACGGTGATGTGTCCATAAGGTGTGCTGCCGAGGATCCGCTGGTAAGAGAGCTCTTTGATCAGGGTGTGGGCATGGGTGCTATCTGGTATGGCGGACATCTTGACGAGAAAACGGGGTTTGAAGATGAGAATTGAGATCCTCAGCGAAGACAAATCCGGTTCAGTCGTGGTGGAACGTGCCGCCAGGTCGATCTGTGAGGGAGTTGGTGTCAACGCGGATATCAAGGTTCGTCCCCACAGAGGCTGCGGATCGCTTCCCAAAGAGCCTGACATGAAGCCGGTAAGATTTGCCGCATCGCTTCTTGAACTTCTTCCCGCCAAATGCAGAGCATACAACAATGTCTATGGCGGCAAGGATTTCGTCCTTGTGGTAGTGATGGACTCTGATGACAAGGATCCTGATGAGCTTAGAAGCGACCTTTATGAGTGTACACACAGATATGCACCTAACCTCAGATCTGTAATAGGTCTGTGCACTGAGGAAGTTGAAGCGTGGCTTCTGGGAGACCGTAAGGCAGTTATGCGCGCGTATCCCGATTGTGATGTGAGAACATATAACCTGTACAGACAGGACAGCATCTGCGGCACATGGGAGACACTGTGCAGGGTTATCTGTCCTGAGGACTATGAGGAGATAATCGATATCGGCTATCCCGCGGTCGGTAACTACAAGGCAAGATGGGCAGAGGAGATATCACAGTACATGATCCCTGAGGATAATATATCTCCAAGCTACAGGCTGTTTATGAACGCGCTGAAGGTGGCGGCAGGCAATCCGACACCAGTGAGCGCGAGAGCCGGAATTAGAAGACGTACTTTCTGATAAATACAAGGAGGATCTGACATGAAAGAAGATTATAAACTGGCGAAGAAAAAGGCTGACAAGGCTGTCAGAGATGCGATAAGGGAAGGCAGATCCCCGTATCTTCCCGTTCTCGATACGATCGAGGAAGTCAAGAATGCCAAGACCAGGAAGAGCCTTGGCCTTATGGAGCTTCCGATAAGCAGGATCAAGGGCAATAAGGAAGCAGGAAGGAACAGTGCATTCGCCAATAATTTCATGCCTCTCTTTGAAGAGAATACGGAGTTCGCACAGAAGTGGTCAGCACTTTATGACTCTTACAAGGTCGAGGGCATAAGAGATGCCATCAAGGTTTATGAGTACATGAACCAGTACTACGTTCAGGAGGGCAATAAGAGGGTATCCGTATCCAAGTTCGGCGGCACTGAATATATCCTGGCGGATGTTACGAGGATAATCCCTCCCAAAGATGACAGCGATGAGATCGTTGCCTATTACGAATACATGGATTTCCACAGGGTCACAAAGAACTTCCTGATCGTGTTCTCCGAGCCCGGTATGTATAAGAAACTCGCAGAGCTTCTTGGACAGGATCTTGAGAACCCCTGGCCCTCTGATCTTTGCTCTGATCTGAGATCTGCATTCTTCAGATTCTCCAAGGTCGTAGGAAAGGAACTGAAGATTGAGAATGAATATACTCTCAGCAGCGCGTTCCTGATGTATCTGTGCATCTTCCCGCTTAAGACTTTTGACGAGGATTCCGATGCGCAGATACTTAAGAATATCAGACTTGCACGTTACGAGCTTATGGCAGAGGGCGGAGCAGATGATGTGGAATTCCTGAATGAGGCTCCGGAAGAAGTAAAACAGAGCGGATTCCTCGGTATCTTCTCCAAGGAGAAGAAATACACTCAGACCTCACCTCTCAAGGTCGGTTTTGTATATGATGTGGATCCTGACAGCTCCAGATGGGTTGACAGTCATGAGGCTGGCAGGCTCTATGTTGATGCCATGACTGAGGACAACGTAGTGACCGGGGCTTATTTTGCACATGATATCGGAAGTACTGCCGATGCCCTGGAGAAGGCGGTGGCTGACGGGAATGAGATCGTTTTCGCGACGCTGCCTGATATGTCCATGGACGTACTGAGAGCTGCTGTCAAGCATCCTGAGGTGAAGTTCCTCAATTGCTGTATGGGACAGAGCAACCCGTCCATAAGATACTATCACGGCAAGATCCACGAGGCTTCATTCCTCATGGGCATCTATGCTGCCAATACGTACCTTCTTGACTACGGTGACGAAGAGGGAAGACGCATCGGGTATCTTTCCAGAGAGAAGAGCGCGATGGCAATGTCCAACCTGAATGCTTTCGCGGTGGGTGTATCGCTTATCGATCCGGACTGCAAGGTTGTTGTGCGAAATGCAGATGAGGGGTACAATAACTCGAAATGGTCTGACGAAGGCATAAAGATGTTCGCTGACATCGAATACCCTTCTGAGGCTTCAACTATGGACCGTCCCGGTCTGTACAGGCTTGACGGCGGCAAGTTCGTGCATATAGGAACATCTTACTTCAACTGGGGTAAGTACTACCTGCAGATCGTCAAGTCCGTTCTGAACGGCACTTGGAATCTCGGAGATGTGATCAACCGGCACATGTCCACGAACTACTGGTTCGGACTGTCAACCGGCGTTGTAGATATAAGGACGCCGAACATTCCTTATCAGACAGAGAAACTCCTGGCGTTCATGCGTAACGCCATCACCAGCGGTGGCCTGGATCCTTTCACCGGAGAGATCAGAGCCGTTGGCGGCAAGACGGTTAAGGATGAGAACAAGAGCGCTGTATCCATAAAGTGGATCAACGAGAATATTGAGGGCAGCTATGGCGGATAAGAATCAGAAGAAGAACAGCAGGATAAGCCTGGTATCTCAGATATCTACCTTTTTTGCAGTAGGACTGATAATCACACTGATACTGTCCGCGTTTGCGCTGAAGAGACTCTCGGATACAAACGTTGTCCGCGAGAAGGAGATGATGTCCTCAGGTATTGCTTCAGAGGTGGAGAGAACTATCAAGGAATACAATTCATATGAATGGGTAATTGATTTTCTTGCCAAGCATGCTGATGACCCCCTCCTTGACATCGAATATGACGGAAACTATGCTACCAATGCGAAGATATTCGAGCTTCAGAACAGGCATCCGGGGCTGATAATCAACAGGGTATCGTCATCAATTCTAGATGAATTTTCTGAAGAGGATCAGAGACTGTTTGCAGAGGTTGTTTACAATGACTGGCTCTCAAGGCTCAATGAAATCAAGGCTTCCTATGGGGTAGCTTTTCTGTACATTATCGCCTGTGACGATACATATAAGGATTCCATGTTTATCATGACCGCTTCAGATGGTCTTACACACAGGGGAACAGGCCCTGAGGATGCTTACGTTCTTGGCGTGACGGTAGATAATTTTGAGGAGCGTGCCGAGACATTTAAGAATCTCAAGGGCGGAGATCATGTCGTCTATACAGAAGACTATCTTGACAGATACAGTTATCTGTTCAAGGTCGGCGGCATGAACTTTATTGCCGGTAATACCTTCGAACTGACCGACATCAAGAAGGAAGTTCAGTCACGTACTTATGAATTCGCCCTGCTCTATATCGTGCTTCAGATCCTGATGTCTGTGTTCTGTCTTGTGCTGATATACAGGTTTGCTCTGAAGCCCCTGAATATTGTAACCGAGAGTATCATAAAATACTCCGAAGATAAAGATGGCGGCAGTGCCAGGGATCATCTGACCACTATTAAAACCAGCAATGAGATTGGTGCGCTTTCCAAAGAATTCTCAGCGATGACAACTGAGATCGACGAATATGTAACCGAGATAACGGATATAACTGCCGAGAAGGAGCGTATCGGAGCCGAGCTCAACGTTGCTACAAAGATACAGGCGGACATGCTGCCGAGTATCTTCCCGGCGTTCCCCAATATCAGGGCATTTGATGTCTATGCCAATATGAACCCCGCGAAAGAGGTCGGCGGTGACTTCTATGATTTCTTTATGGTTGATGATGATCATGTGGCGCTTGTTATTGCAGACGTTTCCGGTAAGGGCGTTCCAGCCGCGCTGTTTATGGTCATTGCCAAGACACTTATAAAGAACAGGGCCCTTGTCGGAGGCACTCCGTCCGAGATCCTCTATGATGTGAATAATCAGCTCTGTGACAGCAACACTTCGGATTTCTTCGTCACGGTCTGGCTTGCGATAATTAATATCAGGACAGGCGAAGGCGTGTCCGTCAACGCAGGTCATGAACACCCTGTATTGAGGAAGAAGAATGGCGCGTATGAACTTATCAAGTATCCACATTCATTGGCAGTCTCTGCCATGGATGGCATCAGGTTTAAGGAGCGTTCATTTAAACTTGAACCGGGTGACAGGATAATAGTCTATACGGATGGTGTTCCGGAAGCTAACAACACTGAAGGAGAACTCTTTGGAACAGACAGGATGGTAGCCTCGTTCAACCGTGAACCTGATGCCGATCCCGTCAAGCTTGTCGGTAATCTTAAGGAGGATATCGATGCCTTTGTCGGAGAGGCTGTCCAGTTTGATGACACCACGATTCTGGTATTCGATTATAAGGGTGAAGAATAGTGGCAGGGAAGGAACGTATTGCTGTAATCGATATTATGAAAGGCGTGATGATCATCATCATTGCGGTCTTTCATATTGTTTACAGACCTATGGACAGCGTCGTGGATATCGCCCTGCAGGGGTCAACATATCTCTTTATTCCGCTGTTCTTCATTTTGTCGGGGTACTTCTATCGCTATGATAAGAGTGTGATACCTTCCGTGGGAACGCGCTTGAAGAAATTCGCACTTCCTATAGTCGGATCCAGCCTTGCAATCCTTGTAATCCTGTGTCCGTATTATATGCTCGTTCACGGCTACACGCCGCACCAATGGATCTCGGATCTCTTAACGACGTACCTGAGGCCCGAGCTGATGTCCTGGATACTACCCTCATATAGTGATGTCGGACCGTTATTCGAGAACGTCTCACCCGTCTGGTATATCTGGGCTCTTGTCATGGCGACGGTAGTGTTCTATTTTGTTATGAATCTGGTTCATAATGACAGCATCAAGATCCTTGTTATGGCCGGTGTTCTTTTTGTCATAGGTTCCATAACATATGTAACCCTTCCACCCATGTCCTGGAGCCTGACAAATACTCCCGTATATGCCGGCCTTATGATGATAGGATTTCTTCTGAATAAGCACAAAGTCCTGCAGAAACTGTATGAATTCAATCTGGCTGTGTCATTCGTGATCGCGACTGCTGCATTTGTCATTCATTTCTTCATCTATAAGTACCTTGGTTTTGCACAGATGTACAGAAGTGTTTATGATCATGATCATACTTTCTATGCCACCGCGGTCTTTATTGTTCAGGCTTTTATCGGCGGTTATGCCATGCTGACATACGCACGGGTTGTCGAGAAGATAAAGCCTCTTTCCGTTGCTCTGCAATGGGTAGGAAGACATACTCCGGAGATAATCGTTACCCATTATGTATTTGGCGGTCTTGCCTCTGATCTGCTCCGCAATTACAACAAGTGCGGAGTAAACTGGTATCTTGACGATCTTACGCCGGAGATTATCATCAAATCCGCGATTGCCTGTGTAATTGCATTGGCGGGGTCGTTCCTGGTCGGATATCTGAATGATATTTTCTGGGGAAAATACAAAGAACGAAAGCAGGCGGGTTAAGTCTTGTGAAGAGAGTGAAACACGTAGTATCTTTGCTTCTTATTCTTGTGTTCTCTGTTCAGTCTGCGGCCTGTTTTGCAAAACAGGAAGAAATTCCGTCTGAACAGACATCTGATGTGACTTCGGATCAGACTTCGGATCAGACAGAAGATGAACCGTTGACTTTTATTCCTGATACAGGGGATCTTCCGATCATCCATGAATACGAATTCGGCGGTGCTTATATTACGATTCCCATAGACGATTTCAATAATCTGGGATTCTTATACGGTGACAGTGTGGATTTAGTATTCTCAAATGGATTCAAACTGACAGACATCCCGTACTACTCCGGTTATTATTGTCAGCCGGGTGAACCTCTCCTTGTGGCATATCCGGGCTATCCATATATAAAAGTTACCATTAATCTCGGTAATGATCTTTTTGATGTTGCAGAACTGACGGAAGATGTTACAGCCAGGGTTACGCTCAACGAGATGGCAAAATATCTGGGCCTTCAGTCAGCACGCAGTCTTCTGTATACTGATGACAGGTCTGTTTATCCGAGCGATGAGATCTTTGCAAATTTCAGGGAGTGCCGTGCCGGCAGGCTCAAGAAGCATACGCTGTACCGTTCGGCATCCCCCTGTGATAATCAGCATGAGAGAGCTTCCTATGTTGACAGACTTTGTGAGGAAGCCGGTATCCGATACATCCTTAATCTGGCCGATAATGAGGATAAAATCCAGAATTATATGAATTCGGATTACTTTGATTCGCCTTATTTCGAGTCGCTTTATGCAAGAGGCGATGTGGGGCTACTGTCTCTGTCCGCGAACTATAGAGATGATCTTTTTAAGAAAAAACTCGGTAAAGGTCTCATGAACATGTTGGGTCAGGAGGGACCTTACCTCGTTCACTGTACTGAAGGCAAGGACCGTACAGGTTTTGTTATTATCCTGTTTGAGATGCTTGCAGGTGCTACATATGATGAGCTTGTTGAAGACTATATGCTTACATACTTCAATTATTATGCTATTGCAGGATTTAGTGATCCGGAAAAGTATGAACTCATCAGGGAGTATGTGTTCGATGATATAATCATGGCTATTGTCGATGATCCTTCAGCAGATATTACAAAGGCTGACTATGAGGCTGCTGCAGCCCGGTATCTCAAGGAATGCGGATTGACCGAATACCAGATCCGTACACTTAAGAGCAAACTTGCAGACTGATCAGATGGCTGAACACATATATTGTCATATACCATTCTGCGAAGCGAAATGCCCGTACTGCGACTTCTATTCCGAAGCCGGCCGTGCAGGATCAGTCGTGGCGGAAGTGATCTCACGCATGATAAAGGAGATCAGCAGTATAAGGACTGACGAGGAAATGCAAACTGTCTATATAGGCGGCGGAACGCCTTCGTGTATCGATCCCAACCTGATAGTATTTCTTCTGAACAGCATACGTAAGCAGGTGAGGATCGCCGCAAAAGCCGAGATAACCATAGAGGTGAATCCGTCTTCACTCACATTGGAAAAAGCATTCAAATACAGAAGTGCAGGTATCAACCGAGTATCTGTCGGTGTCCAGTCCCTTCACGATGAACATCTCAAGACTCTCGGGAGGATCCACGACAGCAAGAAAGCATTGACATGTATCGATATGTTGCACGAAGCAGGATTCAGTAATATCTCAGCGGATCTTATTATTGCAGTGCCAGGTCAGAGTATCGAAGACGTTACCGGGGACCTGCATGTTCTTGCAGATCTGGGAGTAAAGCATATCAGCACATACTCGCTGTCGATCGAGGAGGGTACTCCGTTTGAGAGAAGATATGGCGATATTATTGAAGAACTTGTCCCGCCCGAGTACGAACGCAGGATGTACCACGCGCTGAGAGATGAGCTCACAGCACTGGGATATATACCTTATGAGATATCCAACAGTGCAATGCCGGGATATGAGAGCAGACATAACTCATCCTATTGGAATGGCGAACAGTATTATGGTATCGGACCCGGGGCTCATGGATATATAGACGGAGCGCGATATATGCATCCCGAAAATATTCGTGAGTATATATCTGACCCTGTCAGTGTTATTACAGAGGAAGTGCTCGACCGCGAGGACAGAAGACGGGAATATCCGTATCTCAAACTTCGCACAGCTGAAGGTGTCTCTATATCCGAATACCGCGCCAGATTCGGATGTGACATCAGAGAAGTATGTGCGGAGGCGGTTGAATCCAGCATCCGTGAAGGACTGCTCGAGGAGGCGGATGATCATCTGCGGCTGACAAAGGAAGGGATCGACTGGAGCAATAAAGTGTTTGCCAGATTCCTGTGATATACTGTTTTATATAAAGACATAAGGAGAACAGACGGTGCCACATTCTTCAGGCGGAGGCTCACACGGCGGCGGCTCTCATTCGGGAGGCGGCGGCCATCACAGTTCTTCATCACACAGAAGCGGGGGCGGAAGCAGCTCCGGTTCTTCCGTTGATTTCTCTAATACCAGACTGAGCAGAAGACCTTACCGTAACTGTGCGACCTATTGTTATTATAAAAATAACAGACCTGTATATGTATATTCCTCACATGATGCAAAGGGCAGGTCTGTGAAAGCCTCGGACATTGCATACAAGATCGTGCTTTTTATAATGCTTGCTCCTGCTTTTCTAACCTTCAGTTGGGGTATGTGGTTCGTAGGTATTACCAAGACTGAGAAGATCCATTACAAGGACAACCAGAAGATAATCATCGAGGATCATGCGGGAGTTATCGATCAGTCAGAGAAGAAGGAGCTGCGGCGGGCCCTTAAAGATTTCTATGACGAGACAGGAATAATCCCTGCTGTAGTAACCCTGAATAATGAGGAATGGCAGGACAGGAACGATGGGAAAGTGAAGTTTACGGATGTGGCATACGATGAGTATGTCAGAAGGTTCAAGGATGAATATCACTGGCTTATAGTCTATTCTGAACCGGAAGATCCCGATCCTGAATTCAACGACTGGTACTGGGAAGGAATGCAGGGCGATTATACAGACCCCGTGCTTACTGTGAAGAAGACGGATTCCTTCACGGAGGATCTCCATAAAAACTTTCTGGATAAGAAGATCGGTGTCGGCAAAGCTATAACGATGTCGTTCAAAAAATTCACGCCTGTTGTCATGAAAAGTGAGATCCGCTGGGGAGTTCTTGTTATGAGCCTTTTGTCATCTGCGGGATTTGTGTGGTTTACGATCTATGTTTTTGATATTCATCCTATCCGTAAGGCGATTCTTAAGAAGTCTTTCAAATGCAACAAAGGCAAGCCTGTGGAAGAGACCTGCGATTTCTGCGGAGGCGTATATCTGATCGGATACCATTTGAGCTGCCCTTATTGCGGTGCAACGATCAAGGCCCACAGTTACACGACGGATTCCGAAGGCCGTGTTCAGCAGGTGATCTCGTAGAATGTGAAATGGGAACCGTCCCCATTTCACACTACGTCGCTCGCCCCAAAGTGAGCGTTCGGTAGCGAGCCCTTTTTAAGCAAAGTTGTGGCAATATCAAAAAAAGTCAAAAAGAAGTAGATTTTTGAGAAAAAAGCGCTATACTAATCATTGTTAGCACTCGGATGATGTGAGTGCTAACGGCAAAAATGAGAAAGGAGCGCCAGCAGATATGCCACTTGATAACCGCAAAAAGCAGGTTCTCAGCGCGATCGTTGATGATTATGTGTCGACTTATGAACCGGTTGGTTCCAAGTCACTTATCGAGCGTCACAACTTTACAGTAAGTTCTGCTACGCTCCGTAATGAGATGGCCGAACTGGAACGTCTGGGCTATATTGAGAAGCCGCATACCTCCGCAGGAAGGATCCCGTCAGATCTCGGTTACAGGGAGTATGTAGATTCACTTATGAGGTACGATGACCTGTCAGAGGGTGAACGCCAGGAGATCGAGAGCAGGATATTGGAAAGCGTAGATGATATAACCGAGCTCATCAGATCCGCGACTGACACTTTATCTGAACGCACAGGATTTGTATCGCTTTACATGAGTCCCAGGCTTCATAAGAGCTTCCTGAAGCAGCTGAAGATGCTCATGATCGAGCCCGGAAAGGCACTTGTTGTTATCGTTCTGTCTGCAGGCGTTGTAAAGGATAAGATCGTCAGGATTCCGAATTTTCTTACAGGAGAACAGATCATGAAGATCTCCGATACAGTTGAGCAGAGCCTGACGGGAAAGCCGCTGGATGAGATCACTCTGGTTACTGTGGCATCTTCCATGAAGGATTCCGATATTCCTGAGGCGCTTCTGAACCAGATCGTTTATGAAGCCTACACTGCCATTAAGCAGGCGGACAGCCTTAACATCTATCTCGAAGGGGAGAACAAGATGCTGCAGCTGCCTGATTTCGGTGAGCTTCATAAGGCAAGAAATCTTCTGGATTCCCTGTCCAATGACGGTATGGTGGCAGGTTATGTTAATGAGCTTAATCCTGCTGAGGAGAGAAACGATGATTCCTTTATGATCAGGATAGGGCAGGAGATAACTCTTGACGGTCTGCAGGACTGCTCTTTCATTACTACCACGTACAAGATCGGTGATGATATTACCGGCAATATCGGGATCATAGGACCCAAGCGAATGAGCTACTCGAAAGTAATATCGCAGATCAATTTTGTACGCAAGACACTTAACGATAAGATCAAAAAAATAACAGAATAAGGAGACGACATGGATAACACAAATGATGATGAGATCCTTTTCCCGCAGGATGAAGAGCCTCAGGAGAATATAGAGGATACTCAGGCTGATGAGGATGAAGAGGATGCGGAGGTAACCGCCGAAGAGGAAAGTGCCTCCGACGAGTTGGAGAAGAGATATCTGGCACTCTATGCGGAATATGAGAACTTCAGGAGAAGGACTGCCAGAGAGAAGGAGAAGCTTTATCAGGACGCTGTGGCTGACGTTACCGGTCAGTGGCTGACGCTCCTTGATAATATCGCAAGAGCGGTCGATTCCACAAAAAACGCAGACGAAGCTTCAGTCGAGAGCGTTGTTGCAGGGATCAAGCTGTTGCAGAAACAGGCAGATGATGTCCTGGAGAAGATCGGCGTCAAGGTTATCGAGGCCGGAAGAGGAACGAAGTTCGATCCCAATCTTCATGAGGCGGTGATGCACATCGAAGATGAAGAGCTCGGAGAGCAGGAGATCGCACAGGTGTTCCAGAAGGGATACATCTACAAAGAACAGGTAATAAGGCATTCGGTTGTACAGGTTGCAAACTAAGTAATAAATGTAAAGGAGAATAAATATGGATTATTTCGAGAGAGCAAATCTGGTACCTACAGTTATCGAGAGTTCCTCCAGAGGTGAGAGAGCTTACGATATCTTCTCAAGACTCCTTAAGGAGAGGATCGTTATCCTTTCCGAGGAAGTGAACCACGTAACTGCAAGTCTCATCACGGCACAGCTCCTCTTTCTTGAGGCTGAAGACCCTGACAAGGACATCCAGTTCTACATCAACAGCCCCGGAGGATCTGTATCTGACGGTCTTATGATCTACGACACTATGAAGCTCATCAAGCCTGATGTTCAGACTATCTGCATGGGTATGGCCGCTTCAATGGGTTCTGTACTTCTTGCAGCAGGCACAAAGGGTAAGAGATGTATCCTTCCCAACGCTGAGGTCATGATACACCAGCCTTTGGGCGGTGCACAGGGACAGGCAACTGAGATCCTGATCGCTGCAGATCATATCAGAGATACAAGAACAAGACTTAATCAGATCCTCGCAGATGCATGCGGCAAGCCGCTTGAGCAGCTGATGAAGGATACAGACAGAGATAACTGGATGACAGCCCAGGAAGCTCTGGAATACGGGATCGTAGATAAGATCCTTGAGAGCAAGAAATCATAACAGATTGGAGGCAAATAAAAATGGCTAAAGTAATCGGTATAGACTTAGGTACAACAAATTCATGCGTAGCAGTTATGGAGGGTTCCGAGACTGTCGTAATCCCCAATCCGGAAGGCGACAGGACTACACCTTCGGTCGTTGCTTTCGCGAAAGACGGAGAGAGGCTTGTCGGTAAGGTTGCAAAGCGTCAGGCTGTTACAAATCCTGACAAGACCATTCAGTCAATCAAGCGTGAGATGGGTTCAAATTACAAGGTAAACATTGACGGCAAGCAGTACACTCCTCAGGAGATCTCAGCAATGATCCTCGGCAAGCTGAAGGCTGATGCCGAAGCATATCTCGGATCTCCCGTAACACAGGCAGTTATCACAGTACCTGCTTATTTTACAGATGCACAGCGTCAGGCTACAAAGGATGCCGGTAAGATCGCAGGCCTCGAGGTATTGAGGATCATTAACGAGCCTACAGCTGCTTCACTTGCTTACGGACTTGATAAGGAGAGCGATCAGAAGATCCTCGTATTCGACCTTGGCGGCGGTACTTTCGATGTGTCTATCCTTGATATCGCTGACGGCGTGTTCGAGGTTCTTGCTACAGCAGGTAACAACAGGCTTGGCGGTGACGACTTCGATAATAAGGTCGTTGACTACCTTGTAGATTCTTTCCAGAAGGCTGAGGGTGTTGACCTCCGTGGCGACAGAATGGCAATGCAGAGACTGCGTGAGGCAGCAGAGAACGCTAAGATCGAGCTGTCCGGCAAGACAACAGCAGAGGTTAATCTGCCTTACATCACAGCTAACGAGACAGGCCCTAAGCATCTGAACGTAACTCTCACAAGAGCTAAGTTCGACGAGATCACTGCCGGACTCGTTCAGTCCACAATGGAGCCTGTTAAGAGAGCTATGAGCGATGCGGGAGTTTCTCCTTCAGACATCGACAAGATCCTCCTTGTAGGCGGTTCAACAAGAATTCCCGCTGTTCAGGATGCAGTTAAGAACTACTTCGGCAAGGAGCCTTTCAAGGGCATCAATCCTGACGAGTGCGTTGCTATCGGTGCTGCTATCCAGGCAGCAGTCCTTACAGGTGATGTTAAGGGTCTCCTGCTCCTCGATGTTACACCTCTGTCTCTCGGTATCGAGACAATGGGCGGTGTATTCACAAAGATGATCGAGCGTAACACAACGATTCCTACAAAGAAGAGCATGGTATTCTCCACAGCAGCTGACGGACAGACACAGGTTGACGTTCATGTCCTCCAGGGCGAGCGTGAGATGGCTGCTTACAACAAGTCACTCGGAAACTTCATCCTTGACGGTATCGCACCCGCACCCCGTGGTGTTCCGCAGATCGAGGTTACATTTGATATCGATGCCAACGGTATCGTTAACGTATCCGCAAGGGATAAGGGAACGGGCCGTGAGCAGAAGATCACCATTACAGCTTCATCCAACATGAGCGAAGAGGATATCCAGAAGGCTATCAAGGAGGCAGAACTCCACGCAGCAGAGGATAAGGAACGTAAGGAGAAGATCGATACAAAGAACCAGGCCGAGTCAACTGTGTACCAGGTCGAGAAGACAATGAAGGATGCAGGCGACAAGCTTTCCGCTGAGGATAAGGCTCCGGTCGAGGCTGCACTTGATAAGCTGAAGCAGGCTATCTCAGCTGACGATACAGAGGCTATGAAAACTGAGACAGAGAATGTTACGCAGGCACTCTACAAGATGAGCGAGAAGCTCTATTCCGCTGCAGGCGGAGCTGCCGGTGCAGGTCCTCAGGATTATGCCGGATATGGTGATGCAGGATCAGCAGGTGATGCGGGATCAAGTCCGTTCACAGGCGGAGGAGACGATAACGGCGACGGCGGCGTGAAGAGCGCCGGAGGCGATTTCTGATAATCAATAATTAGTGACGGGCTGCAGGCGCGACAGGGCGTCTGCAGTTTACCGTTGTATCGGAGGAATAGGATTTGGCTGATTCTAAAAGAGATTATTATGAGGTCCTGGGCGTAAGTAAGAACGCCACGGATGATGAGCTCAAGAAGGCTTATCGAAAACAGGCCAAGAAATACCATCCCGACCTGAATCCGGGAGATGCAGAAGCCGAAGCAAAGTTCAAGGAAGTCAACGAGGCTTATGCCGTATTGTCCGATGAACAGAAGAGAGCACAGTATGACAGATTCGGACATCAGGCAGTTGACGGTTCCGGCGGATTTGGAGGCGGTTCACCGTTCGGCGGAGGCGGTTATTATTCCGCTCAGGATATAGACCTTGGAGATATATTCAGTTCGTTCTTCGGCGGCGGGTTCGGTTCTTCGAGAACGCGTAACGGTCCGCAACGCGGTGCCAGCCTCAAGTATGGCATGACGCTGTCCTTTATGGATGCCGCTTTCGGATGCGAACGTGATATCTCGTTCAACAAAGAGGATCTGTGTACCGCATGTAAGGGCTCCGGCGCCCAGCCGGGAACAACACCGGAGACATGTCCTTCCTGCCGTGGTGCAGGCCGTGTGCAGCAACAGCAGCAGACTCTCTTTGGCGTGACAATGATCACCAAGACATGTCCGCAGTGTCAGGGACGCGGAACCGTTATCAAGACTCCCTGCACCGCATGCAGCGGCAAGGGCCGCCGCAAGGTCAAGAAGTCACTTCATGTGAAGGTTCCGGCCGGTGTCGATACAGGAGAATATATTACTCTGCAGGGTGAAGGTGAGCCCGGAACCAACGGCGGCGGATATGGAGACCTTATCGTGGAATTCCGTGTGTCACCCCACGAGGTTTTCTCGCGTAAGGGTATGAACACTTACTGCGATGTGCCAATAACTATGACGCAGGCTGCATTGGGCGGAGAGATAGAACTTCCGACTATTGACGGATCCGTCAAGTATACACTCAAGGAGGGAACACAGCCCGGAGATACATATACTATCAACGGCCGTGGAATCCCGTCGCGCAGTAATCCTTCGATGAGAGGCGCTCATACGGTCAGGTTCGTAGTAGAGGTTCCTACAAGGCTGAACGATCTGCAGAAGCAGAAGCTGAAGGAGTTCGAATCGATACTGTCCGAGAAGAATTACGCTAAGAAGAAAACGTTCTTCGACTGGTTTAAGAAATAGTAATTAATTGATCGGATCAAATCCCCGTAATATGTCCCCGTTGTGGGGACAGACAACGGGGATTTTTCCTGATCAGGAACGCGAAAATACAATAATACAAAATATGGATAACGAACTGCTTTACTGCTACACAAGAGCAAACACAGAGGAAGCTTATGTACAACTGGCGAAGGACGTTCCTTCGGCAGTTTTTGTTCCGATGCTCCTTAACCAGTATTTATATTACATAATCATCTGCTTTGTCGTGGCGATGGTGACCGGTGACAGGGGTTTATCGCTGTCGATCTTCGGGTTTTGTCTTGTTTTTGGCACCTTGATGGAACTTGTAGTTAAGACCTGGCACGCCAAAAAGATCTACAGGAAGCGCAAGGCAAAGGGAATAATATCTGATCCGAGTTATTACAGATTCTATGATGATCACGTTGACGTAGTCTCGGAACCATCAACATACCATCTCAAATACGAAGAACTGAAGAAAGTCAAGGAGACTGACAGATATTATTATCTTCTCAGTAATAAGGTCATCAAGTTATACCTCCAGATAGATAAGGAACAGGCAAGCGAGGAACTCATGGCTTTTGTGAGGTCAAAGACTAAATAAACGTTAAGGTAACGTTAAGGTTTGTCTATTTGTCCGTTAAGGGTAGTTCCGTAGAATAGGCATTGTAAGCAACAGAAAACAGGAGGAACTTACAATGTGGAATAGGAAAGATGTAAAGGCAAAAGGCAAGGCAAGCTTTAAGGCTAATTTCTGGAAGTGTGTAGCGACGGCGATGATCCTGGCGATCATCGGAGGCGGAGTCAGCTCGGCAGGCGGATCCGGAACATCGATGACCAACTACTTCAGCAACAGGAATACAAATCAGCAAGTTGAAGTACACAAGGAAGATGACGGTTCAATCGTGATAGATACGGAAAGCCTCATTGGCAATGTGGAGCAGGTCGAATCAACAGTGGTGGATACAGAGAAGCTGACTGAGGAAGACGCAGCATCTGTAGATGAGATCCCCGGTGCGGTGATAGCGATGATATTCCTTATCGTTGCAGTTATCAGTCTGGTTGTAATGGCAATAGGATTTGTTATCGATGCATTCATTATTAACCCGATCGAGCTGGGATGCAGAAGATTCTTCAGGAGAAATCTCGATGAGCCTGCGACTCTCAGCAACCTGACTTTCGCGTTTGACAACAATTACAAGAATATCGTTAAGACGATGTTCTTAAGGGATCTTTTTATAACACTGTGGTCGATGCTGTTGGTCATCCCCGGTATCGTTAAGTCATACGAGTACAAGATGATCCCTTATCTTCTCTCCGAGGATCCTGCGATGACCAGGGAAGAGGCTTTCGCTGAGAGCAAGAGGCTTATGAAGGGCAACAAGTGGAAGGCATTCGTTCTTGATCTGTCATTCATCCTCTGGGATCTTGCATCACTGTTCACATGCGGACTTGCAGGGATCTTCTATGTAAATCCTTACAAGCAGTCAACAGACGCAGCACTGTACGAGGCAATCAGGTACGGAACAGAAACAAAATAAAGCCCATTCGGGAATAAGGGTATGGTAGTATAGTAAAAGGTAGCTGGCGGAAAGCGATTTCCGTCAGTATACCTTTTTTCAGACAAAAGTCAGGGGTTTGCGATGAACTACAGAGTTTTAGTTGCTGATGATGAGAAGGAGATCAGGAATCTGCTCCGTCTATATCTTGAGAATGAATCGTTTGACGTTATCGAGTGCGGGGATGGCCCGTCGACTCTTGCGGCCATCAGAGAGCAAAAACCGGATATCTGTCTGCTTGATATCATGATGCCGGGGATCGATGGTCTTCACGTAATGCAGGAGATCCGCAGGGAATCCAATATTCCGATAATGATCATATCAGCCAGAACAGCAGATGCAGAGAGGATCCTCGGTCTCAATCTTGGGGCTGATGATTATATACCGAAGCCTTTCAACCCGTTGGAAGTCGTGGCCAGAGTAAAGTCGAATATCAGGCGCTTCTACGATCTCGGAAGCGGTACAAGGACGGGTGAGGTGCTTAAGGTGAGGGAACTGGAACTCGACACTGATTCGTGCCTTCTGACAAAGGACGGAACGCCTGTGGAACTGACTTCTGTGGAGTACAGGATCATGGAGATGTTCATGAGAAGTCCGGGGAAAGTCTTTACCAAACAGCAGATATATGAGTATGCCTGGGGAGACGAATATGTAGTGGCCGACAACAATATCATGGTGTCGATAAGCAAGCTGAGAACAAAGCTCGATGATGATCCTTCGCGCTATATCAAGACTTTGAGAGGACTGGGTTACAGGTTAGACAGGTAATGGGCGGAGAGAAGGAACTGAGGAGATTCGTCATACGCAAGTTCATAACGACACTGGTATGGGTGGGCGTGGTAGAGTATATCCTTCTGGCTTTTATCAATAATCTTATGCTCCCTGTCGTTATTGATAATTTCGTTCCGCAGATCAGGGGATTTAAGATACTGACAATGGGGACAGTGATCCTGGTATTGATCCTTCTTCTGGTTTATCTGCTGATAATGCTGCTGACCAAACTTCTTCCCGTGGGACTGGGATTCTTCGCGGAACTAATTACGGCTGCACTCAGTAACCTCGGCATCGGTGATGCTAACGGCGTTCTCGCCGGGATCGCACCCTCCAGACTCGTCGCATTTGCCCTGACTCTGCTGGTAATAATGATAATAGTTATACTGCCGCTTGCGGCCGGCAGCGTGATATTTGCAAGGCAGATAACTGCGAAGATAAAACTCCTTGAAGAGGAGCATGATATGGAACGGCGCGAAAACGAGCGCAGGAGATACCTGATGATCTCCGATATTGCCCACGATCTCAAGACTCCTATGACTACTGTGTCCGGATATGCAAAGGCACTGTCAGACGGTATCGTAAAGGATGATAAGAAGCAGGAATACCTCAACGCGATAACAGACAAGACTGCCAGGATGAACGACATCGTCCAGATGCTGTTCGATTATGTGCGGCTCGACAGCGAAGGCTTTGAACTCGTTCAGAAGGATGTCGATGTATGTGAACTTCTGAGAGAGTGCGTCGCAACGCTGTATCAGGATATCGAGGATAAGGGTGACGATATCGATGTCGATATCCCCGATGAGAGGATAATTATCAAGGCAGATAAAATGCAGTTCGGCAGGGTTGTCAGTAATCTCATATCAAATGCTGTCAGACACAATGACGGGGGAACATCTATCGGAGTTAAGCTGGTCCGTGATACGGATGAGATAAGGATATTTATAGCAGACAACGGAAAAGAGATCAGTGAGGAGCTTTGTGAACACCTGTTCGAGCCTTTCGTGATGGGAGACAAGTCAAGAGCGTCCAGCGGAGGTTCCGGACTGGGCCTTTCAATTGCCAAAAAGATAACGGATCTGCACGGATTCCGTCTTAAGCTTGTACAGAGACCTGAGATCGCCAGATACAGGCTCGATGATAAGTACGGTAAAGTCTTCGTTATTATAATCCGGCAGTAGTGGTATAATCTGTCTTATGGCAAAGTATAACCGTAAAAAGATTACAAAACTCCGTAAGAGCCATATAGGACTGTCGATCTTCGCGCTGATCGCCATCTCGACGCTGGGAGTTCTGATGATGCTGATCCTGGCTGATTTCGCGCTGACCTTCCTCATCAATACCAAGGCAGAGACCGATGCCGGAAGACTGAAGTCTATGGTGGATGCATATGACACACAGGTTAAGACGGGAGACGGCGATGTATTCGGACTGTTTGACATGCAGGAGGTGGATTATTTTGTTACTGACGATACAGGGAATATAATTCATTCAAATGGCGAGAATACATGTGATATGACGAGATCTGTCGATTATTCCGATCTTACGGTGGTCGGTCAGGATTCATACCATCAGATAAAGATCTATTCCGACAGGAACAGCGGTATCCTGAACCCGGTATTGATCATATCCTCTGAAGTCAGTGCACGGCAGACCATCAGTTCACTTCTTGAGATCATGAATGATGAGATCACCGACAAGGATGAGTCTTCCATCGTCAAATATGAGATCGATAACGGCATGGTCAGTATGCCTTACTGGATGTGCTCCAATACCATTGACGGCAAGATCTTCTATAAGGGTGGTCTGACAGTCAATTCATCTGACCTGGCCTTCATCGTACTTATCCTTTCCACATTGGCAATTCTGGTAGTGATCATAGTTGTCGCACTTTTTATCAACGTTATCGTGAACTTTGTGGATCAGCAGAGGATGAAGAAGCTTCTCTTTATGGATAATGTGACTCAGAACCATAACTGGATCAGGTTTTATCTTGAGGCAGGGGAACTGCTGGAGAAGAGAAAAAATGCGAATAAGAAGTATGCCGTAGTCAATCTTGTCTTCGTCAAGTACAGGAATTTTGTGCTCTGCCATTCTGTTGCCGAAGGTGAGATGGAACTTCGCAAGACTTATAACAAGATACGTGAACATCTGGACCGGAAGGAACTGTGCGGACATGACAATTCATCGAGCTTTGCTCTGCTTCTCATGTATGATGATATTAACGCGCTGAGAGACAGAATACAGAAGCTGATCGATGAACTGTCCTGTATCAACGATCACCACACATTCGGTTTCCAGGCTGGTGTTGAACTGATTCCGGCATCACACAGAAGAAGGGTATATGTGGATGTCGATGCGCTCTATAATAATGCATGTGCTGCAAGGATGACACTTGCGGGAACTGATGAATCCGGTATAGCCTTCTTCGATCAGAAGATCGTTGAAGACCATAAATGGATAGACAGAGTGCATGAGCATCAGCAGAAAGCGCTCGAGAACAAAGAGTTTGTTGTTTACTATCAGCCCAAGTATGATCCCCGCACCAATAAGCTGTCAGGTGCTGAAGCCCTTATCAGATGGAAGTCTGCGGACTTGGGGTTTGTGTCGCCCGGTGATTTTATCCCGATCTTCGAGGAAAACGGGTTCATTACCGAGATCGATCACTATATGATCGAGCATGTTGCCCTGGATCAGAAAGCGTGGCTGGATCAGGGGCTTTCCTGCGTTCCTGTATCGGTCAATGTGTCACGTGCACATTTTATTGAAGAGGATCTTGCAGATCAGATAAGGGATATCGTCGCAGGCGCAGGCTGTCCTCCCGAACTCATTGAGATCGAGCTGACCGAGAGTGCTTTCTTTGATAACAAGGCTGTGATGCTGAGGACAATAGGACTTCTGAAGGAATATGGATTTGCAGTTTCCATGGATGACTTCGGTTCCGGTTATTCGTCACTTAATTCACTGAAGGATCTTCCTCTTGATGTCCTCAAGCTGGATGCCGGTTTCTTCAGGGATATTACTGACGACAGCAGAGGTGAGATCGTTGTTTCTGAGGCAAT
The DNA here is from genome assembly GCA_900099715.1 of Ruminococcaceae bacterium YRB3002. Taxonomy (GTDB): domain Bacteria; phylum Bacillota; class Clostridia; order Saccharofermentanales; family Saccharofermentanaceae; genus Saccharofermentans. Next base: position 84,311 of record FMTG01000003.1, on the reverse strand, counting down.
ACGTCTTGCGAAGAATCTCAACATGAAGACTGTTGCGGAAGGCGTTGAAGAGAGGGAACAGGTTGATTTCCTTGCCAAAGAGGGATGCGATATGATCCAGGGTTACTATTATGCCAAGCCAATGCCCGGTGAGGAATATATCTCCAGGATGGAGAAGAGGGAGAGTGAAGATGAAGGATCCGGCGAAGATACTTAAGATCGTGGGGGCACTTCTTGCCGGTATCTCATTGGGCGTGATAATCGTCTATTCATATAACCATTATCAGAATGATTACTGCACCGATGTCGTTCCTGATACACCGGACATTTATGTTTATTCCGCGGATATGTGGTATGCCGATCTTAACAGGCGGTATGCCAGTGCTGTCGGACTGGAACCTTCCGGTGATGAGTTCAGCATGATAACGTACGATGATATTCCTTCTGTATTTGCTATGGATGGTGTCAGAGAGATATATTTGCTTGACGATGCCGAACTCAGCGATTTCGCTGAGAGGATATATTCAAAGTCGGATGACGTGGCTGAGGCAATGCCCAAGGATGTATTTACTTATTTTCACGACGTGTCTGGTATGGCAGGGATCTTCGAGATAGAGTTGGGAAGTGCTCCGTCTGACGGGGCGAATGATATTTGTCTTCCGAGATCGTGGGCAATGACTCATGACTATCCCGAGATAGGCGATACGGTTACATACAACGGGCATGAGTACAGGCTGTCCGGATACAGCAAAAATAATTTCGGATGGGTATCACTCGGATCAGCCGGCTCCGTATATTACAAATACGATCCGTCCACATGGGATGAGTTTATGGAAAGACTTAACCGGTATCTTGTTGATGAAGATGCTATATCTGAGGTCAACATGATGATCGTATGCGATGAGGAGAAGTCGGCTTCTGTCCAGCGCAGTCTTGTTAACCTGTATCCGGCATCCAATTACACATCTGCAGACTTTGTTAAAGTGTGGAAGGACAATTACAATAAGGTGTTCTGGAAAGACCAGATCACGTTTATGGCTGTGGTCCTGGCTGTTACCGCTGTTGGCGAGATAGTCCTTTTTGTCGTATCGCGCAGGAAGAAACGCAGTAATGGATAAAGCGATCTACACTCTAAGACGGTTCGGGTTGGATTATAAGCATATCCCTGCAGGTTATGTGCGCAATCAGATAGCGGCGCAGATGGCCGGCTGTGATATGGGAGAGAAGATGGATCTCGAATATATGCATCTTCTTTACGGATATATGCTGACTGTGGGCGACAGTGGAGATGTTCCGTTCCTGGAGTCGCACCTTGGGGAGTTGAATGATCCTGTGCTGAATGAGTGGACGAATGCACTTGCGTCCGGCGATGAGTGTAAGCGGAAGGAAGCCGTAAAGGATTTCGAACAGGAGTTTGATAAATACCTGAGGAGTGTTCCCGGGGATATGATGATCGGGAGGACACGCAATGACAGGTGGTTTGCTGCATGGTGTGTAATCGCTTTTATGTCGATAGTACCGATGATCTTCCTCTATCCCGGGTTTTCCACTATAAAGATAGATGAGCTCCCGGTAATAGTCGGATGTTTCATGTCTTCGATGTTCTGGGCAGCGGCGGCTATTATTCGCGTAAGACAGCTGATCCCTGTGGGGTTTGAGCGTTCCAGGAAACGCTGCCTTATATGGGCGGCGCTTCTTGGCGTGGGCGTGTTATTCTGCGGAATATCGCTGTACTGTCTGTTGTGCCTGCAGACAGTTGACAGGATCAGAGCTGTCGCTCTTGCCCTGTTTCTTTTTCCAGGAGCTGTCATGCTGATCACCGGTGCGGTTATGGAAAACAACAGTATCAGATCGAGATCGCACATAAGTGTCGAAGCGGTGGTGATCGAACATAAAGTTGTTCAGACCCAGTTCGGGAAGTCATACAGGCCGGTATTCGAGTATTCTGTCAATGATGTAACATACCGACGTGAGATGAATTCAGGACAGTCATTCTCACTCAAGACAATTAACCGCGATTATGCAGTCGGTTCAACAAAAGTTCTTAGTGTTGACTCATACTCACCGGCGGTGATCTATACAAATAACCACGACGGAGGCGCAGCGGTCATGCTCGCTGTGACAGCGGTCCTGCTTCTCGCGGCAATAGTGGTGATCGTAGTATTCAGTTGAGTTTAAGTTTATGGGTACAGGACTTGTTTTGGAAGGCGGATCGATGAGAGGACTCTTTACCATGGGAGTCCTGGATACCTTTGTGGAACAGGGAATAAGGGTCGATTCGTGCGTTGGCGTATCAGCAGGTGTTGCCTTTGGCTGTAACTACAAGTCCGGACAGGTTGGCCGGGTTCTCAGGTACAATACTGATTTTTGCCGTGACTGGAGATTTAAGAGCTGGAGATCGCTGATAATTACGGGGGATCTTTTTGGAGCGGATTTCTGTTATAACAGGATACCTAACGAGCTTGATCCCTTTGACTGTGACGCATTTGAGTCAAATCCTGTGGATTTCTGGGCCGTTGTAACAGACTGTGATTCAGGGGAGGCTGTATATCACAAGCTTCACAGAGGAGGTGACGAAGATATGAGATGGGTCAGAGCATCGGCTTCAATGCCGATCGCATCGCATCCCGTCTATATAGACGGACATCGATATCTCGATGGAGGGCTGACTGACTCGATCCCGTTGGAATTTATGGAGAAAGAGGGCTTCAAACGCAATATTGTTGTCCTTACACAGCCGCGTAACTATGTTAAAGAGCCAATGTCCAAGGCACTTGTGACCGTTCTCAGGGCTCAGGGACTTAACACGGCGGCTGATCTCCTACGGGACAGGCATATACTCTATAACCGCCAGACAGAGTATGTAGGTGAACGCGAGAGTGAGGGGGCGGCTCTGGTCCTGGCTCCTTCCGGGCCGCTGAACATAGGAACACTGGAACGTGAACCCGCTGAGTTCAGACGTGTCTATGATGAAGGCGTCCGGGTGGCTGTTGAGAATCTGGAGAAGGTCAGGGATTTTGTCGGGATGTGATCAGGGATCTGCCCCGCCTTATAAAAATTAATTGTTATTACGCGCAAACACATATATAATACAGGAATATATTTGGCCTATGGAGGTTTTATATGGCAAATGTAAGTTTTAACGAGGATCTGTGCAAGGGCTGCGGACTTTGTGTAAACGCCTGCCCCAAAGGGATTCTCCAGCTTGACAAGGAACGCTTGAATGCCAAGGGATACCATCCGGTAACCTGCACTGACAAAGACGCGTGCATCGGCTGCACACAGTGTGCGACCACATGCCCTGACGTTGTTATCACGGTAGAGCGTTGACGAGGAGGAGAATATGGCACAGAAAAGATTATTGATGAAGGGTAACGAGGTCATCGCAGAGGCTGCTATCAGGGCCGGATGCAGGAACTACTTTGGTTATCCTATTACACCTCAGACAGAGGTAATGCACTACATGGCAAAGAAGATGGTGCAGATCGGCGGCAATTTCGTTCAGGCAGAGTCTGAGCTTGCAGCCATCAACATGGTCTACGGCGCTGCTTCCGCAGGATTCAGAGCCATGACAAGTTCATCTTCCCCGGGAATCTCCCTGAAGCAGGAGGGTATCTCCTACATCGCAGGTGCAGAGCTTCCTGCAGTCGTTGTTAATATCGTAAGAGCCGGCCCGGGTCTCGGCGGAATCCTCCCTGCACAGGGCGACTATTTCCAGGCTACAAAGGGCGGCGGACACGGTGACTACAGAAATATCGTCATCGCACCTGCTTCAGTACAGGAACTCTATGAGCTGACAGTTGAGGCTTTCAACCTTGCAGATAAGTACAGAAATCTTGTTATGATACTTGGTGACGGTACTCTCGGTCAGATGATGGAGCCTGTTGCTTTCCGTGATGAAGAGCCGATCGTTACATATGAGAAGCCCTGGGCTACCAACGGCAGAGGCTACAATGATGACGGCAGCTACAAGAGAGAGCACAACACGATCACATCCATCTACATCGATCCTGATGTACTTGAGGTAAAGAACAACGAGCTTCAGGCAAAGTACGAACTCATCAGGCAGAATGAGGTAAGATACGAGGCTATCGGACTTGAGGATGCCGAGATCGTTATTACTGCTTTCTCCACATGTTCACGTATCTCCAGGAACGTTATCAGACAGGCTGCAGAGCTGGGTATCAAGGTCGGTATGATCAGGCCCATCACTCTCTGGCCGTTCCCCACACAGGCGATCGCAGATGCTGCTGCTATGCCTAACGTTAAGGCTTTCCTTGATGTTGAGCTCAATGCAGGTCAGATGATCGAGGATGTCAAGCTTGCCGTAAACGGAGCGAAGCCCGTTTACTTCCATGGCAGACTTGGCGGTAACCTTCCTACACAGAAGGAGATCCTCGACAAGATCGTTGCAATTCATGAAGGAGGTAAGGTGTAATGGCTATTGTTTTCGAGAAGACGGAAGGCCTTACGGGCAAGCCTTTTCATTATTGCCCCGGATGCACACACGGCATCGCACACAGACTTATTGCGGAATCCATGGTTGAGATGGGTATCCTGGGAACGACGGTAGGCGTTGCTTCTGTTGGATGTTCTTATAACTCATATGAGTATTTCAACTGCGATATGGTACAGGCTGCTCACGGAAGAGCACCCGCTGTTGCTACAGGTATCAAGAGAACACTGAAGGACAAGACAGTCTTCACATATCAGGGTGACGGTGACCTCGCATCTATCGGATGCGCAGAGATCGTTCATGCTGCTGCAAGAGGCGAGAAGATCTGCGTATTCTTCATCAACAATGCTGTTTACGGCATGACATCAGGCCAGATGGCTCCTACGACACTTCTTGGTCAGGTAACCACAACATCACCTTTCGGACGTGATGCTTCCTATCAGGGCTATCCTATCAACGTTGCAGAGCTTCTGTCCAACCTGACAGGTGCCGCATATGTTGAGCGTGTCTGCATGACAGATTTCAAGAACATCAACAATGCCAAGAAGGCGATCAAGAAGGCTTTCAAGGTTCAGCAGGCCGGACTGGGATTTGCTTTCGTAGAGTTCCTGTCCACATGTCCCACCAACTGGGGCAAGGCTCCTCTTGATGCTATGGACTGGCTCAAGGAGAAGATGATCCCTCAGTATCCTCTGGGATGCTTCAAGGGTGAGGACATAACCGTTCAGGCTCTTGATGAGATGATCGCAGCTAAGGCAGCAGGCGAGGAGGTAAAGGCATGATAGATTTTTCCATTATTCTTGCTGGCTTCGGCGGCCAGGGTATTCTCTCAGCCGGTAAGTTCGCAGCAGAGGCAGCTCTCTATGAGGGCAAGGAAGTGTCCTGGTTCCCTTCATACGGACCTGAGATGCGTGGCGGTACTGCTAACTGCTCTGTAGTTATCTCCGACGAGCCTATCGGATCTCCTGTTGTTAATGACGCTGATGTGGTTATCTGCTGCAATCAGCCATCTATGGAGAAGTTCGAGGCTTCCATCAAGCCTGGCGGATATCTCATCGTTGATACAGGCATGATCAAGATCAAGGCAACAAGGACAGATATCAATGTTATCGAGCTTGATGCTTCAGGAATCGCTGACGAGTTCGGTGCCATGGCGTACGGTCCTATCTCGATGCTCGGATGTCTTTCTAAGGCTACAGGCTGCTTCTCAAGGGAGTCCTTCGAGAAGTCACTCTATGAGGTTCTTCCCGAGAGACGTCACAAGATGATCCCGGGCAACCTTGCCGCATTCGATAAGGGTGCTGCAGCAGTGTAAGCCACCTCAACATATCGAAAATGAACCAGACTGCCCCGTCTTCACAGCGGGGCAGTTTTTATATATGTTCATGGTATCTTTTGTGTATCTTTTGAGACTGAATTTTGATAAAATGTTACTATCTTACTAAATTCAGGAGGTGGATCATATGGGCTTTAAGAAGATCATTGCAGCAACTATGACAGTCGGGATGATGATGTCATTCATTCCCGCATCTGTAATGGCCGCTAAACCCGGTTGGGACAAGACTGAGGAAAATGACTGGCGCTACTATATCTCTGCTGACGAATATGTTGTCAACGACTGGAGATACATAGGCGGCAGCTGGTATTACTTCGACGGTGACGGATTCATGCTGGAGGATACATGGGAGAAGCTGGACGGCAAGCTGTATCACTTTGGCAAGAGCGGTGCCATGGATAAGAACAAGTGGATCGACTGCGGTGCCTTTGACTGGATTGAAGATGTAGAATACGTGGATTCGGATTGGGTCGGTGAGTATAAAGGCAAAAGATTATGGCGCTATGTCGGAAGTGACGGAGCCGCTTTTACCGGGTGGAAGAAGATTAAGGGAGCCTGGTATTATTTCGAAGAGGACGAGTATTATGAAGAAGAGCTTGGTCTGATGTACTATTGCTGGCATTGGGATAAAAACCTGAAGGCTTATTATAACTTTGACGGTAACGGAAAATACAGAAAGAACACCTGGTATAAATGGGAGGGTGACTGGTATTACTTCGGATCTGATGGTCTGGCATGTACCGGATGGAACAAGATCAATAAGAAGTGGTATTACTTTGAACCCGGAGAAGCCAACATGTGGACCGGAATACGCGAGATAGGCGGCAAGTATTACTACCTTGCCAGCAGCGGCGAGATGCGTACAGGCTGGATCGGATACACGACGCTTGGCAACACGAAGCAGTGGTACTATGCAGGTTCTGACGGTGCTCTTTATCAGAACCAGTGGCTGAAGAGCAACGGTATCTGGTATTTCTTCGATGACACTAAGCTTATGGCATCCAGTACTACATTGGAGATCAACGGACTTCTTTATGACTTCGATGCAAGCGGCAAGTGCACGAACCCGATCGGAAGAAAGATTACGTGATCATCATAACTTGAATATAAAAGGAGGTAAATCAGATGAGTATTAAGAAGATCGCAGCCGCTGCTATGACAGTCGGAATGGTAATGTCATTTATTCCTGCGTCCGTTATGGCTGCAAAGCCGGGATGGGACGGCAACGATGACGACGGTTGGTATTACTATACTTCGGAGACTGAGTTCGTAAAGTCAGACTGGAAGCAGATCGGCGGATACTGGTATTACTTCGGCAATGAAGGAATAATGTATGAAGACGGCTGGTATTATATCGATGACAAGTTCTACCATTTTGACAAGAATGGTCATATGGAGAAGAACAAGTGGATCGACTGCGGATCTCTCCAATGGCAAGACGACAGTCCCGATGATAAGGAATACCAGAACAAGAGAGAATGGCGCTATGTAGGAAGTGACGGAGCTGCTTATACCGGCTGGAAGAAGGTCAGCGGGGTATGGTACTTTTTCTCCGAATATGATGCAATGATGTTCTATGGCTGGCATTGGGACCAGAAAGGTCAGTCATACTATAATTTCGACGGGAACGGTAAATACAGAAGGAACTGCTGGTTTAAGTGGTACAACAGCTATGGAGAAATCGAATGGTATTACTTCGGTTCTGACGGTCTGGCGAGCACAGGCTGGAAGAAGGTCAGCAAAAAGTGGTATTACTTCGATCCGGAAGAAGGCTTCATGTGGAGCGGAATATGCGAGATAGGTGGTAAGTATTACTACCTTGCCAGCGGCGGAGATATGCTTACGGGCTGGATCAAATACGCAACGCTTGGTCATACGAATTACTGGTATTATGCAGGTTCTGACGGTGCACTTTATCAGAACCAGTGGCTGAAGAGCAGTGGTATCTGGTATTATTTCGATGAGAGCAAGGAGATGGTGTCCAATACTACCATCGTGATCAACGGTTATGAGTATGACTTCGACGCAAGCGGCAAGTGCACGAATCCCAGCGGCAGAAAGGTTGAAGCAGTCTGATACTGAAGACTGATATTAAGTCTCATAGTGGGTGGCTTCGACAAGAAGCCACCCATTTTAATTTACATTTTATCAAGTTCCGTGATGACGGATATTTGATAAAATGTAACTATCTTAATATATTCTGGAGGTGGATCATATGGGCTTTAAGAAGTTCATGGCGGCTGCTCTGACTGTCGGAATGATAGCATCTTTTGTGCCTTCAACAGTAATGGCTGCAAAGCCCGGCTGGGAAGGCAACGATGAGGATGGATGGTATTACTACACATCGGAGACGGAATATCTTAAAGATACATGGAAGCAGATAGGAAGCTACTGGTACTTTTTCGATGAGGAAGGGAAGATGGCGCGTGACAGCTGGTGGAGTCTCGATGACAACCCCGGAGATGGTATTGACAGGAAGTACTGGTATCATTTCGATAAGTCCGGTCATATGAATACAAACAGGTGGATCGAGGATATCTACAGGAATGAACAGGGACAGATCGTACAGCGGGACTGGAGCTTCGTTGACAGAAGCGGCAAGGCTGTTACCGGATGGAATAAGATAGGCGGTGTATGGTATTACTTCGATACGTATGCTTATATGTGCTGCAACGAGCTCGCCAAGGATACTAAGGGCGATCTGTATTATTTTGATTCCAACGGAAGGTATATCAGGAACAAGTGGAAGCAGGTCGATGGTGACTGGTTTTACTTCGGAAGCAACGGTATTGCATACAAGGGTTGGCACAAGATAAGCGGCAAGTGGTATTACTTCGATGATGAGATCGGCTTTATGTACAGGGGCTGGCAGGATATAGGCGAGAAGGTATACTGCTTTGATAACAGTGGTGCAATGGTTACTGGATGGTATCGATATGAACTCGGAGATGGCGAGTATGTGTGGCTCTATGCATCTTCCGGTGGAGAATTGTACAGAAACCGGTGGCTGAAGAGTAACGGAGTGTGGTATTACTTCAGGGATAACTGCACCATGGTCAGCGGCGTGGACAATTACGAAATCGGCGGAAAGCTTTATGACTTCACAGCAAGCGGCGCATGTAAGAATCCGTACTCGGGGAGACCTGCAGCGGCCTGATCTGACCGCACGGAGCATCTGATCGATAATCAAAAGCTGAAAAGGTGAGTGATACCTTTTCAGCTTTTGATTACAGTCCCCAATTTCGCCTCATTTGAGTGTGACAAAACAGTGCTGTTGTTATATAATTCATTCGTTTTTATAACAATAGAAATGGGGTTTGGAATAATGGGAAACGGTAAGAAAAAATCAGGTGTCAAGATAGCGATAATCATAATAGTAGTTGTCGTTGCACTTGGCGCAGGCGGTATTTTCCTTCTGTCAAAGTACATGCAGAACATTGCCAAGAATATGACGCTGCCGATGTCTGCAACTGTTGAGAGAGGGAGCATCTCAAGGTCTGTTGACGGATCAGGCATGCTTATGGTGGCAGATAAGATCGATATCAAGGTTCCTTCCGAGATCACGATCAGCGAGAGGCTCGTTGAAGAAGGTGATTCAGTCAAGAAGGGTGATGCCCTGGCAACGATCGACAAGAATTCTGTTACCAGTGCTATCGTAAGCATCCAGAAGGAACTTGACGATGTAAAGCAGCAGATCAAGGACAGCAAGAAGAATAAACTCACCACGTTTGAGGTCGAGGAGCTTCAGGCTAGACAGGCCACTCTCGAGACAAGACTGGCTCTTATGATGCTCTATTACGAGAATCCTGTCGTCATCGCTACAGAAGACGGCGTTATATACAGTCAGACACAGAGCCAGCAGACAGAGTCAAGCGGTATCGATCTGAGCAATATCGATATAGCGCAGTATCTGTCGTCCGATTATGATGCTGCTGAAGAATCGAGAAATAATGAGCCTGTAAAGGCCGAGAGTGATATCAGCGATCCCGAAGATACAGTTATCATGGAGTTTGATGACCTGAGCGTTACAGTACCTGTTAAGGGTGAGGTTCCCCAGTCAGAGATCGCAGAGACAGATCAGTACACGGGAGAGATCAACTGGACTGACGGTGAGGGCAATGAGATATCTGAATTCGAACCCTCTACAGCATATGCTGCAATTATCGTTCTGACACCTAAAGAAGGATTCTGCTTCACTGATGCCAGCATACCTGAGATAAGCGGCGCCGAAGATGTCCAGACGATGATAGAGGACGGCAAGCTCATCATTATGGCTGCTTTCCCTGCGACAGAACCGGAAGATGGTCCTGCCGATCCTACCGATCCCGCAGATCCCACAGATCCTGCCGATCCTACGGAACCTGCAGGCCCCACAGATCCCGTGGATCCTGAATCACTTTTCCCGGATGACTTTGACCTTGAGAAATATCTTGAGCAGCTGATGGCACTGCAGGCAGCATCCTCATATGGCAATGCGCTGAGCGGTATGGGCGGATTTGATCTCAGTTCACTCTATTCCGGTGCTTCCGGAATAGACTATGGTGACGTTCTTTCCGGATATACGGGCGGATCATCCAGAACATCAGCGGCAACTGATACTGTCGCATTCACCATCGCGCGAATGGATAACGTCAAAATCTCCATTCAGGTTGACGAGCTGGACATTCTCAGCATCAGTGAAGGACAGAAAGCAACGATCACTCTTGATGCACTTGAAGATCAACAGTTCGAAGGAACGATATCGAAGGTGCCCAAGATCGGCAATACTTCTTCAGGCACAGCCAAGTTCAGTGTTGAGATCACGATCCCTATGGATGAAGCAATGAGAGTAGGAATGAGTGCTTCTGCTTCCATCGTTATCTACACTGCGGAAGATGTGCTGCTCCTGCCCCTGAATGCACTGCAGCAGACAGGTGATGACATGTTTGTATACAGGGCATATGATGAGGCAGGTAACCTGATGGATGAGCAGATAGTCGAGACAGGTATCTCTGATGCTGAATTCGTTGAGATCAAGTCCGGTCTGTCGGAGGGGGATACAGTCTACTACATTGACCCTGAGGCAAATCCGTTTATGCAGTATATGGCAGCCGTTGATGAAGCCTGACGGCCGGGGTGGAGCAAGTGATAGTATTCAATAACGTATCAAAGATCTACCACATGGGTGATGAGGTGGTAAAGGCTTTGGATCATGCGAGTATTCATATCAGACAGGGCGAGTTTGTCAGCATCATCGGTCCTTCCGGTTCCGGAAAGTCAACCCTGATGAACATCGTGGGATGCCTTGATACAGCTGATGAGGGAGAATACTTTCTCGACGGCATGTCTATCAAGAGATATTCCGAGAAATCCCTGGCTATGATAAGAAGCAGGAAGATAGGGTTTATCTTCCAGAACTTCAATCTGATATCAACTATGACCGCTGAGGAGAATGTGGAACTCCCGCTGATCTATCAGGGCCTCTCGATGAACGAGCGCAAGGCCCGTGTCAAGGAGGCTCTGGAGATGGTTGACCTGTATCCCAGGCGCAAGCATACTCCAAACCAGATGAGCGGCGGTCAGCAGCAGAGAGTGGCAATTGCGAGGGCGATGGCATCAAAGCCTTCGATATTCCTGGCTGATGAGCCTACCGGTAACCTGGACCAGGCGACTGGACGCCAGATCATGCAGATATTTCACCATCTTCATGAGCAGGGCAACACCATAGTCCTGATCACACATGATGAACATGTTGCTGAGCAGGCCGACAGGAGCATCAAGATAATGGATGGCAAGGTCTACGATGAGACTGTCGGGAAGGAAGAGACAGATGTTCCGGTCTCTGCATCGGCTGAGGAAACACCTTCTGAAGAGACACGCCAGTCCAGAAAGGAGGATCCTTCTGCATGATACTTCAGTCGATCAAGATGGCGTTGAAGTCCATCAAGACAAATAAGTTAAGATCCTTCCTTACTATGCTCGGTATTATCATCGGTGTTTTCGCGCTGGTCGTATTAGTCTCACTGGTCTCAGGTGCGACCAATACCATTACGGAGTCAATAAGTGACATCGGTTCGGATATGATCAGTGTCACCATGCTGGACTGGGGCGCCAATAACAGACTGTCCATCAAAGAGGTGGAGTCGCTGGCCGATAAGCTTCCGAATGTGGCTGCAACTGCACCTGCTGCACAGGGATCCATAGATGCTAAGACAAAGCTCAAGACTGAGAATGTTATGGTGTACGGAACGACACCCGCATATGCTGAGATCCAGGGATATAAGATGAAATACGGGCGTTTCCTGATGAAGCCTGACTGCGAGAATCACACAAATGTAGTGGTGCTTAACCATGATGCGGCGATTACTTTCTTTGGAAGGGATAATTGTATAGGTGAGACGCTGAAGCTCAACGGACGTGCCTACAGGGTCATCGGGGTAGTTGACAGCGGAAACCAGCAGATGTCGATGATGTCCATGCTCCTGAACGGCGGCGGAATGTACACGGTTTATATTCCATACACGTCGCTTATCAGACTCGCTTCAGGCATCAAACTGTCTGTGGATTCTTTCTACGCATCTGCAGTCGATGGCAACACGGGTGCGGCCAAGGACGAGATCAATGATTATATGATGGATAAGTACGGGGATGAGGATATGTTCTATATCTTCAGCCAGTCTGAGATCTCGGAGGCTATGGATAAAGTAACCGGGACGCTGTCTCTGCTCCTCGGCGGTATTGCTGCGATATCGCTCCTGGTCGGCGGTATAGGTATTATGAACATCATGCTGGTGTCTGTAACCGAGAGGACCAGGGAGATCGGAATCCGTAAGGCAATCGGTGCCCAGCCGGGCGTTATAAGGCTTCAGTTCCTCATAGAGGCAATGACTTTGAGCATTGTAGGATGTCTTCTGGGAATCGTACTGTCGTGGATAACGCTCCAGATCATCAATATCCTGGCTAATGTGAGCTTCGGTCTGTCCATTCCGGTAATTCTGCTATCTGTGCTGTTCAGCAGCGGCGTTGGTATCCTGTTCGGTATTTATCCGGCTCATAAGGCGGCGAAGATGAAGCCTATCGATGCGTTGAGGTTCAGCTGACCTGTATGGAGTGGAGCCCGGTATTCTTCATTAACAGCATTTTTCTGGGAGCGGGTCTTGCCATGGATGCGTTCTCGGTATCTCTTGCAAACGGCCTGAACGAACCACGGATGAGGCTTCGCAAGATGTGCGGAATAGCGGGTGTCTTCGGTATTTTTCAGGGTATCATGCCCATGCTCGGATGGGTCTGTGTTCATACTGTGGTGCAGTATTTCAGGGCTTTTGAGAAGCTGATACCTTGGATAGCTCTGGCCTTGCTCCTTTTTATCGGCGCGAAAATGCTGATAGAGGGTATCAGGAACAAATCAGGTGAAGAAGAGCGGCCGGGAGTAGGAATAGCGGCGCTTCTGGTTCAGGGAGTGGCAACGTCGATAGATGCACTGTCTGTCGGTTTTACTATCGCCGAATATGAGACTGTCATGGCTCTTGTATGCGCTCTTATTATCGCTCTTGTGACACTTGTCCTTTGTATTATCGGGCTGATTATCGGGCGCAGGTTCGGTACAAAGTTCGCAGGCAAGGCATCCATACTCGGCGGCATCATCCTGATCGGCATCGGCATCGAGATATTCGTTACCGGGGTTTTCTGATTGACTTTATCCTGATGTTCTGTTATGCTATCCGAGCATAAAAATCACGTATTGTGCCTTTTGTGCCCGTTTTTACTATATTTTCGAGGCGGGTTGATGCAATACGGAAGAACAACAGGAGGATAAATTTATGCCGGTAATTTTAATGAAGCAGCTGCTCGAGGCAGGTGTACACTTTGGCCACCAGACACGTCGCTGGAACCCTAAGATGAAGGAGTACATCTTCACAGAGCGCAACACGATCCACATCATCGATCTTCAGAAGACAGTCAAGAAGGTTGACGAGGCCTACGATGCTATGAGACAGCTCGCAGAGACAGGTGACATCCTGTTCGTAGGTACAAAGAAGCAGGCTCAGGATTCCATCAAGGAAGAGGCCGAGAGATGCGGACAGTATTATGTTAACTACCGTTGGCTCGGTGGTACACTCACAAACTTCGTAACGATCAAGAAGAGAGTTGCACGTCTCGTAGAGCTCCGTGAGATGGAGCAGACAGGTTACTTTGACCGTCTCCCCAAGAAGGAAGTTGCAAAGCTCAAACTCGAGATGGAGAAGCTCGACAAGAACCTCGGCGGTATCGTTGGAATGGATAAGCTTCCCGCAGCTCTGTTCATCGTTGATACAAAGAAGGAGCACAATGCAGTTGCAGAGGCAAGAAGACTGAACATCCCGATCATCGCTATCGTTGATACGAACTGCGATCCTGATGAGGTTGATTACGTAATCCCCGGCAACGATGATGCTATCAGAGCAGTTAAGCTCATCGCAGGCAAGATGGCAGACGCTATCATCGAGGCTAATCAGGGCGAGGATGCCCTGGCTTCCGTTGATGAGGAGCAGGCAGCAGAGGATGCTGAGCCTACAGACATCGAGGAAGTTGCAGCAGCTGAAGAGACAGCAGCTGAGGAATAATTAACAGGAGGAATCATCAATATGGCAATAACAGCACAGCAGGTAAAGGAACTTCGTGAGCTTACAGACTGCGGTATCATGGACTGCAAGAAGGCTCTTACAGAGTGTGACGGCGATATCGAGGCAGCTAAGGCTTGGCTTCGTGAGAAGGGTATGGCTAAGGCTGAGAAGAAGTCTTCCCGTATCGCAGCAGAGGGTGTTGTAAATGCAGTTATCACAGATGATGCTAAGCTCGGCGCTCTCGTTGAGATCAACGTAGAGACAGACTTTGCTGCACAGACAGACAAGTTCAAGAACTTCGTTAACGCAGCATGTGCACACATTATCGAGAAGAAGCCCGCTTCTGTTGAGGAACTCATGGCTCAGCCTCTGAACACAGACGCTTCCAAGACAGTTGAGATCTTCACAAAGGAAGCTATCGCAGACATCAGCGAGAACATCAACATCAGAAGATTTGCTATCTATGAGGTAGCAGGCAACGGTTCTGTTGAGACATACATCCACGCCGGCGGTAAGGTTGGCGTTCTCATCGAGCTGGCTGTCGGTGACGATTCCGTTATCACAAAGCCTGAGTACAAGGCAATGGCTAAGGACATCGGAATGCAGATCGCTGCATCCAATCCTACATGGGTTACAACAGATGAGGTTCCCCAGTCTGAGATCGACAAGGAAGTTACGATCATCACAAACAAGGCTCTCGAAGAGGGTAAGCCCGAGAAGATCATCGCTGACAGGATCGTTCCCGGTCAGATCAAGAACTTCTATGCTCTGAACTGCCTCTACAACCAGGAGTTCGTTAAGGATGACTCAATGAATGTTGAGCAGTACGTCGAGAAGGTTGCTAAGGAGCTCGGAACTGAGATCTCCGTAGTAAGATTCACAAGATTCGGTCTTGGTGAGGGAATCGAGAAGAAGGTTGACGACTTTGCTGAGGAAGTAAGGAAGCAGGCCGGACTCTGATAACTGTTACAATGAGTTAACTTGAGGGCCGTTCCCGTATGGGGGCGGCCTTTGTCGCGCGCGGTGATGAGGTGATGTTTTGCATAATTGAAATAGCATTTCGTTCATCGTATTTTAATAAAGTGCTGTTGCCTGAATTCCAGAAGAATAGTAAAATTATCGCGTATTATAGCCAGATACACGAGAATAAGGAGACTTTATGAAAAGATTAACGTCAGCAGTTAGTGTTTTACTGATAGCCGTCATGCTTTCTTCTGTCCTGACAGGATGCAATAAGGTCCAGCCGACAGAGACTACAGCACCGGAGCCGGAACTGACGGACTATACTGAAGAGTCAGAAGAAGAGGAGCTTGAAGATGATGAGGAAGATGAGTATGCGCTCTTCCCGTCAGGAACCACAATCTTAGGCATCGATGTGTCTAACCTGACGGCATCCAATGCATATCTCAGGGTTACGAACTATCTCTCTGATTACACACTCAATGTTACAGTCAATGACAACAGCAAGGAGTACACTTCCGAGGATTTTGCCGTAACGCTGTCTGTTGACAGCTTTGCAGGGATCCTGACGGAGCTTAAGGATAATCCGAACCTGATCGCTGAGATTGAGCCGGAACTCCTTGTCTATGATGAAGATTCCATTATCGCAGCATGTGACGAGTTCCCCGGAATTACCAGCACTGCCAAGAATGCCTACATGAAGTATGACAAGAGTGCGCAGAAGTTCGTTGCTGTGGCTGAGGAACCCGGATACGGTATCGATACACAGCCGATCATTGACGCGATCAAGGAATCGATCGAGAAGGGTGAGAAGGAAGTCAGCCTTACCATCGAACCTTCCGAGGTAATCCCCAAGATCACCAAGGATTGCGACAAGATGACAAGTTCCCTCAAGAGAGCAAATGCTCTTCTCGGACTGAATATAACTTATGTATTCAATCCTACAACAGGATCCAAGCACACAGACAAGCTGTCAGTGGCAGATATCGCATCGCTTCTGTATGTTAAGAAGGATGGTGTGACTGTAGCGGTCGATACTGATGAGCTGGACAAATACTGTGCCAAGAAGGCCAGCCAGAGAGGCGTGTTCGGACAGTCAGTCGGATTTACGACGACCGGTGGTCAGTCCCTCAATATGAATGCGATTGCAACAGGTGAGCTGGTAGACACGGATGATCTTTATGATGATCTCAAGAACAGACTTACCAACGGCATCTCCGGTACTCATACGGTCAAGTATTACATCGTAAGACCCGGTGATGTATCAGGCAACTATGACGGCAACTACGTTGAGGTCAATCTTACTCAGCAGCATGCATGGTGCTATAAGAACGGCAAGCTGGTATGTTCCACGGATATCGTATCAGGCTGCGTCAGCCAGGGTCACAGGACTCCTACAGGCGTCTTCAAGATCCGCGCGAAAGCACGTAATACCTACCTCATCGGTCCCACATGGAAGTCCTATGTAAGTTACTGGATGCCTTTCAATGGCGGTATCGGACTTCACGATGCTGACAGGTGGCGTCATGGCAAGTACGGCGGAACTATCTATCTGCGCAATGGTTCACACGGTTGTGTCAATATGCCGCTGTCTGCCGCTAAGACAATGTATAACAACGTAAGCAAGGGTACCCACGTTATCGTTTACGGCGGTTCGGGTTCTGCTTCTTCACCTCAAAGCATTTCCGGTACTACAAAGTACAATGTTAATGTTGGTGACGCACCTTTCTACCTTGATGCAGTACCAAGATACACAGCTACGCTGAGCTTCAGTTCAAGCAACACGTCTGTTGTCAAGGTCAATAATGCTGGTCAGGTAACGATCGTAGGTGAGGGTACGGCTACTATCACTGTCAAGTGCGGAGAAGATAACTGTAAGCTTGTGGTAACAATCAACGTCTATCCACAAGGAGTGGCGCCTCCAACTGAAGCGGCACCGACTACGGATCCTGTGGCAGTAACAACAGATGCAGCAGCAACGACCGGTGCAGATATCACAGGAGCAGCAGATACAACACCTGCATCAGATACAACGCCTGCAGCAGATACGACATCTGCATCAGATACGACATCTGCAGCAGATACTACATCCGCAGCTGATCCTACGGCACCGCCGACGGATCCACCGACGAATCCGACGACGGAACCTCCGACGGAGCCCCCGGCACCAGATCCGGAACCTGAGACTTAAAATCCGTATCACCCGCTCATCCGTGAGCGGGTGATATTATTTCTCTTTACTTGACTAACGCCCTTTATAATTATTATAATAAGGCGTTAAATCAGCATTTAGAACAGAAGGTAAGCACTTATGTACAAAAAAGTAACCACTGACATGAATTTCATCGACCGCGAGAAGGAAGTTCTCGAATTCTGGAAGGCAAATGACATCTATAAGAAGTCGTTGCGCAAGGAAGGTGACGGAACACCTACTTTCACTCTGTATGACGGTCCGCCGACAGCAAACGGCAAGCCGCATATCGGCCATATTAAGACGAGAGTTATCAAGGATCTGATCCCCAGATTCCATTCGATGAAGGGTGAGGCTGTGTCTTTCAAGGCAGGCTGGGATACTCACGGACTTCCTGTTGAGCTTGAGGTTGAGAAGATGCTCGGAATCAACGGAAAGCCTCAGATCGAGGAATATGGTGTTGAGCCTTTTATAAAGAAGTGCAAGGAGTCCGTGTGGACATATAAGACACAGTGGGAAGAGATGAGTGACCGTGTCGGCTTCTGGGCTGATATGGAGCACCCATATGTCACTTATGACAATAACTATATCGAGTC
The DNA here is from genome assembly GCA_900099715.1 of Ruminococcaceae bacterium YRB3002. Taxonomy (GTDB): domain Bacteria; phylum Bacillota; class Clostridia; order Saccharofermentanales; family Saccharofermentanaceae; genus Saccharofermentans. Next base: position 66,211 of record FMTG01000003.1, on the reverse strand, counting down.
CGAGTGGTGGGCGCTGAAGACCATGTGGGAGAAGGATCTCCTGTACAAAGGTCACAAGATCGTGCCTTACTGCCCCAGATGCGGCACAGCACTGTCCAGCCATGAGGTTGCCCAGGGCTATAAGACGGTCAAGGAGAACTCTGTTTACGTAAGGTTCAGGCTGGCCGGCAAGGATGATACATATTTCGCAGCGTGGACGACCACACCCTGGACATTGCCTTCGAATGCCGCACTCTGTGTGAGCCCTGATGCCGATTATGCGAAGATCAAGGTCAATAAGGATCTGGACGGAAGTGAGAAGACAGTATATTACTATATGGCTCTGAAGCTCGTTCCCACGCTCTTTGAGGATTACGAAGTGATCGAGAAGATGAAGGGTACAGACCTTACAGGTATTGAGTATGAGCCTCTCTTCGATTATGCAAAGAAGATGCTGGAAGAGACTTCTCAGAAGGCTTATTTTGTTGTTGCTGACAACTACGTTACTACTGAGGATGGTACGGGTATCGTTCATATCGCTCCTGCATTCGGTGAAGACGACGCAAGAGTAGGAAGAGAGAACAAGGTTCCCTTTATCCAGTTCGTTGATGAACAGGGTCATCTGCCTGACGAGTGTGAAGAATTTGCAGGCATGTTCGTAAAGGATGCAGATCCGCTCATCATCAAGAAGCTGAACATGGAGGGTAAGCTCATCAGGAAGATGCAGTTCGAGCATGACTATCCGTTCTGCTGGAGATGTGACACACCTCTTATCTATTATGCAAGATCCACATGGTTTATTGCCATGAGCACAAAGAGGGAGGAGCTCCTCAAGTCCAACCGCATGATCAACTGGTATCCTGAGACCATTAGGGACGGACGTATGGGTGACTTCCTTGAGAACGTCATCGACTGGGGTATCTCACGTGAGCGTTACTGGGGTACACCTCTGCCTGTATGGGAGTGCGGCTGCGGTCACCGTCACTGCATCGGTTCAATTGCGGAACTCAAGGAGATGAGCGATGACTGTCCGGATGACATCGAGCTGCATAAGCCTTACGTTGATAATGTTCATCTGAAGTGCCCCAAGTGCGGCGGTGTCATGACAAGGGTACCTGAGGTAATCGACTGCTGGTTCGATTCGGGCGCTATGCCTTTCGCGCAGTATCACTATCCTTTTGAGAACAAGGAATTCTTCGAGAATCATTATCCCTGCCAGTTCATATCAGAGGCACTGGACCAGACAAGAGGATGGTTCTATTCGCTTATCGCCATAAGCACAGTTCTCTTCGGCAGAGCGCCTTTCGAGAATGTTATCGTTATGGGTCTCGTTATGGATGAGAACGGTATCAAGATGAGCAAGCACAAGGGCAACGTTGTTGACCCGTGGGATATCCTCAATAATCAGGGTGCAGATGCTGCAAGATGGTATTTCTACAATTCATGCCAGCCTTATCTGCCTAACAGGTTCTCACACGATGCAGTAAGAGAAGGTCAGAGCAAGTTCATAAGCAAGCTCTGGAATACATATGCATTCTATGTTCTCTATGCTGATATTGATAATTTCGATCCTACAAAGGCTTCCTTCGACAGGAATAACCTCTGTGTCATGGACAGATGGATCCTGAGCAAGCTCAATACGCTTATCAGGACTGTTGATGCTAAGCTCACAGGATATGATGTTACAGGCTGTACACGTACGATCCAGGTCTTCACCGAAGAACTGTCCAACTGGTATGTAAGACGCTGCCGTGACAGGTTCTGGGCCGGTGAGATGACAAAGGATAAGACAGATGCCTTCATGACTCTCTACACGGTTCTTGAGACGATGACAAGGCTCTGCGCACCGTTTGTTCCGTTCGTAACAGAGTCTATCTACCAGAATATCGTCAGAAGTGTTGATACAAGTGCACCTGAGTCGGTTCACCTCGCAAGCTTCCCTGTATGTGATGAGAGTATGATCGATAAGGAACTGGAAGAAGAGATGGATCTCATCCAGATGATCGTCGAACTTGGAAGAACTGCCCGTGAAGCAGCAAAGATCAAGAACAGACAGCCTCTGTCAACCATCTATGTCGTTTCCGAGAAAGAACTTGCAGATGAGTATAAGCCCATTGTCCTTGAGGAGCTCAATATCAGGAATATCGAGCAGCTGAAGAATGCTGATTCTCTCGTAAGTTACTCCTTCAAGCCCCAGCTCCGCACATGCGGCAGGAAGTTCGGTTCCAAGCTCAACGCAGCTAAGGAAGTTATTGCAGCACTGCCCGGCAAGGAGACTAAGGCGGCACTTGACGAAGGTCCCATCAGGATCACTGTTGATGGTGAGGAATATGAGATGACGGTCGATGATTTCATCATCGAGACTGCACAGCCTGAAGGTCTGTCCACACAGTCTGACCGCGGAGTAATCGTATCGATCTCTACAGTATTGACAGATGACCTCATCGAGGACGGATTTGTAAGAGAGATGATCAGCAAGCTCCAGACACAGCGTAAGGAGACGGGCCTCGAGGTCGTTGACAGGATAAATGTTCTGTATTCCGGCAACGAGAAGCTGGCTGAGATAATCGTAAAGCGTAAGGAATTCATCTCATCAGAGGTTCTGGCTGTAACATTCGAAGAGGGTGTGGGCGAGAATTCCAAAGAGTGGGATATTAACGGTGAGAAGATCACATTTACGGTGACTAAGGCATGATAGTACAGTTACTTCAGAGCGGGTTATCAGGCAAGGAGATGGTACTCCATCTCCTTTGCATGCTTTTTGCGATAACGATATCCTTCTCTTTCCACGAATTTATGCACGCCAGGGTGGCCGTGTGGCTGGGTGATGACACTCCTGCCCATATGGGCCGTGTTACACTTAATCCTGTGGCACACCTTGATCCTATGGGTACACTTCTTATTCTGGTGGCAGGCTTCGGCTGGGGTAAGCCGGTGCTCTATAACCCGAATAATCTGAAGAAGTTCAAGAGCGCCAGGCTGATGAATACCATGGTTCACCTGGCAGGCGTTACAGGCAACTTTATCGTAGCGCTCATTGCTTCCCTGATCGGCGGTATAATCTACGGACTCTGCATGAAATACGATCACGTTGTCCTGACCACGCTTTATCTCGTAACACTTTATACGGTGTCGTTCTCGCTTATGCTGCTGGCATTCAATCTCCTGCCCATCCCGCCTCTGGACGGGTTCCATGTGCTTGAGGAGCTGCTGCCTTACAAAGTGAGATCGTCAGCCGGATATATGAAGTTTCAGAGATACGCTCCAATGGCACTGTGGGTACTGTTCCTTCTCGGAACATTCTCACGTCTGCCTATCCTGTCGATGATAATCGAGGTTGTGGAATTCCCGTTCAGCTTAGTGTGCGGGCTCGTTGAGACACTGTCATATCAACTGATCTCTCTGCTGGTATAAGAGAATGACGGTTCGGGAGCATATCAGGCCAAACGTTAAGATACAGCAGTTCGAAGGTCCTATGGACCTTCTGTTCCATCTTATCGAGAAGAATGACATCGATATATATGATATCCCGATAGCTGATGTAACGGCACAGTATCTTGATTTTCTGGCACAGATGGAAGAACTCGATATGGAAGTCGCTTCGGAATTCCTTGTAATGGGTGCAACTCTGGTCAATATCAAGTCCAGGATGATGCTCCCGAAGGCTAAGAAGGAAGAGGGCGAGGAAGGCGATGATCCCAGAGAGGAACTTGTTATCAGCCTCCTCAGATACAAGCGTTGCAGGCTCTTTGCCGAGGATCTCCGCAAGCGCCGCGAAATGTACTCCGGCTGTTCCCTGAGGCTTCCGACTACTGCAAAGGAGCTGGGGATCGAACCGCCCAAGGAACCACAGGAATTCAACGGCGAGGAATTCGATCAGGCCGTATCAGACATATGCGCCAGGAACGAAGTGAGATTTGCCGATATCTCAGCGAAAATAACCCACATACTCAAGAAAGACAAGCTCTCCGTAAGGGAGAGGATGAAGTCGGTGTTCCAGATTATCAGAAGACGCGGGAAGATGCTGTTCGAAGAGCTTTTCGCGGGGAAAAAGCCTGAGAAGATGGACAGGATAGTAAGTTTTATGGCAATACTGGAGCTCCTTCGTGCTGATAAGATAACATGTGAGCAGGAGAGACCTTTTGACAGTATTCTGATCGAGGAGAAGAGATAAGATGGATGAACTGATTCAGGAAATATTTGATGACAGTACTGTCTCTGAGGAGAGGACCAGATTTACCGCGCAGGAGATCCCTGCAGCTATAGAGGCGATCCTCTTCGTATCCGGTGATCCTGTTCAGGTTCAGAGGATTGCTGATATCCTCGGTATTCCGGTAAAGGGGTGCGAGGAGTATCTGGAAGAGCTTATCAAGAAATATGAGAATGACCCTATGACGGGAATCACAATAAGGAAAGCAGACAATTCATATTGTATGATAACGAAGCCTGCCATGAAGAAGGTTCTCGAGCAGATGTATTCCCCCAAGATGACGCCGCCGCTCTCGCAGGCATCATATGAGACACTGGCGGTCATAGCGTACAACCAGCCATGCACCAGAGCACAGATCGAAGCTGTCAGAGGCGTATCGTCGGACAGCATAGTTGCAAGGCTTCTTGACAGGGGATGGATAGAGGAAGCGGGAACGCTGGATGCTCCCGGAAGACCTACTCTCTTCAGGACTTCAAGACAGTTCCTGCTGGAATTCGGTATCTCGTCCACGGATGAGCTCCCTTCGATGGAACTCATGAGTTATAAGACCATAAGGGATCTTGAGGATTCACTCAGGAGCGCCGCCGAAGGCGAAGATAAGCAGATGACGATCGAGAGCTTTATGGCGACCGGCAAAGGCGAAAGCGAAGATAAAGAGGATGACGGAGATGGGGATAATTGAGAGTATAGAGCAGCTCTATCCCGCAATGAGCAAGAGTCATAAGATGATCGCGGATTACATCCTGTCATCTTACGACAAGGCTGCCTATATGACTGCGTCGAAGATCGCTTCTGCCGCAGGTGTATCCGAGGCCACGGTAGTAAGGTTCACAAACGAGATCGGATATGCCGGTTATCCCGCATTCCAGCAGGCTCTCAAGGAAGACCTTAAATCAAGACTGACATCAGTTCAGAGACTGGACTACACGGATAAGTTCGCTGACAACAGGGCTGTCGTTCAGGAAGTCATGAAGGCCGATGAGGAGAACCTCAAGTACACGCTGTCCAATATGTCTCAGGAATCATTTGACGAGGCTGTTGACAGGATCCTCAAAGCCCGCAAGATCTATATCATGGGGATCAGAGCCAGTGCGCCGCTTTCCGAGTTCATGCATTTTTATATGACCATCCTGTTCGATGATGTGGTTCTGGTCAGATCCAACTGTATCAACGAACTGTTCGAACAGGTCATGCCCATAACGAAGGATGATGTGCTTATCGGGATCTCTTTCCCCAGATATTCCACAAGGACCATCAATTCGATGGCTTATGCACATCAGAAGGGCGCATCGACTATTGCGATCACCGACAGGGACGATACGCCCATGACAAAGAACGCCGATGTGGCTCTGCTCGCCACGTCGTCAATGGCATCATTTGTTGATTCACTGACAGCTCCCCTGTCAGTTATCAATGCACTCCTGGTTGCTCTGGGAATGCACCGCAAGGAACATATAAAGCACTCATTTGAATCATTGGAGACTTTGTGGTCACAATATAAGGTCTATGAGACCGGAAGGGACAGGATGAACGGAGAGTCTGATGAAGACGGATTTCCGGCACCGTAGGTAGGGTTATGATCGATTTTTACAACGCTTTTATCTCGTACAAGCATTCACCCCACGACATTAAGGTCGCAGAACACGTTCAGAGAAATCTGGAGCATTTCCGTATTCCCCATGCCATCCGGAAGAAAACGGGGAAGAAGAGGATCGAGAGGGTTTTTCGCGATAAGGATGAATTGCCTATTACAAGCGACCTAACGGATACGATATCCAATGCTCTCAAGAATGCAGAGTATCTCATAGTTATATGCTCACCCAACTCCAAGAAGTCGGTGTGGGTCAAGAGAGAGATACAGTTCTTCCTGGAAAACCACCCGAAGAATCGCGTGCTTACCGTGCTTGCTGAAGGCGAACCTGAGGATGTGATCCCCGAGGAGCTTCTGACGGAAGACAGGGAATTCGAGAATGAACTTGGCATCAAATATACGGTGAAGGTTCCTGTTGAACCTCTGTCCTGCGACTACAGGATGCCCCTCTCGAAAGCAAAGAAAGAAGAGCTCCCCCGCCTTGCGGCTGCGATAATCGGCTGTTCCTACGATGAGCTCGTAAGGCGCCAGAGAACATACAAGATGAAGCAGCTCGGCATCATCCTGTCATCTCTGCTGGCAGTCGCCATAGGTTTTGCGGGATACATGATCTACAACAACAACAGATTGGATAAAGCCTATCGTGAATCACTGGCAAACCAGTCCAGATTCCTTGCCAATGAATCATCCAAACTTCTGGATAAGGAGATGCGCATTGATGCGCTCCATCTTGCATTGGCAGCGCTTCCCCAGGACGAGGATGACAAGCGCCCTGTTATGCCTGAAGCTGTAAGGGCACTTACGAATGCCACACTTGCATATCAGAGCGAGGACGGTCTCTCGATCAATTCAGCCTGGGATTATTCCATGAGCAACAGGATCGATGCATTTAATATCTCCCCTGACGGGAAAAAGCTGGTTGCTCTTGACAGTATGGATAATATCAGAATGTGGAACACGTCGGATCACAGTATAATCCTGGAAACAAAGGGCATTGACGTAAGAGGCGTCGAATTCCTCAATAATGATCTGCTTCTGGTGTGGGAGTCCAAAAAAGCTACGGCATATGACACAACAGATGCGTCTGTAAAATGGACACAGGAGGCTTTCGAGGGCAGTCTTGACCGTGATACGATCATGTTTGTGTCCGAAGACTCATTTATCCTTGCTAACCAGTCGCCGTCTCTTCTGCTCATGAGCATGAATGACGGAAAGATCCTTCATAAGTATGACCTGCAGGAGAGCATGGATGGTGATTTTATCGCGTACAGCAGGTTTGATATATCACCGGATAAGACGAAGGTGGCCTTCTCCGCTTATGTAAAGATATCGGATATGGTAAGCGGTATTTTTGATCTCAGGACCGGCAGCACCAGATTCTCCGAGTCAGGTGACGGATATGTGAATGATGTCATCTGGGTCGATAACAGTCATATTGTGACGAGCACATCGGATCTGAGTGACGGATCCTCATCCAGATTCGGCAACAATTATGTTCTGACTGATGATAAGACGATCATCAACTGCTATTCAGCTCCGAATATGACCAAACTGTGGTCACAGGAATTCATATCCAATGGCGTCAGTATGGCGAACGGACTTCTGAACCTTCAGGAACGCGGTGCTGTCGCATACTATTGCGGAACCAGGTGCACATCTTACAAGGTTTCTGACGGTACCCTCGAGTATAACTGGACTGCCAACGAGTCATTGGTTGAATGCAATGACAGAGATGGCGACGGATGGCCCAGTCTCTTTACAACGGGCGGAGCTATATGCTACCCAGCTCCAAATGTCGGAGATAATTACATAAGATCGTCATACGAACTGACAGACGATATCGCTATGCTCAAGGTTAACAGCGGTATCTACCTGTCAAAGAGACTTGGACTTGATATCCTGTATTTCAACACAGGCATCTACGATGATGAGTGGACCAATGTGGATGATACCACGACTGTCCCTTATGTGGCCGATTCCTACATGGATGATGATATGATAGCCATCATGACAAAGGACGAAGGCAAGGAAAGATTGATCCTGACTGATATTAATTCGAATACAGTGAAAGCAGTTATAGATCTGCCGGATTCTAACAGCGAAGGCAACAGCATGAGCTATGGGATCGTTGGCGGGGATAAGGATAATATCTATCTCTGTTATTCAAGTGTTGGCGAAGGGGGCTTTCTGGTGGTCGACAGGAGTGACGGAACTTTTGAACAGAAAGCCATCAGTGAAATGTATACTAATGTAGATACTTTCGCGATGATGGATGGCGGTAAGATCTGCTATCTTGACAAAGTAAGCTATGACGAGCAGTATGTACGGATTTATGATCCGGAAGAGGATGATTCTGTACGGTTTAAGATCCCCGCTGACGGGTCCGTATATCTTCCCAAGCTCGCCCCTCAGTATTTCAGCGAGTTCGGGATGGTATATGTAGCGACTGAAAAAGGCGATTACATTATCAACACGGATAAGGATCAGAGCGTCGATGTTAAGCTTCCTTCAGATTGGGATACCACCACAAGGGTGTTCGCGTTTAAGGAGAACAAGGATGAGGAAGTAAGATTTATCGTGTCAGACAACACGAAGATCCTGATCATCGACAAAAAGGGAAAAGTGGATTACGAGATAAACTGCAGCGGAATGGCGCCGCTTGGATTTGCGGTCCACCCTGAGGATAAAACACGTCTTCTTGTTGCATTCAACGATGGTTCGCTGATCAGCTACAACATTAACAATGGTGATTTTCTTTCCAAGTCAGAGATATCCACATATGCGGATGTTGTAGTCCCGGCGGATTTCCAGTTCGATATTGAGAACAGGCTGATCTACATTCAAATGGAAGATCTTATCGATATGGTCGATCTTGACAGTCTGATCGAATATTCGTGCATAGAGAATGCTGTCGGTCATCAGAAGTCCAACGACAGATTCTATACTGTTGCTTATGATACTAACGGAGTCGGAAGGCTTGGGTATTTCAGACATTATTCACTTCAGGAACTGATCGATAAAGCAAATAATATCCTGCGTGGTGCTGAGATAAGTGCTGAGATGAGGTCGCAGTACGGCTTATAGGCTCGAACTCGTGTTTTGCGGCACTTCGAACAGGTCCTCACCGCCTTCGGCGGTTGCGGAACTTGTGGCGCAAAACACTCGTTCTCGCTGGCGCTAGAAATGACGGATCGCTCAATTCAGTCCTCGTCGCTTCGCTCCTGCGGCAAGTCCGTTCGCGATGTCCACTCGCCCTGCGGGAACTGTCCGAAGCATCATAAATCCGTGCGTTCTTGCGTTCAGCCTACACGGCGGTAGAGCTTATCGAACAGACGTCCCTTGATGATATAGATATCATGTGGATCATCGTCCCTTACAGCAATATAGTCTCCGATATTGCCCGAATAGTATTTCTCGTCGTCCCATGCGGTAAAGAGCTTCACTGCGTGATCAAGGGGCTTGGCATGAATGTGTGCTGTGCCCGGAGGGCTGATGACTGTCTTGGCATAGGGCATTACGTCCTCCGTATCGCCTGTAGTCACGTTCCTGATGGAAGGCTCATACTCGAATGTCCTTGAGAATTTGAAGCCGGTGAAAGTATAGCTGTTCTCCAGCTTTCTGCCGGAGATAGGATAGATCTCACCCTCAATGCCTATCATGAGGTAGGTATCATCTGTGATCGTGATATTGATATCGCCTTCGAGTGTCCTGATCTCTACCGGTGTGCCTACAGGGTAAACATCTGCGAGCTTTACCGTACCGAGCCTCTGCTCCATCTTGGTATAGAGTGGCATGCCGGAAGTATCCAGAGTAGTGTCCTTGGCATACATGACCTCATACATTGCATAGTATTCCGCAAGCCGCTCTTCCAGTATCGAAGAGGGATGATCCTGTATCAGCTCCGGCCTTATGGTACCGCCGGCCTTGTACAGATGTCCGCCGCCTCCGCCGATGCCCCGTGCCAGGAATTCGGCCAGCTCATTGGCGTGGACTTCTTTGGTGCAGGATCTTACCGAGAATTTGATCTCGTTTGTGGCGATATAGTATGCGAGGCAGACATCCACCTCGGAGGTCTCCATAACGAAGTCACTTATCACGCCGAGGATATTCGGGTCGCAGGGCTCTGAGTGGATGATGAGATAACGCTCGCGTTCGTGGTAGTCAAAATCGAGTATCGCCTTGCCGGTGATCTTCAGTTCTTCAAGGGAGATGTTGGAATTGCTCATCTCCGTTATGATGCTCCTGTTGATCATCAGGTTGTCGAGCATATCCCTGTCGAGAGGGTGTGATACCTCTGACAGACGGTTTGTATCCGTATAAAGACCATAGTAGAGAGCTGTAGCGAGTTCCTTGTTCTCGCCGGCCTCAACGCCTTCGAACCTCATCATGTCCCATATTACCGTGGCACAGGATCCCACGTTGCTCCTGATCTCGCACATATGAGGAACATCCACCGTTGCCTGATGATGGTCGATGACTGCGATATTCTTTGCTTCGGTCTTTGTGACATTGCGCTGGCCGTACTGGCAGTCGCAGGTGATAAGAAGCTCGGGGACCTCATCGAATTCAGGCTCATATGTCACAGGGACATGAAGCGTCGCGAGCATTATCATGAGATTGCTCTTGCGTATGGGATTCCTTCCTCTGTAAATGAATCTGGCATTCTTGCCCTTCTGCTCGAAAAAGTACTTGAGTGCATAACCCGACGCCAGAGCGTCTGCATCCGGGTTGTCGTGACACTGGATAACTATATCGTCATAATTGAGAAGTTCGGATAAATGCATAACGTATCTCCTGAAGATAATATGTATGTTTTTGTTATTTTATCATTATTTCTGATATAATTGCATAAGGGAAAAAGGGAGAGGAGGTAATGTGTTATGGAAAGGCTTTATGCTGACAACAAGAAACTCATCAGATTCTATGTTATAGCAGCGATCATCTTCTCGATAATGATGTGCATATCGTGCGTTAATTTTGCTGACGACGATGTGTCTTTGGTATATGGGGGAACCTTCGGGACCACTTTCGAGCAGGCGGCGGAGTTCGCATTCGGCACGAGCATAAGCCCGTCTTATATCATGGGGCTTTCTTCTGCGCTGTCCATTCTTAAGGAGGTGGGCGTGGAGTTCCTGCCGAAGCTTTCTTTCGGTCTGTGCGATCTGTGGGCTGTAAGGATCCTGTCGTTCCTGTGGGTGGCTCTGACGATGCTGACTCCAGTTATCGGCGAGGAAATGGAGAAGATCAATACAAAATATGTCGGTCCCTTTATGATATTCGCATTTGAGTTTGTTGCGATAATGGAACTTGGTCAGGGCAGCAGTACAGTCAATGCTGCAGGATTCGGTGCAGCTGTGATCAATACAAATGCAGCGGGAGGCGTTCTCCTGGCGATTACCGAGTTCTTCAAGATCATATTCATGCTTTGTGCATATTTCTTCGTAAGATACTTCAACTACGCGCTTTCTGCATTGGTGGCACTCTGCACGGGACTGTCAGCCACGATGTCTGCGGCTTTCAGGGTCATCAGGGCTGCTTTCGTTACGGCATTCCTTATTATCGCCGAGAACTATCCGGGAGTGTTCTATGTCTTCTATGCACTGCTGCTTCTAATGTCGATCCTTGTGTTCAGATGGGCATACAGGACGATCACATACTTCAAGGCGATATATATCGCTCCGGTCAAGAGGGCGATATTCCACAGGAATGAGACAGTGCCTCTTACGGCAAAGAGGATCCCTAAGAAGCTTGAAGGCTCGGAGCTTGCGATCCCTGTATTCTCGCTCAATACGAGAGTCGGAGTGCTGGTTGTCAAGGCGAGATCGAAGTTCTATCTGTCAGTTGATGATAATGGTCCGTATATCTACAGGAGCAAGTTCCTGAGGAGACCCGAAGCTGTTATCAGGCTCGAGAATATGTATATCCGCGAAGCAGGTATCTTTAAGAAAGGATTCCTGGAGATAAGCGATGAGGACCGCCGTGTGGCAAGGCTCGTATTCAGCAGAGAGTATAAATCCAGGCTCGATGAGATACTGAGCATTACCGGTTACGGAGATCACCGTATAGTGGAACAGAAGATCAAGGAGGAGAAGAAACTCCGCAATAAGCAGAAGAGGGAGGCATTCTTCGGTATGTTCAGACATCCCGAAGGAAATGTTGAGATATGATATCTGCACGCAGGATAGCGTCACTTGTTTTATGCATAACGGTTGCAGGGGCAGCAGTCTCCTGCAAGACACTGACTCCTGACGACAAGACGGAACTCGTACCGACGGTTCAGACTTCATCGGAACAGGAAGGCCCCTGGAGTGGCGATAGGGTTCCCGGAGGTTCGGACGGTGACAGCATGATGGACTATGTTGGTCAGTGGGAGACGAACGAATACTGTGAACTCGACCCAATGATATCGGGCGTTGCCGAGAGTGCACTGGCAGGCACATCATCCAGGGCGCTGCTCTATCTGGGAAGCCAGTCAGTGGCAGGAGCTAATTATTGTTTCCTCTGCATAGATGGTGATTCTTACAAACTGGTCTTTGTTAATGAAGACCTGAACAGTAATATTACGGTTACAAAGACGCTGGATCTGTCATGGCCAGGAGCCGGAGGAGGATGGTCATTGCCTTCAGATCCGACTGCTGCTTCCAGCCTTGAACAGATGGACAGTCACCTTACGGATGATCGGGGAAATCTCTATGTGCCATTGGCTTATCTTGGCAGCAATGAGAACCTGAGCTGTTATTACGTTGCTGTAATACCGGAAGAACCGGACAGCCCGGCATATAAGGTAGCACAGGCTGTTATTACTTTGGATTCAGAGAATCCGGGAAGGGTATCTGCTGTTCAGGAGGTGGATATCGGAGCTTTGGCATAATTTTTTTGAATATCTGCAACAATATCAGCAGATGGATTGTATTAATGGTGTAAACACCAGAACGAGATGACGGTGGTAAGAATATTGTTAAGAACATTTGGAGGTAAAACAATAATGACAGACATTAAGAGAAAGATGATCGCAGCAGGTCTTGCGATGACAATACTTACAGTAGGGATCAGCGCTTGTACAAAGGAAAATACTGCAGAGACACAGCCCTCTGAAGGCACAGTAATCGAGTCACAGGCAGAGCCTGTTGTCGGCGGGTGGGCAATGTCCGCAAGCCCCAATGTCAGGGATGAGCAGAGGACACTGTTCGAAAATGCTATGAAGACATTGCTCGGCGTTGACTACGAGCCGGTTGCATATCTTGCATCCCAGGTCGTGGCAGGCACGAATCACTGCTACCTGTGCAAGGCAACTGTAGTGGCACCCGATGCAACACCTACATATAAGCTTGTCTATATCTACGAGAAGCTTGACGGAACGACAGAGGTCCTCGGATTCCAGGATGTTACTCCTGCCGGAGGAGCTACCGGTGACGGACAGTTCGATGGCGGATGGACATATGCAGATGATGCTATGCTGAACGGAGAGAGAGAGGCTATCCTCGATAAGGCATGTGAGACACTTGCAGGTGCGGAATACATCCCTGCAGCATATATCGCATCTCAGGTAGTCGAGGGTACGAATCACGCATTTGTCTGCAAGGAAGTACCTTCAACTCAGGGTCTTGAGGATCCCGGAAAGCTCGTAGTTGTTACAGTCTGGGAGAAGCTTGACGGAAGTGCCGAGATCCTGGAGGTAGCTGATCTCGAACTCGGCAACTACACAAAGTAATCTGAGCCGGCATGCCGCATTCTTCCGGAGGAGGTTCACATGGCGGAGGGTCCCACGGAGGATCTCATAGTCACAGAGGTGGCTCAGGATCTTCAAGACGGGTAAGGAATGCACCTTTCCCGGGGGCGAGAAGATATCTCTACTATCAGGATCACAAACCTGTGTTCGTGTATGCGAACTACGATGTGACAAAGAAGAAGAGTCCTCTCAGATTCCTTTTGCTCCTGTTCTATGTGCCATTCTTCGTACTGGGGTTTATTGGAATCGCCTTCCACACGGTGGAGAAGCCTTCCAGGATCAATGCGGATTACGACGACAAGATAGTCGTGAGTGATACGACCGGCGTCCTGGGCGATACGGACAGGATGATCAGGGCGATGGAGGATTTTCGCGATGAGACGGGGATCACGCCTTCGGTCATGACTGTCAGTAACAGTTACTGGCAGAAGAATTATACGAACCTTGAGAATTATGCTTATGAACTTTATGTCAATGCCTTTGAGGATGAATGCCATTGGCTGATAGTATATTCGTCAGGCGATAAAGGGGAGTTTGACGATTGGTACTGGGAAGGCATGCAGGGAGACGATACTGATCCCATCATCACGGCGGCACAGGCAGATAAGTTCACTAAGGCGCTGCAGAAGGAATTCCTTAAGAAGGATACGGGAAGAGCTGATGCTATCGCTGCCGCTTTTGAGGAAGTGACACTAGGGATAATGAAGTCAAGATTTAACGGGAGTATGCTGGCAGCATCGCTCTTCATACTGATCTTCTGCGGTATCCATGCTTTTCTGATGCTGGATATACATCCCAAGAGGGATAAGGCGCTTCAGTCGGCGGTACTGTGCGATGAGGATGTTGTTCGTCAGGAGCAGTGTGACTACTGCGGAGGAGTCTATGTTGTGGGACACCATCTGAACTGTCCGCATTGCCAGGCGCCGGTCAAGGCTCACGATTATACAGTAGATGAAGACGGAAGAGTAACGGGAATACTGAATTAGAGTTGGATCTTGGAGGATAGGAGAATGAAGATCGAACAGGTTAAGGACTATAAGAAGCCACTGTATGCAGCAGGCCTTACGGTTGCCGTGGTTGCTACGTCTCTGGCAGGGTGCAAGGCCCCGTGGAAACCTGACATAGTCGGAGATGAGACTATGGTCACATATGAGACATCTGATGTGGAACTGTCAGGTGAAGTAGCTATCGATGGAGGGGAGGATATAGCCCCTACAACTACTGCGGCTACGGATGAGCTCATTATCGACGGAGGGGAGACTGTCGATCCTGGAACTACATCGGCTACTGATGAGACAGATGAACTCGTGCTTGACGGCGACGTTGATGTCTGCCCCGAGACTCAGGAATCCAAATGAACCTGACACTTCATCTTACAGAACGCTGCAACATGGACTGCAGCTACTGTCTCAGGGTCAAAAGGCCCTGTGATATGCCGGAGGAAGTTCTTTACAAAGCGCTGGAACTCGCTTTCTCAAAAGGACAGAATGCCGGCGTATGTTTCTTCGGCGGGGAGCCGATGCTGAAGAAGGATCTGATCCTGAAGGCACTTGACCGCGCGAAAACCATGTCAGATTCTTCCGGCAAGCCATTCGCATGTAAGATGACTTCCAACGGAACATTGCTGGATGAGGATTTCCTCAAGCGGGCAAAGGAGGCAGGGATGGTCATAGGTCTGTCCTACGATGCTCTGGGGCAGGATATATCAAGAAGGTTTGCAGATAAGGATCATTCATCCACCTCAGCCGTGCTCCGTGAGAAAGCGGAGCTTCTCCTTAAATATCTGCCTGACTCGGTCGCACTTATAACTGTGGCTCCTCAGGCTGTACCGTATTATGCGGAATCCGTGAAGCACGTTCACGACCTTGGTTTTAAGCAGGCTTCATGCGTTCTTGCGTATGGTTCCCGCGTTAACTGGACTGACGGTGATATGGAGATACTTCGCGGAGAGCTTGATAAGACTGTCGATTATATGACTGAACTCTTCAGAAAGAGTGACCGGTTTAAGGTAACTCCTCTCTGTTCAAAGATCACTGAATGTATAAAGGGTGTCAATCCTGCATCCAGATGTCATCTGGGCGTGAGACAGATGCAGGTGGACGTGAGAGGCGATCTGTATCCGTGCACCTCATTTGTTGGTGATCCCGATTACCTTATGGGAAATGTATTTGACGGTGTGGATGAGAGCCGTGTCAGCGCTCTTGCTGCGAAGTCCAATATGCCGGAGACTTGCAGGAACTGTGAGCTGAATAAGAGATGTACCAATTCCTGCGGCTGCAGCAACAGGATGAATACCGGGGATGAGAATAAGATCTCTCCGCTGCAGTGCACATATGAGAGGATGCTCATCGATGCAGCAGACAGACTCGGGAATATATTATTTACAATAGATCAGGCCAGATTCGCCAAGTATTTTGGATAGTTTGTTTTCTCAGTTGTGGTATGATTATCATGTTTTGCCCGGAGAGGGGCAGGACTAATATATCTGTGATTACAAAGGGAGTTAATGAACGATGAAAATGCGTAAGATCTTGTGCGTTCTTCTTGCTTTCGTTATGGTTGCTTCAATGGCTTCTTGTTCTTCTTCCAAGAGCAAGAACTCTAAGGATGACGACGATGACCGTTATGAAGACGAGTACGATGATGAAGACGAAGATGATGACGAGGACGATGAGGATGATGAGGAAGAGGAGGATAAGACCTCTGAGACATCTGAGAAGACAGAGGAGACAACAGAGGAGTCAACCGCTGCAACAACTCAGAAGTCACCCAATCCCGAGCCTAAGACATCAGACTTTATCGATTTTGATGATATGAGCTTCTACTACAATGGTAAGAAGTATACGCTCGGCGTTACAACACTTCAGGAGATGATCGATGACGGAGTTCCTTTCGAGGAGCGCGATCTGAAGGATGTGAATGAGGAGCTCGAGAACAACCATGAGTCAATGGGCTTCAGACTCAAGCTGGAGGACTACTGGTCAGCAAACATCAGTGTTATGAACACTTCCGGCGCTGCTCAGCCCATGAGCCAGTGTGTTATCAGCAGCATCTCGCTTCCCAGCCTTGACGACGAGCATACCAGCAACCTCCTGAGCTTCAATTTTCCTCTCGATCTCACCATGGACAGCCTTGTTGCTGCAGTTGGTCAGCCCAGTGAGGAGCCTTATCACTATGACGGTGATGACGGTTATTATACTGACAAATACGAGTACTCAAGAAGCTCTGAGAAGTACTACGGCAAGAGCAAGTATCAGTTCGAGTTTACAAAGGGTGTACTTACTAGGGTAATGATGGATTACCTGCCGTAATCGCTCTTAGTTGGATGTGATCTTTTATTTGACAGCGGAGAACCGTCTCCGCTGTCACTTTTTTACTTATACAGGATATACCCGCCGAGAGGTGTCTCTGAACCTGTATAGCCGCGGTTGTTGAGAAGAGGGACCAGATCGTTGTAGTAGGATTCCACGTAAATTGCTGAAGGCTTCATATCAGGGTACAGGGAATAATACTCATCGAGCAGTTCAATGGTATATCCGTCGATATACGGCGACCAGCATGTATAGGAGCCGATGTTCTTGTTCACATCGAGATAGAGCCAGGATTCCGGGGATAGGATGAGGACCTTGTCAATGCTTTCATCTCTGAGCGGAAGCGTATCGTTGAGCATGTATTTGTAATAGTAGAGACGTTTCTCCGTAATCCGAAGACCTTTAGTGGTTCCAATATCAGATGTTGCTGTCATATATTTAATGGCGGATTCGCAATAAACATAGTTCATGCGGTAGGTAAACTGCAATCCAATTTGGAATAGAGACAGAATTCCAAATAATGCTATTATGGATTTAAACTCTGTAAAATCGTCCTCTATGAAAACCACAGCAGACAGTATCGATGCTGCACTCATCAAGGAGGCTGCTGATGCAACAGCAGAGAATCCTAAATTTGATGACATGTGAAGGCAAAAGGTATAAACGAGTCCGGGAATCCATATAAACTGAAATATACGTCGTATTGTAGGTTTGTGTGAAAACAGAATGGAATAAATTCCAAGTAAGCTGGGGGCAATCATGTATGAGTTAATGTAGTTGATCTCCGCAATAAGGTCAATTTGCATGATAAGAATGAGAACCACAGTTATAATGAAGCCTGTTTTCTTGGCAGTGGAACTCTTTTTAAAGCTGACAACAATACAACATATTACAAATGATACAACGCATAGAAAGTATAAAACCGTTGGAGAAAAAAGTGATACCAAATACGTGATCAGTTTATCTCCAAAGACATATTGATGCTCCCGATCTTCCAACAGATAATGAATTGATCCAATTATCATAGACAGAGAAGAATTACGGAAATAGTAAAAACAAAAAACAATAAAAGCTATGATGGAGCCTAAGGTCAAATGTACTAGATGAAGAATAGCCTCTTTTTGTCCTTTTGCTCTAAGAACAGCATAATTAACAACCATGAGAAAGAACAAAATAAGAAGGTAAGGACAACATGTTACCGCCATAGCGAAAAGAAATCCAGCAACTATATGTTGAATAGTAGTATGTGTTTTAGCTGTTGCCAATATCACAAAACACGACAACAGAGTCATTATCCCGATTGTGTTATAGTATAGCGACATGGAACCATAAGGAGCGTAGATTAACAGCATTACTGAAACTGTTGCTGCGCCAATGTTTGATATGACGCGAAGTCGGTAGTAAATAAAGAAAGAAAACAGACTCCAAACAATAGTGTAAATATATCTGAAAACAAGAAAAATGCCCTCTGTGTTGCCTTTAATATAAAGATAAGCGTCTACTAAAGGATGAATCCATATATAACAAATCTGCGTAGGATGCCACTCGTGGAGAATTGGAATATCACCATGTATGAAGCGATAGGGTACAAGTAAATACAATGCTTCATCTGAAGGGAACCCATAAGGACATTTTGCGAAAAGAGCTATGACTATCATAGCTGAGACAATTAAATATATTAGTGTAAATATCTTATTCTTCGAAATATTCATTTTATAATTATATCATTTGTCCTGAAGATTCCTATTTAATATACAGGTATTTTCTGCTAAAATCTGCATTGGCTTATTTTTATTATTATAAAGGAGATCAATATCATGAAAACAAGCTTCTCAACACTGGCATGCCCGGATTTCTCGTGGCAGGACATCTATTCTATGGCAAAGGACTTCGGTTTCGACGGGATCGAGATCAGAGGTCTTGGTAAGGACATTTTCTCTGTTAAGGCTCCGCCGTTCAGAGATGAGAATATCGATGCAACAGTCGCCAAGTTGAAGAAGCTAAAGCTAGAGATCTCCTGTCTATCTTCCGGCGTAGTTGTAAACGATCCCGCTAATGAAGCGAAAGCAGTCGAAGAGGTTACCGCATATGCAAAGCTTGCCAACAAGGTAGGCGCAAGCTATATAAGGGTCCTTGGCGACCGTGATCCACAGCCTGCAGGAGAAGTCGATGACAACATAGTTATCGGCATCATGCAGAAGCTTGCAAAGATCGCTGAGGAATACAATGTCACTTTGCTTCTGGAGACGAATGGCGTTTACTGCGACACAAAGAGGCTCAAGAGAGTCATAGATGCCATTGGCAGCCGCAAGGTTGCTGCCCTCTGGGATATGCATCATCCGTACAGGTTCCTGAACGAGTCTCCCGAAGAGACTGTTGCAAATCTTGGCGAGCTCATCAAATACACTCACGTTAAGGACAGCGTCATGGAAGACGGCAAGGTCGTTTACAGGATGATGGGTTATGGCGATATGCCGATAAAGGAGTGCTTTGCAACGCTTGATTCCATCAACTACCAGGGCTTTGTAACTCTTGAATGGGTTTACAGATGGTCAAGGGATCTTCTTGATGCAAACATTGTGGTTCCGCAGTTCGCAGGCTTCATGGATGCATACAAGCCTAAGCAGAAGACAGATCTTCAGATGGATAACAGAGGTACTGGATACTATCCCTGGCCTAAGGAGACACTGATCGACCTGACATTCCCGGATGTTCTCGACAAGATCTGTGAACTGTTCCCCAACCAGTACGCTTTCAGGTACACGGAACTCGACTATACGAGAACATATCCCGAGTTCAGGGATGATGTTGATAACCTTGCAAGAGCTTTTCTTGCAATGGGATGCAAGAAGGGAGATCACATCGCAATCTGGGCTACTAATGTTCCCCAGTGGTATCTTACTTTCTGGGCGGCAACAAAGATCGGCTGCGTTCTTGTAACAGTAAATACCGCATACAAGATCCACGAGATCGAGTACCTTCTGAGACAGTCCGATACATGCACTCTTGTCATGATCGATAAGTATAAGGACTGCGATTATCTGCAGATCCTTAACGAGATCTGTCCCGAGCTCAAGGATTCCGAGCCCGGTAAGCTCGAGGCTGCAAGGCTTCCTGTCCTGAAGAATGTCATCACATGTGAGTCCAGAGTTCCGGGATGTTTCCACTGGGATGACCTTCCCAAGCTGGCTGAGAGTGTTCATTACAGCGAAGTGGAGAAGATCCGCCGCACAGTTGATAAGCACGATGTCTGCAATATGCAGTACACATCGGGAACAACGGGATTCCCCAAGGGCGTTATGCTCACACATTACAATGTTGTAAACAACGGTAAGGCTATCGGTGACTGCATGGATCTGTCAAGCTTTGACCGCATGATGATCCAGGTTCCCATGTTCCACTGCTTCGGCATGGTGCTCGCCATGACTGCATCGGTAACACACGCTGTTACGATGTCACCGATCACTGCTTTCTCACCGCGAAAAGGTCTTCACTGCATCAACCAGGAGAAGATCACCTGCTTCCACGGTGTTCCCACAATGTTTATCGCTATGCTGGGACATGAGAATTTCCCTTCAACTGACTTCTCACACATGAGAACAGGTATCATGGCCGGATCTCCCTGCCCGATCAAGACGATGGAGGAAGTAATCGAGAAGATGCACATGCCTGAGATCGTTATCACATACGGTCAGACAGAAGCATCTCCTGCAACTACCATGAGCAAGACCACAGATACCATTGAACAGCGTGTCAATACAGTAGGTCCTTCCATTTTCGGTGTTGAGACAAAGATCGTAGATCCCGAGACAGGAGAGGAGTGTCCCGACGGTGTCCCCGGTGAGTTCTGTGCACGAGGCTACAATATCATGAAGGGTTACTACAAGATGCCTGAGGCAACGGCTGCAGCAATCGATGAGGAAGGCTGGCTGCACTCCGGCGACCTTGCCCTGAGAAGACCTGAAGACGGTTACTACAAGATAACAGGCCGTATCAAGGATATGATCATCCGCGGCGGTGAGAATATCTACCCCAAGGAGATCGAAGACTTCCTCTATACACACCCGAAGATCCAGGATGTTCAGGTAATCGGTGTTCCTGATGCCGACTACGGCGAAGAGATCCTTGCTGCAGTTGTCCTTAAGCCCGGTGAGACTTCATCCGAGGAAGAGATCAAGGACTACGTAAGGACACATATGGCTAAGCATAAGATCCCCAGATATGTGGACTTTGTTGATGGTTTCCCGATGAATGCCGCAGGCAAGATCCTGAAGTACAAGATGCGTCAGGAAGCTACCGAGAGACATAATCTGGGCGATGCGAGCAAGATAGTTACTGCATAAGGGCGAGATGGCTTACGCTTGGCGGGGCAGTCGGTAAACCTTAATTGCCGTTTTTGCCTCCGGGGGTTTACTTCTCGGGGCGAAAATAAACCCATATCAACGAAAATAGTCTAAAGGGGTTTACATCAGCTGATGCGATGTAAACCCTTTTGCTTTGATATGCCACTTAGGGGTTTACTTTTAGCAATTTTGGTAGACCCCCGAAGGCCTTTTTCGACAAAAAGGGTTTACTTAAGAACTGCGATCCGGCGCGGCGCATGGCAGTCCGCAGCAATTGGACCCGATCAAGCAGAAGTCATATCACTTAGCTTGAAGAACTTGATCTTCCTCAGCGTGGGCACGCAAATGAGAACCATGAAGATTGCTGTGATGAGTGCAGACAGAAGCCACCCGGTCCACTGGATCGAACGGTCGAACCTTATCTGGTCTGACTCGATGAGGTTCAGGATGATGTAGCCCAGGAGCGAACCGCAGAGAAGCCCTCCGATGATGCCCAGCACTGTTGATGCGATGAACTCACTGGAGATGTATCCGATAGTCTGTCCGAGGGAGAATCCGTTGATCCTCATCGTTATTATCTCGCGCTTCTTCTGATGCAGCAGCATGGCTACCAGGTTAAGAAGGATGAAGTAAGCGAGGAGCGCTGCCATAACGATACAGAGCAGGGATACTGCATCAAGCGCGGATGCCTGTTCCTTGTAATCTTCTGCGATCTTTGCAGAGCTCTTGAACTCTTCTAAGCCTGGGACGGCATTTATCGCGATCGAGAGCGGCGTTATGTCACCCTTGTTGTAATTAACGAAGAAACAGTTATGGGACGGAGCATGCCCGAAGAGCGTCTCGTAATATGCAGTATCAATAAATGCGTAGTAACCGATGTAGTTCTCGTAAACGCCTGCTACCTTGGTGGTGTAGGGCTCCATGGAATCATAGTAGATCGTGAGAGGGTCACCGGGAGACAGGTGGTAATACTCTGACATCTTCTTGTGGATCCAGATGCCTTCTGTAGAAGACAAGAGGTGGTCTCCGGTCTTGGCATCGTTGAGCGTGAAGAAGCTGTCGACGGCGTCAAGATCGCCGCATACGAGTTCCATACTTGTCATGCGGTCTTCGAACTGGGTGAGTATGAACTTGTCCTCGATCTGAGCAAAGGATGCGCCGTGGATCTCGAGCAAGCTCCTTACCTGATCGTCTGCATTCTCGGAAAGCTCTTTGTTGACCTTTATCTTGTAGTCGTACTTCTCATACTCCTTGAACTGGTTTACAACGGCATGCTCCACGGCAAACCTGATAGTAAAGCCTGCGCACAGGAGCGTACAGCATCCGAGGACGCTGGCGATAGTGGCGATGACGCGCTTCTTGTCCGAGAGCATGTTGAGTATGAGGAGCTTGGTGTAGATATGTGTTGTCGACTTATTACTCTTATTGCGGATGAACGGAGGTGTCTTATCAGCCAGGAGTATTACGGCAGGACTCTTGATGAGCTCCGTGCAGGCGAATAATATCGTGAGGGCGGACAGTACGATGCCGAAGACCAGCACGATCAGCGTCAGGGGCAGCACGAAAGCATATTCCCCGGCGCCATACACGAAGTTCTGTGCATAGCCCTTCATGACGATGGGCTGTACGATCTTGTATCCTAAGAACACTCCTATGCCCATTCCGATAACAGTGCCGGAGAGTCCGAATATCATATACTTTGCGATGATCTCTCTGTTATAGAATCCCAATGCCTTTGTGGTGCCGACCTGCTTGCGCTGCTCCTCGACGATCCTTCCCAGAGTAGCGTAGATAACGAGAGCGGCGACGATGATGAACACCAGGGAGAAAGTCATGCCGATATCTTTCAGGTTATGGCTGCATCTGTATATGATGTTGTATGATGCGTTCTCCTGCATGCCGAATATCATCTTGGTGTTATTGTACATCTGTAATAGATCGAGCTTCTCCTCCACGGCAGCTGAAGCGGACTCATACTCACTGTAGCCGTCTTCGTATTTGTTCTCCTGTTCCTCAAGCTCTGCTCTGGCGGCTGCTGCCTGAGCAAGTCCGTCGTTATATTCTGCGAGGCCCTCTTCGTATCTGGCAAGACCGCTCTCATACTCAGCCATGCCTTCATCGAACTCTGCTTTCTTGCTCTTGAACTCATCGTTAGCGCGGTCGTATTCAGCCCTTGCGGAGTTATACTGTGCCCAGCCACGGTCTAGCTTATTCCTGGCTTGGCGGTACTGCGCAAGACCGCTGTTATATTCAGACAGGCCACTGTTGTAATCCGCAAGACCGGAGTTATAGTCTGCCACGCCCTGATCGTATTCCTGCTGCAGTTCATCGAGCCTAGCTGAACCTTCATTATACTCATCAAGAGCGGCGTAGTACTTGTTCCAGCCTTCCTCAAGTTCAGCTGATGCTGCAAGGTAAGCTACGACTGCTTTGTGTCCGTTCTCCCAGTCAGTGACATCTTGAACGAGGTCGTTATATCCGGGGTACAGTTCAAGGAACTTGTCGGCTATCTTGGATGCTGCAAGAGCCTTCCATGAATCATATCCTGAAGGAAGCTCATCAGGCGCTCCCGTAGTTGCCCTGTATATCGCGCCCCACTGATCGTCAGTTAACGACAACAGTGACAGCAATGAAGAGATATTATATGACAGTGGCTTTGTCAGGTCGATTGCAACATCTTCTGTCAATATGTAATTGGACAGTGTTGCATCGGGATCCTCGATGTCCAGCGGAACTTCGAGCTGACTCCAGTCGAACCTGTCCGCTGTATCTCCGATAACGAACTTCATAGCCTTATGGAGAATCGTCGCGACAGGGGTGCGGATCTGGTTGATCCTGTCGGTGGAAGCCTCCAGTTCTGCCTTAACCTGGTTGAATTGGTCAGTATGCGAATCGAGTTCTGCCTGATTCTCGGTGAGTGTCACATAAGCATCATCGAGCTTCTGACGGGCCTCGGCAAGTTCTGTGCGTCCATCGCTAAGCTGCTGTGAATATGTGGCCAGGAGTTCCTCTGCTTCATCTAGCTGCTTACGCGCATCGGTGAGCTTCCTGTTGGCAGCATCGAGTTCTGCTTTCTTCCTGGCGATCTGCGCCTCACCGTTCTGAAGAGAGTTAAGGCTCGACTGAAGCTCGCGGTATGCGTCATTAAGCTCCTGCTCAGCTTGATCGATCAGCTTCTGGGAATCGTCCAGCGTAGCACGTGCATCAGCTAGTTCCTGTTCGCCGTCCTTCAGTTCTCCCTCGGCCTGTGTGAGCTTCTCCTCGGAGGTGGCGAGCTCTTCCCAGCCCTCATCGAGCCTGCGCCTTGCATTATCGAGCTCCAGCTTGGCAGCATCGAGCTCCTGGCTCTTCTCGTAGAGAACTGCCCTGTACTGGTCAGCCACGTTGTTATATGCCAGCTCACAGATTCTGTTCAGTTCCGGTGCGATCTTCTCACGCGTCTCATCTACCTTCTTAAGGTAATCGTTGCCTAACCTCGATAAGCCTTCCGTTCCGTTGAACTTAAGGAGGGCTTTGTTGAACATGCCGTTCATTCCCTCGTTATCGAAAGCACTTGCCTTGATGAGCACATATCTGTTGCCGACGGCATCCTCTTCATAGCAGGCTGTATCGCCGTGATACATGAAGCCTGTTACGATGAACTCATTTATCTTTAAGCGTTCGACGGGGTCTCCGTTGGGCTCGCTGAAGGTAACCTTATCTCCTATCTGGATCTTAAGCCTCTCTGCCAGGGTCTTCTCGATGATGCACTCATTATCTGCTTCAGGAATACGGCCTTCGAGTACTATGGGAGTGTTGATCCTCTCGGTCAATGATAATACATCGACTTCAGCGTGCTGCATTGGCGTGCGGATGATGCATGTGGACTGAAGGACACCCTCTGCATCACTGACCTCACTGATGGCCCCAATCATGTCGATTATCTCCTGGTCGGCAGGGTAGAGGAATGATATCTCCAGATCTCTGTAGTTGGATGAATCATAATACCGGTCGGCGTTGTCCTGGATCGTCCTGGACGAGTAATTGATGCTCAGGAATATCGTAGCTGCTAGCATTGCGATGATCACGACTGACAGATATGACACCAACTGCTTGGTGATGTTCCTGATAGAATCTTTGACCAGAGTAATATTCATAATATAATTATAATACTTAAGATTGATATGGGGAATGGCTGGTGGAGCAGAATAAACATAAAGTTCACAAAGGGAACGGGAACACACCGGACACGCCTGTCCGCAAGATCGGTAATCTCCTGGTCTCCATATGGCACGGCCCTAGGCACGTAACGATCTTAAACGGCGAACTCCTCGATCAGGCAGATCCTCCATATGTAGTGTTATGTAATCACGAGGCCTTTACTGATTTCTTCTATCTCGATCTGTTGCTCAATAAAGCTAAGCCTGCTTATGTGGTCAATGAGTACTACTGCACCAGGCCCGTGGCGGGGTCTTTCCTGATACATATCGGAACGATCCCTAAGAAGCTGTTCAAGCTCGAGATGTCCACCCCTGTGCGGATAATGAAGACCCTGAGCAAAGGATATCCCGTGGTGATCTATCCTGAAGGGAGACTATCTCCTGACGGAAGGACTAACAATATCCCTGTGATCGGGGCAGGCTTCTACAGGCGCCTTGGCGTGGACTTGGTACTGCTTAGATGTAACGGCGCATATTACAGCTACCCCAAGTGGAGGAAGAGGAGATACAGGACACCCATAGAACTCGAGGTGAGAAAGGTCATCAAGAAGGATGAGCTCGCTTCCATGAGCAACGACGAGCTGGAAGAGATCATATTATCTTCCATATCAAATGATGCTGACAGGAAGCTCATGTGCAGATACCCTCAGAAGGATAAGGCTGAGGGACTTCACGATATCCTTTATCAGTGCCCCGAGTGTAAGGCTCTCTATAAGATGAAGACTAAGGGCAATACTATCTCATGCTCCTCCTGCGGCAGATCATATACCCTCAACGACGAGTACAGGTTCGACGGATACCCCGGCACCATAAGCGGGTGGTATGACCTGATAAAGGACAATGAGAGGAAGGATATCAGAAAGTTAGATATAAGCACTGATGTAAGGACCGTGATATATGGAAGCGACGGGAAGGTCAGGCGCAAGGAGGAGGGAATATGCAGGCTTACTTTCGATGAGTTTACGTATGAGTCCGGGGGATCTGGCATCAGGATCGCCATGAATGAACTTTATGCGCTTCCATTCTCCTGCGGTAAGGAGTTCGAGACATATATCGACGATGATCTATACTATTTCTATCCGGTAAGTGATCCCTGCCAGGTTGCAAGGTGGGGGCTTCTCGTGGATATCATCAATGAGGTCAGGGCAGAGGAGAGAAGGACTTAAGATGGGTGAAGACAAGAGCGCGGGAAGCATATCCAGGAAAGCTTTTATTCAGGTCGTAGGGCTCCTTCTGATCCTTATCGCCATGTCTGTCGTACTGACATATATCATCCCGGGCGGACAGTTCGGGACGCAGCCTGACGGCTCGACGGATTATCAGGTCTATACCGAGCGGAGCGACATACCGGGTGTCCCGATCCTTAAGGGCATCTTTGCACCGGTCCTCGTATTCTTCTCATCTGACGGACTTAAGCTGTTCATATTGTCCCTGTTCCTGGTGGCCATTGGAGCGGCTTTCCAGGTCATGAACGACGTCGGAGGAACGCGGGCGCTCATTAGTTCAGTAAGCGCGCGGTTCAGGAACCACAAGGTGTTGTTCCTTCTTATCCTGAGCATTCTGTTCTACAGCTTTGGAGCGATGCTGGGGCTGTTCGAGGAGATGCTTCCGCTACTGCCTGTAGTAGCGTCACTGTGCGTCCTCATGGGCTATGATTCCTTTACCGGTTTTATCTGCTGCATCGTCTCATGCGGGTTCGGATTTGCCAGCGCAATCACAAATCCCTTCACGGTGATCCTCGCATCCGAGATCATCGGCGTCAGTCCCATGACAAACATCTGGTATAGGCTCGTGATCTATGTAGTCATGTTCCTCGTCGTATTCGGATTCCTTCTTCTATATGTTCGGAAGCTGTCCAAGGATCCGGCTTCGAGCCTGACATATGAGCACGATAACAAGCTCCGTCAGAGCCTCGAGAAGTCCGGTAATATCGATAGTGATAACGCGGGAAGGGTCAGGACTCCATACGCCATATTCCTGATTCTTTCCGTTGTCATAGTCATCGTATCTTCTGTGCTGGAATCCCTCCGCGATTATACTGTTGTCATCCTCATAATCTATTATCTGCTGGGAGGGATCATCACTGGACTGATCGCATCAGGAAAGCCGGGTCACGTCATGAAGAGCTTTGCAAGAGGAATGGCAGGGGCTGCACCTACGATCATATTCATCGCTATGGCAGCATCAGTCAAATATATCTTCGAAGAGGGTGCCGTCCTTCCAACGATCGTCCACAAGATCAATGAAGTGACGCGTGATCCTAACCTTGTTGTGGTCGCTCTGATGATATATCTCATAATCCTTGTGCTCGAATTCTTCGTGTCATCATCCACCGCGAAAGCGATACTTGTAATGGGCATGCTGTCCGCTGTCAATGTGGGGCTGTCGAAAACAATGCTGGTGCTCCTCTATACATTCGCTGACGGTTATACGAACCTCATATTCCCAACGTCACCGGTACTTCTCATCGCACTTACGATGATAGAAGTCAATTATCTCAAGTGGATCAGGAAGAGCATCCCGCTCTTCGTGACTGATCTTGTTCTCGTAATAGGTTTTATCGTTATAGGGATATACATCGGGTATTGACAGTGTGATACAATAGCATAGCAATATTATCAATAAAGGTGGATATAAATATGAGCCTTATCGACATGATCAAGACAAAAGCAAAGAGAGATATCAAGAAGATCGTTCTTCCTGAGGGTGAAGAGGCGAGGACCATCGCCGCAGCCAAGATCATCAGGGACGAGGGACTGGCTGTCCCCGTGCTCCTGGGTGACCCTTCCAAGATCGATGCTGAAGGTATCGAGATCATCAACCCTGAGACGAGCGATAAGGCTGCTTCATATGCCAGCGAATTATACGAACTCCGTAAGGCAAAGGGCGTCACAGAAGAGGATGCCAGGAACCTTGTTAAGGACCCCATGTACTACGGTATCATGATGGTTAAGACCGGTGATGCTGACGGACTCGTATCCGGTGCAGTGCACACGACCGGCGATATGCTGAGACCTGCCCTTCAGATCATCAAGACAAAACCCGGAATGAAGGTCGTATCTTCCAGCTTCCTTATGGACTGCCCCAACAAGTCTTTGGGCGAGAACGGTCTCCTTGTGTACGCTGACTGCGTTGTAATGCCTAACCCGACAGCAGAGGAACTTGCACACATCGCAGTATCCGCTGCAGAGACAGCAAGAACTCTCTGCGACATCGAAGAGCCCAGGGTAGCGCTCCTGTCATTCTCGACAAAGGGTTCTGCCAAGCATGAGCTCGTTGATAAGGTACAGCAGGCTACGGCTATCGCACACGATATAGCACCGAGCCTCCTCCTTGACGGTGAGCTCCAGCTCGACGCGGCACTCGTTCCCGAGATAGCAGCTTCCAAGGCAAAGGGCAGCCCCATCGAAGGCAGGGCCAACGTCCTCATCTTCCCGGATCTTCAGGCAGGCAATATCGGCTATAAGATCACACAGAGGATCGCAGGCGCTGACTGTTTTGCAGTGCTTCAGGGCCTTGCAAAACCATGCAACGATCTGTCCCGCGGATGCTCCGTTGATGACATCGTCAATACAGTTGCAATGACAGCTGTTCAGGCTCAATGAGGCTTACCACACTTGCAGAGAATGAGATAATCATGACGCTTATCGCGCTCGCGCTTCTTCTTGCGAGCGCGTATCTTTTTGGTACACTTCTGGAGAAGATAAGGGGACCCAGGGTAGTAGGTGAGATATTAGGCGGAATGATTATCGGAGGGAGCTGTCTTTTTATTCTTGCTCCACAACTTTCTGAGAGCATCTTTTTTGCGTATCCGGAGGAGGGGAAGGTACTCAACATCTTCTACCAGCTTGGACTCATCTTCCTGATGTTCCTGTCAGGATATAACACTGATATCAAAGTGGATAAGTCGAATGCAAAGACTATCAGTCTTGTTTTTACGGGTGCGACGGTCCTTCCTATGCTCGGCAGTATTCCGTTCTTCAGTTTCTTCAGGGAATATTTCATCGGAAGCATTAATAATGAGTTCTCGTACAGGCTTGTATTTGCGATCGGAGTGGCCATAACATCCATACCGGTCATATCCAAGATCTTCTTTGACATGGGGATAATGAACACAAAGTTCTCCAACACGGTCCTTACCGTATCAACTTTCCAGGATCTTTGCCTCTGGGTGCTTCTTAATGTCGCCACGAAAGTCGCTTCCGCAGGTGAAATACAATGGTGGGAGATGGCGGTTATCTGTATCGTTACGATAGGGATATTCATAGCTATCGCACTTATTTCCAGGTTCATAAAGCAGATAAAGACGGAATGGAAGCCTAATACCTTCTATACCCTGAGCTTCATTTTGCTTCTCCTCGTCTGCGGTCTTCTTTACTGGGCGGGTATCAATATCATGTATTCTGCCTTTGTCGTGGGTTATCTTATCAAAGCGGTTTTTGGCACGGAGGAGACTACGAAGACGAGGATGCATTATCTCGAGAACATCGCGTTCTCGTTCTTTATTCCGGTGTATTTCGCACTGGTGGGCATACAGCTCAACGTTATCCATGATTTCTCGGTGACGAGATTCCTGATGTTCTTCGGTATTGCTTTCGGGCTGGAATTTATCGGGACGTGGCTTCTGCTGCTGCCGTCAAAGCTTACGATGAATACAAGACTTAATTTTGCCATTACTATGAATGCGAGGGGAGGCCCGGGGATCGTTCTTGCAACTGTTGCATATTCATATAACATAATCAGTCTTGAGTTTTTTACGGTGCTTATCCTGACAACGATGCTGTCATCTATGATAGCGGGTTACTGGCTCCGGCTGCAGCAGAAGAGAGACGCAAATCAGTTCAGCGAGATGCGCTGATATCGTGTATAATATAGTCATGATCACAACTTTGTGAGGTGGCTATTATGTATCATGGTGATGATCTGGCACAGCAGCAGATGCAGGCACATCTCGAAGCAGACCGTGCTATCTCAAAGATGAAAGACAACAAGCGTCAGATGGATGAACTTGGCACGTCTATCGCGAGACTTGACATGATCGTCTGCGCTATGTGGGAGCTGATGCAGGAGAATGGAATAACGACCGACGCTCTTCATGCAAAGATAGATGATCTGATCCTTCGCCGTAAACAGAATATCTACAGTACTGTCCACACAACCTGTCCCAAGTGCGGAAAGCCTATCCAGGAATCCACCAAAACGCCTATGCTCGGCAGGTGTGTATATTGCGGTGAACTTGTGACTTTCTATCCGTATTCTGATGAGATCAAGGGAAGTGACGGTACGGTCGTAGACCAGAGCGTTAAGGATGAGGAAGAAGAGGTACCCGAGAAGGAGGAACCGAAGCCATACGACGTGTCTGACGACCTCGGGTTCTAATAAGCCGGACAGAAGGGAGGCTGGGAACTATGCTTAAGGAATGGGTCAAAGAGAATCGGCCTGATGCCGAAGAACTTACAAGCCGTTTGGAGACAGCAAGGAATGAACTTGCAAAGAGGCAAATGCTGGTTAAGGAACACAAGCTCCCGGTACTCGTAATAATGGACGGCTGGGGCGCAGCAGGGAAAGGCAGTGTTCTGGGAAGAGTCATCAAGAATATGGATCCCAGATTCTTTAAGTGTGAGACATTGTCTGCACGCACTACGGAAGAGTCCAGAAAGCCGTTCCTGTACAGGTATTTCGTGAAGATACCAAAGGAGGGACAGTTCTCATTCTTCGACGGATCCTGGATGGATGAGGTGACGAATGCGTTCCTTCACGGCGATATCGGTAAGAAAGAGTATAAAGAGCATCTGACATCCATCAAGAGATTTGAGAGACAGCTGAATGACAATGGTTATCTTGTCGTAAAACTGTTCTTCCATATCGATGAGAAGACTCAGAAAAAGAGACTTGATGAACTGGAGGAAGATCCGGTCACGAAGTGGCGTGTATCTGATTCCGACAAGTGGCAGAACAAGCATTATGACAAGTGCTTTGACGTTTATGATGAGTATATTGAGGCAACCAATCAGTTCGTGGCACCATGGTATTTTGTTGATTCATCCAACAGAAAATGGGCAGAACTTCAGATGACTGAGATACTTATAGCAAGTATAGATACGGCTCTGAGGAATTCTGAGGCGAAGCGTGAGGCCCCGATACTGCAGAATACTTTCGCGCTGAAGAAGATGCCTAAGCTTGCCGACATTCCTCTCGATAAGAAGATGACTGATGAGGAGTATGACAAGGAACTTGACGAGCTTCAGGACAGACTGAGTCAGCTCCATAATGAACTGTACCACAAGAAGATACCCGTTATCATTGCGTATGAAGGATGGGACGCTGCCGGTAAGGGCGGCAACATAAAGAGGATCGCTGCCGCACTGGATCCGCGCGGATATGAGGTACATCCTATAGCAAGTCCCGAGCCTGCAGAGAAGGCGCGTCATTATCTGTGGAGATTCTGGATGAGGCTTCCAAAGGACGGTCATATCGCGATATTTGACCGCACCTGGTACGGCCGCGTGATGGTGGAGAGACTGGAGGGCTTCTGTTCCGAGAACGACTGGCAGAGGGCATATAACGAGATCAACGAGTTTGAGAAGGAACTTGTTGACTGGGGTGCCGTCGTTATCAAGTTCTGGGTGCAGATCGACAAGGATACTCAGCTGGAGAGGTTCACGTACCGTCAGAATACCCCTGAGAAGCAGTGGAAGATCACTGATGAAGACTGGCGTAACCGCGAGAAGTGGGATCTCTACGAGGAGGCTGTCGATGAGATGCTCCAGAAGACAAATACGTCATTCGCACCGTGGCATGTGCTTGAATCCAATGACAAGAAGTATGCCAGGATCAAGGCATTGAAGATCGTAATCAAAACAATTGAGAAGAGGCTGGCACAGAAAGACTGAGCCAGCCGAGTGATCTGCAAAATTTGTGTAACGTATCAAATTTTCTTATTTATTTTAATATATCTTATTAATTATAATATGTTATAATGTATAAAGATTATCATCCAAAATGCGGAGGTACGAGGCAATGCCTAACACACAGATCACAAACGAAGTTGTTAAGTCTATCGGAGTCATCGCCCAGAACAAGTCCGGATGGCAGCGCGAGGTTAATATCATCAAGTGGAATGAGGGTAAAGCCAAGCTCGATATCCGTGATTGGGGCCCTGACCACACAAAGGTAGGTAAGGGAATCTCCCTTACGAAGGAAGAAGTCGCCATCCTTAAGAGCCTTCTTGAGGATATCGATCTCGACGATATCGAAGCCTGATCGGCGGATCTGATTTGAGAAGCGACGAGCGTTCCGGCGCGGTTTTTGTTGCATTACTGTTTTTGTGGGGGACTCTCTTAGTGGAGCCCTTACATATTTATACACATTACATCCGCAAGGTCATAGATATGGCCGCTGTTTTTCTGAATATTGATACGAACGGAATAACAGTTGTGCTTGCAGTCTGTCTCGTCATGACCGCAGGAGGATGTTTGCTGATCAAGCTGTCGGAGACAAGCTGGGGACACTATATCCCTACCGTGATCCTTATTCTTACAGGTATAGGTTATGTCATCAATTCCTTTGAGGATCACGACATGTCGCTCACTACAATGATCGTATTTGCAATAACTCTCGTTCTGGTGGCGCTTATACACATCACACGCAATGATGAATACCTGCTGTGGGCGGGAGACGCGTTCATCTGTTCACATGCAGTATATCTTCTGACGAACTTTATGTTTGTGCCGCTGGCCGGTCTTGGCAATGTGATCGGCAAGATCCTTTACATCACCAATTACAAGGATAAGAACCTGGCAGCCCCCTTTGACGGACTCTTCGGTGTTCCCGCAGCAGTCTGGGGCTCCTTTATCGCAATTATCGCTATCCTGCCTATGATCTATCTTACTTTTACGAGGCGAAAATCATGAATGACCAGATTTCTTTATTTGACGACGACAACAGTTCCGGTATCAGCGAACTCCAGAAGGAATACAGAGAACTCGTAAAGACTCTCAATTATCACTGCGACCGTTACTATAACGAGGACGCTCCCGAGATCTCTGATTATGAATACGATATGCTCAATCAGAGACTTAAGGCCATTGAGAGAGAACATCCTGAGCTTATAAGCGAAGACTCTCCCTCAAGACGTGTGGGCTGGAAAGCCGAGAAGGGAATCCTTGTAAAGCATAATGTGCCTATGCTGTCTTTGCAGGATGTTTTCGAGAGGGAAGAAGTTGATTCCTTTGTTGATGAGGTGAGAGCCGAATATGGCGATGTGGAGTTCCTTGTTGAGACGAAGATCGACGGATTGTCCATGGCGTTAAGATATGAGAATGGTGATCTTAAGCTGGCCGTAACGAGAGGTGACGGAATCACCGAGGGTGAGGACGTTACAATGAATGCCAAAGTCATTAAGGACGTGGTTAAGAAGATGCCGCACCCCATAGAGTATATCGAGATAAGGGGAGAGGTCTATATGACCCGTGAGGCGTTCAGGATCGTTAACGAAGAGGCGGAAGAGGAAGGCAAGCCGGTTTTTGCCAATCCGCGCAACTGTGCTGCAGGAACGCTCAGACAGCAGGATACGAGGATCACGAAGCACAGGGATCTGTCTCTCTTCATTTTTAATGTTCAGGAGAGCAGGGGCAGGACCTTTACAAAGCATTCTGAAGGCTACGAATTCCTGCGGGAGAATGGCGTGAAGACGATCGAGCTCTACTACACGTGCAGGACGAAGGAAGAGGTCTGGGATGCCATTCAGAAGATCGGAGAAGCAAGGGGAAGTCTTGCATATGATATCGATGGCGCAGTGGTCAAGATCAATGATCTTGGCGTAAGGGAGAAGATGGGCAACACCATCAAATTTCCCCGCTGGGCGATCGCATATAAATACCCTCCCGAAGAGAAGGAGACGAAGCTTCTGTCGGTTGAAGTAGCGACAGGAAGAACGGGACGTGTTACTCCTGTTGCGGTGTTCGAGACTATAAGCCTGTGCGGAACAAAGGTATCACGTGCCACACTTCATAATCAGGATTTCATCGACGAGATGGAACTTGGTATAGGTGATACTATCATAGTTTATAAGTCGGGTGAGATAATACCAAAGATCAAGGGTGTCAATAAAGCCAAAAGACCGTCTGACTGGGTACCTTACAGGATGCCGGATGTATGTCCGTCATGCGGTGCAAAGCTTGTCAGGAACGGCTCGGAAGCAGACCTGAAGTGCGTCAACCTCGCATGTCCCGGAACGATAGTCAATTCCATTGCAAACTTCCTGTCGAGAGACTGCATGAACTGCAAGGGATTCGGTATAGAGTATATCCGTAAGCTGGTAGATGCAGGATATATTAAAGATGTCAGCGATATCTATACTCTCAAGGATAAGAGAGATGCACTGATAGAAGAGAAGATCCTCGGGCTTGAGAGGAATACGGATAAGATCCTGGCTGCGATCGAAGAATCAAGACTTACTTCCGGACCTGACCGCGTACTTGCAGGTCTCGGGATACCAGGTATCGGAAAGGCATCTTCCAAGGAACTTATAAGGTGCTTTAAGTCTATTGATGTTATTGCAGGACTCAGTGTTGAAGAGCTGATGACGGCAGGTGATATAGGACAGATAACCGCTGAATCGATAAGGGGATTCTTCGATGATGAATCCAATAAAGCACTGCTGGAACGTCTTAAGAGGTATGGTCTTTGCTTCGAGGCGGAAGGCTCTGCAGTTGAAGGAAGCTCGCTTGAAGGACTCATATTCTGCATCACTGGAACTCTTCCGGGAATGGGCAGGGATGAAGCTACTGAACTGATCGAGAAGAACGGCGGGAAAGTCACATCATCTGTATCAAAGAAGACGAATTATCTTCTGGCAGGTGAAGGTGCCGGGAGCAAAGCGGCGAAAGCGGCAACTCTGGGTGTGCCTGTCATTACGCTCGATGACCTGAACAATATGATCGCGGAGAGCGGACAGTAATGAGTCACGATGCAGACGAAGTCAAGGACCGTATAAGACGGATAATAAGAGACAGGCGCTCCGGCCTTGATAAGTCCGTTCTTGATTCCTGTGCGCGTGATATCTCGCAGGATCTTAAAGATTATATAACGCAGGATCTTGGATTCGATCTCAGCACCATAAGACTGGCTTCTTATATGCCTGCCTCAGGGGAACTGTCCAGTCTGCCTTTGTGTCATGAGATATTGGAGCAGGGGGGCACTGTGATGATGCCTCAGGTTAACGGGAAACATCTTGTCTTCCGTAAGGTATCAGGTTTTGAAGCAGGGTACGTTAAGGGCCATTTTGGAATATCTGAGCCCGGTGATGAATATCCTTCTGCAGATATCAGCAGTGCGGATGTTGTAATAGTGCCGGGAATTGCATACAATGATGAGGGGATACGTCTCGGACAGGGAGGCGGCTACTATGACAGAGTCTGGGAATATCTTGGCGGTGACAGTCCGGACAGAAAGACGGTTCTGATCGGAATATGCTATGATTTTCAGATGGTGTCGTCCATCCCCGTGAACGAGAAAGATATGGTAGTAGATGTTCTGTTTGAGGTAGAGGCTTAACGTGAATTATTTCTTTGCAAATCTGATAGCCCATGCTTCCGTGTGTATTGTCCTGATAGTACTCATGGTTATTTTTACAAACAGGAATTTCAAGCGCAAGACAAAGCATGTTCTGGCGTATTTCTTTCCGGTTGTTCTGCTGCTCTTTATCGGCTTTGATGTGTCCAGATACCTGGCACCGAGAATGTTCGATATCTACAATGTGCTTAACAGCGTAACATATACGCACACCGGAAAAGTACAGGAAGTTTCCGGTTTTCATAATTACTTTGTGGTTGACGGGGAGAAGTATTTTATCAATCCCACCAGAGGTGATCTGGAAGTAGGTCAGACTGTCAGAGTAAAGTATACGCCTTCATCACACTACGCGATATCAGTAAGCCGCAACGACGAAGATCCTGAATAAGCAGCCGGGTATACGCTCTTCTCGCAATGTGTAATCTAACCGCAAAATGCGTAAGATTACACATTATTCTCCGGTTTGTCTCAATATTGGCCCGTTTTTGCGAAATGTATTGCAAACCACCTGTCACGGTCACAGAATGTATTTATACCTGTTCGGGAAATACACGGGAAAGGACACGTGAAAATGAGGAAAAGAGTTCACAATAACACGACACAATATGATGTTACCAAAGACGTGGGACTTTACGTGATCAGTGATGATAATATGCTTATCGAGAACGTAAATAATACACTCAAGCGCAAGGGAATAATAGGTGTTACGGACTCAGCAGGCAGTACGCGTTATTATCTTGACGGAAGGGACGGATTATCGCTAACTTCGCAGCGCATTTCTGATGCCGTAAGTGCCTTGAAGGATCAGGTTTACGATGAAGAATCCGCTTACCGCAGAAGGGTGTATGATCTTGTAGCTCAGAGGATATTTATGAAATACGATGTGGATCTCTCATACATCGGCAGCAGCATAATGTATTCAATGGTGAGGGATACGGTAGAGAGTAATTTTAAGCTGCCCAATAATCTTAAGGATCTTTGGGCTCTTAGTGATCAGTATTACGGAATGAGTTATCAGCAGATGGTCAGGAATGTCCGGTATGCGGTATCCAAGAGTGTCCTGGGGCACATGAGGAGCCGTGCGGCGATCAGTTTTCTTGCAATAGAGATCATGACCACGATGAGACAGCTTAAGCTCTATGAGATGGAAAAAAATGATGAGGATGATAATGACAGTGTAACTGATGATCAGGAGTAAAAAAGACCGCCCCGGTTAAGAGGCGGTCCTGTAAGATAGCTATAATAAGAAACTTATCAGTTGATAGCATCCTTGAAGCTCTTGCCAGCCTTGAAAGAAGGTGTCTTAGAAGCCTTGATCTTGATCTTCTTGCCTGTAGCAGGGTTGCGGCCCTCACGAGCCTCTCTCTTCTTAGCAGAGAATGTACCGAAACCAACGAGAACAACCTTGTCGTCCTTCTTAACTGCCTCTACGATAGAATCGATAGTAGCCTTGAGAGCTGCCTCGGAATCCTTCTTGCTGAGACCGGACTGTGCTGCGATTGCATCAATTAATTCTGTCTTATTCATTATTATGCCTCCTGAAATATAGCCATAAACGGCGAATTGCACTTGAATTATCACCAAAAACGTATGTTGTGTCAAGTGCTTTTGTTTGAAATCGGTCATTATTTTACTTTTTTCCCCTTGCATTTATCAAAATGCTTTGAAAAACCCAAAAACAATGACAAATACTGATGTTCGTGGTATGATTACAACCTGTTAAAAATAAGAATTTTCGCGGAGGGATCATATCATGATCGTGACAAAAGATACTATCATCGGAGATATCGTTAATGCAGACCAGGAAGTAGCTCCTATTCTTATGTACGCAGGACTTCATTGTCTGGGTTGTGCCATGGCTGCGGGAGAGACTGTAGAGGAGGCCTGCATGGTACACGGAATAGACTGCGACAGTCTCGTCGAAGAACTTAATAATTATTTCCAGAGCAAGGGCTGATCAGATCCTGTCGGGCGGGTATACAAATGAATAACCCTGTCCCCATTGTGTTCTTATGAAATTGATCTCGGGTGCTATCTGGGAGAATTTCTTGCGCAGATACGAGACGTTTACCATGACAAGATGGTTGTCGCAGGGAGTGTCATCATCCCAGACTCTGGAATAGATATCCGGTGTGCTGACTGTCCTGTTCGGCATCTCTGCAAGGAAACTGAGGATCTCGAATTCTCTGTTTGTAAGGCGTACTTCCTTATTGTTAAGAGTTACTTTACGTGACTTGATGTTTATTATCAGAGGCGGGAATTCAAGTATAAGATTGTTGCTCCTGTTGATCCTCTTAATGCACGCGTTTATATGAAGTTCTATCTCCACAGGTTCTAAAGGCCATGTCAGGTATTCATCACAACCTGCCTGATACGCTCTTATCTTATCGCTGATGGCGGTGCTCTCCGAAATGGCAATGAAAGGACGGTCCGTTGCAGCACGGAGTTTTCCGATATTGAGATCTATACCGCACAGGATGATATCCGCTTCGTTATTCTTCAGTGAGAAGAGTAAGTTCTCCAGGCTGTCAAAACTGATAACATTGTATCCCGACCCGGTAAGATGAGTCATTACAGGTTTGCTTATCGCGTTATCGCTGACTGCGAGAAAAACAGTTGCCGTAGACATACCCTGACCTCCTGAGATCTAATGTTGATTATAAAAAAGATAGATTTATATATATATCAAGAATTATGAGCAAAATGTTAAAAACGTGCCATATGTTGTAAGATTCTTGCTCATGCAGAAATCTTTGAAAGTCAAACCCTGTTTTGAGATAATCATATGCAAAAGTACAGGAGGCACCGCATGAGATACCTGAGTGCAAACACTTATTACCGCAATATGTTCGGGCATAAGATGTACAGGATATCCCTGTCGCTTCCGGTCACCTGTCCTAACCGCGACGGGAGAGTGGGGACGGGAGGATGTATCTTCTGCTCTGAAGGCGGTTCAGGTGAATTTGCCGATCCCTTTGACGATATCGAACGAGCCATATCCAGGATCCGGGGCAAGGCGGGTAATGATGCAGGATATATCGCTTTTTTCCAGAGCCATACAAATACTTACTGTGATCCCGGATATCTTCATGACAGGCTTGTTCAGGCAACCGGTCACCCCGGGGTTGAAGCTGCAGCGGTAGCCACCAGACCTGACTGCCTGCCAGATGAGATGATATCGATGCTTGCAGATTTCAATAAAACATATCCCGTATTTGTGGAAATGGGTCTTCAGACTGCTTCTGACGAGACCGCACGGCTAATCAACAGATGCTATACGACTGACGTGTTCATTGATGCGGTGCAGCGTCTCAAAGCCTGCAATATCAGAGTAACTGCCCATGTGATATACGGCCTTCCAGGCGAGACAGCAGATGACATGATGAACACGGTAAAGCTCGTGTCTGACCTGGGTGTTGACAGTATCAAGATGACGTGTCTTTATGTGCTCAGGGGAACAGTTCTGGAGCAGATGTACAACAATAAAGAGTTTGAAGTTCTCGGTATGGAGGAGTATTTTGATATAGTAGATAAGGCACTCGATATAATTCCCTCCGGGATGTGTGTTATGAGACTTACGGGTGACGGTCCCAAGAAGATCCTCATAGCACCTGAATGGACGAAGGATAAGAGAGCGGTCATAAACTATATCAACAGGAGATTCGGCGATGGGTAAATATATCAAAGCTTACCTCAATGAAGTCAGGGAATTCGTTAAGAACATGTCTGATAAAGACAGGGCGGAACTGGAGGAATTCATCGCTGAATTCGAGACAAAGATATCGTACTTCCAGCATGAGAGACTCATTCATCTTCTGGTAACTCTAACATTTGCACTGATGGAGATCTTTGTAGTCTTTGCAGTGTTTGTGCTTCCTGATCCTGTGAATCTGATATTTGCCGTAATGACAGTGATCATGCTGTGTCTCGTGATCGGTTATGTGTTCCATTATTATCTTCTTGAGAACAGCGTCCAGGAGATGTATCATCTGAGAGATTCCATTGTAGAAGAGATAAAAAAGAGGGCCTGAATTCAGACCCCACCTCTATCATTATACACCCGTCAAAGCAAATGCAACACTGACATAAGTGACTAATCGATCCCCGGTTATTTGTCATTTGTGTTACATTGTAATTACCCTGTTGTGATGTAAAATACAATTAGTTCCAGGGAATACGGAGACACCAAAGTCGATGGATCCCTCGAATAGCCGCCAGAAGGACTAGAGCTAGATGGTGCGAAGGCAAGAACCTCGGCGAATAGCAAGAGTTTTGAGTAGAAACTTAGGAAGGATTTAATCTAGAGGCGAAGCCGTTGAGACGAAGTCGGATGGAAGTCGGAAGACGTGAGTTTTAGGATCGAAGTCGACGGATACG
Source organism: Ruminococcaceae bacterium YRB3002 (assembly GCA_900099715.1). GTDB lineage: Bacteria > Bacillota > Clostridia > Saccharofermentanales > Saccharofermentanaceae > Saccharofermentans. The sequence continues at coordinate 25,897 of FMTG01000003.1, read as the reverse complement.
GAGCAGTAACTTGAAACTAACGGAGATACGAGCAGCGATTATCGTTTGATTACCTTTGGTGGTTTGGCGGATCGCAGGTTGTAGCATATTAGTTGATTTGGTAACGGACCGCGCGTTTTGTGAGATGTCACAGCCGACAGGGAGGTTCCATAGCTTCAACAGATGCTGTGTCGGTCGGACAACCGAGTAGCCGGTACTTTGGTATCGGAATGGGTACCTGGTAAAGTTCGGCGAAGGGAAGACCTTATGCACGATATGGTAGCGCGTTGTGGCAGTTGATTAGTTGTTGCAATGTCGGATGAGTGCATTCGCTCGTGGAGTTGAAAGGGCGTGAGGATCGATAGACAAACAGGGGGATGCCCTATTGGATATTTGGTTCGCTGGAACGAAGGGGAGCTGTCTCGAAGAGGCAGCTCTTTTTTTGATGTTTATTTATCGTACCGTAATTAGTATAATAATAATTGCTGATCGAAGTGGACAAACAATAGCGGAGGGTTTTCCGAATGCCTCACGAAGACATCGAAGATATCAGGAAGAACACAGTGCCTGCGGAACAGGAACCTGAACAGGAGGAAGTTCATGCGGCCACTGTTGAAGAGATAATCGAAGATACCAGAAAGAAGCGCAAAAAGCAGCTTGAAGAGACGATAAAGCCAACGAGGAGATTCTTTGCCAGAGTCTTTGATATGGTGATCATCGCTGCTATCTTTATCCCTGTGATCCACTTCAGTGATATGCGTGAGTTCACATTGGTCAATTACCTTATCATCCAGGGTCTGTATACTGTATCGTTCTTCATCTATGATGCCCTTATGACCGCTTTCTTCGGGCGGACGCTCGGCAAGATGCTGCTGGGTCTGTGGGTGACGAACAAGGATGGTATGGATATCGGATTTATCAATGCCGTCGTAAGGGAAGCCATGCTCCTCGTAATGGGACTCGGACTCCTGATACCGCCGGTCACTGTAGTCATGTGTATACTCTCTTTCGCGAAGGCTGTAAAGAATAAACCGCTGATATGGGAGAAGAACAGCAAACCGTTCGCCAATAAGATCACGGTGCTCAGATGTATCTATTCAACGCTGATCGTTGTAGTCTTCATCGTTATCTGTATGCTGCCGATCACGATCGATTATTTCACACTGGTGCCCCACACCGGAGATCTTACCGCACAGGAGTTTGTGGAGGACTATGAAGCTATATCCAGGAAATACATGAAGACTCTTTCTGAGGCCGGAAGGGGCTTCGATCCGGCATACTATGATGCCAATAAGCTGTACGACAGTGACAGATTCGAGTATCTTATGTCGGCAGACGGAAAGGTTGACGGATTCAAGTATTATTCATTCGTTAAATATCACAGTTCGTACAGCCCTGAAGAACGCGATCTCGTAGTCATCGGAATAACGACTCTGGTTGCATCTATCCGCGACAACAGGGTTACCTATAATATGATCATGGAATATTTCAGCAAAGTGTTCGAGGAACCGTTCAGATCACACGATATAACAGGCGGCGGAATAAGAGTCCACCATGACGCCGAAGAAACTGTCGGCGGATACCGTGTGACGTATACTGTTACCAGGCTGGGAACCTCAGCTGACAGGGCAGGTGCTGCAAGTGAATAATGAAGTCAAGGGCCTGGCTTTCGTTGTATCCAGCTTAATAACCGGGATCGCACTTTTCCTGCCGGCTTTCAGGGTTGATTATGTTACAAGTACCAGCACGGAAACAGCATATATCAAGCTGATGCCGTCAGTAATATCCGTATTTGCACTCATTGCGTGTGCGGCATGCATTTTCTTTGTTTTTGCCGGGCTTAAGAATTACTGCGGATTTGCTGCAGCAGCAGTTATCCTGTTCAGTGCTGTAGGTGCTTATTCTGCATATAATTCTGCAAAGAACGATTTTCTGGCAAGCGAGAACGGTGCAGCCATACTTGATCTGTTCAATATCGAAGCTCCGACGGTAAATGTCACTTCAGCGTGGGGATTATATATTCTTATAATCTTCATGGTGGTGACGTTTATCCTGAGCATAATCTATGTAATCAGTAAGGATTGAAGATGTTATGAGCCAGTGTGATACATGTCTTTTCCACGCATATGATGAATTGTCGGACGACTACTATTGCGACTGCAATATGGATGAGGATGAGATGGCCGGCATGGCCATGAACGGTCTGTCCGGGCTCACAAGAGAATGCCCCTATTACAGAGACGGGGATGAGTATAAGACTGTCCGCCATCAGATGTGATCTTACAGGTCAGAGAAGAAAGCTTCTCAGGTTCTCAAGAAGGGACTTGCCCTTAACGCCCTCTATTATCTTCCGGTCTTCATCGTCGATTATGAGATTGCCTACGATCTCCTTCAGTTGTGAAAGCTCATCCTGAGGTCCTGCTGCAGCCTGTGCAGTGATGGGCTGTTCAGCCGGCTGCGAGTATGCTGTCTCCTGACGTGCTGTAATGGGCTGGTTCTGAGCGGCGTAGGGTCCTGTGGAAGGAGTCGGGTCGAGAGTAACTACTGAGGACCTGGGACCGGGAGCATTGTATCCGTTGTTGGCAGCAGATACAGAACTGAGGAGAGCAGGTGATATGCTGCTCAGGATGGTTCTCGTCTGATTGAAATCGAGACCTGCGATGTCAGCTACCTGAGAGATAAAATCAGTCTTGGAAGCACCGAGGATCTTGGTAAGGATCTTATCGCCATCAACAAGATCCGCGCCTGCAAGCTGTGATCTCATGGACCCTGAATTGGTATGCTGTGACAGTGCACCGAGCAGCGCCTGGGCACCTTCTTCGGTGGAAGAATTATACGTGAGTGCCTCGATCAGTCCGGGCAGGGCGCTGGCAACAGCGGCCTTTATCTTGGAAGGCTCGGCCTTTGATCTTGATGTCAAAGCGCTTATTGAATCAATAGATGTCATGCTGTCGATCAGTATCTTTGTCAGGTCCATGGTGATCTCCTTGTGTTTTGTTGTTATTCGTTTTCTGAGGTTGATTGTAACACATGTCTGATAATAGTGTAATCATTTCAGAGAACGCTTACTGTCGATTGGGAAGCGATGCTGTTAACGAGTGCGGTTATCTGTTCCGCGATCACTTCAAACGAAGGCATGTTGTTCTCCTTCCCGCACAGTATGATAAGGTTCTCTCCCAGATAGATACCCTCGCTGAAATAATCAAAGGTCTTGAACGCGTTATCTCTTCTGTAGCCGTAATCGTCAAGACGGCCGAAAAACTCTATCAGAAAACAGCAGTTGAACTGTGGAAGATAAACTACGAAGTCCGCAAAGTATTTATGACCGTTCATCGTTACTTTAACATCGTATCTGTACTTCAGACCGAGTCTGTCGAGGACCTTGGCGATGTTGACCTCGACTCTGGATCTGAAGTAAATACCTTTGTACAGATAGTTGTTATTCTTGGGAAATGAAGGTGCTTCGTCTGTTAATCCGTTCCAGAAAGATGAATCCAGTCTGTGTTTTATTTCCGGCACAGTTCTGTAATTTGATGCGTGCTTATCATATTTAACATTCCAGTTTGAAAGCAGTTCGTCCTTGAGTATTTTAATTCTCTCTTCCAGATATGCCCTCCTTGAAGCAAGTTCCGTTGCCTGTTTCCAGTAACGGGAAGATTCATAGAACTCACGGCGTTTCTTTGTTTTGCTGTCATACAAGCGGATTATCCGGTCATTTCCATGAGACCCGTGATATATGTGAGGCAGTTTTTTGAGCTCCTCTGAACAATAATTGATAGTGCCGATGTAATAATTAACGTTGAACATAGTATGAGCGTAGCAGAAAAAAGCTTGAAAAAAGCTCCGAAACAATACGAAAATATACGGTTTTGTTATGAAAGTACGATTTATGGTACAGTCATTCACTCTACCTTTTACTCAACTTCTAGTGCCCAATGTAGAGTAAAAGGTAGAGTTGAGGACATAACTCTACTTTTTACTCAACTTTTAACATCCAGTGTAGAGTAGAAGGTAGAGTAACCCTGAAAAAGGGACAAGAACTTGGAGCACCGTACAACTGATGCTATAATCATTCCGGTAAGGGGGTAAAATGATATGCCACATTCATCGGGAGGCGGTTCACATGGCGGCGGATTCCATGGAGGACACGGCGGAAGTTCCAGAAGAACCAGCAGAACTTATTTCACCGGGGCGCACAGATATATCTATTATAACCGTGTCACGAGAACTCCCGAGACGACATATGCAAACTATGATGTCAGGCAGAGCAGTCCGCATCTGATCATACTGAGCATCATCTATATCCCCATGATCATTGTTGCATGTTTAGGTGGCTGCATCTCTGCTTTTCATTATCCATCAAAGATAAAGATGAATTACGACACTAAGATCGTTATTCAGGATGATGCAGATCTGATGACTGATGAGGAAGAGGAGGAGCTGATGGAATCCCTGGAGGCATTCCAGAAAGAGACAGGCATCACTCCCGCTGTGTTTACGACACATCACGAAGACTGGAAAAAGAAAAACAAAACACTTGAGAAATATGCATATAACCTTTATGTAAGTGAATTCAAGGATGAGAAACACTGGCTCATAGTCTATTCTGAACCGGAACATCCGGATGAGGATTACGTTGACTGGAGATGGGAAGGAATGCAGGGCGACAGGACTGACAGCATCCTTACGGAGAAGGTTACAAAAACATTCAACAAGAGGCTGCAGAATAACCTTCTTAAGCCGGATAAATATACGGTTGCTGAAGCTATAGGAGATGCTTTCGACAGGTTTACGCCACATGTAATGGACAGCTATATCCAGTGGGGAATGCTTATAGTAGTTCCTGCATTCTGCATCGGTGTAACGGGGGTAATCATATTTGTGGTGATAAATGACAGTAAACAGAGGAAGAAATACAGCAATGCCATTCTTTGTGATGAGGAAGTGATCAATCAGGTAAACTGCCAGTATTGCGGCGGCGTTTATATCGCGGGACATCACACGAACTGTCCGTACTGTCAGGCTCAGGTGCCGTTTGAATATGCAAAGGCGGTGAACTGATATGCCGCATTCATCTGGAGGCGGTTCCCACGGAGGAGGATTTCACGGAGGTTCCCATGGCGGCGGCGGAGGTTCCGCGGCCGGCGGCAGGACTTCCAGCATGCCGTTTCCGGGCGGGCGCAGATATGTTTACTATCACTACCTGACCAAAAAGCCTGTGATCGTATATGCTGATCACGATCTGAGCAAGCCGCAGGACGGAGCGTATCTTGCCCTGTTCATCATGGCGCTTGTGCTCGGATTTGGACTCATCGCGCTCATAAATATCTTTGGAAATCACTTTCCTAATAAACTCGCGATGGATTACGATACCGGTATCCTGATCGAGGACAGGGCTGAGATCCTTGATAATAATGAGGAAGCTATGCTCGTGGAGTCGCTGGAGGCTTTCAGAGATGAGACGGGAATCACACCTGCGGTCATAACTGTGAATAATGAGGACTGGAATAAACAGATGAAAGGTGTAACTCTTGAGAGGTACGCCTACGATCTGTATCTTGAGAAATTCAATGACGAGAAACACTGGCTCATAGTTTATTCCCAGCCTGAGAAGCCTGATCCCGAATTCAATAAATGGTACTGGGAGGGAATGCAGGGCGATGATACAGATCCGATACTCGGAACAAGGGAGACCGATTCGTTCAATAAGAGACTTCAGGGAAATCTTCTGAAAGAGGATAAGAGGTCAGTCGCGTGGGCAATAGCTGATGCTTTCGACGGGATCACTCCTGTGGCAATGAAGTGGTATATCGACCCGGCAGCTGTAGGTGTATCCATTGTTATGTTCATTCTTATACCGCTTCCGGCATCGATACTGTTCATTATTTATAAGGTGCGAAGGAAGAACAGATCGGTGACCTTCTGCTGTGACGATGAGGTCATTCATCAGGCAACCTGTGAGTATTGCGGCGGGGTGTATATTGCAGGGCAGCACACAAACTGTCCCTACTGTCAGGCGAGCATACAATCTTAATAGGAAATGTGGTATAATGCCCCCTGTGTATATTTCCATACACTAGATTGGAGGCATTTAACAAGTGCTTGAAGTTCAGAATGTTTCATACAGTGTTACGGAAGACGGTGTTACCAGGAAGATCCTGGATGATGTCAGTCTTACGATCCCTGACAGTAAGCTTACTGTCATCACCGGACCCAATGGCGGCGGTAAATCAACTCTCGCGAGGATCATTGCAGGTGTCCTGACGCCTGATTCGGGAAGGATCCTGTTCGACGGACAGGACATCACGGATATGTCTGTCACGGACCGGGCGAGGATCGGTATCGGATTTGCTTTCCAGCAGCCGGTAAGGTTCAAGGGAATCAAAGTCATCGACCTTCTGAGACTTGCAAAGGATACGAAGAAACTGTCATCGGCAGATGCGTGCAAGTATCTTGCTGCTGTCGGTCTTTGCGCAAAGGATTATATCGACAGGGAAGTGAATGCCAGCCTGTCAGGCGGTGAGCTTAAGAGGATAGAGATCGCAACGGTGCTTATAAAGCAGTCAAAGCTGTCGCTGTTCGATGAGCCTGAGGCGGGGATCGATCTGTGGAGTTTCCAGAATCTGATCGAGGTTTTCGACGGGATGAGAAAGCATATTGAGGGAAGTTCGATAATCATCATTTCTCACCAGGAAAGGATCCTGAAGATCGCAGATGAGATACTCCTTATCAAAGACGGAAAACTGGCGGCAAGGGGAGAGGCTGACGAGATCATGCCTATGCTCATGGCTAACGAGTCGGTTGTGAAAAACTGCAACCTGACTGATATCTGGAAAGGGGGAGCAGAGTGCTGATGGAACTTGATGAGACACAGAAGAGAATCCTGGCGGAAGTTGCAGACCTTCACAAGATCCCCGTAGGAGCTTTTAATATCAGGTCCAATGGTGAATCGCTGGGACGCAATTCCACGGAAAATATCGAGATAACCCCCAAGACGGATGTCAGCGGTATCGACATCAGGATAAAGCCCGGAACGAAGAACGAGAGTGTTCACATCCCGGTCATCATATCCAAGACAGGTCATACAGAGGCGGTATATAATGATTTTTACGTCGGCGAGGGGGCTGATGTCCTGATCGTGGCAGGCTGCGGCATCGACAACTGCGGCAATGTGGATTCAAAGCATGACGGCATCCACAGATTTCATATCGGCAAGGGTGCGCACATAAAGTATGTGGAGAAGCACTACGGTTCAGGTACCGGTTCCGGCAAGAGGATAATGAATCCTGTCACGGAAGTCTTCATGGAGGAAGGCAGTTCCTGTGAGATGGAGATGGTGCAGATAAAGGGCGTTGATGACACAGTGCGCGTTACCAATGCCGTACTTGCTGCCGGATGCACTCTGCTTGTCGGCGAGAGGCTTATGACACATGACGATCAGCGTGCTGTAAGTAAGTATAATGTTGAGCTTAACGGTGACGGGTCATCTGCTGATGTAGTATCAAGAGCAGTTGCCAGGGATCGTTCGTATCAGGAGTTTGAAGCCGTTATCGCAGGCAATGCCAAGTGTCACGGTCATTCCGAATGTGATTCGATCATAATGGATGAAGGCATCATCCTGGCGGTTCCTGCACTCAAGGCAAACTGTGTTGATGCGGAACTTATCCACGAGGCTGCCATCGGAAAGATCGCAGGTGAGCAGATAATGAAACTCATGACACTGGGACTCACAGAGCAGGAAGCAGAGGAAGAGATCGTTAACGGATTCATGCGTTGATGAGATCGTTTGACACTTAGCATAGATTATTAGGCGGAGGAGAATAACAAATGGGTATTTATCAGATTGCAGTGGATGGTCCTTCAGGATCAGGCAAGAGCACGCTGGCAAAGGGCGTAGCGGCCAAACTCGGAATCATGTATCTTGATACCGGAGCGATGTACAGGACATGCGGTCTCTGTGCACTGAAGAAGGGGATCGACCCTAAGGACGAGGCTCAGGTCAATGCTATGCTCGATGACCTCAAGGTCGAGGTGAAGTTCGAAGACGGCTCTCAGCACATGATCCTCAACGGTGAGGACGTCACAGGTCAGATAAGGACACCTGAGGTGTCAATGGCTGCTTCATCCGTAAGCGCTCATCCTGCACTTAGGACAAAGATGGTGGAGATGCAGCGGGAGATCGCCAAGAGCCAGACATTCATTCTTGACGGAAGGGACATCGCATCCAACGTTCTTCCCAACGCGAAATACAAGTTCTATGTTACCGCCCCAGCCGAGGTGCGTGCGGAGAGAAGGCTTGCGGAGCTCAAGGAGCGCGGTGACGAGTCACAGAACTATGATGAAGTGCTCAGGGATATCATCCAGCGCGACGAGCAGGATATGAACAGGGCGGTATCACCTCTTGTTCAGGTTCCGGAGGCTGTCGTTATCGATACATCCGCTATCGATATTGATCAGACAAGGGATCTTCTGATCTCCTATATCGAAGAGGTGAAGTAATGCCGGTAAGGACCGCAGAATCATCAGGCTTTTGCTTTGGTGTCAAGCACGCTGTTGAGACAGCGCACAGGATGCTCGCTGACAGGGATGACAAGGTAAACTCCGATAACCTTGTTATGCTGGGCGAGCTGATCCATAACGAGATAGTCCTCAAAGAGCTTACGGAAGGCGGTTTTGTTATATGCAACAGTGCTTCTGAAGTCCCGGAAGGAAGTGTTGTGCTCGTCAGGGCACACGGTGTTCCGCCCTCTGAGATGAGGATACTGGAGGAGAAAGGCTGTTCAGTCGTTGACTGTACGTGTCCGTTTGTCAGCAAGATCCATAAGATAGTCGCCAAGGCTGCTTCTGAGGGCAAGAACATAATTGTAACCGGAGGCAAGGGACACCCTGAGGTTCTGGGTATCTGCGGATATGCCGAGGGATATGATGTAAAGGTTGCAGTTATCGGGTCCGTCGGGGAACTGGAGGAAGTTCCTTTCGCGCCGGAGAGCAGTATTCTTGTGTCTCAGACCACGTTCTCGGCAGAGGAATTCAACAAGATTTGTGCAATTATTAAAAATAAGATTGCAAATAATTGTATTTTTGATACAATTTGTAGTACGACTGAAAATAGGCAAAAAGAGGCCGCCAAGTTGGCAAGTGACTCTGATGTGATGCTCGTTATCGGGTCAGCAGCCAGTTCCAATACGACTAAGCTTCTTGGGATCTGTAAGAGTCGTTGTGTAAGAACGTATCTGATCAGTGATGTCTGCGATGCAGAGCGGATCGTGGCCGAGGGCTTGGTCCATCCGGGAGACAAGGTGGGAATTACTGCAGGTGCTTCTACACCAGAAGCAATTATTTTGGAGGTTGTTCATACAATGGACGAGAATGACAAGAAGACAAATCAGGATCAGGAGCAGACTGATGTATCCTTTGCGGAGGCGCTGGAGAGTTTTGTTTCCGTAAAAAGAAATACTGTAGTTAAAGGAGAGATCACTTCGGCTGACGCTGATTTTGTCTATGTTGACGTTCATGACAAATCCGAAGGTAAGATTCCGAGGAAGGAATTCGCTCAGATGCCCGACTTCGATCTTGAGGCTGCACTCGCTAATCACGAAGAGATCAGTGTTCACGTAAAGAGCATCAAGAATTCAGACCAGGGCAAGGACATTCTGCTGTCCATCCTTATGGTTGAGTCTGAGAAGAACAAGAAGATCGTTGAGGAAGCTTTCAACAACAAGACTCCCATCGATGTAACGATCACAAAGGTTGTTAAGGACGGTATCATCGGTGTTATCGGCGGTATCGAAGTATATATCCACAGATCCCAGATCTGCCTGGGCCAGCCCGAAGAACTTGAGTCTTATGTCGGTCAGACAATGACTATCCGTGTGACCAAGTTCGATACAGATAAGCACAGACTGAGAATCTCCGGTTCTCACAAGGCTCTTGATGCAGATGCGCGTAAGGCTAAGGCTGATGCTATCTGGAGCGATATCGAGGTAGGTAAGACATACAAGGGTATCGTAAGAAGCCTTCCTAACTTTGGTGCTTTCATTGATATCGGCGGCGTTGACGGACTCTGCCACAACACAGATCTGTCATGGCAGAGAATCTCCAAGCCCTCTGACGTTCTGTCCATCGGTCAGGAAGTTGAAGTTACAGTAAAGAGCTTTGATCCTGAGACAAAGAAGATCTCTCTCGTTTATAAGAAGGAAGAGGATGATCCGTTCTACATGATCGAAGAGAGGATCCCTGTTGGTTCTATCGTTAAGGGTAAGGTCGTCAGACTTACTGACTTCGGTGCTTTCGTTGAGCTCGAGCCCGGTGTTGATGCTCTGTGCCACGTATCACAGATCTCTTCCGGTAAGCTTGACAAGCCTTCCGATGTTCTTTCTGTTGGTCAGGAAGTAGTCGCTAAGGTTACTAAGATCCAGACAGAGGACGGACAGACACAGAAGACAAAGATCTCTATCTCCATCAAGGAGGTTCAGCCTATCGATCCCGAGACTCCCGATGAGGAGATCGAGTATTCCGAGGCTGATGCTCATTCCGAGACACCTGATGCTGAGCCTGCAGTTGAAGAGGCTCCCGTTGAGGCAGCACCCGCTGAGGACAAGCCGGAAGAGTAATAATCTGAGTTAACAGATAACAAATGGGGTCACCGTGTATGCGGTGACCCTTTATTTTGGTGAAATCTGAAAAGTGACACGTCCCTTTTTCAGAAAAAACAAAAATCCCGTGATCTTAAGATCACGGGATCTTCTGGTCGGAGTGACGGGACTCGAACCCACGACCTCTTGCTCCCTAAGCAAGCACTCTAGCCACCTGAGCTACACCCCGATAGACTGTCGCTGTAAAGATTTGGTCGGAGTGGCGAGACTCGAACTCGCGGCCTCTTGCTCCCGAAGCAAGCACTCTACCACCTGAGCCACACCCCGAAGAGCGTTCTTTACAAGCTAAATAATGATATATCAACTTAAAGAAATATGCAAGAGCAAAATCAAAGATCTTCAAGTTCAGCCAGAGCACTGACGTAAAGATTCTCGTCGGTCATTCCTTCCTCGCTCCTGAGCCGGATGGAATAAGCAACCTTGATAGTCACGGCTTTGCCCTCTACAGCAACGAGAGATTCGATCTTTGTTTTGAGGGTTTCTGCCAGATCGATCAGACTCTGACGGTCATCTGCATATGTGAGCACTGTGAAATAAGCATCCTTCGGTCTGGCAACCGCGCAGGTAGTCCCGACCACTCCGACGATCCTGTCTGATATGGTCTGCAGTACACTGTCTGAGAAGTCGCTGTCGTATGTGGTTGATATCCTGGAATGATTGAGGTTCTTTATCAGTATGATACCGAAATCTCTGCCCTGATTCCTGTACTGGCTTGAGTAGTCGAGAAGAGCATCAAAGAATGAGCGGGCATTCATGGTGCCGGTAAGACCGTCAAGATTGTTATCCCGCATCTTATCGGTAATGCGCGCAGTCTCGCTGTCTACATCGATGATATAACCCATAAGACCTACGATCCGTCCATTCTCATAAACAGGGATCTTGGAACTGACGGTGTGATGGACAACGCCGTTGACGATGCACTGACCTGACGAATTGCGCACAGGTATTCCGCTGTTCAGGATAGCCTCTTCCTGAATGGCGTATTCCGGATTGTTGATGTGCCAGTTCATATCCTCGCCGCGTTTACCGACGATATCGTCTTCGGAACTGAGTTTGAAGTAGTCGAGAAAAGCCTTGCTGACTCCCTTGAATCTGCGGTCCATGTCCTTCCAGAAGAACATGATCGAGGAGTTCCACACGAAGTTGTACCACAGGAGTGAGAATTCGTCCTGTCTGAGCAGACTGCTGTTCGTAACACCGTGTGTCAGAAGAGTCTTAGACGAGTTATCTGACAGGATCTTGACACAGTAAAGGAATTCTTTGCCCATCGATCCCGGAACGGTCATGACGGTGGCGACTGCCCAATAGTAATTGCCGTTCTCCCGTCTGAACCTGAAAGCGTCCTCGATCAGACCGAGCTCGGATCCAGCGATCCTCTCGGCAAATGTTGAAGAGTCCATAAACTGACGGTATCTGTCACTGTCATGAGGGTGGATAAAGCCGTTCGCCATCATATCGGTGGATGTCTTCATATCCACCTTCTCGGGACCGTTATATAATCTGAATTTGCCGAACAGGGGAGTGACAGTCTTCTCTTCAGGCTTGAACAGCAGGACGACCACAAAGAGATGGTTGAGCTCGCGAAGCTTGAGCTCAAGCTCGTTGCGCTTGGCTGTGGTATCGTCTATGGACATGTTGGTTATGGAGCCTTTGAAGATATGTTTGCCTTCATATTCGATTATCTCACGCCCGCGGAAACACATGTAGTTGCCTTTGGCAGTGTAGTAGAATGCCTCCGGTTTCTTACTCCTGTTCATTGCCTCAGCTATCTCGCGATATTTGACGAGAAGCGGAGAATGGGTGTTGTAGATCCTTCTGTCAGCTTCTTCCAGGTCAGGAAGGTCATCAAATATCTGGAGCTTGTATGCATCGTTCATGAACAGTGTCCTGAACGTTTCCCCGTCATACTCAACGATCTCCAGAGGAGAATCGGTGCTCCTTGCATTGAATCCTGCTGCATCGTAAAAATGATGCCACTTGCGTTCTTCAGTCTGGATCCCTTTATCTTCAAGATTCCTGAATGCGTCATCCAGCGGCATCGGTTTGCCGTAGAAGTACCCCTGGAGTCTTCCGCATCCTGACTCCCGCAGGAATTCAACCTCGTCTTCGGTCTCAACACCTTCCGCAAGGGTGAGAATTCCGATATCCTTAGCCATGGAGATTACCGACCTCATGATCGCCTTGGATTTGGGATTCATGGAGGACAGGAAGTTCATATCCATCTTGAGCATATCGAAATCATAGTCCTTGAGCAAGTTGAATGATGAATAACCGCTTCCGAAATCATCCATCCAGATCGCATATCCGAGAACTCTGAAACTGTCGATTACTTTGTGCATGAACTCACCGTCGGAGACCATCATGCTCTCGGTGATCTCTATATGCAGATAATCGCGCGGTACGTCGTATTTGCTGACGGCTTTCTCGACGACATCGAGCATATCGCACATCTGGAAATCCAGCCTCGAGAAATTGATGGAGACGGGGACCGGCTCACGGCCCTGCTCAAACAGATCATGTATATCGCTGCAGACCTTCTCCACAACGTAGCTGTCCAGCTTATGGATAAGCTTATTATCTTCCAGAGTTGTTATGAAATCAGCAGGTGACAGAAACCCGTACTCGGGATCTATCCAGCGTGCCAGGGATTCGAATCCGCAAAGGCGGCCGGTGAGCGATCTTATGACAGGCTGATAGTAGACCTTGATCCAGCCCTGTTCGATCGCGTCATCAATCTTGTCTCTAATATGTTCTGAAAGCATATGTTATCTCCCTGACTGGTCTTTACATTGTACCAAATTGGCAATTAAATGACAAACACGATATTATAATGCTTATGGGTGTTAAGGCAAAACAGAGGGATTTCGGTACCGGGAGTATCCCGAAGATAGTGCTGGCGCAGGCGGTTCCGCTTACGGCATCACAGCTTGCGAGCCTTCTTTACAACATAGTTGACAGGATCTACATAGGGCACATTCCCGGTGTAGGAACTGATGCGCTTACAGGACTTGGCCTTACATTCCCGATAATCACCATGATCTCTGCTTTCACACTGCTGGCGGGGCAGGGCGGCGCACCGCTGTTCTCCATGTCAAGAGGTGCAGGTGACGATAAGAAGGCCAAGAAGTACATGGACAATTCGTTTATCATGCTCCTGGGGCTGTCACTGATCCTGACTGCCGCAGCACTGCTGTTCAAGCGGGGGATAATCTACGCGCTCGGAGGAGGCGATGTAACATATCCTTATGCTGAGGCATATCTCAACATATATCTGTGGGGAACGCCGCTCCTGATGCTTTCCACGGGAATGAACTTTTATATAACCTCACAGGGATATCCTGTACATGCCATGGTGACTACGATGGCGGGTGCGGTGGTTAACACTGTACTTGATCCGGTGTTTATTTTCGCGCTGGGTATGGGGATAAGAGGTGCCGCCGTGGCGACTCTCATCTCCCAGACTGTGTCGTTTGTGTGGGTAATGGCTTTCCTGACAGGAAAGAAGAGCGCCGTGCGGCTTCGGATACACGAACTGGAATTCTCACCGAAGATCTGCGGGAGGATACTGACACTCGGGTTTACTGGCTTTGTGATGGAGTTCACGAACAGTGCGGTACAGATGGTATGTAACCGCCAGCTCAAGATATACGGCGGCGATATCTATGTCGGCATCATGACCATCGTTAATTCTGTCAGATCCATCATGGGTCTGGCGGTGACGGGCATCACATCCGGTGCGCAGCCGGTGCTGGGATTCAACTATGGTGCAGGAAAGAACGACCGTGTGAAGGATTGCATCAGGTTTACATTCTGGCTTGCGGCCGGATATACCCTTGTGGCATGGCTTGTGATCCTTCTGGTACCCGGTTTCTTCATCGGGATATTCAGCGACGACGCTGCATTGAATGACGTGGCCGTGCCGTATCTTCATATATACTTCATGGTGTACATATTCATGGCACTGCAGTTCTCCGGCCAGTCCACGTTCATGGGTCTGGGCAAGGCGGGCAGAGCCGTATTCTTCTCGATCTTCCGCAAGCTGATACTTGTCGTTCCATTGACTCTGGTGCTGCCTTTGTTCATGGATCCGCAGGTTCAGGGCGTATTCTGGGCAGAGCCAATATCCAATATAGTCGGAGGCACGGCCAGTTTCGTCGCCATGTATGTTACCTTATATCGAAAACTAGGTAACAACAGTGCCTCTTTGAGTAGAAAAACTGCCTGAAGTGTACCATAATAGTATTAAGCAATTTGTATTGATAAAGTGGGGGTGTTTACTATGGTGCGTAAACTTCGTTATCTGTTTATTGTTGTGCTCGTTGTTGTACTGTTCTCGAACACGGTGTCGGCCAGCACTATCAAGTCTTTCAGTATGACATATACTGTCGATCAGCAGGAGGCCAGAGATATGCTTCCTCTGATAAATGAGTGGAGGCAGAGCGGCGATGCCTGGTACTGGAAATCGGATGATACAACCAAGTATAATTGTGGGACGCTTTCAGCATACACATACGATTACAACCTGGAGCAGATAGCCCTTCAGAGGGCGTATGAAATCGCTGTTCATTTCGCTCATTCGAGACCTGATGGATCGGATTGTTTTACGTGCACGTACAACGGAACGCGATCCTGGGGCGAGAATATCGCAGCCGGCAGGTATACCGCTTCTGCTACTTTTGCACAGTGGCAGGAGAATGATGCTATGTATGCCGGTCAGGGCCACAGAAGAGCTATGCTCAGTACCAGATATACAGCCATCGGTATAGGACATGTTGTATATAACGGCATACATTACTGGGTACAGGAATTCGGTGAGGTCAACAGCGGCGCAGCTGCTACAACGGCAATCACAGGCACAAGGACAGGCACAGTCAGTTTGAACGTGGATTCGGCAACGTTCAAACTTGATACGGATTCATATATCCATAGTGTCGCTTACGGAATAAGTATGGATCTGCCCCAGATAAGAGGCCGGTACTCCACATATTATACGTGGGGATCAGGCGGTGTTATTGTGCCTGACAGCGATCTTACGAATGTTAAATGGACATCCAGTGATCCTTCCAAACTTGTTATTCAGAACAATACCACTATGAAGGCAGTAGGTGCCGGCAGCTGTACCCTTACATACAGTGCCACATATGAAGGCAAGTCATACTCCGGCACCATGAATGTGAGCGTATCGACGGTACCACTTGTCAGTTCCGATGTAACCGCCACCATAGACACATGCTCATATGAGGTGAACGGAGTATCGCCCAAGCCGGTGATAAAGTATAACGGTCAAACTCTTGTAGAGGGTGCTGATTATGAGATCCAGAGCTATGGTAATACCACGCGTGTTACTGAACAGGCTTATGCTTGCGTCAAAGGACTTGGTAATTTCACAGGCATCAGGTATATCTATTTTGAGATCGTAAGGACCCCGCTGAGCGACTGTACGCTCTCGCCAATCCCTAACGCCTATTACACTGGTAATGCCGTAACACCGGCGGTTACACTGACTTACAAGGGTGCCGAACTCAGGAAAGGTACGCACTATAAATTAAGCTGTACTGATACTGATATCGGAACGGCTACAGTCACGATAACCGGTCTGACCGGATTTGAAGGTACGTTGACGTCAACATTCAAGATAGTGAGACAGACTGCTTCCAATCTGACGGTCGATGCGATCGATGACCAGCAGTTTACAGGCGGCGAGATACTTCCCCGTATTAAGATCTGGAACGGAAACAGATATCTGACAAATGGTACGGATTATGACGTTACCTTTTCCAACAATATCGAACCCGGTACGGCTTCTGCCAAGTTTACGTTTAAGGGTAACTATACCGGCACGAAGACCGTGAGCTTTAAGATCGTGCCCAGACAGATGACGAATGTCTATGGAAGTGGAATCAATTACCCAACATATACCGGTTATCCGTTAACGCAGCCGAATCTTACTCTTTCCTGCGGTTCCTATACATTGGTGGAAGGAACTGATTATACGATTGCATACTCAAACAATGTAAATGTTGGTAGAGCGACGGTTACACTTACCGGCATGGGCAGCTACGTCACCGGCACGAGTACTATTACGTTCGAAATCAAGCCGGTCAATACAACACTGACTACATTTACCCTTAACGATACATGTACTTACACGGGTTCTGCTGTCATTCCCGATTTTACATTGACGTATGGCAATCTGACATTTGTTGAGGGGACTGACTTTACGGTTGAATATTTCAATAACGTTGAATCGGGTCAGGCTAAGGCTGTTATCACGGGCATCAGTACGATACTTAGCGGAACGGCAAATAAATACTTCATGATAAACCCAAAGAGTATCGAGACACTGACTTGTGCGTCGATTCCCAATCAGGTATACACAGGATCTGCGATTAAACCTGCCGTTACTGTAAAGGACGGATCTGTGACTCTGGTGAAGGATACTGATTATACTGTGTCCTATTCAAACAATGTAAATGTTGGAACGGCTACTGTTACTGTTAAGGGTAAGGGGAACTACTCAGGTACGAAGTATGCTACGTTTAAGATCGTTTCTGCATCCAATCCTGATCCCGATTCTGAGGTTCTTACATACACCTGGAAGCAGGTGTCAGGCAAGTGGTATCTGTACGATAACTACGGCCGCAAGGTTACAGGTTTTGCCAAGGTCAAGGATACGTGGTATTACATGAACGCGAGCGGAGTAATGATGACCGGTTGGCAGAAAGTTGACGGTGTCTGGTACTACTTCGCGTCTTCAGGTGCCATGAAGACAGGCTGGCAGCAGATCAGCAAGGTCTGGTACTACTTCGACGCAGAAGGTAAGATGCTCACCGGATTCCAGGAGATCGGCGGCAGCATGTATTACCTGAAGAGCAGTGGTGCAATGGCAACCAAGTGGCTCAAGATCGACGGTAACTGGTACTGGTTCGGCACCAGCGGTGCGATGGCAAGATCCACCAGTGTCAAGATCGACGGAAAGACATACAACTTCGATGCTGATGGTGTATGTTTGAATCCGTAAGTATTTGATAACAGATTAATTGTAAACATCGGACCGCGTCAGAAATGGCGCGGTCTTTGTCGCCATGTATGTCACCTTATATCGAAAATCAGGTAAAAACAGTGCCTCTTTGGGTAGAAAAACTGCCTGAAGTGTACCATAATAGTATTAAGCAATTTGTATTGATAAAGTGGGGGTGTTTACTATGATGCGTAAACTTCGTTCTCTGTTTATTGTTGTGCTCGTTGTTGCACTGTTCTCGAATACGGTGTCGGCCAGCACTATCAAGTCTTTCAGTATGACATATACTGTCGATCAGCAGGAGGCCAGAGATATGCTTCCTCTGATAAATGAGTGGAGGCAGAGCGGCGATGCCTGGTACTGGAAATCGGATGATACCACCAAGTATATGTGCGGCAAGCTCTCTACTTACACATACGATTACAATCTGGAGCAGATCGCGCTTCAGAGGGCGTATGAGGTCGCTGTGAGTTTTTCTCATACGAGAACGGATGGATCGGATTGTTTTACATGCACGTATAATGGAACCCGATCCTGGGGCGAGAATATCGCCGCCGGTTATTCTACTGCAGCAGCTACTTTCGAGCAGTGGCAGGAGAATGATGATATGTATGCCGGTCAGGGTCACAGAAGAGCTATGCTCAGTACCAGATATACAGCTATTGGTATAGGACATGTTGTATATAATGGCTATCATTACTGGGTACAGGAATTCGGCGAGGCCAACAGCGGCGCAGCTGCTACAACGGCAATCACAGGCACAAGGACTGGAACAATCAGGATGGACGTTGATTCGGCAACGTTCAAACTGTCTACGGATTCAAGGATCAGCAGTATCGCTTATGGAACAAGTAAGGATCTGCCGCAGATAATAGGCCGGTACTCCACATCTTCAACGTGGGGATCAGGCGGTGCTGTTGTTCCCGGCAGCGATCTTACGAATGTTAAGTGGACATCAAGTGATACTTCCAAGCTTGTTATTCAGAACAATACCACCGTGAAGGCAGTAGGTGCCGGCAGCTGTACCCTTACATACAGTGCCACATATGGAGGCAAGTCATACTCCGGCACCATGAATGTGAGCGTCTCATCGGTATCGATCGGCGGTTCAGATGTAACAGCCACCATAGACACATGCTCATATGAGGTGAACGGAGTATCGCCCAAGCCGGTGATCAAGTATAACGGTCAGACTCTTGTAGAGGGTACTGATTATGAGATCCAGAGATACGGTAATGCCACTTATGTTACCAATCAGGCTTTTGCATACGTCAAGGGACTTGGTAACTTCTCTGGTACCAAATATATTTATTTTGAGATCGTAAAGTCCCAGCTGAGCGACTGTACGCTCTCGGCGATCCCGGACGCATCTTACACGGGTAATGCCATAACGCCGGCGGTTACACTGACTTACAAAGGTGCCGAACTCAGGAAAGGTACTCACTACACAGTAAGTTGTACTGATAATACTGCTGTCGGAACCGCAACGGTCACGATAACCGGTCTGACCGGATTTGAAGGTACGTTGACGTCAACATTCAAGATAGTTACGCAGACTGCTGCCAATCTGACGGTTGACACGATCGCTGACCAGCAGTATTCGGGCAGCGAGATCACTCCCGGTATTAATATAAAAAACGGGACCAGATATCTGGCTAACGGTACGGATTATGACGTCGTATTTTCCAACAATATCGAACCCGGTACGGCTTCTGCCAAGATTACGTTCAAGGGTAACTATACCGGCACGAAGACCGTGAGCTTTAAGATCGTGCCCAGACAGATGACGAATGTCTATGTCAGTGGATACTATAACAAAACTTATACCGGGTCCCCGATATCGCAGACGGCACTTACTCTTACCTGCGGTTCCTATACACTGGTGGAAGGAACTGATTATACGGTTGCATACTCCGACAATACATATGTTGGTACAGCGACGATTACACTTACCGGCAAGGGCAGTCACTTCACCGGCACGAGGAGTATTACGTTCAACATCAATCCGGTCAGTGCATCACAGACTACATTTACCCTTAACGGTACATGTACTTACACGGGTTCTGCTGTCATTCCTGATTTTACGCTGAAGTACGGCGACCTGAAATTTGTTGAGGGAACTGACTTTACTGTTGAATATTCCGATAACGTTGAGCCTGGTCAGGCTAAGGCTGTTATCACGGGCATTAGTTCGATACTCAGTGGAACGGCTAATAAGTACTTCACGATAAGCCGCAAGAGTATCGCGGCACTGACGTTTACGGATATCCCTGATCAGGTATATACAGGTTCTGCGATTACCCCTGCGATAGTCATCAAGGACGGGAATAAGACACTTGTGGAAGGAACCGATTATTCGGTTACGTATTACAGAAATACCAGTGTCGGGAATAATGCGTATGCTGTTATTATCGGTACCGGCCGCTACTGCAACTCAAAGACCATTTACTTCAGTATCGTCGGAAGATCTATTGCTGATGCAACGATCAATGCTATTCCTGCACAGACTTATACGGGTTCTGCGATCAAGCCGGCAGTTACTGTTAAGTACAACGGAAATACTCTGACATCCGGTACAGACTATACAGTATCTTATGCCGACAATGTTAATGTGGGAACTGCAACTGTAACCGTAACCGGAAGGGGAACTTACGCGGGCACAAAGACAGCGACATTCAGCATCGTGGCAAACACTTCCAGTCTGACGATCTCCTCGATCGCTGCACAGACTTTCACGGGTTCTGCGATCAAGCCTGCTGTTACCGTAAAGTGCGGAACAAAGACGCTTACGTCAGGTACGGATTATACAGTTGCTTACTACGACAATACTGATGCCGGAACGGCGACTGTAACTGTTACCGGTAAGGGCAATTATTCCGGAACGGCGACGGCAACGTTTACCATCAATGCAAAGCCGATAAGCGGTGTTACGCTGTCTTCCGTCGCTGACCAGACTTATTCAGGTTCTGCTATCACACCTGCTGTAACTGTCAAAGATGGCTCCAAGACATTGACAAAGGGCACAGACTACACTGTCTCATATTCCGGAAATACCAATGCCGGAACGGCGACTGTGACAGTTACAGGAAAGGGGAACTACACTGGAACAAAGAGCACTACTTTCGCGATATCGGCAAAGACCATAAGCGGAGTGACGATCGCGGCTATTTCGGCACAGGCATATACAGGTTCTGCGATCACTCCGGTTATCACTGTCAAAGATGGTTCGAAGACTCTGGCCAAGGGCACAGATTACACTGTTGCTTATTCCAACAATGTGAATGTCGGAACGGCGACTGTGACAATTACAGGCAAGGGTAACTACACAGGCACGAAGTCAGGGACATTTACAATCGTGGCGAACACGACAGGTCTCACGATATCGCCCATAAGCGATCAGACTTATACGGGTTATGCTGTCAAGCCTGCTGTTACTGTTAAGTCGGGATCCAAGACGCTCGTAAAGGATACTGATTACACAGTAGCTTATTCAAACAATGTGTATGTCGGTACAGCGACAGTAACTGTTACGGGTAAGGGCAGTTATTCAGGAACAGCGACGGCTAACTTCTACATCGTAGCGAAGTCTGTAAGCGGACTGACATTGTCGCAGGTTGATTCATTGACATATACGGGTTCTGAGATCACACCTTTCGTGTCGGTCAAGGATGGAAATATAACTATCCAGAGCGGAAAGGATTATGAGGTCTCTTACACCAATAACATTAATGTGGGTACGGCTACTCTGACAGTAACAGGTATAGGCAACTACACGGGCACAAAGTCTGTGGATTTCCAGATCCTGGCAAAGACACTGACAGGTGTCACAATATCACCCATTGCAGATCAGACATATACTGGTTCTGCAATCAAGCCTGCTGTGACAGTTAAGGATGGATCCAGGTTACTGGTTAAGGGTACAGATTATTCAGTCTCTTACTCTAATAATGTGAACGTTGGAACGGCTACTGTTACTGTTACAGGTAAGGGAAACTACACAGGCACAAGGACGGTGTATTTCTCTATCGTTACGGTCGCCTCAGGGTTCACGGTATCGCCTATAGACGATCAGACATATACCGGTTCTGCAATCAAGCCTGTTGTTACTGTTAAGGACGGATCAAAGACTCTGGTGAATGGTACGGATTATACTGTGTCATATTCCAACAACGTGAATGCCGGAACGGCTACAGTTACAGTAACTGGTAAGGGGAACTATTCAGGTTCAGAATCTGTGACATTTGTAATAGCTGCAAAGTCTATAAGTGGGGCAACGATATCTTCCATTGCCGATCAGAAGTATACCGGTTCTGCGATTAAACCTGCAGTTACTGTAAAGGACGGATCTGTGACTCTGGTGAAGGATACTGATTATACTGTGTCCTATTCAAACAATGTAAATGTTGGAACGGCTACTGTTACTGTTAAGGGTAAGGGGAACTACTCAGGTACGAAGTATGCTACGTTTAAGATCGTTCCTGCATCCAATCCTGATCCCGATTCTGAGGTTCTTACATACACCTGGAAGCAGGTGTCAGGCAAGTGGTATCTGTACGATAACTACGGCCGCAAGGTTACAGGTTTTGCCAAGGTCAAGGATACGTGGTATTACATGAACGCGAGCGGAGTAATGATGACCGGTTGGCAGAAAGTTGACGGTGTCTGGTACTACTTCGCCTCTTCAGGCGCCATGAAGACAGGCTGGCAGCAGATCAGCAAGGTCTGGTATTACTTCGACGCAGAAGGAAAGATGCTCACCGGATTCCAGGAGATCGGAGGCGTCTGGTATTACTTCGCATCTTCCGGCGCTATGAAGACAGGCTGGCAGCAGGTCGATGGTGTCTGGTATTACTTCGCCTCTTCCGGCGCCATGAAGACAGGCTGGCAGCAGATCAGCAAGGTCTGGTATTACTTCGATGCAGAAGGTAAGATGCTCACCGGATTCCAGGAGATCGGCGGCAGCATGTATTACCTGAAGAGCAGTGGTGCAATGGCAACCAAGTGGCTCAAGATCGACGGTGACTGGTACTGGTTCGGCACCAGCGGTGCGATGGCAAGATCCACCAGTGTCAAGATCGACGGAAAGACATACAAGTTTGATGCAGATGGTGTGTGTCTGAATCCGTAAATCGGTTGAGAAAGCTCAATAGTTAACAGCGGACCGCGTCAGAAATGGCGCGGTCTTTATTACAGGGAGTCAGTACAAGTAATTGCGTTTACGCACCTGGGTACAGATGTTAGAATGTGCATAAGAAGGGCATAGTCTGCAAGGACGGTTGCCTTCTGAGTTAGGTATTAGAACCCACCCATCAGGTTCCTCAATCCATAATGGGTGGGTTTGTTATTTGCACTTATACCTGAAATCCAGGAACGCAAACAGCTTCAACAACAAAGCAACAGAAGCTATGATCAAAGAAATAATCCCTATTCCGATTGACAATATCTCATATGCAGTCATATTAGCATCCTCCTTTCCCAGACTCTCCCGGAAGTTCCGGGATGTGAGTAAAGTACTCAGAAGGTAAACCGCCCATTAGGCAGACTATGCTAGTGCCTGCTATGACTTACAATGTGCAATGATTTTTGATGAAACTTGTTTTTTTTCTTGTTTGTTGCGACATTGTTAATTGTATGTAAAATCGCTGATATTCTACGAATATCAGTTAATACACTGCTTTACTTGCAGTGTATTAATGATTCTTAGTAACCGGAGGAAAGATGTAATGGATTACTCTTACGTTTTTGGTGATTGGTGTGAATGGGAACAAAAAATAGCAAATGCGTTTATAGAAATCAAAGAAACAGAAACATTGCCGAAATATCGGTGGATAATGAATAAAGCTAAAGAGCCGTTTTCTTTTACTGACTATGGTTTTAGATCTGCTTATTGCGATTACTACACTATTGTATTTCGCAAAAGAGATTGGGTGAATCATTATTTTAAATTGTTTGCAGATGCATACGAGAGTTACAAAACAAAGCCGGTTGATGTTAATAATCTTCTTGTACAATTTGCTCAAGAAGACAGAAATCATAAGGTGGAATTGTCTTTTATCAGCAAAATGGCTGCAACAATAGACCCTGAAGTTCCAATATATGATGTGTCGATAGGATCTCTTTTGGGATTATCTACGTCTTCGTCAAGTGATTATAATGTTCGAATAGGGGTTGCTGAAAGGGTATATGACCAAGTAAAGGATTTTTATGGCGAAATTCTGAATAATGAATCTGAATACTATAAAATCTACATACAAAGAGCATTAAATGAGTTTTACACAGTTTTCCCAGAATACAAAGATATTACACCAGTAAAGGTAATCGATTTTGTAATATGGGGAGATTATCGATTCAGAAAACATCATCAGTAAGAGTTATCTGTTTTTAAAAAACGTAGCATAGTAGGTGAGACTTATGAAGAGACTAACAAATGTTGCATATACTGTACTTCTCTGCATCCTTATTGCCTCTATCGGTACGGTAGTATATGCTGATAATGAATCGTTAGATATCGAAGCGTGCGAGGTTTGTGGGGAAATATCTCCCCAAATATACACTGGAAGTAGTATAGAACCTTCGCTTACGATATTTGATGGTTCTTATGTTCTGGAAGAAGGCAAGGACTATTGGGTAGATTATGAAAACAATGTTGATGTTGGACAGGCAACTATTACCATTAGCGGAGAGGGCAATTATTCAGGAACAAGAAGCATACCATTTGACATTGTTAGTCGCCAATTTGATGATGATATACTGATATCATCTGCTGGACCATTTAATTATACTGGTTCGCGTATAATATATGAAGCGATTGTCTATGATCAGTTAAATGAGCATCATCTCGTGTGGGGGATAGACTACGATGTAAGCTATGAAAACAATATTGAAGTCGGAACAGCAACTCTTACGATAATTGGTAAGGGCAATTATTTCGGCAGGAAGACCACTACATTTGAAATAGTTCCTGATACAAGCGGGTTAACAGTTTCAGATATTGGAAGACAAATATACACTGGTTCAGTTATTTGCCCTGCACTGACAGTTAGATACAATGGAACGCAACTCACATTGGGAACAGATTACACAGTATCTTATTCTAACAATGTGGATGTAGGCATAGCTACCGTTACAGTTACATGTAAAGGTGATTATTCTGGAACAATAACGAAAACATTTACCATCACTGCGAAGTCCATAAGCAGCGCGATGATAACGTCTATTGCTTCACAACCTTATACGGGATCTCCAATTACACCTGTTATTACCGTTAAGGACGGATCGAAATCACTGACAAATGACACAGACTATACATTGGCATACTCCAATAACGTAAATGTAGGAACTGCTACTGTGACCATAATTGGTAAGGGTAATTACAAGGGTACGAAGACGGCTACATTTATCATCGTGGCGAACACAAAACTAACGATATCGCCAATAAGCGATCAGACTTATACTGGTTCTGCAATCATGCCGGAGGTTACCGTAACGTCGGGATCCAAGATACTCTCAAAAGATACGGACTATACAGTAGCTTATAGCAATAATGTTGCAGCAGGTACGGCGACAGTAATTGTAACGGGTAATGGTAGTTATTCAGGAACTGCTACGGCAAGCTTCTTTATTATGGCAAAGTCCGTAAGCGGAGTGACACTGTCTCAGATTTATTCGTGGACATATACTGGGTCTGTGATCGAACCGATCATGTCCGTCAAGGATGGCGATATTACCCTCAGGAGCGGATATGATTATGAGATGTCCTATTCCAATAACCTGAACGTTGGTACGGCAACTATGACAGTAATAGGTATAGGAAACTATGCGGGCACGAAGACGTTTAATTATGAGATTCTGCCAAAGAGTCTAACGAGTGTTACCATATATTCCATAGCTGACCAAAACTATACAGCCTGCGCTCCCGCGAAATTATACCTATGAGATAACTGATAAAGCTCTGCAAACGCCAGTATCGTGGGCATTTGCTTTGTCCAAGGCAGTGTTGACATTCCTTTACAATAGATATACATTATATCTATGTGGAGGTGATACTTATGGCTCAGCGCAAGGTTCAGAAGATTAGAGGGCAAGAATATGTCTATATCGACGAGCCGTATTGGAATCCGGAGAAGAAGCGCGGCGAACATAGACGCACCTATATAGGCAAGAACGTAGATGGCGTCTTCGTTCCTAATAACACTTATCTTCTTCAGCAGGAACGGAAGAAGAAAGGGCCTTCTGTTAAACC
>FMTG01000046.1 GCA_900099715.1 Ruminococcaceae bacterium YRB3002 | reverse complement strand
GCAACAGCAGGTCTTATTAAGGTTACTCTTATTTCTGTTCTCAAGGTGCTCAAAATCTTTAAAAATCTGCTTGACAAACATTAGCAAGATTTGTCGCTTGGATAATACCGAAATATTCAGGTACTACCACAAAGCTGATGTTTTAGCAAGAGCCCCGAAAGCAATTCGGAGCTCTTAGTAAAAATGTGCGATTTTCAGGCCTGTTTAGCGGTTTTTAACCACTTTGGTGTACTTATGGTGTACTTGTGTATGATTTTGCCCGAAACCGACAATGAAGCACATCACGTTTTTCCGGCAAAATAACACATGCAGTGGTGTACTTTATCAGTACAGTTTCGCACCTGCCGGAATGCTCGGATCCACCATCAGAAGATGGAGTTTTTCCTCGTCGCCTTCCTTATGGACGGCGCTGATCAGCATACCGCAGGAATCGATGCCCATCATCTTGCGAGGAGGCAGATTGACAATAGCGATACAGGTCTTGCCGACGAGCTGTTCAGGCTCATAGAAGGCGTGAATACCGCTTAAAATCGTCCGCTTCTCGCCAGAACCGTCGTCCAGGGTGAACTTCAGGAGCTTCTTGGACTTCGGAACAGCTTCACATTCGAGTACCTTTACGGCACGGAAATCGGACTTGCTGAAGGTCTCGAAATCAACCAGATCTTCAAACAGCGGCTCGATCACGAGGCTTGCGAAGTCAGGCTTTTTGGTGTCGAAGATCGGCATGGACGGGGCGTTCGTATTGACCGCCGGAGCCTCTTCAGCCGCCTTTTCCTCACTTTTTTCTTCCTCGTATTCAAGTACACCATTTTTGGAAGTTGGTGTCTTTAAGGACTTCATTGTCGGGATTAGAAAATCTGTCTCGATTTTCTTTTTGATTGGACAGGAACGTGATTCTGCACATACTCTCATATTCCCACAATTCCCTGCACGGCAATCATGTTTGAATCAATGCCTGTCGTCGTATATGCCGAGCTTCATTGCCGTAATCCGGCATCATTCTGCTCTGATTTTTACGTCATTGGAGACGAAAATGGAGACCGTGGAGACTATGTAGCTACTGATTCATTCGACGCGTGTGGGGAATGAATCAGTGGTTTTCCAGGCATCAAAACCGGAAAATCAGCCGCATTTCAAGTCAACGCTAATCCAACGCAAGGAGCGTATAATTGTCGGGATACCAGTCGGAAAAACGCATTCCGAGACGGGGTCCTTCACCCGTAAAGAACAGATAGATTTCCTCCGGTTCGGGGCCGTACTGATGCCCCCAGAGCAGCTGCATATTGTTGTATTCCGTGTTGCCGGGGCTGTAGTCGCTGTAAAAGACGTAATGGCAATTGGCGTTGATCTCACAAAGCGCGGAGGCGGAAAGCTTCCCGCCGGCGGAGAGCGCAAAGGGAACGTCCAGGGTGGGCGAGACCGCTCCCGTTTCGGTCGTGCCATCGATCCACTGCTCCAGAAGACCACCGTCCCTTGTGGAGAGGCGGAAGCTGCCCGACCCAAAGTCGATGCTCTGCACATAGACCAGATCGGTATAGACGCCCGGCTTATCCGGCGAAGAGGGGGCAATAGGGATTCCGAGATTGCTGGTTTCCACCATGTGCCAGGACGTGCCGGACAGCAGCTCCGAGGGAGTCTTCCCGCAGACACCGTCCATGACGGAGGCGTCAATGGGCATATCGTCCGGCAGATAGGAGCCAGTGCCGAAGCGCAGGCCCGGACAGGAGAACCGGTCCTCATTCGGGAGCAGCGCGATGCTGCCGGATGAATCTGTGCAATGCATGCTGTCGCCCTCCGTCTCGGGAGCCCAGTCATAGCTGTATTTTCGGCCCGGCCCGAGATAGGCCATGGCGGCATCGTAGCGGACACCGCCGTCCTGGTCTTCCGCCCAGTCCATGCATCCGAAAAAGGTGCCGTCGTACCACCAGCCGGTGCCGTCTTCGTTGAAGTGTACCCACTCGTTTTCGGCGCTGTTCTTCCATGTGCCAATTGCAACGAGACGCTCCGCGGCGGTAAGAACGGGAGGCTCCGTTTCCGCCGGGGGCGGTGTTGCGGGAAGCGGCGTCGGCTCAGGCTCCGCGGTCGGTTCCGTGACAGCCGTTTCCACAGGCGGCACCGCCGTTGCGGCAGGCTTCATCGGTGCGGTACTGATCACCCCGCAGAGCGTAACCCCCGCAATTGCAAACAGCAGGGCACTTTTCGCCCTCTGCCGCGCAGCCTTTCCGCTGCGACTGTGTTCCGACCTTCCGCCTGCAGTATTTCCGGAAACGCCTTCTTCAGGCGGGGGATAGGCGCTGGGAGCAGGAGTCGGGATTTCCTCCGGCAACCTCTCTTCCGGCGGCATGTCGCTGTATTCCGCCATGGATCATTCCTCCGAACGGTGGACAACAACCTGCGGAAACGGGATCTGCACGCCGACCCTGTCAAAAAAGACCAGCAGTTCCCGGTTCAGAATACGGGGGGCGGCGTAGATGTTCTTCTCATCCACGGCGCCACCGAACTTTAGAACGATCCCGCTGTCCGCAAGCTCCTGCACACCGGAATACTTCGGATCCTCCAGAAAGATCTCCGGATATTTCTGCTGGATCTCCGGCAGAAACTCCGCCAGTTTCGTCTCCAGTTCGTCGATCTTCGTCCCGTACGCCACCGATACCGTCGTAGCTGCCCAACTGGCCTGACTGGACCGGTTCAGAATATTGCGCAGGTCGGAATTGTTGATGATCTTCACATTGCCTCCCAGGTCCCGCAGACAGGTAACGCGGATGCCGATACTCTCCACCGTCCCGCGGAAGCCGCCTGCCTCGATGATATCCCCGACGTTGAACTCGTCTTCAAAAACAAGAAAAACTCCGGTGACAAGGTCTTCCACCAGGCTCTGCGCGCCAAAACCGATGATCAAAGCCAGGACTCCGACGCTGGCAAGGATCGCCGTGAGATTCACGCCGAGTGTGGACAGGCACCAGAAAAAGCCGATGATCGCAGTAAGATAACTCAGTGCGCTGTTTATCAGCGTAAGAAAACTCCTCGTTTTTGGATTCTTTGCGTGAATATGCTGCACAATAAAGCGTAGCAGCGCGGTGGCAAGGATCATCATCAGAATGATGGCGATCACCTGAAAAACCGTCGCCCAGTTCAAAACAAAGGTATCGGCGATCTTGCCGACGTCGCCGAAGATGCGCTGCCACGTCCCGCGCACCGAATCCCGCGCACTCTGCGGTAGGAACGGAATCAGGCCGGGATTTGTGATCCACAGAAACAGAATGAGGATCACCGCCCAACGGATCACAGTCCCGAGCTTGACCGTAGATAATCTCTTCTTCACTTGCGGTGTCTTCTCCGCCTGCTCGTTTCGCTGCTCAGAAGGTGCAGTCTGTTCTCTGTCCATGAAAAAGCCTCCTCTATTATGTATTGGACGAGATTTACACATTCAAAATCACTAAAATGCAGAGCGTTTCTGCCCTGCTTTGCCCAACGGCCTCATTGTGCGGATCAGGCAGAATATTTCAACAGGAGTCGTCTGCGGACCTGTTAACAGGGCTTTATTATTTTAACAGAGAAGTCTTGATTATTCAACATATGCAGACCTGGTCCCGGGAAATGTTGTTTTTTGTCAGAAAGAAAAGGTGCAGCCCAAAGACTACACCTTTTCCCACCATTTCTCTTACTAAACATCCGGACAAATCCGCGGACCTTTAGTTCTTCCTTCTTTATAGTTTTCGTTTTCTGCAATAAGCGTCCCGCCATTCTTTTGAATGGTTGCTGCAAAGGCCAGATTCTCTTTATAACAGCCAAGTATAACCTTTTCCATTCCTTTTTCTTTGCACACTGACAGTGCATATTTGAGCATCGCAGTAGCATAACCTTTGTTCCTTTCGGATGGCCTGACTCCATACCCAATATCGTCGTATTTTTCAGAAAGCACTTCTGGCAGTTCATATCGAACACTTAGCAAACCTATCAATCTGTCCCCATCAAAGCAAAGATACAGCAGAGATTTACCCCATTGTTCATCACCAGACAGAGCATTATTCTTTATCTTAGTTACCCACTCAGTATAATCAGAGGATGATAAACCCAAGCTCGCACTAATGCTGGTTTCTCCGTTATTATGGTGTTCTTGTACATATTTCTGTAGTATATCTTTGTCGGTAATTTCAGGAAGTCTATACTTCATTTTTCTCACCTGCAAACTGCGATTCTTAATATATGAGTAGAGGCTTTCACAGTCTCTGCTCTTTCTTTATGATGAAGGTGATTGGCCTGACGTAATCTTCGATTGGGACATCAC
>FMTG01000007.1:99622-158153 GCA_900099715.1 Ruminococcaceae bacterium YRB3002 | reverse complement strand
AAGGCCCTTTCTTCTTCCGTTCCTGCTGAAGAAGATAAGTGTTATTAGGAACGAAGACGCCATCTACGTTCTTGCCTATATAGGTGCGTCTATGTTCGCCGCGCTTCTTCTCCGGATTCCAATACGGCTCGTCGATATAGACATATTCTTGCCCTCTAATCTTCTGAACCTTGCGCTGAGCCATAAGTATCACCTCCACATAGATATAATGTATATCTATTGTAAAGGAATGTCAACACTGCCTTGGACAAAGCAAATGCCCACGATACTGGCGTTTGCAGAGCTTTATCAGTTATCTCATAGGTATAATTTCGCGGGAGCGCAGGATACAATTTCATAGGCTTCATTTAACGTCAGTTTTTCTTTTGTTGAAATGATCGGCGTAAACCGAGGCTCAAGGATATGCTCCATTCCCTGCAAGCGGATCTTATCTTTGGCTGTGAACCTGAAACGGACAGGTCCAAACTGCATCAACACTGTTTTGTCTTTCCCGTCTTCACGCTTAACAGTGGCCGTCAGACCATATACATACTTTGCATTTACTTTAGATAATACTGCCTCTATGCTCTCTGCGGCACCATGGTGGCATTCATCCATTATCACCATGCCATAATCTTTGACAAAAGGTTTTATTGAATCACCGGATCCCAGAGAAGTTACCATGGCAACATCGATAATTCCTGTCATGGAATTATGAGTTCCTGTCAATCTTCCAATCAGACTCTTTCTGATCTTAACCCTTCCGGTCTTAGTCATGTATTGCGGATAATCCTCTTTAATTATAAGAAACCTCTCAAGGTCATTTATCCAGTTCTGCATAATCTCACTGTTATGAACGAGGATCAAAGTATTTACCTTTCGTTCTGAGATCAGATATGATCCGACTACAGTCTTTCCGAACCCTGTAGCCGCAGCCAACACTCCAATATCGTGTCCTGTCAAACTGTTAACGGCATCATGTTGCTCTGGATATAATTCGCCTGCAAAGGAAACATTAATCCCTTTACCCGTGTTACGCTTATCCTCAACAGAATAGTCAATCTTTGCAGCTTTCAGATTTTTGCAGAGTTTATTCAGACAGCCTCGCGGAATTGCTATGAATTGTTCAGTATCCTCTCCGGAATAAACTATTCTCGGAATCCCAAAGGTTGAAATGCCCATTCCCTGATTTCTGAAATATGCCGGGTTATTGTATGCTGCTAATCTTCTAATCTTATTCTGTAGTCTCGGCTTAATACCGGTCTTATCAACATATACTTTATCTGCAAGAACAATCCGAACCGTTCCTTTTATATCAGAACTCTCAAATCCAGTACTGTTTTCCCACGGAGTCTCATCAATTGATATTTGTCCAGGTGTTTTGTTGTCTGTATCACCGTTGCTTATACTGTATTTGTTGCCCCATGAGGACAGTTTCTCGTCTATGAAGGTTTCACTGAGCTTGCCTGTATTCTTTAGCATGCTCCACTGATCATGATAAGGTTGCCATTTTTCATCAACAAAGACACTGTTCCCGTTCTTTACCGCACGCCCTTGTAACGGAAGGGCTACAAGATTTCCAAGGCCACCTTCCGGAAGCTTATCCTGTGCGGGAATCATACGATCATAAGTATCAAAAGACTGCTGGTTAACACTCTCAGCTCCCTTATCCAAAAGAGTAGCACCAAACAGTCTAGCCTTCTTGATATTTATCGCCTTTTCGAAAAATAGCCAAACATGTGCCCCCTTGCCGGAACGCGATCTTTCGACCAGACAGGGAACATCATTATCTGTACAGATTGCTCTCAAAGCATTGGCTTCTTCCTGCCATTTTACTGAGTCAGAACTATCATCGTGATTATCAAAATCGAAAACAAGATAATTGCAAGTACCATCTGGCCAAACGGGATATAACCCTACTACATCCGAACAATCTTCATTCACACCAGTCAAATGTGCATAAATAACATCCCCTGTCAGCGGTTTGTACTTCTGATTGGGACATGATTGGCATTTGGTATTCTTGCCGTCTTTCTTACCGCAGAGCCCTGCCTTCCAAAAATTATCGCATTGGGTGTAATAGCCATGCTTTCCTGTCTTGGCATTAGGCTTGCCGGAACGAAGACTATATACATCTCTTCGGCCCTTGAACATCGAATAAAAGAATTGAACCAGTTCCTTGGTAATGGGTTCTTCTTTGATGCTTACTATATTCGGTTCATCTTTTTCAGAGTTGTTGTCAGGCTTGTCATACGGAATTCCGGCATCATCCAACAGTTTCTTGAGATACTGATTCTCAGCTTCAAGTTGCTTTATGTGTTCAGTAAGTTCGTTATACTGATCATCTGCCAAAACTCTCATTGCAGTCCCTTATTTCCAATTTTATCTGGTTAGAACTCTTGCCCGGTCTGCATGAAACTCAATATATTTACATGCTTTATACCGTTTCTTTTCTGAAGAAGATAGTCTGTTGTCATAACATACTTTGGATAGTTATCATTGATCATTTCAAGTACACGGTATTCCCGGTCTTCTGTTTCTTTGCTTAAAGCTATAGTATAAGCAACCTGAACATAGGAATAGTCCCTCTCGCGATTTCTGATAATGAAATCGCATTCTAATTTTCCAATCCTTCCAACGCTTACGGAACAATCGTGTGCACACGCATATACATACAACATATTTTCTAAAACCGGGCCATAGTTAATCCGGTTATCAGTATTTGATGCATAGTAAAATCCAAGATCCGAAAGATAATATTTTTTCTCACCACTTAATGATCGTTTGGACTTCATATCAAAACGATCACATTCATAAAGGATCTTAGCATCAACTAACGCTTTTATATATCTGGATATGGTTGCTTTTCCTATGTTTAATCCACTGTTATTAAGGCTTTCACATATGTTGTTGATGCTTGTTGTTGCACCAAAGTTGTTAATGATATATCTGCGAACTATTTCAAATGTTTCTTTCTTCCTTATCTTTACTCGCTTGCGGATATCCTTTTCAAATATCTCGTTGATTACACCTTGAACATATTTCTGCTTATCTTCGAGATTGTCATAGAAAATCGTTTTTGGAAAACCGCTTTCCTGAATATAGTTCACCAGTTCAATCGGCAACTGAGGATCAACAGGTTTCCCATAAAACTGCTTCATTTTCTCGTATTCTTCAAAAGTCAGCGGAAACATCTCAAATTCCAGATAACGTCCGGTCAACTTCGTAACAAGTTCACCGCTTAAGAGATAGGAATTAGAACCTGTAATAAAAATAGACCAACCGCCATCAGTTCTATATCCGTTGATAAGCTCTTCAAAACCCTCAACATTCTGTATTTCATCAATAAACAGATACTTTAATCCATCCCCAGTAACATATCCATCTATTATTTCTTCCAAAGCATCTGCTGTTTTGATATTTCTATTACCACGTTTATCAAGATCAATATAGATAATGTTTGTCTCAGTAACACCTTTATCCCTGATTTCTTTTGCTATTGTTTCCATGAGACTGGATTTGCCACATCGTCTGACACCGATAATTACCTTGATAATTTCATAATCATCATAAAAACCGCGTATTTTTCTTAAGTAGTTTTCACGTTTAAACTTTTCCATATTCCACTCTCCCGATTATTCTATACACACTTTATCATTAAAACCAGAAAAACGCCAGTTAACGTTACCGTTTTTGCTGATTATTTAAAATCAGCAACGTTAAACCATATGCATTGCGCATTATCAAACCCAATCACTTACTCAAATCTGCTGTGCAAACATACATTTAAGAGTTTGGTGAGGGTTGTATCCCGAAATATAGTTTTTTATTCGTTTCAAATGCATTAAAATACTCTTCGGAATTAATACTGGGAGTATTACATATGATAAAAGTGCTTTTCGTGTGTCACGGCAGTATTAATTGAGCCTGAGAGACAAGACCGCAAGCCCTTGTTTTCACGCGTTTTGAGGGGATTAAGGTTCATAACTGTACCTTATTTGTACCTTTGATTTTTACAAAAAATGTGTTGACCACACATATAAGTTTCTACTATGCCGATCCCGATACGATAAATACCGCAAGATATGGATCCTGCGGTATTTTTTATTTTATAAACAGAACATTAGATAGTTGTTCGTATCGATGATCATCAAGTGCTAAGGCCCCAAATCAACTGGCAGACTTGGTATGTTTAATTTGAGTTTATTCTGAATAAAGCTGATAACCTGCTGTTCGCCTTTCCTGCCTTCCGGAGTGAAGGTGAATACGGGATATGCGTGAAAAGCATCTGGTTCTACGTGTACTTTGTAATCTTTAACGCCACATCGCTTGAATGCAGTCTCATAATCAGGCGCATCACCGGACATTGTCTCATCACCGCCAAATCCGAGCAGCAGAGGTGGGAATCCCGAGTAATCGTCTTCAGCGGCACAGCCTGCGATATGTTTTGGGATCGTTCCGTCAGGATCATAGAATTCTTTGAACTGCTTTGAAAGATCTCCGCCCATAACAACATCCTTATCGTTAAGGGCTTTCATTCTCTCGATGCTCTCCTTTGATGTGTAAAGATTAAACACCGAGAAAGCAACGATAACCCCGGGCATTGGTAACTCGTAATCCTCATAAGCAATGTGTTTACCTAAACCCATTACCAGAAGAGCGCCTGCCGAGTATCCAAGCCACACGATCTTGTCATGGGAATAGGTTTCCAGCATAATCCTATGGAGCTCATATCCGAACTTTACTCCGTCGTACATATCATGTTCAGGGTAGAGAGGATATTGAGGAATCCATAAATCACAGCCGGTCTGATCGATATAGTTTCTTATGCTCTTCTTATTAGGCATCTGATATCTGATATATCCGCCGCCTGCATAGTATACGATTGCCTTACTGTGATTACCGCCTAGTTTGGAATAAATGACACACGTGCAACCGGCTATAACACATTTCTGCTTCTCATAACCTTTTATATCAGAAAAATCGTAAGTTCGTTTCTGTACTTTAGTGGCCTGCCTGATAAAGTCTTCCCTTGTCATGGAGGACTTCTTGGCAGTCGCTTTTCTAAGGATCGGCTTCAATATACTGTATATAAGACTCATAACTAACTGTCCTGTGTTCAAAGAGGATTATAACACAAGGGGTTAGACACGACTAACTGTTTTGCCAATTAAAAGGCTCAGATTACTCCGAGCCTTAGTCTGTTTTATTCCTGATTTAGTTATCTATACTGATGATCTTATGTACTAATCATATCAAAGGCTCATGAATATATTAAAAGCATTTCTTTTCATGAGTCTGCTTGCAGTTAGCGAGATTAGAGCACTTATAACAAACCTCATTAACACATGTATCATTAGAAATGAACTCCCTGATGTTCGAGAGAGTGGTATCTGCAATATTCTGCAATGCCTCATTTGTCAGGAATGCCTGATGAGAAGTTACAATGACATTAGGCATTGATATAAGTCTTGCCAACGTATCATCGTTAATGATGTGATTAGAATAATCATGAAAGAATACATCGGATTCCTCTTCATATACATCCAAACATGCTGCACCGATCTGACGTTGTTTGATTCCTTCAACCAATGCCTCTGAATCGATCAAAGCCCCGCGCGAAGTGTTGATTAGCACTACACCTTTCTTCATTTTAGCTATGCTGTCTGAATTAACCATATGACGGTTCTCATCGGTCAACGGACAGTGGAATGAAATGATGTCACTTCTTTCCCACAATTCATCC
The DNA here is from genome assembly GCA_900099715.1 of Ruminococcaceae bacterium YRB3002. Taxonomy (GTDB): domain Bacteria; phylum Bacillota; class Clostridia; order Saccharofermentanales; family Saccharofermentanaceae; genus Saccharofermentans. The sequence goes on along the minus strand of FMTG01000007.1, from coordinate 152,428 downwards.
AATGACACATACGTTATCCCGGAATCAGCAGCGGGGAACTTATCATAAGCTATAACATTCATTCCAAATCCCCGACAGATATCAATGAATATACGGCCTATCTTACCGGTTCCGACAATTCCGACTGTCTTACCATGCAGATCAAAGCCGGTCAATCCATTTAAACTGAAGTTGAAATCCTTAGTGCGGATATAAGCTTTGTGTATTCGTCTTATTGATGTAAGTAAAAGCGCCATGGCGTGTTCTGCTACAGCATACGGCGAGTAAGCCGGAACTCTTACTATGTGGATTTTCCTAAATGCATATTCGATATCAACATTGTTATAACCTGCACACCTAAGCGCAATCAGTTTTACACCCATTTCAGATAATTGATCGATGACTGAGGCATCGATATCATCGTTAACGAACACACAGACAACATCAGCATCTTCCGCGAGTTTACAAGTATCTCTTGAAAGCCTCGTATCAAGAAATGTAATGTCAAATTCCTCACTCTTATTAGATTCTTCAAAAGAATGCCTGTCATATTCCTTAGCATCGAAAAAAGCAATTTTAATCTTATTCATATACACCTCAAATAATAATTCAATGTTATGATCATTATTATCCTAACACAAATCATAACACGAAAAATGGAAACAAAAATAAATGCTGGTTTATGAGGAGGAAAAAATGATAAAAATATTATTTGTCTGTCACGGCAGTATTAATTGAGCCTGAGAGACAAGACCGCAAGATATGGATCCTGCGGTATTTTATATTTTATAAACAGAACATTAGATAGTTGTTCATATCGACGGTCATCGGGCACTAAAACCAAGTATCAACTAACAAGCTTGGTATATTAAATTCCTTAGAATTTTCATTTAACTGTATGATATAAGATTTACTGCATCTACTATAGTTTCATGCCAGATATTGGAATCTGACATTATTCTTGAGGGTTGTTGTTTTTAGTAAAAGCTTCTATCTCATATTAGACTGAAGCCATATTATATGAAAAAGGCTCGGAGATGTAAGCCCCGAGCCTTGTTCATTGTTCTTGTAACTGTTCTTTAGCCTTCAATGGCAATCGTTGTGTTGGAAGGAAGAGCCTTAAGTTCCTTCTTCGGGATGCAAAGCTTTAATACACCATCTTCGAACTTTGCCTTAACGTCTTCAGTCTTTACACCTTCACCGACATAGAAGCTCCTCTGCATGGATCCTGCGTATCTTTCCTGACGAATGACCTTGCCGCGCGACTTCTTTTCATTGTCATGCTCCTTGGAAGCACTGATGGTAAGGTAACCATTCTCAAGATTGATCTGGATCTGATCCTTCTTGAATCCCGGAAGATCCATATCCATCTCATAATCTTCTTCGTTCTCGTGGACATCGGTCTTCATGAGGTTCTGCGCATGTTTTCCGTAAAGCTGCTTGTCGATATTGGCAAGCTCTCTTGTAGGGAAACCCCAAAAATCATCAAACAAATCTTCTCCAAATAAACCGGACATCAACATACTAATCATCTCCTTTGAATTGTTGTTATCCGAGCAAGAGGTGGAGGTCTGATCTCTTCTTTGATCCTCGTTCCTTTGTTCTGACTACATTATAGTCCGTCAATTAGCACTTGCAAGAAGCGAGTGCTAATCATTTTTGACCATCTTTGACTTTCATTTTTGTGCAGTTTTTGATGAGTCACTCTTTGATAACGGGACTATAATAATGGGGGTTGTTTATTACTTACCTGTTTAACCAAATCTAATGAATAGCTAACCACAATATTTAAGCCCGAGATTTGCTCCCGGGCTTAGTAGGTTTTATTCCTGATTTTACTGCCTGCCATTGTTTAATCGGTGCACTCAGAATGTTGCCCCCAGATTATCCATTGAGTCGATCACGACCATACAGTCAGGTGATACATGTTGCATAACGTAATACATCTGCTCCATCGGAATAGCGACACAACCGCCCGTACGCGGCTTTCTGTTCCCGAGGCAATGCAAGAAGATAGCTGAACCCGCACCCGGCGTCCCCGAGTCGTTGTAACTTATGTTAAGGCAATACTGGTATTCGTAAACATAGTCAACAATATGCTCGCTGTCATCCTTGTTCAGGTTTGGCAGATCCTTCAGACTTACGAGTTCGTTGTAATGCATACCATCTGCTGTATCACCGGACCAGTATGTGTCATCATCTGCTTTGACATACGGAATGGCACAACCGGGATCATCTGCGATACCGAAAGCTCGGTTGAATGTAAAAGTTCCGACAGGCGTCATACCGTCGCCTTCTTTTGTTTTGCCGAGCCCGTTCATACCGATGTATCCTGGAGTCGTCATGATCATCTTCCATTTTCCGTTTGCATCTTTCTCATGCAGGGATACCCATGCTGTTGTCTTCTCATGAGCAGCTATAACAAAGATCTGATTAGTTGCACCTGTCGATTCAGCCAGCTGAACGACCCATTCAGGCGAGTCCTCGGGACTGAGTTCCAGCGCTTCCATTGGGGTCTGATAGAGTTTTGCACTCTCAGTATCTGTTACATTGGGCGTTTCTGGTTTACATGAACAGAGCATAGTTCCGACGATCGCAAATGTTAATATAACAGCAAGCCGTTTGGTCAATATTTTCATAACTGTCACCTCGGTGTGTAAACTGATAATCCATCTTACTGACACTCTAATTATACCATTATAAAAACCGCCTGACCTTATAAGATCAAGCGATATCTGTTTTTGTATATACCGTTCCCGTCTCCGTCCATTTACTCAATTAACTTTGGGAAATAATGCACAGCTTGTTATTTTCGAGAAGCCATGCTCCAACTGAAAAGATCACCCAATGCATCTTCTGTCGCTACGGGCTGCCAATTCATTTGCAAAGATCTATCCTCATAGAAACAATTCCATTCTCTTCGGATAATTCTTCAAACCCCATTCGTTTATACAGACCGTATCCAACGCTCATGACTTCCGGTTTGGTCGTGAAAACAACTTCTTTGAATCCAAGTTCAGAAGCCTTGTCCGTCATCGTTTTGATCATTTTCCTGGCGTACCCCTTTCCTCTATATTCAGGTTTGATAAACAAGCGTTTTCCTTCACATGTTTCGTCATTTATCTTTCTGACAGCTACACAGGCCACAGGTTTGTCTTCTTCGTATCCGATCAATATTATTCCGCCGGAATAATATCCATCCAGATCATTCAATTCTTTATCAAACGAGACAAAACAGCTTTCCGCCCCTTTGATATGAGAATACTCAATAAATAAGTCCTTAACTGTTTCTGTATCAGAATACTCTTTAACTATAAATGCCATATATTTTTTGATCCCTATCTCATAATGAAACTCGTCTGATCACTTCTGTATGTGATAACCGCCATCAGCAAACAACATGGTTCCTGTCACATAATCCGACATGTCAGACAAAAGGAACAGCACAACCGATGCTATGTCTTTGGGCATGCCGAGTCTTCCGTTTGGTATCAGAGCTTCTGACTTTGCTCTCACATCAGGTATATCAAATGAAGCCGCTGTCATTCCGGTGTATATAAATCCGGGAGCAACACTGTTTACCTGAATATTATATGGGGCTAGATCCAATGCCATGGCAGATGTCATCGATGCAACCGCGCCCTTCGAAGCAGCATAATCTGCCATATTGTTCTTATATATGGTGGATCTTATGCAGCTTATATTGACTATCTTGCCTTGCTTTTGCCTGATCATTAGCGGGGCTGCAGCTTTGGATACGATAAAAGTTCCGGTAGTATTTACCGATATTACTCTGTTCCATTCTTCTTTTGTTAATTCATAGAAGGGCTTGTTATTGCCAAAGATACCGGCAGCATTGACCAAACCGTCTATATGCCCGTATTTGGAATCGACTTCTGATATGCATTTCTGAATCTGCTCTTCTGCAAGGACATCAGACTTATAGTGCGAGTAAGATCCATGTTCTATCGTGCTGTCATTTACATCGATGCCTGCTACAACAGCTTCATTCTCAAGCAGAAGTTCACAACAGCTCTTTCCCATACCGGAACTTGCGCCGGTTACAATAAAAACTCTGTCTTTGAAAGTCATACCTGTATCTCCTAGATCAGTCGTCGGTCCGTATATATCCGTCTATCATTTCTCGGAAAGCATTTACGCCTTCTCGCGAAAGTGAATAGTGCATCCATTTTCCTTCTTTGCGGTAATCAACAAGTCCACTGTCGCAAAGAAGCTTCATGTGATGCGAGAGCGTGGATTGAGAGATATTGAGTTCTTCCAGGAGATAACAGGCACATTTCTCCCTTTGCCGAAGCGACATCATTATTGCCAGCCGGTTCTCATCTGCCAATGCTTTGATCTTACGTGCATCTTCTCTGTATCCCATATGCAGTCACCTCCCCTGAACAAAAGGATATTAACATACATATCGACATATGTAAATGTATGGATGTATTTAACTGTTATTCTTTCCGATATCCTGCAGTGATAATGAGGTATCCCGTTCTTCTTTGTGATCTTATCAAGCTTACTCAACGCTTCATTTAGTTTATGGCACGCAAGTAGCAAGTATGGTTTATTCCTGATTTTCTGCTCCAAAACAACCGGATAAAATCATAATAACATTTTCGCTTATGACTCAGTCTTCATGAGCGTTATATTTAATACTTATGAGAACTTCTTTCCCCTAAAGCTATACTCTGCTTATGATTATACATTCAGTTTTTCAAGTTCGACTAATCTATAGATCTTCCTGTACATTTTACCTGTAAACATCAGCTTGAAAAAACTCTTATCAAATCCCTGAAGCTCATCTACCAGCTCAGGAGGTGTCAGCGAATGCTCAGCTTTAAACCGGATCTTCAATCCTTCAAGCAAGCCATCGATATCGTCTATGCCATAGACTGTTGTCACTCCGACATCATTTATCGGATTCTTGTACTTGGATGCCTTCGCACCGAAAACAGTATATATGTCCATCAGGATATGAACTGACTTGTACTTTTCCTGCAACACCGCGAGAAAAGCCCTGATCTGCCCGTTAGTAAGATACATGCTTATACCTTCAAGGATGACGATCACATTATCGCTGTCCGGCAAAACCTTGACCTGCTCAGTATCGGATGCGTTCAGTTCGCGCATTTGATATGCGGATGACTCTTCGTAATAGTTTCTGCGCATCGATATAACATCCGGGAAATCACAATCAAGCCAGAGTTTGGGATGCTTTTTTACACGCTGACATCTGCTGTCGAGGCCACAGCCTATGTGAAGGACCAAAGCATCAGGATCCTGTTCTATCATGGAATCAGTCCACTCATCAAATATCCTGGCTCTCATCGCCATGTTATATGCCAGCCATTTGGAAGCTGACTTCCCCTTTACAGGGAAAGCTTCCTTCTCCCATATCTTCTCAGCAAAGGGATCGCTCAGAATAATATTCTTCTTGCTTACCCTGGCCTTTCCGTAAAGCGGAATGAATAATGTCCTGTTAACTTCGTTCATCTAAGCATTTCTGCATAACAATTGCATCACTGTAAACATTGTTTGCAAACCAGTATAGCAAATAATACTGATTATTTTCCCGACTAAGGGATCATCCCTCAGACAAGGTAATTATATCATTCGGGAAAAGAACGCTTAATCTCATTATTATATTTCTTCCGTACAAGTCTGCGTTGTTTTGCACTAAATTGCGGGTTATCTTCTCGCTCCAATCTCGAAACTCAGCACCACATTCTTTTTCCCCAACATCTCCGCTAATTCCTGCTCCGTTTTACCTGTAATCCTGCCAAGCCTTGTATATGCCCAGGAATTGGAACCATAAAACACGACAACCTGATTCCCTGAGTACAGAACGATATCTCCGGCTTTTGTAGTCGTCTGCTCATCGCTTCTCGGAATACTCTGTCCGATAGAACCGACTTGCTCAAACCCTCCATACATGGACATATTGATCTCAAGTCCACCGGAAGCTGCCAGATTCCTAATAGCATCAACGGACTCATTATTCTCCCATGCAACGCTGACCTCGGTTCCATCAATCTTCATTATCAGTTCCATATTCTCTGCATTTGTCTCCTGTGTCAGATCTGTCGGTTTCTCAGGCTTACTTGTATCCGAAGTCTCCGGTAAGGCAGATTGAACCTCTGTATTGTCAGGTTCAGTCTGCGCAAAAACGGATGATTCCTCCTTTATCTCCGGATCTGTTATAACTTCCGGTGTCTTTCTTTCGCACCCTGCAAATATCAGCACAAGTGCCAGCAAAAAGACTATGCAGATCTTCGGTCCAACTTGTTTGCGCATCTTCAAGACACCTCGCTCTTTAAAGGTTTTTTCCCATTTCGTAAGCCTTGTCCATGGCTGTGTTGCCCAGCACTTCTTTTGTTTCTGTTACCCCGCCGCCAAATACACATCCGGCAAGCCTTGCTTTAGGAAAGCATTCTATCCAGCCTTCAAGACCGCTTTTCGCTCTCTGCCAGACATACTCCTCATCTTCAGCAGCCGCCGCAATAAAGTAAACGTCACGGAATGCATAATCCGTTGTAAACAGAGGATTGCCCCTGTCGAGCATAGTCTTCATCTGTCCGCTCATCTCGTAATAATAGATCGGCGTGGCAAAAACCAGGACATCCGCTTTTTCCATCTTTTGCTCGATCAGATCCGCATCATCACGGATCACGCATCTCTTAGTCTTCTGACAAGCAAAGCAGCCTCTGCAGAACTTTATATCTTTATCCTTAAGGCTTATAATCTCTACTTCGTTGCCTGCGTCCTTTGCACCCCGGGCAAACTCATTGGCCAGAAGCTCAGAATTGCTGCCTGTACGCGGACTGGTAGATATGACCAATACATTTTTACCCATAATCTTCATAACCTCCGGTCACTTAAGATACTCATTAAAGAAGCTTTCCATCCTATCAAAGGGAATAAAATCCTTATCACCGCCGTCATACAGGTCTGTGTGCACAGCATCCGGAATGATCAGGAGTTCTTTGTTGTCTCCGTTCAGAAGCTTGAAAGCATCCTGACTCATATAGCAGGAATGAGCCTTTTCGCCGTGTATCATAAGCACGGCACTGTCTATCTCTCCCGCATAGGTGAACAGCCTTGTATTTGCAAGGGATGTTCCTGCCTGAACGGTCCATCCTTCATTGGAATTCAGTGAGCGGACATGATAGCCTCTGTCAGTCTTATAGTAATCGTAATAGTCCTTCACAAAAAACGGTGCGTCTTCAGGAAGAGGATCGACTACACCACCGGCCCTCACGTAGCTGCCATTCCTGTAGTCTTCCGTACGCTGTTTGCTGACTGCTTCTCTTGCTGCTTTTCTTGCTTCTTTGCTGTCAGCAGAATCAAAATATCCGTTGCCTGCAACACGGGACATGTCATACATAGTTGATGTGACGGTTGCCTTGATTCTTGTATCCGCACATGCAGTCTGAAGTGCCATGCCGCCCCAGCCGCAGATACCGATGATGCCGATACGCTCCGGATCCACATTGTCCTGTACGGAAAGAAAATCAACAGCAGCCTGGAAATCTTCTACGTCAATATCAGGAGAATGCATCGCTCTAGGAAATCCGCCTGACTCTCCCGTAAAGGAAGGATCGAATGCTATCGTAATAAATCCTCTTTCAGCCATTGTCTGTGCATAAAGCCCCGATGCCTGCTCCTTACATGCTCCGAAGGGACCGGAAACAGCGATCGCAGGAAGCTTTCCGGATGCATCCTTAGGTACATACATGTCCGCCACCAGCGTGATGCCAAAATGATTTACAAAGGTCACCTTGCCGTGACTCACTTTTTCACTCTTAGGGAAAGTCTTGTCCCACTCCTGTGTCAATTTAAGTTCTTCAGTCTTCATCATGATATGTTGCCTCCGTATTATTTGTTTGCCTGTTTCATTTCCTTTTCCGTGACACGGATCAGAACGTCCAGCAGATCTACCTTCCTTCCGCTCTCATGCAGCTCATCCATAAGCCTGCACCGGTCTTTCTTCATCAGATGTAAGGCTCCTTCCATATTCCCTGATTCACACATTCCGGTGATCTCGTCTATCGTCCTGTTACTGCATCCGGCGTCGGTCAGGTTTTGTTTTAATCGTATCTGATCCACAGAAATCCTCACATCCATATGCTTTTCCGTTCTTTACATTTCCATCTTAATCGCTTGTGGCATCCCTCGCTAATGGTTATAATGAATATCGTGATATTCCGATTCGGCATATCATAGAAAAGGCGGTGCTGATATGGAGATACGGACCCTCAGATACTTTCTTGCAGTAGCAAGGGAAGAAAACATGTCGCGGGCAGCGGAAATACTGCATGTAACCCAGCCGACGCTGTCCAAACAGTTAAAGTCCCTGGAAGATGAACTCGGCAAGAAATTATTTACAAGACACAGCTTCAGTATCCGTCTTACAGACGAAGGCATTCTCCTCAGAAACCGTGCCGAAGACCTTATAAGCATGGCCGACAAGATAGAGAAGGAATTTGTTTCCCTCGATGACATCACAGGCGGCGAACTTTATCTGGGACTGGCAGAGTCCTTTCTGATCAAGCATCTTGCCAAAGTGATCAAAGAATTTAAGACCCGCTATCCGAATCTGCACTACCACATCACCAGCGGAGATACAGAGCAGATAGCGGACAAGCTCGATAAGGGCTTGCTTGATTTTCTTGTTCTTGCAGAATATCCCGACAGTCACAAATATGAATTTATAGAATTCCCCGAAAGCGACAGATGGGGTCTCGTGATACCGAAAGACGATCCCCTGGCAGGCAAAAAATCAATCCGTGCAAAAGATCTTGCGGGACTGCCTTTATTCTGCTCAGAGCAGGCATGGAATAATGAAGTAAAAGAATGGGCAGGCTCAGATTTTTCCAAGATGAAACTCGAAGGCTCTTTCCGCCTGTCCTATAACGGTTCCATTTTCGCAAAAGAAGGTCTTGGATATCTGCTGACCTTTGATCACCTCGTTGATACATCTGACAGCAGCGGTCTTGTATTCCGTCCTTTGACTCCAAAACTTGAGACAAAGCTTTATATCGCATGGAACAGATATCAGGCCTTCACTCCGATTGCCGAACGCTTCCTTGAACAGCTTCAAAGATCGTTTGTTGAAAACAGTAAAGACAAAAAGTAAAGATCAGCAAAACAGCCTGGTGATCTTTGCTCTTGAAAATACTATTTACGTAACCGTGCCATGATCAAGCGTAAGACTTTCGAGCAGTATATCGACAGAGCTACTGCGGTATAAGCATCTCGACCCCTTATCTGCCATAGGGGTGCACAAGTTTTGGCAGAAATGATAAGCCCCATATGATATATTTAATACGTCATATGGGGCTCTATTTTATTGAAAAGGAGTTCCAAATAAATGAATAAAAGGAGAGATAAAAGAGGAAGAATCTTACACAGTGGCGAGTGTCAGCTTCCCGACGGACGTTACAGGTTTAAATATACTGATTCCTTCGGAGAACGCAAGTATTTGTACAGCTTGAGGCTTGACCATAATGACCCGATGCCCAAAGGGCATAAGAACGCTCCGGCGCTGAGAGATCTGGAGAAACAGATTCAGGCTGATTTGTTTGACCATATCGTATCGAGAGTATGTTGCAGCTGAAGTATCCAAACTCGGTGTTATGTAAGTTTTTCTTGGCAAATCGTATATATGATAAAAGTGCTTTTTATCTGTCACGGCAACATCTGCAGGTCCCCGATCGCCGAGTTCATGATGAAGGATATGGTGAATAAACTCGGGATCGCAGAATACTTCGAGATCGCATCTGCTGCGACATCAACAGAGGAGATCGGCAATCCCGTGTATCCCCCTGCAAGGAGGATACTGAATGCTCACGGGATAAACTGTCAGGGCAAGACCGCCAGACAGATAACAAGGCGCGATCTCGCATACTACGACTACATCATCTTGATGGATTCCAACAACATGCGCAACATGAAGTGGATGTTCCCCAACGAGGATCTCGGGCACGTCCGCATGCTCCTTGACAGGAACGTGGCTGACCCCTGGTACACAGGGGACTTTGAGGCAACCTGGAGCGACTGCGAAGAAGGCATATCGAACCTGATAGAAGAACTGAGGGAGACATACAGCATATGAGCATTCCTCCCCTCAAGGAACTGAGAAAGACCGCCGATATCCTTATATTCGACCTCGACGGGACCATACTTGATTCACTGAATGTGTGGAATCAGGTGGATATTGATTTTCTCGGGAAGAGAGGATTTGAAGTCACCCCTGAATATACTGAGACCATCACAAAGCTATGTGTGCGTGACGGTGCGGACTACACCAAAAAGCTGTTCGGTCTGACGGAGTCACCTGAGGAGATAATGCAGGAATGGAACGACATGGTGGAGGAATACTACCGCGAGCATATCCTGCTCAAGGATGGCGCAGAAGAATACCTGATCAGGGCTCACAAGGAAGGATTCAGGCTGGCCGCCGCCACTGCTCTGGACAGGGCTCACGCGGAACCGTGCCTGGCAAGATGCGGGGTGCTGGAACTGTTCGATACGGTGATAACTCTAGATGATATCGGAACGCGCGCTGATAAGAGCGACCCCGCCATATACATAAGGGCGATGGAGGAGGCCGGCGGAACAGATCCCGGAAGAGCGGTCGTGTTCGAGGATGTCCCCATGTGTATTGACGGTGCCCGGGCAGGCGGATTCATGACCTGCGCAGTCTATGACGCTATAGGCATCGGGCAGAATGATTGGGATTATGTGAGTGCGCGGAGCACTTTCGCGATGAGGTCAATGGTCGATCAGGCTTAAGAGCGTGCCGCACACGCCGAAAGACCAGTGGACGATCCACACGCCGTATATATTTCGCTGCTTGTAGTAAAGGATGCCTTCTAAGCCTGCCAGGATGGCGGCGCCTATCATGAAGAAGAAGCCCAGATGGACATGTATCGCCGCGAAGATCAGGGACGACACGATTATCGCCTGGACGCCAGCGTGCTTGCTGTCGATGATCCTCTCCAGGTTGCTCTGCATGACGCTTCGTGCCAGGAATTCCTGGATGCCTGCCGTAAAGATATATCCAAGCTGCGGAAGGCCGAAGAGTGTGATATCGAAGAACGGAAGATCCGGTCTGAATGAGCCGGGCGCTATTAGTCTGGCAACGAACTTGATCACGAACAGAAGCGCTACACCGCCAAGAGCAATGAGGACAGCTGTCTTCACCGTTTTTCCAAGTGTCTTTCTTCCCACCTTGATACCCAAGTCATGAAGCGTGAGGCTCGTAAACTTTAGCATGAAGAACATCATGAGGAGTGAGAGTATCTCGACGCCGACCGTCATCCAGCTGCCGGGGACAGGATCGTTCAGATGCTTCCACAGGGCATATATGATTATCCATGAACAGAAAAACACCAGGAACAGCGAGAAAGTCCTCGACGAATCACTGAGCTTTCTCTTGATCGCTTCCTTCTCCGTCTCGTCGTCGAGCGTAACGACTATGAGTGCGTCCTCGCCGTCACCGGGCAGGTAGGAACTGGACATCCTTAATACAAACTTCCTGCCTGACGGCGTAGTATATGAAGTCAGCGCGTTATGTGTGTGTCCCTTATCGTAAAGCGGCTGTATGACATTATCCCAGAAATCGTAGTTCACCTCGTTCTTGCGGTAATCATTGGTTCTCAGAGGCTCGTCACCTTCATTGACCACGATCTCGAGCATCCTGGAAGCGGGGGCGTTGACATAGACCACCTGTCCCTTGCGGTTGATAACGATTACTGCCGAACTCATGTCCCTCAGGACACGCGATTCGAAAGATGTGCCTGTATTAGCCTGTGCTGTCTGTTCGCTCATATTCCCGCCCGTCATTATAAGAAAACTTAATGAATGATAACGCAATACCCCTGTCTGTTCAAGACATTCAGGCCTTGGGGATCTCCCGCCAGTCAGGTATCAGCGACGGATCGATCGCGCTTCCGGACACACCCACCGTATCGCCGTAACTGTTCTCATACACGTGGTCTGCCACCACCGAATGCTCGACCGTTGTCCCGTCTGTCCTTAAATATGTGTTGACACCCATTGTCGCCTCGTGGCGTGCCTGACTGACTCTGGAATCAGAAGCCATCTTCTTATCCCAGGAATCCATTATCATGTCGCTCATGGCACGGCTGTTGTCAGCCAGTGTCTGCTGAAGCCTTGCCTGATTGGCAGCCAGCTGCTGCTGGAGCTGGGCATTGATCTGATTAGCCTGAGCCTGTATTGCCAGCTGCTGGCGGTTGAACATCTCGGCCTTCTGGAATTTGGCCTTGTAAATTGCCTCATCGAAAGTAAAAGACGACACCATCTGCATGAACGCCGCAGTGGCAGCCGCCTCATGTGCGGCATCGGTGGTACATGAGAATATGATCTCGCTTCCCCAGTGCATATAATGACCCGATCCCTTGTTGACCGACATAGCCATAAGACCTGCCATACCGTAAGCCAGTTCCAGTCCGGTGGACCTCATTTCCGTCTCCAGGAAAGACATATCGAGCCCCAACAGATGAACATTCGCCTGACTCGTATACTTACGCAGGAAAGAACCTGTCTTGGATGACAGCAGGAACATCTCGCACACGGGGTTCGTGAAGCACATATCCCAGAAATGCTGGAATTCGAACTTGTAATTCAGGTGCTTCTGCGCCATGTCAGGGTGCGTCCCCCAGAAACTCGGAAGCTTCGCATCAGCCACAGGCGTGATCTGAAAACCCTTGAACATGCCGCCCGCCACAGCATCCATATACTGGCTGACAGGCATCTGCCTGTACATCTTCATGGGATATGTCTTCAGCATCTTTCCCTGCGCGAAAGCATCTCCGCCGGTCAAATGGTCGAACTGCTGCAGGACATCTATGAACATCTCACCGCTCCTGATAAATATGGTTGATGCGCCGTCGTTCGATCTGGCCAGCACTGTCGCCTGGAACGGCTTATCGATACCCTGATCGATGGGCATTATCATGCCCTTTGCAGTCCAGCCCTCAGGGACGATCACATGTGCGATGGGAGTCCCGTTGGCCTCGTTCATTATCGTGGTCCTGGGATCTCTTCCGGTCCCCGTTCCGCCGCCTTTATTCTCATAATCAATATGGAGCTGTGTTCCACAGGCAGGACACGTGACAAATTCCTTATTCTGATCCTCTTCGCTGAGATTCAGTGATCTTCCGCAGTTGGGGCAATTCATGGATTCGATCTTCATAAGCCGTGCCTCCTGTTATCTTGTATTTGTATTTATCCCAGTATGATATCCTTTATCTTCCTGGTCTCCCCTACAGTCTTGTCGTATGTAAGATCCTCTTCGGTACAGGCTGGCAGTCTGCTGCTCAGCGTTGCCCTCTTATGAGAATCGTTCAGCATGGAATCGGACACATTAAAGAAAGCGTGGAGATCTTCCCCGAGCTGCCTTCCAAGTTCGTCGTCCCATGTGACATCAACATTGTAATACTTGTCCTGGAGCTTTATGATATTCCATCCGTGAGCGCCGCCGTTATAGGATGTACCCGTGACGAAATACGTCTGAATACCAAGCTTTGTCATCACATACTGGAAAGCCCTCGCATAGCCGCTGCAGACAGATCTGCCATTCACAAGGCAGCTATACGCGCTCTGGTTATAGTCGGAATTAAGATCGTATTCACAGTTCCTGCAGATGATGTCGTGGACCACCGCTTCCTCGTGGACTACGCCGTTATGGGATTCCGCACGGGCTTCATCCACTATGTCATTGACCTTCTGTTCGAACCTGCGTCTGTTGTTCTCCAGGTCCATTGCAAGCCCGTTATAGGATGGCGATACCGTAACCACCATATGATGCGAACCGTATGTATAATTTGCCTCGTGTTCCAGCCAGAACAGCTCGGGATGGTCATTATAGACAGCGGTTATTATATCCATTACCTCGCTGGCGCTTATCTTCAGGAGTGATCCGAGATATACATCGGACTCCAGATTCATCGCAGCATCGTAGATAAAATAGTAAGCTCTTTTCTGTTCTTCATTGAGGAGACTGTAATAAGGATAGAAATCCGACTCGAAATCATACTTGTTCCTCAATTCCAGATAATCGGACTCTTTGAGGGGCTTATTGAAATGAACACTGTTCCCGTTCTCGTCAACATATTGTGCCTCGCCTGTGGAGGAAGGCTGGGGATCTCCCACCGCCGGTGCAAACTTCGACGCGTCCATACTGCCTGCAGTAAGTCCGAAGATATTGGCCGCAACGATAATGACCAAAGCCACACCGACCAGTGCCACAGTTACCTTGATAAGCCTTTCCATGTGAGGATTGTAACATAGAAAGCACTCTTATTACAGGGGCGGGTGGCTGGCTGGGTGGGCGGTTGGGCGGGCGGGTGGGATTAATGATCAGGTATAGCAAGTGGAATTAATAATAGGGGTTTAATAAAAATCAGTTCCGTCTCAGTGCCAGAAGCCACGCCGCTATGTGCATGGCCTGCTTGAAGTCTCCTTCGCGTATCAGCCGCTCGATCTCCTGTGCTGGAAGCTTTACCACTTTGAGAAACTCTGTTGTATCAAGCGACTGTCCTGCAACAAGCCTGCAGTCACGTGCCACAAAGAGATATGCATAGTTATCGGCTATTGTCGCATTGGACGGCACTGTCAGGAGATGCTGCCAGTTGTCAGACTCGTACCCGGTCTCCTCCATCAGTTCCCGCTTAGCAGCCTCAAGAGCATCCTCCGCCGGTATGTCTCCCGGGGCACTGTCTTCCCTGTACTCTTTACCGTCCCTGCGCTCTATCCCTCCTGCAGGAAACTCTGTCGTAACTTCCTTTATGCCCTGCCTGAACTGGCGGACGCAGATATAGTTGCCGTCAGTATCGGATGCCACTATCACCACGTAATCACGCCTGCTGTAGCTGTAAAAAGGCTCGAACTCGCTTCCATCCGGGAAACGGTATCTTGACTTCCTGATATCTATCCACTCATTCTGAAGGATATGTTCCGTAGAGACCTCCTCCCAGATAAGATCACTGTCGTTGTTGTTTACATCAGCCATTGCTGCACCCCCTTTGCCGCACTGCGGGCGTCACATGATTATAGCATATTATGGTATAATCCCCCTGAATAAGCTGGAATAATAAACATAAGGGAGATGACACTATAAAGAAGATCCTGACGATCGCACTATGCGCTGCAATTTGTGCATCAATGACATTTGGTTTGACATCATGCTCGATATCCGGTGACGTCCCGCGCGACGATGACGAAGAGACCACCGAAGAAGAGACCGAAGATGAGACTGAAGAATCTGAGGCTGAAACAGAGGAAGAAACATACCCCACTGAGGAATATAACGGCCGCGGATTGAGGTTCCATACGACTGACAGAGAGGGCAAAAGGTACGATGAGAGCATTTTCGCGAAGGCTAAAGTGACCATGATCAATTTCTGGGAGCCCTGGTGCGGATACTGCGTAGAGGAGATGCCCGCGCTCCAGCAGCTGGCGGACAAGTATAAGGATAAGGGATTCCAGGTGATCGGGATCTACTCCGACATGACCATGGAAGATGATGTGGACGACATCCTCGGTGACGGAAACATCAGTTACCAGATCCTGCAATACTCAACCGATTTTGACGCATACAATACCGGGTATATGCCCACCACCATTTTTGTGGACAGCAGCGGAAATCTTATCACCCCGCCCGGTCGGGACTCCATCATGATCGGACCCGATACTTACGAGGGCTGGGAAAGCGTCATTACATCCATCCTCAAATGAGAAGATATGTCCTAACATTCGCCTTTATCCTGGCAGGAACCGCCCTGATCGTGACCGGCGTGATCCTTGGCGACCCCGCCTCCGTCCTCTCGAAAGCGATCCGAATCTGCATGGAGTGTGTCGGCATTGGATAAGAAAGCTTTTGTTCGTCCCGTGGTCCAGGCCATAGCCACCCTGCTCCAGAACGCCAATTTCCAGGGCTTCTTCACTGGCAAGATCTACCAGGGTCCCGTCAAGAACGTCTGCGTCCCCGGTCTCAACTGCTACTCCTGCCCCGGTGCCATGGGCGCGTGTCCTATTGGCTCACTTCAGAGTTTTCTTGGCGCCAGGTCTTTCAGATTCCCCTACTACGTCGTTGGACTGCTGATATTCTTCGGCGCCCTTCTCGGACGTGCTGTCTGTGGTTTTTTGTGCCCATTCGGGTTCCTGCAGGATCTTCTGTACAGGATCCCGTTCATCAAGCGCAATTCGTTCAAGCTCGACAGATACCTGCGGTATTTCAAGTATATCGTGCTCGGTCTGTTCGTTATACTGCTGCCGCTGTGCTTCAAGCAAACTCCTTTTTTCTGCAAATACATCTGCCCGTCGGGGACAACGGCCGGACTGCTCCTTGCCGCCGCAGACAGCAGGATCGCCGAACAGTTTGGCGGCCTGTTCTCGTGGAAACTGGTGGTCCTGGGCATCGTGCTGTCCGCCAGCCTTATCGTGTGGCGGCCTTTCTGCAAATACCTCTGCCCTCTCGGCGCCCTATACGGGTTCTTCAACAGGATCTCCCTGTACCGCATGGCCGTCGACAGTTCCAGATGTGTAGGGTGTGACGCCTGCGCCCGCGCCTGCAAAATGAACATCAATCCGTCTGTTGAACCCAACAGCCACGAATGTGTCCGCTGCGGCGACTGTGTCAGGGCCTGTCCTCATCAGGCTCTGAAGATGGGTATTTGTACCGGACACAAATCGGAAAAACTTGACATCACAGATTGAACGTGTTAATTTTCAATGTTAAACAAACAATAATACTGACGTATGCTGACAATGGCAGTCAACACTACCGGTAGGAGGATATAACAATGGAAGACGACTATGAATTCGATATCAATGAACTTGAGAACGTAAACGGCGGCATCAGTGCTACTTCCTCTTCAGTTAGCAACGCACAGCTGAAGATACAGATCAAAATGCTGAAGCAGCAGGGCAAGACCATGGAGCAGGTTATCCAGATCCTTCAGACAAATGTGGAGACCAAAGAAGACAAAAAGAAGATCGAGTCGATCGTCCGCATGTGGTATCCGATACTGTAAGACCGCATCGCATTGACTTGTCTGTGATTGATCCATTTATGGACGGCCGCACTTCTGTGCGGCCGTTTTTGGGCTCTTCAGATTTTTTGTGCAACATTCCCCTCCCGATAACTGTATATATATCAGAACGTCATCAACTGGAGGACCGTATAATGAAGAAGCTCATAGCTATTGCCTGCACAATCTCACTGATCGCATCGCTCATCCTGCCGGCAACCGGATGTACGATAGACCTTACAAAAACCCCGGGCGGCAATGCGCCCGTTGTGGATCAGCTCTACACAACAAAAGAGGACAATGTCACATTCTACGCTTTCAGATATGGCAACAGGTTAATCGAGACCGGTCACTATTACGACATCGAATACAATCTTCCCGGCGATATAGGAGACGGCGATCTGGTCCGGATCACGGCTGATGTTGACTGGCTCAGCGGCGGCGTGGCGGGGTTCAATAACAAGCCGCAGATCAGGAAACTCATTGATTTCGAGAGGATTGGCATGGACGAACTTGAATGGGAATCAGTAACAGACAGCGATTACGGGGTAATGGCAATCGGCGATTACGCTGATGCAGATTATATCTACCGGGCACGCGGGCTGTCGGCCGTGATGAAGGGCGGCAAGTGGCTCTATAAATATGATAACGAGTTTGTCATGGACACCGGATCGGTCGTCTGCTGCCGCGAGGGCATCACAAAGGATGATATAGACATGAATAACGTGTGCTGCGCGGACTACTTTATTATCCCGCCGGTCGAACGCTACGAGCGTTGAGCATCCTTTCATAAAAATTCCATACTGTAGATATCTGCAAGGGGCACTCTGCCGCCGTCGGCAAACACCAGACAACCGGCAAGGCTGTCGATCCGGCGAACCGCGCCTTCTCTTGTCACGTAGCTTCCGCCCTCCTTGAACCTGTCCGCGACAAAGTATGTCACCTTCACCGGCGGCATCTCCCTGATACGCTCTTCCAGCAGTTCCAGCTGCCTGTTCAGCCCGCTTATCCCGTCCTCCATCATGTCACGTCTGCTGTCCGTAAGTCTTGCCGTCTCCGCCACCGCATCATCATAGCCCACCAGCGCCGCGAAAGGCGAGAACTGCGCTGCCCTGTCGTGTACCGGCATAGGCGGCAGATCAATGTACTGAGGTCTCTTGAGATGCCTGATGTCATCGTAGTTTCTCATCCGGGATACCTCATGCCTTATGCCCGCCGATCTGGTTGTTGCGGTCCATGGCCGTGCCGCCTTTCTTGAGATTCGCAGCCTTCACGACCGCATTCTTGCCGTGCTTGCGCTTGATCTCGAGCATTGCCTCCTGAAGGGCCCGCTCTTTGGCAAGGCTCTCGTTCTCGGCCTCACGCGCCTCTTCATCAGCAGGCGTATCGAAAATACTTATCTGCTCGAACTTCTCGCTCCCCGGAACGTCTTCCTCGCGCAGTACGTCACATGCTGCAATGGTGATCCGCCTGACCAGAAGAGTCCTGTCCACGATCCTGTCGAACAGTTCCATCGTGGCATCCGTAATGATCCTGGTGGATGACGTGTGACGGGTAAGCCCGGCGGTACCGTGGGCATGAACGGGAACCACACGTCCGTAGTAATCGGTCGTTGTCTCGCCTTTATATTTGCCGTCATCGAGGCTGGCGGCGTCGTAATTGATCGTGAGGACTATCTGGTTGGTGACCACGCCTTTCTCCACAAGGTCGAGAGACATGGTATCAGCCATCTCCCAGGTGATCAGCCGCGCTGTGTCGAAGGATGTCGGTTCCTGAAGGACCTGCCCCGTGGAGAGACTGTTATTGCGGGGCTTGTAGGCCTTGATATCTGCGATGGTCGTGGGCTCGATTCCCCAGGCGTGGTCGATAAGCAGCTCCGCGTTCTTGCCCATGAGCTTATAAAGCTGACCGATCCTGTGGCGGTCCAGCGAACAACGGGCGATGTCACCCATGGTGTAGATACCGATCTTCTCAAGGCGCGCCGCCGTGCCTCTGCCGACACGCCAGAAATCCGTTATCGGAGTATGTGCCCAGAGCTCATCCTTAAATCTGTCCTCATCCAGTTCCGCCACCCTGACGCCGTCTTTGTCGGCGGGAATGTGTTTCGCGACGATGTCCATGGCGACCTTGCAGAGAAAAAGATTCGTCCCGATCCCCGCAGTGGCCGTAATTCCCGTCGTCTCCAGAACATCGCGTATGAGCATGCGCGCAAAGTCATGTGCCGTCACGTTATATATACCGAGATACGGGGTCGCGTCGATAAAGACCTCATCCACCGAGTAGGCGGTTATGTCCTCCGGCGCCACATACTTCAGATACGTTCCGTATATTTTTGAACTGACTTCCATATAGCGTGCCATCTGCGGCGGTGCCACTATGTAATCCACTGCTTTGGCGCGATCCTTTGCAAGCTCGTCATACAGATAACTGCTGCCCGTGAGAGTCTTTCCCGGAGCCCTGTACATACGCTCATTGTTGACATGTTTTACTCTCTGGACCACTTCCCAAAGTCTCGCCCTTCCTGAGATGCCATAACTCTTGAGGGATGGCGACACCGCCAGACATATTGTTTTCTCCGTGCGTGAAGGATCAGCCACCACCAGGTTCGTATTGAGCGGGTCGAGTCCCCGCTCGACGCACTCCACGCTGGCGTAGAAAGACTTGAGATCAATGGCGATGTATGTCCTGTCCATGGTTTTCCTGTAAAAAACACGGGCGGTGCCACTTACCGCACCACCCGTGCAAGTTATCTGAAACTTGTTGCTGAGATCAGAACAGATCTACTGAACCGTTCTCGTCAGCTGTAATGAAGTATGCCTTGCCCTCTTCAGCCTTGACATAGATCTTGAGATCCTTGCCCTTGCCCTTGAGTGCCTTGTTAACCTTCTTGACTATGTTCTTGTAAGAGATGCTCTTATCGTCGAGGCTCTGGATCTCGAATACCTTGGGCTCGACTGCCTTCTTAGCGGCCTTCTTGGCGGGTTTCTTTGCAGCAGGCTTCTTAGCTGCGGGTGCTTTCTTGGCTGCAGGAGCCTTCTTGGCTGCGGGTGCTTTCTTGGCTGCAGGAGCCTTCTTGGCTGCGGGTGCTGCCTTGGTTGCTGTAGCCTTCTTGGCTGCAGGTGCCTTGGCTGCGGGTGCCTTCTTAGCTGCAGGAGCCTTCTTTACGGCAGTCTTCTTGGCCGGAGCCTTCTTGGCTGCAGGTGCTTTCTTAGCTGCCTTAGCGGGTGTTGCGGTCTTCTTGTCGTCTGCCATAATAATACCTCCTTGTACTATACATCTTTGGCACGAAATTAATACGAATTGCCCAGCACTTATTGCTGCATATTTTCATTGTATATTTCTTGCAAAATATCGTCAACACTCCACACACGAACAAACCCGGATTAGATCCGGGCCTGTGGAGGGGGGTAATGAAGTTTTGTTGCTTTGTTGTGTTACCCCTATTATGACGTGTAGCCCATCAATAAATCCCGCGATTTTGAGTGAAAAATGAGTGAATTCACAAAAAAAATTTGCTTCAGAGCGTCTTTTCGCGCCGAAAAGATCACAAAAAGAGTTTCTCCCATGCCCTGCGGTATGCGTATGCGTTCCGCTTTTCTTCCCATGAGAGTTTCTCACATTTCCAGTTGAGCCTGCATATATCGTACGGCTCCACAAACTCAACTTCTTTGTCCAGAAAATCGCACGGGAGAAATACCAGTCTGGTCTCCCCGCCAAGTTCCAGCTCGTACACTTCACACCCATCGCCGCCAAAGAGGTGGCTGCTGATCCTTCCGGTGCGACCGGTTTTCCGTTCCTTCACAGGAGCACCATGGGGCCACATCTGATGTAGAGCATGACCTTCGGCAAGGGAAGGCATAAGGTTAGGGGCTCCCCAGTCAACGCCTCCGTCACCGGGGATCAGTGTCGCACTGGCTGGAAGCACAAGATCGTATGATCCGCCTTCTGTGAAAGCCGTGGCTTCTATGACCTGCACACCTTCTCCGATCGTGAATTCCTCGATCCGGCCCAGATGACAGTACGCGAAAGTCCCCTCCAATATCGCCTTGACCGTGCCCGGAATGACTACCCGCCTGAGCGATCTGCATTCCTGAAATGCACAGCGCCCGATCTCTGTCACGCCTTCCGGGATGATGACCTCACGAAGTTCCTTGCAGAATACGAAAGCCGAAGGCCCTATAACTCTCAGGGTATCCGGGAACCTGACTGTCTCTATATGACGCTCACCATCGTTCTCACTCCAGAAATTCTCAAAGAAGCATTCTTCACCTATCTCGGCAACAGGCTTTCCGTTGATCTCTGCCGGAATCTCCACGTTGATCACTTCATGTGACAGATATTCAACGATAACAGCGTAGCTGCCAAAATCCTCGACAGCGAACCTCTGTTCCTGCCCCTGAGAATTCTTAAATCCGACAATTTGCCTCCCGTCCCCGTCCATCTCAGCAGATCAGCCCCAGTCGGGATACAAAGACCAATTCCCGAAATCATTCAGCATATGCTCATGAGTCTCCGTATCTATGCAGACGTAATACCCCTCCGCGCCCACGCTCATGTTGAGCATATACACAAAACAGAGGTGTCCCCTGTCGGACGTAAACGGAACCGCCAGCGTCACGTTCTCTTTCGACAGGTTCAGCACGCGGTAATCAGCGAGGTCATTGCGCTCGAACAGCACGCCGTTATCATCCGCCATCACGAGTTCCACTGTATCCCTCACCTTCTCATCGAAAGCCTCTTCCTCCAGATCATACTTCTTCAGGAACTCTTCCTTATCCATGACAGTCCCGTCTGTCAGATCTATATTGAACACTTCATACGCGTCAAGATCTATATTGCTTATCCCTCTGACCAGCAGCGACACGTAATCATCACCGGTATAGTACGCATACTCCGCGCCGTCATACCATTCCCTGTCAAGCGAATCGACATATTTCCTTATCTCCCCGTTGATGATCTCATTCTCACTGCCATTGATCCTGATCCCGGGGATCTTAAAGACTCCGCTGTCAGCCTTCTGCTCCTCCGCGCAGTACACTTCCACGTTCAGAACATCTCCCTGTGACCCGGAAGTAGTGGGTTCTTCAGCAGAAGTTTCTTCCGATGAAGTTGTTTCCGGATCCGAAGCTTCTGTTGTTTCTTCTGTTGTATCTGTTGTTAAATCTTCCGACGTCCCGGCAGTGCCCTGCTCCGTACATCCTGTCAGTGCTGTAACTGCTATAGCTGCCACTGTCAGCATTGCCAAAAACTTAGGTAATATCCTTCCAGCCATATCGATCCCTCCGTTGTCTCCTTATGATAATTATAGAAGAAAAATGTGAAATGTGCGCTCTCGCTTCAGGAGTCTTGAAAAGTGTAAAAGACCGCCTCTCGCGAGGCGGCCTTCGGCTAACATAATCTAATCAAGATCTAAAACACAGGATCAGTTCTCGAACTCAACAACAAGCTGAGATACTGTCTGCTTAGCGTCACCGTAGATCATTACAGTATTCTCGTTCGTGAAGAGCGGGTTCTCGATACCGGAGAATCCTGTACCCTTACCACGCTTCAGTACGAATACTGTACGTGCTTCGTAAGCATTAACGATAGGCATACCGTAGAGAGGTGATGACTCATCGTTGATAGCAGCAGGGTTAACAACGTCGTTAGCACCGATAACGATAGCTACATCGACATTGCTCATCTGAGGGTTGATATCGTCAGATGTCTTGAGCTGCTCGTAAGGCACGTTAGCCTCAGCGAGCAATACGTTCATGTGACCGGGCATACGTCCTGCAACGGGGTGGATGGCGAAGTTAACTTCAGCACCGTTCTCCTCGAGAACGTCGCAGAGCTCCTTAACAGCGTGCTGTGCCTGGGCAACAGCCATACCGTAACCGGGGATGATGACAACGTTCTTTGCTGCCTCGAGGATAAGGAAAGCATCCTCGATGGACATAGCCTTTGGCTCCTTCTGCTCGCCTGCGGCAGCAGTGCTCTTCTTCGCGCCGAAGCTCTTGAACAGCAGGTCGAAGAACTTACGGTTCATTGCCTTACACATGATGAGTGTGAGGATAAGTCCGGAAGCACCGACGAGACATCCTGATACGATAAGCACTGTGTTCTGGATAGGGAATCCTGCGAAAGCAGCAGCCAGACCTGACAGAGCGTTCAGGAATGATATGATAACAGGCATATCGCCGCCGCCGATCTTGATAACGAGTGTTACACCAAGAACGATGAATACGACGACAGTGAGGATGATACCGATTACGCCGAGTGCATTCGCGCCGGTACCTGTCTTGCTGCTGTATCCGAATGCATAGAAGATGATGCCGATAAGACCGACACCGCAGAGGATACCGTTAACAAAGTTGGGAACGGGAACGTTCTTCTTGAATGCTTTCTTGCCGGAGAGCTTGCCCCATGCAATGATGGAACCTGTGAATGCAACAGCACCGATAGCGATCGTAAGACCAAGCGTGATAGCTGAGAAAGCGTCATTTGTGAGTGCCTTGCCCGCACAGAACTGTGACAGGGCAACGAGGAGTGATGCAAGACCGCCGAAACCGTTGAAGAGAGCAACGAGCTCAGGCATTCCTGTCATCTCAACCTTTTTGGACCACAGGAAACCTACGATGCTGCCCGCAATGATCGCGAAGAGCGGAATTCCGAAGATCATGAAGAACAGGGCGATCTTGTGACCGACTCCGTCTGCATAGATCACATAGATGATATTGTTGATGAAAACTGCGATAACTGCAATTCCCATACCTACGCCAGAAAGAAGATTACCCTTACGGGCGGTGTTTGCCTTTCCGAGCTTCTTGATGCCAAGAATAAAGAAGATGCTGGCTGCAATATACATGATAAAGCAGAGAGCATTAATGATGTTACTTGCAGTATTCATTAGTTATCTCCTTTCTTCTTAAACATACCGAGCATTCTGTCTGTGACAAAATAACCGCCGATAACGTTTACAGTTGCAAAGAAGATAGCAACGAATCCGAAGATCAGTCCGATGATCTCGGCTGCTAATGAGCCTCTTCCTTCGATGATAAGATATGAATCCACTGCTGTAGCTGCGATAGCACCTACGATCGTGATACCTGAGATGGCGTTCGTACCGGACATCAAAGGTGTGTGAAGCTGGGAAGGAACCTTGGAGATAAGTTCAACACCCAGGAAAGCTGCCAGGATGAAGATAAATACGAGCAGCATTATTGTTCCGATATCCATATTATGCCTCCTTGAATCTCTCGTGAATGATAGCGCCATCCTTGGTGATGAGACAGCCCTTCATGATCTCGTCCTCGAGCCTTACCTCGAACTCCTTCGACTCCTTGTTGTAGAAGTGCGTAAGGAATGCGTAGATATTGCCTGAGAGCATCTTGGATGCATCGCGGGGAACCTGACGCTCCAGCATGTCGCCCGGCAGGATGATGACTCCGTTGTCGGTAACGACCTCTCTGTCGGGGGATGAGCCCTCGACGTTGCCGCCTGTGGATACGGCCATGTCAACCACGATCGTTCCGGGACGCATGCGGTCCAGGACATCCTTCTTGATGAGGACGGGAGCCTTGCGGCCGAAGACTTTCGCGGTGGTAATGATGATATCTGACTTCTCGCAGACCTTTGCCTGGCCCTCGCGCTGCTTCTCCACCTGTTCGGGTGTGAGTTCCTTCGCATAACCCTGCTCAGTCTGGCCCATCTCGCCAAGATCGATCTTCACGAAATTAGCGCCAAGGGACTTAACCTGCTCCTCTACGACAGGCCTCGTATCGAAAGCATCAACTCTCGCCCCGAGTCTCTTCGCCGTAGCGATCGCCTGAAGACCTGCAACACCGACGCCGATGATAAATACTCTGGCGGGGTTGATAGTACCTGCAGGTGTAACCATCATGGGGAGGATCTTTGTCTGTCTTGCAGCTGCATTAAGAACTGCGACATATCCTGCCAGTGATGTCTGTGAGGACTGAACGTCCATCTTCTGTGCCAGAGTCGTTCTGGGGATCATCTCGAGAGATACTGCCTGAACGTTGCTGGAAGCAAATTCCCTGAGGAGCGCCTTCTCGTTGAAGGGATCAAGGTAGCTCAGGTGCAGTGATCCGGGATTCATTCCCTTTGTGCTGGCGGGCTTCAGGATACGTACGATTATCTCTGCATCCTTCAGGCCTTCTTCTTCCGACTTAACGATCTTGGCTCCTGCAGCTTCATACTCGGAATCTGCAATGCCGCTCTTGAGGCCGGCACCGCTGACTACCGTGAATTCGAATCCCATACCGGTCAGACGCTTGATGTCATCAGGAATGAGTGCCACACGTGTCTCTGCTTCGATCGTCTCTTTGCAGACTAATACTTTTTTCATTAGAACACCCTCTCTGCGTATTAGATTACAGTATTTGACAAATATCTATCATAATATAACAAGTCAAGATTACAACGAGCAAAAGATAGAAAATTCAATAAATAATCCCCCGGTTTTCTGTACAAAACAGAATGCCGGGGGACTTTTGTTAAACTTTATTGATCAGTTCGGAACGGGATCAGACGATACCCTGAGCTGTCATAGCATTGAGAACCTTCTCGAAGCCTGCGATGTTGGCACCTGCGATGTAGTTGCCCTCCATGCCGTACTTCTTAGCTGTGTCATCAATGTTGTGGTAGATGTTCTCCATGATAGCCTTGAGCTTTGCATCTACTTCCTCGAACGTCCAGCTCAGACGCTCGCTGTTCTGGCTCATCTCGAGAGCTGATGTAGCAACACCGCCTGCGTTTGCAGCCTTGCCGGGGATGAAGATAACGCCGTTGTCCTGGAGATACTGTGTAGCATCCTCAGTTGTAGGCATGTTAGCGCCTTCGCATACTGCGTAGCAGCCGTTTGCAACGAGCTGCTTAGCGTCATCAAGATGAAGCTCGTTCTGTGTAGCGCAAGGAAGTGCAATGTCGCACTTGATCTGCCATACGCCTCTGCCCTCGTGATACTCAGCGTTAGGACGTGCGTTCTTGTACTCTGTGAGTCTTGCACGGCGTACTTCCTTGATGTCCTTCAGGAGCTCAACATCGATTCCGTCGGGATCATAGATCCAGCCTGTGGAGTCAGAGCATGTAACAACCTTAGCGCCGAGGCTCTGAGCCTTCTGGATAGCATATGTAGCAACGTTGCCCGCACCGGATACAACGATCGTCTTGCCTGCCATGCTCTGGCCGTGGCAGCGGAGCATCTCGTCTGTGATGTAGATAAGACCGTAACCTGTAGCCTCTGTTCTTGCGAGTGAACCGCCGAAGGAGAGACCCTTACCTGTGAGGACACCCTCATAAGAAGTTGTGAGTCTCTTGTACTGACCGAACATGTAGCCGATCTCACGTGCGCCTGTACCGATATCGCCTGCAGGAACGTCAGTATCCTGACCGATATACTTGTAGAGCTCTGTCATGAAAGCCTGGCAGAAAGCCATGACTTCACGGTCTGACTTACCCTTAGGATCGAAGTCGGAACCACCCTTACCGCCGCCGATGGGAAGGCCTGTGAGAGAGTTCTTGAAGATCTGCTCGAAGCCAAGGAACTTCAGGATACCGATGTTAACAGAGGGGTGAAGTCTGAGACCTCCCTTGTAGGGACCGATAGCTGAATTGAACTGTACACGGTAACCGTTGTTAACCTGTACCTGACCCTTGTCGTCTACCCAGGATACGCGGAACTTGATCTCACGCTCAGGTGTTACGAGTCTCTCGAGAAGAGCGTCTTTTCTGAACTTCTCTTCATCAGCCTCGATGACAACACGGATGGTGTTCAGCACTTCACGTACTGCCTGATGGAACTCAGGCTGGTCGGGGTACTTTACGATTACCTGTTCGATTACTTCATCAACATATGACATATGCAGATGTCCTCCTTTATTGCATTAAATTCGCTATAATGATGCATTGTTTTTACACCATTAGTGCCCATTAAATTACCGACATGTCCCACTAAATATCAGAGAAGCTGTTAACTCTCCTGTATTCGGAAGGAAGCCTGCCGGTGTAACGCTTGAAGACGCGGGTAAAATAATCCGCAGAATAGAAGCCCAGAAGGCTGCTGATATCCTGCACCTTAAAGTGCCCCGTCTCCAACAGATTGCAGGCATAACGTATCTGAAAGCCCTTGTAGAACTCACCGAACGTCATGCCAGTCTTATTCTTGAAATACCGCCCGAAATAATCCTTGTTCAGGCCCATATGATCCGCCGCCATCTCCACAGTGGCCGGCTGCTGTCTGTTGCCAATGAGGAACTCCTCCATCTCATCAAGAAGTTCGGCATTGCCGGAATCCCTTCTGACAGCACTCAGGGATTCATCCACCGCTCTCCTGTACTCATCATCAACGGATCTGTCGTGCACGAGTTCTCCGGCACGCGACAGTGCTTCGTTCATATCGGAACTGTCCAGCGGACAGGACAGGTAGTCAACTGCACCAAGAAGGAAGCACTCCCTCATTCTCGGGGAGTCGTCTATATCGCTTACTACTATTACCGGAATGCGCGCCTCCAGCGATGACATATGACGCAAGAGCCTGGCAGCTATATAATTCGGTGATCTGTTGATGACCACCATTATGTCGCATGTGCCCTCCGACAGCACCTCAAAAGCCTCGTCCAGGCTCAAGGTCTGGCCTGTCACGATGTATTGGGCCCTGTTGACGGAAGCGCGGATAGAATCCACGATCTTGTCGCTTCTGTTCTCAGAATCTGCGATCAGCACTTCCAGCCTCATTGATGGTCTCCTTATCTAGTCGTTGAATACGTCGGTATTATACAGGGTAATGTCGGTTTTTTCTATTTCGCTTTATGTGTCCCAGAAACCGTCGAGCGTAGCGAAATAATCATCGAGTGTCTCACGTCTCCTGATGAGCTTCACAGAGCCGTCTTCACCGAGTAATAATTCGGCAGATCTGAGCCTTCCGTTGTAGTTATATCCCATTGAATAACCGTGTGCTCCGGTGTCATGGATGACAAGGATATCACCCCTGTCGATAGCGGGAAGACGGCGGTCCACGGCAAATTTATCGTTGTTCTCACAGAGGCATCCGGTGACATCGTAAACATGGTCACAGGGAGCTTCTTCCTTGCCCAGTACGGTGATGTGATGATAGGCTCCGTACATGGCGGGTCTCATAAGGTCAGCCGCACAGGCGTCAACGCCTATGTACTCTTTGTATGTGTGTTTCTCGTTGGTCGCCGTCTTAACCAGATGACCGTATGGCGCCAGCATGAACCTTCCGAGTTCGGTATAGATCGCTATGTCATCCATGCCCTCCGGGGTGAGGACTTCGTTATAGACTTCACGGACTTTCGCGCCGATCACGGCAATGTCATTTGCCGTGTCTTCAGGCTTGTATGCGATGCCGACGCCTCCCGACAGGTTGACGAAAGACAGTTTGATCCCGGTCTCTTTCCTGATCTTCACCACCAGTCTGAAGAGTATCTTCGCGAGGGCCGGGTAGTAGTCGTTGGAGAGGGTGTTGCTCGCCAGAAACGCATGTATTCCCAGCCTCTTGACGCCATAGGAACTCAGCGTCCTGTACGCCTCTATTATCTGTGATTCGGTCATGCCGTACTTGGCATCGCCGGGGTTGTCCATGACCTGGAAACCCTCTGCACTGTCGCCGAGAGTGAATACGCCGCCCGGGTTGAACCTGCACGACATTACCTCGGGCAGGGTGCCTCCGAGGGCCTCGCGGCACATCTCGATATGGGTGATGTCGTCAAGGTTTATTATGCCTCCAAGATCTCTGCATCTCGTAAATTCCGCAGGAGGCGTAACATTGGAGGAGAACATGATATTCTCACCTGTTATGCCGCACCTTGAAGCCAGTTCCAGCTCAGCCATGGATGAACAGTCGAGACCGCATCCCTCCTCGTGAAGGATCTTCAGGATAGTGGGATTGGGAGTTGCCTTGACCGCGAAATACTCCTTGTATCCGTCATTCCATGAGAACGCCTGTCTCAGTGCGCGCGCATTCTCCCGGATCCCCTTCTCATCGTAAATGTGAAAAGGTGTCGGGTATGTCTTTATTATCTCTTCTGCCTGCTCTTTGTCTATAAAAGGTCTCTTCATCTCTCACTCCTGCTTACCGTTATTGACAACCGGATAATTCCCGGTGAAACATGCGTCACAGTATCTGTGTCCCGTCTCTCCCAGCATCTCGGCAAGACTCCCCGGATCGAGGTACCCGAGGGAATCAGCACCGATAAGCTGCCTAATCTCCTCCACCGTGTTGTGACATGCTATGAGTCTGTCCTCAGACGGAACATCCGTCCCGTAGAAGCACGGATGGAGAAAAGGCGGAGACGATATCCTCACATGCACTTCAAGCGCACCCGCCTGTCTAAGTATATGCACGATATTCGCTATCGTTGTGCCTCTCACTATGGAGTCGTCGATCATGACGATCCTCTTGCCTCTTACAGCGGGCTCGATGGGGTTCAGTTTGATCCTTACGGCCTGCTCCCTCTGCTCCTGGGACGGCTTTATGAAAGTCCTTCCCACATAGCTGTTCTTTACGAAGCCCTTGGCATACGGGATGCCCGATTCCAGAGCAAAACCCATTGCCGCGTCAATGCCCGACTCCGGCACGCCGATAACGCAGTCCGCATCCACAGGGTGCTGCCTTGCGAGCAGCCTTCCGGCCCTGATCCTGCTCTCATAGACCGAGACATCATCTATCCTGCTGTCCGACCTCGCGAAATAGATATACTCAAATACGCATCTCGCCTCTTTCCCGGGCTCGGCGAACATCTCGCTCCTGATGCCGTTCTCATCAACGGTGATCATCTCGCCGGGCATCACATCCCTCACGATGGAAGCGCCCATGGAACTCAGCGCACAGCTCTCCGATGCAAATACCGTCGCATCCCCGATCTTACCCATAATGAGGGGCTTGATACCGTTGGGATCCCTCAAAGCTATAAGCTTATCGGGCATCTCAACGAGTATCGCGTACCCACCTTTTATGAGGCTCACCGCTTTCTTTATATCCTGTTCTTTCGCGATGAGATAGGATATGACTTCCGAATCCACAGTCGTATGAAAGATAGCGCCGTTGCGCTCAAGTTCCGCCCTGAGCTCATCACAGTTGATGAGATTGCCGTTGTGGCAGATGGCGATCGAGCCCTGTGCATTGTGGCTCACCAGCGGCTGTGCGTTAACGACCGTGGACGCTCCTGTTGTGGAATATCTGTTATGTCCGATGGCAATGACAGCATCGTTAAGACCATCCAGTATCTCTGTCGTGAACACCTCGCTCACAAGACCCATAGCCTTATGGCATCTGATCCTGTGGCCGTCGCTTACGGCGATACCGGAGCTTTCCTGTCCTCTGTGCTGAAGTGCAAACAGACCGTAATATACAAGGCCGGGGAGGTTCTTCACCCCGCTTGCTCCGCCGTATATTCCGCAGACACCGCATTCTTCGTGAATAGTATTCAGCATTATTCCACCGTCACGCTCTTGGCAAGATTTCTCGGCTTATCAACGTCACAACCCTTATAGACTGCCATGTAATAAGCAAATAACTGACAAGGAAGCACCGCCAGTATCGGTGCCATGAGCTCGTCGCTGTCCGGGATGATGAATTTCTCGTTGCAGGAGAACTTGACCCCCTTCAGGCGCTCAGGGATGATAGCCAGGATCGTCGCGCCTCTTGTGGCGACTTCCTTGATATTGGACTCCATCTTGCCCACCAGTTCATCCTGGGTGATGGGGCTTACTACGAGCGTTCCCTCTTCAATAAGCGCGATGGTGCCGTGCTTCAGCTCGCCGCCGGCATACGCCTCGGAGTGGATATAAGAGATTTCCTTGAGCTTAAGTGATGTCTCCATAGACAGGTAGTAATCGAGTCCTCTTCCGATGAAGAAAGTGCTCTCCACATTGAAGTGCTCTGAAGCAAATCTCTGTATCTCCTTCTGCTTCTCGAGTATCTTTGCAAGCTTGTCGGGCATAGCGAGAAGTTCCTGCTGATAATGTACATATTCCTCGTCGGAGATCTTGCCGATCGTGTGAGCAAACTTCAGAGCGATGAGATAGAGACAGCCAAGCTGCGCCGTATATGCCTTTGTCGAGGCAACGGAGATCTCGGGTCCTGCTGCCGTGTACAGAACATCGTCAGCCTCTCTTGCGATCGTGCTTCCGATAACGTTGACGATGGCCAGTGTGTAGCTGCCTAATTCCTTTGCTTTTTTCATCGCGTTGCGCGTATCAAGAGTCTCGCCTGACTGCGAGATAACAAGCGTTAATGTGTGCTCATCGATTATCGGATCCGAATAGATGAACTCACTGGCCACACCGCATACAACGGGGATCCTGCAGAGTTTCTCGATGAGGTATTTCCCGACGCATCCTGCATGATATGCAGTACCGCATGCTACGATGTTTATGTTGCGCAGATCCTCGAGAAATTCCTTGCTGATGTGGATGTGCTCGAGATGTATGTGACCATCCTGAATTCGGGGCTCAACAGTGGCCTCGAAGATCTTGGGTTCCTCGTGCATTTCCTTCATCATGAAGTGAGCATATCCGCCCTTCTGAACGGAGTCTGCATCCCACTCTACTGTGCTTACCTTATACTCGACCGGCTCGCCGTAAACGTCAGTAATCTCGATCCTGTCCTTGGTCATGGTAAGCACGCAGTTATCTTCAAGGAAAACGACGTCCTTCGTATACTCGATCATGGCCGTTACGTCTGATGCGATGAAGTTCTCACCCTTGCCGATGCCGACAACGATGGGGTTATCTTTCTTGGCGCATATCAGCCTGTCAGGAGTATCGACGCAAAGAACACAGAGGGCATAGGAACCTACGATGTCCTTGAGTGCCCTTCTCACTGCCGCGTTGATATCCGTGCAGTCGTAAAGCCTGTAATAATACTCTATGAGCTGGGCAGCAACCTCGGTGTCCGTCTCGGATGCGAACTTGTATCCCTTCTTCTTGAGAAAGCTCCTCAGTTCGGCATAGTTCTCGATGATGCCGTTATGCACGACGCAGAGCTTGCCGTTCATGGACATGTGAGGGTGTGAATTCTCATCGCTCGGTGCACCGTGTGTAGCCCATCTCGTATGGCCGATGCCGGAGGAGATCCTGTTCGTATGCTTGTCGTCCAGCGTAAATCCTGCCTCGGCTACAGCCTGTCTCAATTCCTTGACGTAGCCCTTCTTCTTGATCAGCTCCAGCTTGCCGTCCTGTATGAAAGACACACCCGCCGAATCATATCCGCGGTATTCCAGTGTCGCCAGTCCGTTCAGGAGTATTCCAAGAGTATTACGGGGTCCTATATATCCTACTATTCCACACATTGTTGAGTTGCTTCCTTTACAGTATTGTGTTAAGTCTCTCGCACGCCTTCTGCGTGTTCTCATACGTCCCGAAAGAAGTGATCCTGAAGTATCCTTCTCCCGCCTTGCCAAAGCCCTCACCTGGCGTTCCCACGATCTGAACTTCGTTCAGCAGATGGTCAAAGAATTCCCAGCTGCCCATGCCGTCCGGGCACTGCATCCAGATGTAGGGTGAGTTCTTGCCGCCGGTGTAATAGATGCCCTTCTTGTCGAGAAGCTCACCTATAAGAGCCGCATTGCGTCTGTAGTATTCAATGTTCTTCATGCACTGTCTGATACCTTCGTGTGACAGTGCCGCCTCAGCCGCACGCTGAACGGGATATGACACGCCGTTGAACTTGGTGGACTGTCTTCTGATCCACATCTTGTTGAGGCTCGTTCCGTCATCTGCCTTAAGGTCTTCCGGAACGACCGTCCATCCGCATCTTGTGCCTGTAAACCCGGCAAACTTGGAGAAAGAACAGACCTCTACCGCACAGTTCCTGGCGCCCTCGATCTCGTATATCGAATGAGGCAGATCGTCATCAGCAATAAATGCTTCGTACGCTGAATCGTAGATGATAAGCGAACCGGTCCTGACAGCGTAATCGACCCACTCCTTGAGCTGAGCCCTGTTGTATGCGGCACCCGTGGGATTGTTGGGTGAGCACAGATAGATAACAGCCGGTTCCGTCCCTTCGATCTGATCGGGCATAGGCAGAAAACCGTTGTCCCTGCTGCCGCTTATCAGCGTAATGTTGTTGCCGTTCATCAGATTGGAATCAACATATACGGGATATACGGGGTCAGGTATTACGACCTTGTTGGCGCCCAGTATATCCACCAGATTTCCGATGTCGCTCTTGGCGCCGTCGGAGACAACTATCTCGCTCAGGCTGATATCTGCACTGTAGTGATCTTTGATCGCCTGCTTGAGAAATTCATGTCCGCTCTCAGGCGGATAACCCCTGAAAGTCTCCTGCCTTCCCATCTCCTTTGCCGCCGTTACCATGGCATCAACGACCACAGGTGCAAGCGGAAGTGTCACGTCTCCGATGCCGAGCCTGATGAGCTCCACATGCGGATTATCTGCCGAATACTGTCTGACGCGGGATGCGATCTCAGAGAAAAGATATGAATCTTTGATCCTCTTAAAGTTATCATTAATCTTAATATTCATTTCTGGTTCTTTTCTGCCGCTTTCTGTTTTGTTTGTGCTAACAAAAAAGCGCTTACTGACAGCGGCTGTACACCGCATCAATAAGCGCCATTGCTTCTTTATTCGATTAACACTGAATTTATACTCTTTCTTGGTGTGGTTGTCAAGAAAATGTAGGATAAAGATGGTATTTTCGGGGGCTCGCAAGGGCAGTGCTCGCCCTTCAATGTGAAATGAGGCTCGGAATGTGAAAAGGGGTTACCATAGCACCAACTAACGATTTATCGGCAACTTGGGGTAATGAATGTGAGTAGTTTACAACAGTAAATATAACCAGATCCCTGTTAATCGTTCATTTGGGGTAACGGATCGACTCCGAAAAAAGTGAAATGGGACGGTTCCAAGTCCCTGTAAGTGTCTCTGTAACCGGAGCTGCAGGTACAGTTTGAGATCTTTTCGGGCAGTCCCTGCAAGTGTCTCTGTAACCGGAACTACAGGTACAGTTTGAGAGACAGTCCCTGAAAGTGTCTCTGTAACGGGATCTACAGGTACAGTTTGAGAGACAGTCCCTGAAAGTGTCTCTGTAACGGGATCTACAGGTACAGTTTGAGAGACAGTCCCTGTAAGTGTCTCTGTAACCGGAACTACAGGTACAGTTTGAGGGACAGTCCCTGAAAGTGTCTCTGTAACGGGATCTACAGGTACAGTTTGAGAGACAGTCACCCCCGAAGCGAGTGAATGCATTTTGCGCCGCTAGTTCCGCAACCGGCGAAGCCGGTGAGGACCTGTTCGAAGCGCCGCAAAAATGCATTTGCTCGCCGACGAGGACTGAAGCGAGCAAGCGGTCGCGAGCCCACGAGGACCTGTTCGAAGCATCACAAATTCGTACGCTCGAGCCAGAAAATATCGAGGGCCTGCACCCCGAAGGGTACAGGTCCTCATATAGCGGTATGGAACGGGCACGGTTCGTTCGGATCAATCCTTCGTGCTCAAACAGGCAAGTCGCTTCGCGACTCAACTGCGCGCGAAGGATGATCCTCTCTCAAATCTGCGACTTAACTGCGCGTCTTACCTTACACCGAACAGCAGTTCACCGTATGTGGGGAACGGCCAGTACTCTGCAGCTGTCATGAGCTCCAGCTTGTCGCAGTGAGCACGGAGGTCGTCCATAGCGGGGATCATGTCGTCCTTGATCTTGTCTGCGAGGACTTCGTAATCGTCGATGGCGTCACACTCCTTGATGAGTGCGTTCAGAGCCTTCAATGCCTTGTTTGCCTCACCCATCTCAGCGGAGATCTCAGCGAACGTCTCTTTCTCAAAATCAGCAGATCCGCCGGCCGACTCGATGACAGCGATACCGGATGCCAGGTCAGAGGCATATGCCGATACTGACGGGAGGATATCCTGCTTTGCCATGACTGACATCGTCTCGTATTCGATGTTCAGGAGCTTGCAGTACTTCTCGAGGAAGATCTCGTGACGTGATCTCATCTCTGTCTCTGAGTAAACATGATGCTTTGTGAGCAGCTCAACGTTCTTAGCGTCGAGATAGTGCTTAACTGCATCAGGCAGCGTCTTGTAGTTGGACAGTCCTCTCTTCTCTGCTTCTGCTACCCATGAATCATCGTAGCCGTTGCCGTTGAAGAGGATCCTCTTGTGAGCCGTGATCTCTTCCTTGACGAGAGCGTGGATCTCCTCGTCGAAGTCGGAAGCGCCTTCAAGACGGTCAGCGAACTGGCTCAGTACTTCTGCAACAGCAGCGTTGAGGATCGTATTTGCCATAGCGATGGATGCAGCGGAGCCAAGCATTCTGAACTCGAACTTGTTGCCGGTGAATGCGAAGGGGCTGGTCCTGTTGCGGTCTGTGGTATCCTTGGGGAACCTGGGCAGAACGTGTACGCCGACCTTCATGATCTCCTTCTCCTTGGAGCCGTAGGGACGGTCTTCCACGATGGATTCGAGTACTTCTGTCAACTCAGAGCCGAGGAACACGGAGATGATAGCCGGAGGTGCCTCGTTAGCGCCGAGTCTGTGGTCGTTGCCGGCTGATGCTACGGACAGACGCAGGAGATCCTGATACTCGTCCACAGCCTTGATAACAGCTGTCAGGAACAGGAGGAACTGAGCGTTGTCCCTGGGTGTCTCGCCGGGATCCAGGAGGTTGATTCCCGTATCGGTAGAGATAGACCAGTTGTTGTGCTTGCCTGAACCGTTTACCCCCTCAAAAGGCTTCTCGTGCAGCAGGCAGACGAGGTCGTGCTTGCGTGCGACTTTCTGCATTATCTCCATTGTCAGCTGGTTGTGATCAGCTGCGATGTTTGTTGTAGTAAAGATAGGTGCCAGCTCGTGCTGTGCGGGAGCAACTTCGTTATGCTCTGTTGTGGCGAGGATGCCGAGCTTCCAGAGTTCCTCGTTGAGGTCTTTCATGAAGGCCTGGACACGGGGTTTGATAACACCGAAGTAGTGGTCTTCCATCTGCTGTCCCTTGGGCGGAAGTGCACCGAAGAGCGTCCTACCTGTGTAGATCAGGTCTTTTCTCTGATCGTACATCTTCTTGTCGATAAGGAAGTATTCCTGCTCAGGGCCGACAGTTGTTCTGATAGATGTTACGTCGTCCTTGCCAAAGATCTTCATGATCCTCAGTGCCTGCTTGTTGATAGCTTCCATTGAACGGAGGAGAGGTGTCTTCTTGTCGAGCGCCTCACCTGTGTAGGAACAGAATGCTGTAGGGATGCAGAGGACACCGTCCTTGATAAATGCAAATGATGTGGGATCCCATGCTGTATAGCCGCGGGCCTCAAATGTTGCTCTGATGCCTCCTGAAGGGAATGATGATGCGTCAGGTTCGCCCTGGATCAGTTCCTTGCCGGAGAAATGCATGATGACCTTGCCGTCATCCTGGGGAGCTATAAAGCTGTCGTGCTTCTCAGCCGTAATACCGGTAAGAGGCTGGAACCAGTGTGTGTAGTGTGTGGCTCCCTTCTCGATGGCCCACTGCTTCATCTCGTTGGCGATAACCGTGGCATTCTCGGGTGTAAGTCTCTTGCCATGATCTATCGCCTCTTTGACTGCCTTGAAAACTTCCTTAGGCAGCCTGCTCTTCATAACCGACTCGTTAAAAACATTCTCGCCGAAAAAATCTTCAACCGTTCTCATACTTCATTTTCTCCTTTTCTGAAAACAAATCTGAAAACAAAAAAGACGCCACGAACCCAATAAGGTTCATGGCGTCCTTGCCGTTTGTCTTCGTTTATGGCGCAAGTTTACTCCTCGTTCGGGCAGATGTCAACCCCCGATTTTGCACCTGTTGACAACACCCTTTTATAGTGGCAAAATCTTATCGGAACAAAGGCGTTCATTGTTGTGTGTCGAATGACCCACAACGATGGCGCCTCTTTTGATTTTCGAGATGATTTTGACCGCGGAGGATCCGGATAATGAATTGTTCTTTAGATGAATTCATGCAGTATATCGAAGAGGAAGATATCAAGTTTATCAAGCTGGCTTTTTGCGACGTTCACGGCGTGCCCAAGAACATTTCCATAATGCCTAATGAGCTGGAGGATGCGGTAATGAACGGAATACCGATCAACGCATCCCTCATCCCCGGATTCGGTGAGGCGATCTATTCAGATATCTATCTCCATCCCGACATCACGACAACAACACTTCTCCCCTGGAGACCTGAGAACGGCAAGGTCGTAAGGATCTTCTGCGACATCACGCTGCAGGACGGGACGCCTTTCGCGATAGATACGC
Organism: Ruminococcaceae bacterium YRB3002; assembly: GCA_900099715.1. Taxonomy (GTDB): domain Bacteria; phylum Bacillota; class Clostridia; order Saccharofermentanales; family Saccharofermentanaceae; genus Saccharofermentans. The sequence continues at coordinate 115,133 of FMTG01000007.1, read as the reverse complement.
GTAAAGTGCTGATAGATGCCGTTCGCAAGGCTGACGACCAGGGTATAGAATTCCTTTTTGGCTCGCGTATTGAGTTCTATCTCTTCAAGACAGACGAGGACGGCAATCCCACCAATATCCCTTACGACAACGCAGGATATATGGACATCGCACCTCTTGATAAGGGTGAGAACGTGAGACGTGACATCTGCCTGTGTCTGGAGCGCATGGGCATTCTCCCCATTAATTCCCACCACGAGGCAGGGCCGGGACAGAATCAGATCGACTTCGGAAGCAGCGATCCCGTCAAGGCAGCCGACAATGTTATCACTTATATGTCAGCAGTTAAGACCATCGCGGCACGTTACGGACTGTATGCTGATTTCTCGCCGAAGCCCATCGGGAATGCACCCGGCAACGGCTTCCATATCAATGTCCTCGCCAAGCGCAGAGGGTCATCGGATGATGTCCTCACAAATGCCATCGCAGGCATACTTGATCACATCCATGACACGACATTTTTCTTCAATAATTCGGAGCAGTCATACAAGAGATTCGGTCAGGGCAGCGCCCCCAGCAAGATTTCCTGGTCAGGCGAGAACAGAGGCCAGCTCATAAGGATCCACAGAGCTCTGGCAACAGGCAAGGATTACGCACAGCTGAGGTCTCCGGATGCACTGGCTAACCCGTATCTCGCCATGGCAATGATCATCCACGAATGCCTCGACGGCATAGCCAACAAGACAGAACTTCCCGCCGCGGGGACAACAAGAGCAGATCTGCCGTCAACACTGGAGGAAGCAAAGTCCCTCGCACTGGCAGACGGGTTCGCCGCAGGCGTTCTGGGAAAGGAGCTCGTCGAAGCTTACTGCAGATAAACTGCAAAATACTAAATAGTATCCAAAGGAGGAAAGTATGCACGACCGCGCAAAATACAGCGTTCTGATCGCATCGTCGAACAAGAAGTTTGACGAGATACTTACCTCCCTCCTTCCCGCCGACGAGTATGGCCCAGTGGATACTGTCGATAACGCAGGTCTGGCGCGGCGCAAGCTCACGGATAAATCATATGACATCCTGATCGTCAACAGCCCGCTGAGGGACGAGAACGGCATCGATCTGACGATCGATATCGCGGACGAGACGAATATCAGCATAATGCTGCTCGTCGATGCAGCGCATCTTGACGAGGTAAATGCGGTCGTCGGACAGTACGGCATCCTCACTCTGTCCAAGCCCACGAACAGGGCGGCTGTAACCCAGTCACTGAAGCTGATGTGTGCCACCAGGAACCGCCTGAAGAGGATGGAGAAGAAGACGGCTTCTTTCGAGGAGAAGATCAACGAGATCAAACTGGTAAACAGGGCAAAGCTCCTCCTCATGGAGAAAGAAGGCCTGAGCGAAGACACGGCACACAAGTTCATCGAGAAACTGGCGATGGATTCGAGAAGTCCCCGCGTCCGCGTGGCCGAGGAGATAATAGCACGATACAGCCATAAGGCGTGAGTTCTGATAATAAACGATTCTACGGAGGGTACATAACATGACTAAGTATATCTTTGTGACTGGCGGCGTTGTCTCAGGACTTGGAAAAGGCATCACAGCCGCCTCTGTCGGCAGGCTCCTGAAGATGCGCGGACTCAAGGTCGCAGCCCAGAAGCTCGACCCCTACATCAACGTCGATCCGGGCACGATGAGTCCCTATCAGCACGGCGAAGTCTATGTCACCGAGGACGGCGCCGAGACTGACCTCGACCTTGGCCACTACGAGCGTTTCATCGATGAGGACCTCAACAGGTTCTCCAATCTCACGACCGGCAAAGTCTATTCCAACGTCATCGCGAAAGAGCGCCGCGGCGAATACTTAGGTTCCACCGTCCAGATCATCCCTCACGTCACCGACGAGATAAAGAGCTTCATCTACAACGTCGGCCGCGAGACAAATGCGGACGTCGTCATAACCGAAGTCGGCGGCACCATCGGCGACATCGAAGGTCAGCCTTTTATCGAGGCAATCAGACAGGTCGGCAACGAAGTGGGCCACGAGAACTCACTTTACATTCACGTGTGTCTCCTCCCCTATCTCAAAGCATCCGGAGAGCACAAGACGAAGCCCACCCAGCACTCAGTCAAGGAACTGCAGGGCATGGGCATCAATCCCGACATCATAGTCTTGAGGACAGATGAGATAGTCGAGGATAAGAGTATTTTCGGGAAGATCGCACATTTCTGCAATGTGAAGGAAGACTGCGTCATCGAGAACATGACTCTGCCCATCCTGTATGAGGCTCCTCTCATGCTGGAGAAAAGCGGGATGTCCGACATAGTCTGCCGCGAGCTCGCTCTTGACGTTCCCGCACCGGATCTTACCGAATGGGAATCACTCGTCGAGCGCATCAAGACGCGTTCAACACACGTAACCATCGGACTTGTCGGCAAATACACGCAGCTTCACGATGCCTATCTGTCAGTCGTCGAAGCGCTTCACCATGCCGGCTATTTCTGCGACTGCGCTGTTGACATCGCCTGGATCGATTCTGAGCTCCTGAACGAATCCAACTACGAAAGCGTCCTCAGCACCGTCAACGGCATAGTCCTCCCCGGCGGATTCGGCGGCCGCGGCATCGAAGGCATGATCCTTACCGCCCGCTACAGCCGCGAACACAACGTACCGTATCTCGGCATCTGCCTTGGCATGCAGATTGCAGTCATCGAAAGCGCCAGAAGTCTCCTAGGTTACGCCGATGCAAATTCCAGCGAATTTGACGATGCATCAGCCCACAAGGTCATCGACTTCATGCCCGGCCAGAGCGACGAGGTCGCCAAGGGCGGCACTCTCCGTCTCGGCAGTTACCCCTGCAATATCGTTCCAGGAACTGTAATGGCATCCTGCTACGGAACTGACAAGATCAATGAGCGTCACAGACACAGATACGAGTTCAATAACGACTACCGCGAAGCCCTTACAGAAGCAGGCCTGGTCATCAGCGGACTGTCACCGGACGGCTTACTGGTCGAGACCGTGGAATACGCTTCCCATCCGTTCTTCGTCGGTGTCCAGTATCATCCGGAGTTCAAGTCCAGGCCGAACAGGCCTCACCCGCTGTTCATGGGACTGGTGAAAGCATCGAAAATCTGAATGCTCGGAAGAACGGAAACCCGACTGATCTACTGATTTTGCTGTTTTACTCCAAATCCGGGGGAATCGCTGTTTGGAGTAAAAATCGAGCATGAAGTGTATCTAATATTGTAGATATTTGCCGTTGCATGCATATACACCGCATGAACTATGGACCTATATTTGAATAATCTTGATATGAGTCCATCAGCATGGACCCAAATCCAAATAAATGTTGAATAGGTCCATTAAATTCAACTCATTTTGCAATAATTATAATCTGGGTCCATAAAACATCTCGATAAAGCCCGTCTAAATGTATTGCGGAATCGCAACATTTCCGCTAATATCACATTTTTGTTTTAAATTACAAATATTTGCCACCATCATGCTTATACACCGCATGAACCATGGACCTATATTTGAATATTTTTGATTTGAGTCGAATAGCATGGACCCAAATCCAAATAATTGTGAAATGGGTATAAAATTCCCTTTTTTACGTTTGAAACGGTTGTTTAAGGGTATAGTTGAGGGTATTTTGTTGATAATACCCCGTTTTACGTTTGAAATGATGTTTTGAGGGTACGGGTGCGGGTATTTTTGTTGTCCGGCAGTTTGGGTAAATGACACTTGCCACTCGGGGAGTGACTAAGGCTCAGATTCCACTATTTTGATTTGAAATGCCCCTAAAGTGGAACGGATGATGGAATTTTGTTAATAATTCCACTTTTTTGATTTGAAAGCGTCTTTTAATGGAACGGATGGTGGAATTCTAATTACAGGTGACCTGTCCCCCTGTCACATGTAAAACATGGTAAAAAGCCGTTCAGTTGTCAAGCGAGAACGCGTGTTTTGCGCCACAGTTATCCCCGAAGGGCGAGCGGCCAACGCGAACGGACTTACCGCAGGAGCGAAGCGACGAGGACTGAAGCGAGCAAGCGGTCGCGAGCCCTGATCAGATCTCCATCTCCCCTGCAAACACTTTCTCGCAGTTGCCGGTCATATAGACGGCATCGTCGGTGTAGCGTATTATCAGATCTCCGCCTCTCAGGATGACCTTGATGTCTGTATCCTTGGCACAGTATCCGTTCAGGCAGGCCGCCACTGCTGCGGCACAGGCGCCGGTACCGCAGGCGAGTGTCTCGCCGGAACCGCGCTCCCATACACGCATCTTGATGGTATGGTCATCTATGACTTTGACAAATTCAGTGTTGACTCTGGACGGGAACAGCGGGTCTGTCTCGAAAGACGGACCGATCTTCTCGAGATCCATCACATCCACAAGATCAGTAAAAACGACTGCATGCGGATTGCCCATGGACACGCATGTAATGTTGTAGTCCGAGCCACCGATCCTGACAGTGCGGTCAATGACCGATTCGCCCGGAAGCGCAACAGGTATCAGTGACGGAGTGAGCTCGGCGCGGCCCATATCGACGCGCACACGGACAACTTTATCATCTAACGTCATGAGTTCCAGTTTCTTTATGCCGCTCTTGGTCTCGACAGTCATGTGCTTGCGCTTATGACAGGCTTCGTCGTACATGTACTTGCCGACGCAGCGGATGGCGTTGCCGCACATGGCGCCTTCGGAACCGTCGAGATTGTACATGATCATGCGGCAGTCCGCGACGCGGGACGGTGCGATCAGGACGATGCCGTCGCCGCCTACACCAAAGTGCCGGTCAGACATATAGACTGACAGGGATTCGGGGGAAGCGATCATCTTGTCGAGGCAGTCGATATAGATGTAGTCGTTGCCGCAGCCCTGCATCTTGGTGAACTTGATGACGCGGCGTTTCTCGCGCATATTGTTGATGTCGACGAGCTCCGTGTTGATCTCGCTGTAGCGGCTCATGAGACTGTCGGCGAGGGCGTCGGCAGTATCGATAGCCGTGAGGCACGGGATGCCGAGCATTACCGCGCGGCGGCGGAGCTTGACAGAGTCGCGTGCGGGAAGACGGCCTTTCGCGGAGGTGGAGATTATGTAGTTGACCTTGCCGCTTTCGAGAAGGGTCATGGTGTTGTCCTTGTCGGATTCGTGGATCTTGTGGACTGTCTCGACTTCCATGCCGGCGTCGCGGATGGCGCGTGCGCAGCCGTCTGTGGCGTAAAGTGCGAAGCCCAGTGAGGAGAATTTCTTGGCGATCTCGATCATCTCGGACTTGTCGGAATTGCGGACTGTTATGAGAACGCCGCCGTGCTTGTACATCTTATAGCCTGCTGCGATGAGGCCTTTGTAGAGGGCCTCGGACAGGTTGCGGCCGACGCCCAGCACCTCGCCGGTGGACTTCATCTCGGGGCCGAGCTGGGTATCTACGTCGGTCAGTTTCTCGAAGGAGAAGACAGGTACCTTGACGCAGGTGTAGGGTGACTGGCGGTAGAAGCCTGTACCGTAATCCATGTCTGCGAGTTTCTCGCCCAGCGATACCCTTATCGCGCAGTCCACCATCATGACGCCGGTAACCTTGCTCATATATGGCACGGTACGTGACGCACGGGGATTGACCTCGATGACGTAGATCTTGTCGTCCTTGACGATGTACTGGATATTCACGATGCCGATGGACGACAGGCCTTCACAGAGGGCCTTTGTCGTATCCACGAGGCGCTTGGCCATACGGTCGTAGATGTGCTTGGCGGGATATACTGCGATGGAATCGCCCGAATGGATTCCCGCCCTCTCTATATGTTCCATGATGCCCGGAATGAGCACGTCATGACCGTCGTAGATGGCATCCACTTCGATCTCGCGGCCCTGGATATATTTGTCTATCAGCACAGGATTCTCGATTCCCTGCGACAGGATTATATCCATGTACTCGTCCACGTCCTCGTCGTGGAAAGCAATGGTCATATTCTGTCCGCCAAGCACGTACGAAGGTCTCAGGAGGATCGGGTATTCAAGCGCATGCGCCGCCTCGAAAGCCTCTTCCTTGGTCAGCACGGAGAACCCCTTGGGACGCGCGATATCAAGGCGTTCCAGCAGCGCATCGAATCTCTCTCTGTCCTCTGCCATATCAATGGAATCGGCAGACGTTCCGATGATATTCACGTTGTTGGCAGCAAGCGTCTTCGTAAGCTTGATCGCCGTCTGTCCGCCGAACGCCACAACGACCCCGAAGGGGTCTTCCTCTCTGATGATATTCATTACATCCTCAGGTGTGAGCGGCTCAAAATAAAGCCTGTCCCCGGTATCGAAATCAGTCGATACAGTCTCCGGATTGTTATTGATTATTACCACACGGTAGCCCAGTTTCCGCAGCGCATTCACACAGTGTACTGCGGCATAGTCGAACTCGATGCCCTGACCTATCCTGATGGGACCTGAACCGATAACAATGACAGTCTTACTGTCTCTGTCTGTGATCAGGTCAGCCTCGTTCTCGCCGCCCGCCTGCACCGTGTTATATGTGCCGTAGAAATAAGGCGTCACAGCCTCGAACTCTCCGGCACATGTATCTACCATCTTGTAGGTGATCTTTACGGAGGAACCGAATCCCGATACATCAGCACCCGACAGGGAAGCGATGGTCCTGTCGAGATAACCCATCTTCTTGCCTCTGACGTAGAGCGCCTCATCAATTCCGGACGTCACTTCGTGCTCGTAATCCATCAGGTTCTTTATCTTGTTCAGGAACCATCTGTCGATCATGGTGACTTCATGTATCTCATCAACGGAGATGCCCCTGTAAAGGCCCTCCGCCACGTAGAAGATCCTCTCGTCCGTAGTGTGACCGATGCCTTCTCTGATCTCTTCATCTGACATGCCTGAGAGCTTGTGAAGACGCAGTGTGTCCGAAGATATCTCCGCACCTCTGACGGCTTTCATGAGGGCACTCTCAAAGGAGTCTGAGATCGCCATAACTTCGCCCGTCGCTTTCATCTGCGTACCCAGGTCTCTCTTGGCATATACGAACTTATCGAAAGGCCATTTCGGGAACTTCACTGCGACGTAATCCAGCGCCGGTTCAAAGGCGGCATATGTGTTGCCTGTTACCGCATTTCTTATCTCGTCGAGACGGTACCCCAGGGCGATCTTTGTCGCTACTTTTGCGATGGGATAGCCCGTTGCCTTGGATGCCAGTGCAGACGATCTGGACACACGTGGATTGACCTCGATAACGGCATATTCAAAAGATGTGGGATGGAGTGCGAACTGGCAGTTACAGCCGCCCTCTACACCCAGTGCTTCGACTATCTTCAGCGATGCCGAACGCAGCATCTGATACTCTTTGTCGGCCAGGGTGACTGCAGGCGCGATAACGATGCTGTCGCCTGTGTGGACACCGACGGGATCGAGGTTTTCCATGGAGCAGACAGTAATGGCGTTGCCTGATTTGTCGCGTATGACCTCGAACTCTATCTCTTTCCAGCCGGAGATGCATTTCTCGATCAGGACCTGGGTGATAGGAGACATGGCAAGGCCGTTGCGGGCGATCTCATGAAGCTCCTCCTCATCCTGGGCAATACCGCCGCCTGAACCGCCGAGAGTGAAAGCAGGTCTTACGATAACCGGATACCCGATCTCCTTCGCAAAAGCGAGGGCCGAGTCAACATCGTTTACCACTTTCGAGGGGATGCAGGGCTGACCGATGCTCTCCATTGTATCCTTGAACATCTGGCGGTCTTCCGCCTTGTCGATACACTCCGGGGAAGACCCCAGGAGCTTGACGTTGTTCTGTTCGAGAAAGCCGTCCTTAGCCAGCTCCATGCACAACGTCAGCGCTGTCTGGCCGCCGAGGCCCGACAGGATCGCATTAGGTCTCTCGGTCTCGATTATCCTCTTGACTGTTGTCAGTGTCAGCGGTTCGAGATATATCTTATCGGCCATGGTCTTATCGGTCATGATCGTGGCAGGATTTGAGTTGATGAGAACGATCTCAACCCCGTCCTCGCGGAGTGCGCGGCAGGCCTGAGTTCCGGCATAATCGAACTCCGCAGCCTGGCCTATAACGATAGGGCCTGAACCTATAACAAGAACTTTACGGATACTCTGATCAAGTGGCATATTATCACCTCTCACTCATCATTCTGATAAAATCGTCGAACAGAAACTCGGTGTCTTTGGGTCCGCCGCATGCTTCCGGGTGAAACTGCACCGAGAACATCTTCTTGCCCTTATAGATGATCCCTTCGTTCGTGCCGTCATTTACGTTTGTATAGAGCACATCTGCAACGGAGCGGTCGATCGAATCCTCCACAACTGCATAACCGTGGTTCTGGGAAGATATATAAACCCTTCCCGTAAGCATGTTCTTTACGGGGTGATTGGCTCCGCGGTGACCGTATTTGAGCTTGGAAGTCCTGAACCCGTGAGCAAGCGCCAGGAGCTGGTGCCCAAGGCAGATACCCATTGTCGGAATACCGTCTTTGTCCAGTTCCTGAAGCGTCCTGATAGTGTCAGTATTGTCCTCCGGATCGCCGGGGCCGTTGCTGATGAATATGCCGTCAGGAGACAGGGCTCTGATATCGTCAGCGCCTGTGTCATAGGGCAGCAGAACGACCTTGCATCCGCGTTTATTGAGAGAGCGGATTATGTTATTCTTGATGCCGCAGTCGATCATGGCGACTGTATAGGCCGCATCGGGAACATCGTATGTAACAGGTTCCTTGACGCTGACTTCCTTGACGGGATCCGTGATCCTGTAGGAAGCAATATCGGAAAGCGCCTTATCCATGTCCGCCGGAAGCGTATCAGTGATAAGTCCGTTCATTACACCTTTCTCGCGAAGATCGCGCGTAAGGGCTCTTGTATCAATGCCCTTCAGACCGGGTATCCCGTTGGCCTTCAGGTACTCATCGAGCGTAAGCTCGCACCTAAAATTAGAGGGAGCCCCGCAAGTCTCCCTCACAATATACGCAGATACCGACGGCACCTCTCCCTCACGGTCATCGGGTATTATCCCGTAATTGCCGATAAGAGGGAATGTCTGTACCACGGCCTGACCTTTGTAGCTCTTATCTGTCAGTGTCTCCAGATACCCTGTCATGGCAGTCGTAAAGACTATCTCCGACAGGACTTCTCCGGCCGCACCGAACGCCTCTCCTTCATAAACATCACCGTTTGCAAGTATCAGATATCTCTTCATCTTTTGCCTCACAACATATTCGAATAACCCATCAGGTATTTATCTACCTCCACTGCGCAGTCCCTGCCCTCGCGAAGTCCCCACACAACAAGTGACTGACCGCGTCTCACATCGCCCGCAGCGAAGACTTTGTCTCTCGACGTTTTGTGATCTTCCGCCGAAGCCTTTATGTTGGAACGGGCATCAGTCTCCACTCCGAAGGAGTCGGCGATGTAGCTCTCGGGACCCAGGAAGCCTGCAGCGATCAGCACGATCTGAGCAGGTATTATCTCCTCGGAGCCCTCGATCAGGTTCATCACCATGCGTCCGTTCTCACCCTTCTGCCAGTCGATCTTTACCGTCTCGACACCTGCTAGTTTACCACTTTCGTCGCGAATAAAACTCTTAACTGTTGTCTCATATACACGGGGATCCTTTCCGAACACCGCGATGGCCTCCTGCTGGCCGTAATCGGTCTTCAGCACCTTGGGCCATTCGGGCCAAGGGTTGTTCTCCGCGCGCTCCACAGGGGGCATGGGCATCATCTCCAGCTGCGTTACTGATCTGCATCCGTGTCTTATGCATGTTCCCACGCAGTCGTTGCCCGTATCACCGCCTCCAATGACTACAACGTCCTTATACTTGGCGCTGATGTAATCAGTCTCGGCGACCTTCGTTGCCATTATCTTTTTGGTCGTCGATGTAAGGAAATCAACGGCAAAGTAGATGTCGTCACCGTCTCTTCCGGGAGCCTTGATGTCACGGGGATTTCTCGATCCGCAGGCAAGCACTACAGCATCGTACTTCTCCACCAGTGAATCTGCAGAGATGTCCCTGCCCACATCAGTGTTGTATCTGAATTCCACTCCCTCGGCCTCCATGAGATCGATCCTTCTCTCGATGAACCTCTTCTCGAGCTTCATGTTGGGAATACCGTACATCAGGAGCCCTCCGGCCCTGTCCGCCTTCTCATAAACAGTAACCCTGTGTCCCCTTCTGTTCAGCCAGTAGGCAGCCGATAATCCCGAGGGACCTGAGCCTATGACAGCCACTCTCTTGCCGCTCCACGTTCTGGGGATCTTCGGCTTCATATGGCCTGACGCAAAAGCCTTCTCGATTATCGCGTACTCATTCTCCCTTACAGTTACAGGATCGCCGTTGAGACCGCAGGCACATGCTTTCTCGCAGAGGGCAGGACATACCCTTGACGTGAATTCCGGGAAGGGATTTGTCATGGTGAGCCTGTCGCATGCCTCATCCCAGAAGCCCCTGTAGATGAGGTCGTTCCAGTCGGGACAGAGATTGTTCAAAGGGCACCCTGACACCATGCCGCAGATAGGCTTACCGAACTGGCAGAAAGGCACACCGCAGTCCATGCATCTGGCCGCCTGCTCCTTACGTGCTCCTTCATCGATCTGCGTATGGAATTCGTTATAGGACTTGATCCTCTCCATGGGATCAGAACCGGGATTCTCAACTCTTCCATACTCCATAAAACCGCCTGTCTTACCCATATGGATCACCCGTTTACCCTTTCCTGGAAAGCCCTGATCTTCGCCTCGTCCTCGTCAAAGCCCTGAGCCTTATACTTGGCGATGGCGATCATCATTGCCTTATATTCGTGAGGCACAACCTTCTTGAACTTTCCGGCATACTCGTCAAAGTTCTTGAGTATCACCGTTCCGAGATATGAAGATGTCCTCCTGACGTGTTCTTCTATCAGCGCTCTCAGCGCTTCCCTGTCCTCATCCTCTGTGATCCTGGAGAATCCCACGAGCGACTTGTTGAGCTTCGTGTAAAGATCGTTCTCCTCATCAAGGACATACGCGATACCGCCGCTCATTCCCGCTGCGAAATTCTTTCCCACTTTACCGAGGATAACCGCAACGCCGCCGGTCATATATTCACATCCGTGATCGCCGACGCCTTCGCAGACTACTGTCGCACCGGAGTTTCTGACGCAGAATCTCTCTCCTGCCACACCGTTTATGAATGCCTTGCCGGAAGTCGCACCGAAGAGTGCCACGTTGCCGACAATGATATTCTCATCAGCCCTGAGCTTAAAGTGTTCAGGTGCCGCAAGGCTCAGCGTTCCGCCCGACAGACCCTTGCCGAAATAGTCGTTGGCATCGCCCTCAACACTGATCGTAAGTCCCTTGGGGATAAACGCACCGAAGCTCTGACCTGCAGAACCTTTGCAGTTTACCGTGAACGTGTCTTCCTCCAGAGACGTTCCGTACTTCTTTGTTATCTCGGCACCGAAGAGCGTTCCTACAGTCCTGTTGAGATTGGTTATCTTAACGTCAATGCTCTTCTTCGTGCCTTCCCCGAACACATCGCTGAATGCAGGTATTATCACGCTCTCGTCAATTGTCTTATCAAGCATGAAATCATATGCATCGGAAGCTTCGAAATGCTTCTTAACATCAGTTCTCTTGTTATACGGATCGGACAGCACGATGCTCATATCGATTCCGCCGGGATGTGATCCCTCGGGGAACTCTTTCTTTCTCAGGAGATCAGATCTTCCGACCAGTTCATCGATACTCCTGATGCCGAGGGAGGCCATTATCTCACGTGTCTCCTGGGCGATAAACGTCATGAAGTTGATCACATATTCGGGCTTGCCCTTGAACCTCTTCCTGAGTTCAGGATTCTGGGTTGCAACACCAACGGGACATGTATCGAGATTACATACTCTCATCATGATGCATCCCATTGTCACGAGAGGTGCCGTAGCAAAACCAAATTCCTCTGCACCAAGCATAGCCGCGATAACAACATCACGTCCCGTAAGGAGCTTGCCGTCAGCCTCGATCACGACCTTGGATCTCAGATTATTCTGTATGAGTGTCTGATGTGTCTCTGCAACACCGAGTTCCCAGGGAAGTCCCGCATTGTGGATGGAGCTTGCAGGCGCTGCGCCCGTTCCTCCGTCGTAGCCTGAGATCAGGACTACTCCCGCGCCGGCCTTGGCAACACCGGAAGCTATCGTTCCGACGCCCGCTTCAGACACGAGCTTTACTGATATCCTCGCGTCCTTATTCGCATTCTTGAGGTCGTAGATAAGCTGCGCCAGATCCTCGATGGAGTAGATATCGTGATGAGGCGGAGGCGATATCAGTGCCACGCCCGGCGTTGAATGACGTGTCTTCGCGATCCAGGGATAGACCTTCTTGCTGGGGAGATGTCCTCCCTCGCCGGGCTTCGCTCCCTGGGCCATCTTGATCTGCAGTTCCTTGGCGGAGATCAGGTATTCTGATGTAACGCCGAACCTTCCTGATGCCACCTGCTTTATAGCGGAACATCTGTCCTCTTCGCTGCCTCTCGTAGCGATCCTCTCGGGGTCTTCTCCGCCCTCACCGCTGTTGCTCTTGCCGCCCAGCCTGTTCATGGCGATAGCCATGCACTCGTGGGCTTCCTTGGAGATGGAACCATATGACATGGCGCCCGTCTTGAACCTCTTGACGATGCTCTCCACCGGCTCGACTTCATCGATGCTGATGCCGCCGTTCTCGGGGAAGATAAACTCGAGTGTGCTTCTCAGTGTTATGTGACGGCTCTCCTTGTTGATGACTTCGGAGAACTGTTTGAACAGGGTGTAATCACCGGTCCTTGTTGCCTTCTGAAGAAGGTGGATGGATTCGGGGTTATACAGATGGTCTTCCTTGTCGGAACGCTCCTTGTGCCAGCCCGAGATACGGAGTGTATCCGGCAGTTCCAGACCCTCGGGATCGTATGCCTTGTCGTGGAGCCTTATGGTCCTGTCCTCTATGTTCTTGAGGGTGATGCCGCCGACTCTGCTGGTGGTATCGGGGAAATATGCATCCATCAGCTCCTTGCCTATTCCGAGAGCCTCGAAAATCTTGGAGCCCTGGTAGGACTGGATGGTGGAGATACCCATTTTCGCGCTGATCTTGACGATGCCGTGGACGATGGCCGACGTATATGCCAGACTTGCCTCTGTATAGTCCTTGTCGATCATGCCCTGATTGATGAGATCGGCGATCGAATCGAAAGCAAGATACGGGTTGATGGCACTTGCGCCGAATCCCATGAGCGTCGCGAAATGATGTACCTCGCAGGGCTCGCCCGACTCGATAATGATCGATATGGAAGTGTTCATCCTCGTTCTTACGAGATATGATTCCAGCGCTGCAACAGCCAGGAGCGACGGGATCGCCACATGCTCCCTGTCAACACCGCGGTCGGTCAGGATAAGGATCTCTGCGCCCTCATCATGTGCCTTGTCAGCCTGTGTGAAGAGATTGTCTATTGCCTCCTTGAGACCCGTTCCACGCTCGTAGAGCATGCTGATATCGCGCGTCTTGAGACCCTCCAGATCGGAATGCCTGATCTTCATGAGGTCGATATTGGACAGTATCGGATTGTTGATCTTGAGTACGCGGCAGTTCTCCTCTTTCTCTTCGAGAACGTTGCCGGCGATGCCGAGATAAACGGTCGTATCTGTAATGATCTCCTCCCTTATGGAATCGATAGGAGGATTCGTGACCTGTGCGAATTTCTGCTTGAAGAAATCGAACAGCGGCGGATCTTTCTCGGAGAGGGGCGGAACAGGCGAATCGACACCCATTGCGGCTGTCTCCTCGATGCCGTTAAGACACATGGGGATGAGTGAATTCTTCAGATTGCCGTAGCTGTATCCGAATGCCTTCTGCTGGATGCGGAGTTCCTCTCCGACGATACGTGTGGACTTCTTGTTTTCTTTGGGGAGCTCGCTTAAGTTGACCAGCATCTGGTCAAGCCATTCGCCGTAGGGCTGCCTGTTCTCGAAAGAAGTCTTCAGCTCCTCATCGCTGATAAGCCTTCCTGAACGCGTATCTGCCACGAGTATCTTGCCGGGACGCAGACGGTCCTTCTTCAGCACGGTATTCTCGTCAAGATCCGACAGCGCTCCAACCTCGGAAGAGATAATGAGCAGTCCGTCTTCCGTGATGTAATATCTTGAAGGTCTCAGACCGTTGCGGTCAAGCGTGGCGCCAAGCACATCGCCATCCGTAAATATGATGGAAGCAGGGCCGTCCCAGGGCTCCATCATGGTGGCGTAATACTGGTAGAAAGCACGTCTCCTGCGGCTCATGGTCTCAATATGCTGCCAGGGTTCCGGGATCAGCACTGCCATAGCCAACGGCAGCGGCATACCGCTCATCTCCATGAACTCGAGTGTGTTATCGAGTCTTGCAGAGTCGGAGCCTGTAACATCCAAAAGCGGATATATATCTTCCAGCCTGTCCTCCAGCACCTCTGAATGGAGAATATTCTCACGGCTGAGCATCTTGTTCATGTTGCCCGTAATGGTATTGATCTCACCGTTGTGGACCATGATCCTGTTGGGATGAGACTTCTGCCAGCTGGGATTGGTATTGGTGGAGAATCTCGAATGGACGATGCCGATGGCAGACACAAAATCATCACTGTTGAGATCAGTATAGAAGGATCTGAGCTGCCCTACCAGGAACATGCCCTTATACACCACTGTACGGCACGACAGCGAGCAGACGTATGTATTCTCGTCTGCCTTCTCAAAGAGCCTCCTGGCCACATATAAGCGCCTGTCAAAGGCAAGATCGTCACCGGCATCAACTTCTCCCGGTCTCTCCACGAAAGCCTGCATGATCGTCGGCATGCTCTCCAGCGCCTTGCTTCCCAGAACATCAGGATTGACTGGGACCTTACGCCATCCGAGGAACTTCATGTTTTCTTTTGATATGATCTCCTCGAACTTCTGCATTGCCGCTTTATAAAGGCTCTCCGTCTGGGGCATGAAGAACATTCCGATACCGTATTCTCTCCTGCCGCCCAGCGTTATGCCCGACTTTGCAGCTTCTTTCTTAAAGTAATCGTGGGGTATCTGAAGGAGGATACCCACGCCGTCACCGGTCTTGCCTTCCGCATCCTTGCCGGCGCGGTGCTCCAGTGTCTCGACGATCTTAAGGGCTCCGTCAACGACTCTTCTCTCCTGAAGGCCGTTAATATTGACAACTGCACCAATACCGCAGTTATCGTGCTCCAACGCAGGATCATACAGTCCCTGCGCCTTAAAGGGCTCATTTACTCTGTAATTGTCCATACCGCTTAAGTACTCCCTTCAAACGACTATCCGGCAGCCTCCGGCAACCCGGGCAACAAAAAAGACGCTTACCTTGCAGAGTCGTCTCTGCAGATAAGCGCCGTTGCTTTGTCGTATTTGATTACGTGAATTATGCTACTCAGAAAAGGCGTTGTCAAGAGGGGAGGAGCAGACTGAAGATCTCAATGTTCATTTTGCTTAGGAGCTGCCGGAGTGGCAAATGTGAAATGGGGACGTTTGGGAGGGTTC
>FMTG01000007.1:90734-99413 GCA_900099715.1 Ruminococcaceae bacterium YRB3002 | reverse complement strand
GTGTCTCTGTAACCGGAACTGCAGGTACAGTTTGAGGGACAGTCACCCCCGAAGCTCGCGAATACTTTTTGCGCCGCCAGTCACTCCCGAAGCTCGGAAGAACAATTGTCCCGCACCTTTGGAGCCTGCGACGTGCGGGACAATTCTGTTCTTCCGAGCCCCAAATGAAAACCCGCCCGGCACCTCACGGCACCGGGCGGGCAGTTAACTCAAATTAACTCAATCCGATCAGCCTGCGTTGCAGATAACTGAGAAATCCTCAGCCTTCAGTGAAGCGCCGCCAACGAGACCGCCGTTGATGTCCTTCTGAGCGAAGAGACCGGCTGCGTTCTTAGCGTTGCATGAACCACCATACTGGATCGTCATAGCCTCAGCGCACTTGTCGCAGTACAGCTCAGCGATAACGCCACGGATGAATGCGCAAACTTCCTCAGCCTGCTCATCAGTAGCTGTCTTGCCTGTGCCGATAGCCCAGATAGGCTCGTAAGCGATAGTGATCTGGCAGAGCTTGTCAGCAGGGATATCCTTGAAAGCTCCAACGATCTGACCCTTGATCCAGTCGAATGTCTCGCCTGCCTCACGCTGCTCGAGAGACTCGCCGCAGCAGATGATAGGACGTACACCATACTTCAGAAGTGCAAGTGCCTTCTTGTTAACTGTCTCGTCTGTCTCTGCGTTGTACTCACGGCGCTCGGAGTGGCCGATGATGCAGTAGTTAACGCCCATCTTAGCGAGCCACAGAGGTGAGATCTCGCCTGTGAACGCACCCTTCTCCTCGAAGTGGCAGTTCTGAGCTGCGATCTTGATGTTGGAGTAAGCTGCTGCCTCAACTGCTGCTGCAAGAGCTGTAGCAGGAACGCCGAGAGCGATCTTAGCCTTAGCATCCTTTACGAGGGGCTTCAAAGCCTCGATGAGCTTAACAGCATCAGCAGGGATACCGCAGTTCATCTTCCAGTTGCCTGCTGCGAAGATCCTGCCGGCCTTCTTGTCGTTCAGGCAATCGATACCGGGAAGAACCTTACCCTCGATGAACTCGAGAGAAGCGCCGCCGCCTGTGGAGATGTGGGATACCTTATCTGCGAAGCCCAGCTTCTCGATAGCTGCTGCAGAGTCACCGCCGCCGATGATGGAGATAGCGTCAGACTCAGCGATAGCTGCTGCGAGAGCCTTTGTACCTACTGCGAACTTCTCGAACTCGAATACGCCTGCAGGTCCGTTCCAGATAACTGTCTTGGCGTTCTTGATCTCAGCGGAGAACTTCTCGATGGTCTTAGGTCCGATGTCGAGGCCTTCCCATCCGTCGGGGATCTCCATTGTGGGAACGATCTTGGAGTTAGCATCGTTACTGAAATCATCAGCAACAACCGTGTCCTCAGGGAGCAGGAGCTTAACGCCCTTCTCCTCTGCCTTTGCGATGAGCTCCTTAGCGAGGTCAACCTTATCAGCCTCGAAGAGGGAGTTGCCTACTGTGCCACCCATTGCGCCGATAAATGTGTAAGCCATGCCGCCGCCAATGATGATGGTGTCAGCCT
This sequence comes from Ruminococcaceae bacterium YRB3002, assembly GCA_900099715.1. Taxonomy (GTDB): domain Bacteria; phylum Bacillota; class Clostridia; order Saccharofermentanales; family Saccharofermentanaceae; genus Saccharofermentans. The sequence continues at coordinate 97,881 of FMTG01000007.1, read as the reverse complement.
TGTCGAGAAGGTTTGTGATAACACCGATCTTGTCGGAAACCTTAGCACCGCCGAGGATAGCTACGAACGGTCTCTGAGGGTTGGACAGAGCGCCGCCGATGAAGTCGATCTCCTTCTGGATCAGGTAGCCTGATGCGGAAGGAAGGAAGTTTGCAAGTCCTGCTGTGGAAGCGTGTGCTCTGTGTGCTGTACCGAAAGCATCGTTAACATACAGGTCAGCCATGGAAGCCAGCTCTGCTGCGAACTTCGGATCGTTCTTTGTCTCTTCCTTGTGGAATCTTACATTCTCCAGCATGAGGATCTCGCCGTCCTTCAGTGCTGCAGCCTTAGCCTTAGCGTCCTCGCCGATAACGTCGTCAGCCAGGATAACGGGCTGTCCGATGAGCTCTGCGAGCCTGTCAGCTGCGGGCTTCATGGAGAATGCGGGCTCGGGTCCGTTCTTCGGACGTCCGAGGTGTGATACGAGGATGACCTTTGCCTTGTTGTCTACAAGGTACTTGATCGTGGGAAGGGCACCCTTGATACGCTTGTCGTCTGTGATCTCGCCTGTCTGCTTGTCCAGCGGTACGTTAAAGTCAACACGTACGATGACTCTCTTGCCGGCAACGTTCAGGTCTTCAACGTTCTTCTTCTCATAAATTGCCATGGGAACTTACTCTCCTGATAAATTTCTATCAGTGCGAATTGCACTTAACGCCGAATATTATACTATTTTCGCGGCGCTTATTAAAGGGTAATTATTGGCGTAATCGTGTGAAATTCTTAACGAAGCTTTACTATCTGCTGTATCTTCAGCACCATATTCCCGGGGACGGTGAACCTGTAGAGCTCGCCCTTGCTGTCATACACCTCGAAATGCTTCCCGTAGTCGCACACGATTCCCCTGAGCTTGTCTGTCTCGAAGCGTATCTTCTCTCTCCCCGCGAACTCTATCACGCCTTTTGCCACCCGGAGCGTCCCCTCATCCGTCTTCACAAAGGTAAACTGATCCTGCTCCCTCAGCACCTCACAAGGCGTAGTGACATCGACGGTATCTGATTCCTTCAGAACCTCACTCTCTTCCCACATCACCCACTGATGAAGATCAGTGACGCTGCTGCCGTCCGTACCGTAAACGATCGATCCGTCGGGCTTATATTCGTACGCGGTGCTGCAGCCTTCACAGATCAGTCTGTTGCCCCGGGGCTTCATGGCAAACTCCCTGCCGCAGCAGAGGCATTTGTAGGCGATGTTCTGAAGACCGTCCGCGAGGTCCCTTCCCCTGAAGGATGCACCTGTGGAACGGGCCCACTCGTTCTCATCATAATCTATGGATTGCTTGATAAGGGCGTCCAGTTCAGGCACGGTAAGAGAGGCAACCTCCTCCTTGCTGATAACACGGGCAAATTCAGATGTGATGCGGCCGCGACGGAGCCTGACCTTCGGGCTCCAGCGTGGCAGTGTCATGTAGGCTCCGTGTATATGCTGCACGTAGATGGCGGCCCCAGTCTTCTTCGCGAGTTTCGCTACGCCGTCGTCGAAATCGGAGACGGAGTGGCCGTCGATGTGGCGGGTGGCCTCCGGGTAGATCACCAGGACGCCGCCACGCTTCATTACTTTCATCATGGCCTTGACGGCCACGGTATCCACGGCAAACTGTTTCTTGGGAATGGCGCCTCCCAGCTTGAAGACATGTCCCCAGAAGTGCTTGCGGAACAGGAACTCGCCGCAGACGAAGTTAACCTTGCGTCCGTGAGTCAGGCGCGACGTGACCATGGGGTCCAGAAAAGACTCGTGGTTGGCGATCAGAATGATCGGTCCTTCCGCCTTCAGAAACTCCTTATCGGGCTTCACGTGTATCCCCGCGGCCAGAGCAATGATGGGCACCAGTATATTGGAGCCCACAATGCCGAACCAAAAGGTGGATGGCACACACCCTATGTCATATTCATATTCGCTTTTCCGCGCCATGACCGGACATTGATTTATACTGTTGCAGGATCAGTCACTTCGCTCTCGCTGGTGACGATCATGGCTGATGCAGGTGCGTCTTTGTAATCGTCGGGTGACAGCGAAGGATCAACATCAAAGACTGCCACTTCGCCTTCATGAACTACGCCGTCCAGAAGCGCCTCCGCAAGGCGGTCCTCGATGAGCGACTGGATCGCACGGCGGAGAGGTCTCGCGCCGAACTGCGGGTCGTAACCCTTAGCAACGGTGAAGTCCTTAGCCTTATCGGTAAGCCTGATGACGATGTTCTTGTCTTCCAGACGCGATGCCACGTTGCCGATCATGATATCCACGATCTTTATGAGGGAATCGTGATTCAGCATACGGAAGAAGATCAGCTCGTCAACACGGTTGATGAACTCAGGCGTGAACGTCTTCTTCAGCTCGTCGATCACGACGGTCTTTGCTTCATCGTAGCTCTTGCCGCCGTAGAGTCCCTCGCGGCTCAGTTCGTCATCGTCGTCATCGTTGATGGTGCCGAAGCCGATACGTCTGCCTGCCGCTGCGGTGAGCATCTTGGCGCCGACATTGGACGTCATGATGATTATCGTGTTCTTGAAGTCCACTGTCCTGCCGTGGGAGTCTGTGAGACGGCCGTCGTCCAGAACCTGGAGCATCGTGTTGAATACGTCAACGTGGGCTTTCTCGATCTCGTCGAAGAGGATAACGGAGTAGGGATGTGTACGCACCTTGTCAGTGAGCTGTCCGCCGCCCTCGTCGTATCCGACATATCCCGGAGGAGCTCCGATGAGCTTGCTGACGTCGTTCTTCTCCATGTACTCTGACATATCCACCCTGATGAGGGCGTCCTCGGAACCGAACATTACCTCCGCAAGAGCCTTCGCAAGCTCCGTCTTACCTACGCCGGTAGTACCGAGGAAGATAAAGGAACCTGAGGGCTTGGTGGGGTCTTTGAGGCCCAGACGGCTTCTGCGGATGGCTTTCGCGACGGCCGTGACAGCCTCGTCCTGGCCGATCACACGCTTTCTCAGCTCGTCCTCCAATGTCTTGAGCCTCTCGTTGTCAGACTCGGTGAGCTTTGTCACGGGGATGTTGGTCATCTCCGAGAGGATCTGGGAGATGTCGTCCTCGGTGATCTTTCCGATGTAGGATATGGGCTCGTCCTTACCGGCCTTGCCATCCTCACCCTGCGGCTTCACAGCGGCCTCAACGGCTGTCAGCTGAGCCTTCAGCCCGTCCTGACGCTCCTTCAATTCCTGAGCCTTCTCGAAATCCATCTTCTCAACAGCTTCGATCTTCTCCTGCTCGATCTCCTTGATCTGCTTCCCGATCGACTCTGCATCAACGTCGTCCGTCAGTCTTACACGCGCCCTGGCGGCAGCCTCGTCGATAAGGTCGATAGCCTTGTCCGGAAGGAATTTCTCGGTGATATATCTTGATGAGAGCTTGACTGCCGCATCGATGGCGGAATCGCAGATCTCGATGTGGTGATGCTCCTCGTACTTGGGACGCAGACCTTTGAGAATAGCAACTGTGTCCTCCTCACTGGGCTCATCCACCTGGACCTTCATGAACCTTCTCTCGAGAGCGGCGTCTTTCTCGATGAACTTACCGTACTCCTTGGCTGTGGTGGCACCGATGATCTGGAGCGCACCCTTTGTGAGCATTGGCTTCATCATGTTGGCTGCATCGAGGCTTCCCTCGGATGACTCGCCGGCACCGACTATTGTGTGGAGCTCATCGATAAAGAGGATGATGTTGGGATCGGAAGATGCCTCTTTGAGCATGTTCTTGATCCTTTCCTCGAAATCGCCCCTGTACTTGGAACCGGCAACCATGCCTCCGATATCAACACTGTAGATGACCTTGTTCTTCAGGATCGCGGGAACATCCCCCTGAACGATCTTGTATGCAAGCCCCTCGGCAATAGCCGTCTTGCCTACGCCCGGATCTCCGATGAGACAGGGGTTGTTCTTCGTGCGGCGTGCCAGTATCTGGATGACGCGCGCGATCTCCTGCTCCCTGCCGATAACGGGATCGATCTTATTATCCTTTGCAAGTGCGGTCAGATCCTTGCCGAACTCGTCAAGAGTCTTGTGCTTCGACCTGCCTCCACGGTCGGGCCTTCCTGAAGCACCCGGACGTCTGCCGGGCTTGCCGTCTTTCCTTATGTCGCCGTCTAAATCTCCTCCTGTATCCTCGGAATCGAAGATAGAGCCTCTCTGATCCTCGTTATCTTCAGGGTCCTTAAGCTTTACAGATCTCAGGAAGATACGTATCTTCATCATCATCTTGGACACATCACCGCTGCCCCTCTGGATGAGGGCTTTCACGTTGTCCTCCTGGACCAGCAGATAGAACATATGCTCCGGCAGGATTATCCCGTAGTTACCCATCCTCATGGAGAAAGTCTGTGCCCTGATAAGTATCCTCTTGCAGTCGACTCTCAGCGTACGGATAGCCTCATCACAGACCTCCTCGATGATATCGTCTCCCTGCAGTGAAGCCTCATCCGCCTCGATGGTGCAGAGCGTTCTGATAAGGTACATCTTACCGGGAACACACTCATCCAGGATCTGCCTTGCAGGTCCCTTGTGGAGCAGGATCCCGCCGAGCAGTTCGCGCCAGGATACCAGCTCCGAATTGTTCATGTCAGCGAGTTTCCTGGCATTGCATAAGCACTTTACTGTATCTTCAGTGAACTTTAATCCCATTGACTTACACCTCCCTGTTATCGCGCAGGATCTGTGCGATCCTTGCAGCCACGGCCTGCGGCTCCATTCTCAGGTTCTGGACCTCCATCAGAGGAACCAGCTGCCACAGCATGCATGACGTAATATTGTTGATCTGATCCCAATCTATCTTCACTTCTTCCGTATTCTCGTAACCATGGTAGAGCCTTATCCACTCGATGAGATCCAGTGCCTCCGGAGGCGTCATGGCCTTGGAGTAATAGAGAATGCCGTACGACCTGTAGAAACTGTTCTCAAGTATAAAAGCATTGTTCTTCAGCAGAGTCTCGCGGCACGCTTTCTCGATGGTGATGACATCCTCGATGACTTTCCTTCCGGAATCAAGGACTGTCTTCTCATCAACGCCCATGGACAGGTTGTTGGCGATAATATAAACATCGCACTGCGTGTCTTCATCCGTCTCCACGAAAGGATACATCTTCCACCCGTACTGCGCCACCTTGTTCTTCAGGAACTCAAGCCCTTCCTGGGTCCTGACGATACCGGGTATAGCCACAGTATAGAGGAGCCTCAGTCCCATTCCCGTGTCAGACGTGGTGCTGGTAAGGAATCCGTACTTGCTGCTGAAAGCGATGTCCAATCCCTTCTCCAGCGAACAGGCAATATCCTCGCACTTTCTGTAAGCCTCGTCCGTGAATCCGGATGCCTGCACCCTTATCTTTATGTGGTCATTATGGTTGACCATAACCGAGACGCTCATGTCCTTGTTCGTCAGGATAGCCTGACCGTCCATGTTCCCGGCGTAGCTCTTATGGGATATTATCTGCCCGTCAATGAGTTCTCTCTTGAGGGGACCTGAGATCTTGTCCATCTCCCACATCGTAAGTTCCCTGTCCTTCAGGGCATTGCTAACCTTCTCCTTGACCTCTTCCTTATCGGCGATGCTCATTCTCCCGGGAAAGTTGTATCCCTTTATGTTACGCGTTATCAGCGCCTTGCTGGACAGCACGATCTCCGGATATCTTCCGCTTCTCTCAAACCACTTGGCATTACTCATCGTCTGATCCTCCCTTTCTGGAATTCAGCTCGTCGCGGATCCTTGCCGCCAGTTTGTAATCTTCCTTGCTTATGGCCTTCTTCAATGCCTGCCGGAGCTGATCGTCGCTGAGCATCCCCAGGTCTGATTTGGCGATGCGCTCTGTGATGTCTTTATGTTCTTGTGCGTTGGGCTGCTCCGGGGTGCCTGCTGCCTGATCACCCTGCCCGCCATTCACGGGCACGAACGGAAGCTCATCCTCTTCCGGCACGATCCTGTCTTCATCTCCGCCGCCGGTCACGCCGGAATCCAGATAGTCGTAGTCGATCCTCGTTCCGGGCTCCCTGCCGCAGTATGACTCGTCGCCATACATCTTCAGCAGTCTCTTTCCTATCTCATTCGCGAAAGCGTTATAGCACGACAGACACCCGAGCCTCGAAGACTCCTCAAACTCCTTCAGCGTCATACCGCAGCTGCTGCACGTGATGTCGTTGTTCGAGAACTCCAGCTCGTCCATTGCCATCATAGTCTGTCTTATATCCTCAATGATCGCCGCGTTCAGATCCATAAACGAATCCATTCTCACTGCCCTCGCGCAATCCCTGCACAGATAGCTGCGATCGACTATCTCCGCATTATCTGCCGACAGAAGTCTTCCACATCTTGCACATCTCATATATGTTGCTCCTCCTTCGATATTCTCTGCTATGCCGCTACGCCGCTACGCTGCTATGCTGCTATGAGTGCCAGGATGGCGTTCTTCATTATGTCCGCCCTGACTCTTGATCTTATATCCGGTTCTATCCTGGCCAGCGCCCGGTCGGACACCGCCGCCATGATCACGTTGCCGTCCTTGGCGCTTAGCACGCCCTGTGCCACCGCGCTCACCAGCAGGTTCTTAGCCTGCTGCTGCGTCAGATCCGGTCCGATGGCCTCCACCATCTTGTTCAGGTACTCCTCGCCGGTCATATAGACGGCTCTCGTTATCGTGATCTGTCCGCCGCCGCCCCTCCGGCTCTCGACGATGTACCCGTTCCCGCTTCCGAACCTCGTTGTCAGCACGTACGTAACCTGCGACGGCACGCAGTTTGCCCGCTCCGCCAGCTGACTTCTGTTGATGGTGCAGGATCCGTTATTCTCATCCACGAGTTCCTTGATCATCTCTTCGATCACATCGACCAATCGTGCCATGATCTGCCTCCTTCACAGTAGTTGAGTTTGGTTTGTGATTTTGACTTTGACTTTCTTTGATGTTTATATTGTAGCGCATCAGTTTGGAATGTCAACGGGGAATTTGACTTTATTTGATATTAAGGGCGAGAACGCACAATTTGTGATGCAAGTTGCACAGCCGCGAAGCGGCGAGCACCTGTTCGAAGCATCACAAATTGTGCGTTCTCGCTTCGCATTTCCCTGCCGGATCTGCTCTTGTATGTCAAAGTTCTAAAAAACGGGATTTGACATACAA
>FMTG01000007.1:0-90679 GCA_900099715.1 Ruminococcaceae bacterium YRB3002 | reverse complement strand
GATTTTGTATGTCAAACTCTCGAAAATCCAACTTTGACATACATTTTCATGTGATTTTGTATGTCAAACTTCTAAAAATCGACTTTTGACATACATTTCCATTCTAGCCATCATAGTAGTAGTTTCACATCCGGAAATCAGAAGATAAATCCCGACTATAACCCCGACTATGAGTCGGGATATGAGTCGGAAAATGCTCTGTTTCAGGTAAAAATCCGACTGAAATCCCGACTACAGGTCGGGCATTCAGTCGGGATTTCAGTAAATATCATACCAAGGTAATCAGCTCTTCAAAAAATGTGACAATTGAGAACCGTCCCCATTTCACATTTCGAAGCCACTCCCGAAGCGAGAACGCGTGTTTTGCGCCACAAGTTCCGCAACCGGCGAAGCCGGTGAGGACCTGTTCGAAGTGCCGCAAAACACGCGTTTGAGCCTTACTTGTGATACAGCTTCTTAGTCTGGTAATTGGGTTCGCAGGTCACGTCGACCCCGAGCTTGCGGAAAACATTCATGTCCACACTGGACAGAATGGTCGTCGAGTGGACGTCAGAATGGACAAGATTGCCCAGCTGCTGCATTGCGAGCTCGGCCACGGGGTTCGTGGCGGCGGACATAGCCAGAGCGATCAGAACCTCGTCTGTGTGGAGACGCGGGTTGTGGTTGCCCATGTGGTTTATCTTCAGATCCTGGATAGGTTCGATAACGTTGGGTGATATCAGGGGGATATCGTGGGAGATTCCGGCGAGTACCTTGAGCGCATTAAGAAGGCACGCGGATGCGGGACCCAGGAGATCCGTGGTCTTGCCGGTAACTACCTGGCCGGAGGGGAGCTCCATGGCGACGGCGGGGCCTTCGGTCTGGTCGGCGCGGACCAGAGCGGCGCCGATGACGCGGCGGTCTGAGGTATCTATGCCGCCCTTGTTCATGAGGAGCTCGATTTTCGCGACGTCGGAGCCGTCGGAGAGGCCCTGGCGGACGCCTACTTTCGCCTGGTAATAGCGGCGGATGATCTCCATTCTGGAGGCCTCGGAGCAAACGGCGTCATCGACGATGGCAAAGCCCGCCATGTTGACGCCCATGTCCGTGGGGCTCTTGTAGGGGGACTCGCCGTAGATCTTGTCGAAGATGGCGTTGACAACGGGGAATATTTCCACGTCGCGGTTGTAGTTGACTGTTGTCTTGCCGTACGCCTCAAGGTGGAACGGGTCGATCATATTGACGTCGGCGAGGTCAGCTGTGGCCGCCTCGTAAGCGACGTTGACGGGATGCTGGAGCGGGATGCTCCAGATGGGGAATGTCTCGAATTTGGCATAGCCGGCCTTGATGCCGCGCTTATTCTCGTGGTAGAGCTGGGACAGGCATGTGGCCATCTTTCCTGAACCGGGACCTGGCGCCGTGACAACGACCAGACGGCGCGATGTCTCGATATAATCATTCTTTCCGTAACCGTCCTCGCTGACGATGAGCGGGATGTCCATAGGGTATCCGGCGATGGGATAGTGGCGGTAGCTCTTGATGCCCAGCTGCTTAAGGCGGGCTTCAAACTTCTCGGCGAGGCACTGGCCCTGGAACTGGGTGATGCAGACGCTGCCCACGTAGAGGCCGAACTCGGTAAATGCATCGATGAGCCTGAGGACTTCCTGGTCATAAGTAATACCGATGTCGCCTCTGCGCTTGCTCTTCTCGATGGCGTCGGCATTGATGGCGATAACGATCTCGCAGTCGTCGGACAGCTCCTTCAGCATCCTGATCTTACTGTCGGGCTGGAACCCCGGAAGCACGCGGGATGCGTGGTAGTCGTCGAAGAGCTTTCCGCCGAACTCCAGGTAGAGCTTTCCGCCGAACTGCTCTATCCTCTCCCTGATATGCTCACTCTGCATTGAAACATACTTATCATTATCAAAACCGATCTTATACATAACGGCCATCCTCCTCACTACACTTCTGCCGAATATTGTAGCAAAGAATAATAACGATAAATATTACAAATTACAAAGCATTCTTAGCCAGCCGCAGGAGCTCCTCATCCTTCGCGCTGATCTCACCGTCAATGCCGATCCAGTCCTCCACAGTATTCGCGAAAGTTCCGTACCCGTGGTTCGTATTCCACTCCGCTCTCGCCCCGTGCTCAAGCGCGAACCTTGCCGTCTCGATTATCTCATCCGTCGTGACCCCTGGCGTAAACCGGTCCGTATCCGTATCCACTATCCCCCTCGCGAAAACATCGTACCCCAGGTCCCTCAGAAACACCTGCAGCGAATAATCGTACACCAGATTCTTATGTGCCGCCTTATCGTCGAACCTCGCCCCGTGGTCATACGCCACCTCCATCAGCTCCACATCACAGTTGCGCAGCGCGTACTCCAGCAGCGTGATGTGGTTCGTATCCTGATAGTAGATCAGCTCCGGGTGCTTATCCAGGTACCCGCTCAGACCTTCCATATTGCGGTCGGCTATATAAAGCTTCATCTCCTGCACGTCGTGCATGGCCACCGTCACCGTGCCGCCGTCAGGCGTATCGTATGACGGCAGGTTCGTGGTTATTGAAAACCAGATGATAAACGCCAGCGTTACGACACCCGGTATCGCAGACAGTATGAACAGGACGATGGCGGGCGTCTTTTTCTTGTTTACGAGAAGCACGATCGCCACGATCAGCTCGATGAAGGCGATCACATACGCGATCACCGCAAATATCAGGAATACCGTACCGAGAAACATCCCAGCGAATGCCATAACCCTTAAATCCCCCTAAACCTGCTTACACCGGCTCACGCCTGCTTGCGCTTCACCAGATAGTATGCTGTAAGACCCACTGCACCTGCCACAAGCACAGCATCAACAACGATGAACGGCACGAGCGAGCCGCTGCCTCCCTCCTTCTCTGCCGCAGCCGCCGATGTTGCCGCTGCTGCGGGCGCTGATGTTGATGCCGCTTCAGTCCCGGAAGTCTCCTCCGAAGTCCCGGCCGTTGTCTCAACTGTCGTCTCAACAGTCGTCTCCGCCGAAGTCTCCCCGGTCTCTTCCGTATCAGTCACTTCTGTCACATAAGCCGCAGCCGCCTTTGTGATCGCCTCGGTAATGGACGTCTTCCACGTCATATTCTTACGGTCAAAGATGGCATATCCTCCCTCTCCGGAAGTCTTGTAATCCCCGTTGTCCCAGTAGAAACACTTGATCCCGTTCTGCCCCGCCATACCCACAAAGTAGTTGGCGTAGAGCGATATCTGGTCCTCATTATTCTTGAACTCGGCCCCGTACTCACCGATGATCACCGGCACACCGAGCCTGTCGGAGAAAGCCTTGAGCCTCCTCATGATATCGTCGATCTCATCCTTATCGCTCTGCCCGAAATCATTATGCACAGACGTCCACGTAACGCTCTGCGAAGTTCCCGTAAATCCCCATGGACTGTACACATGAACCTCGCACAGCAGGTGGCCCTTAGCGCTGTCCGACGGCAGCACAAAGTTATCCAGCACAGCCTGATCCACCGACGACACATACGTATTCACGATGAGATTGCGCGTGGCATTATTGCCGCCGGTCGACCTGACCGTATCCACAAACAGCTGTGCATAGTCGTTGACCGCCTGATACGAGGAATTACTGCGCGGCGCATTCCAGGTATTGCCCGAATCCATCATCTCGTTATATCCCTCGAACATGAGCCTGCCGCCGTAGTCCTTGAACTCGGTGGCGATCTCCGTCCACAGGGTCTGGTACTTCGCCTTGTTCTGATCGTAATTCGACGTCTCCGCGAAAACCCATGCCACCTTATCTCCCCCGCCTTCACCGGTATCGTGGTGAACATTGAGTATGACGTAGAGCCCGTCATCGTAAGCGTAGTCAACAACCTCCTTGACACGGTTCATCCATCCGCTCATGACGTGGCCGCTGCCGTCAATATGCTGTGACCAGGTGACCGGTATCCTGACGGCATTAAAGCCCTGTTCCTTCACGCTGTCGATCATGGCTTTGGTCGTAGAGGGATTGCCCCAGGCAGTCTCGTAGGGGTCGGCGCTGTCGCCGGACGCACTTATCCATGTGCCGTAGGAATCAAGTGTGTTTCCCAGATTCCAGCCGGCACCTATAGCCCCTGCCGCGTCAGTGGCTGACATTATCTCATCAGCTGCGGCCACCGGGATCCTTCCCAAACTGAATGATATCATCAGACCCGCTATTATTACGGATGTTACACGTGTTATACATTTTCGATCTGTCATTGCATGCCTCCTGAATATTATTTATAATACCAAATATCCATTTTTTGGTAATAGGCTTAGGGCGTATTCTTAGGAGGGTTTATGAGTACCACCAGTTTTATCATCCTGTCGACGATCGTCATCTACCTGATCACGGTCATCGTAATTGGATTCAAGTTTTCCAAGTCGGCTGACTCTTCCGAGTTCTATCTCGGCGGACGTAAGCTCGGTCCCCTTGTAACTGCTATGAGTGCAGAGGCTTCGGACATGAGTTCCTGGCTCCTTATGGGTCTTCCGGGACTCGCCTACGCGGCAGGTCTTTGCGACCCGTTCTGGACGGCAGTCGGTCTCGCCCTCGGCACATATCTTAACTGGCTTTTCATCGCCAAGAGGCTGCGTCTGTATTCCAGCCAGATCGGCGAATTCACGATTCCCGGCTTCATCTCCGGCAGATTCGGTGACGACAAAAACATCCTGAGGCTCATTGCTGCAGCTGTCATCGTCATCTTCTTCATTCCCTACACAGGATCCGGCTTCGCGGCATGCGGCAAGCTCTTCGGCACCCTGTTCAATATCGACTATCACACCGCCATGATCATCAGCGCCATCGTTATCGTTCTTTACACAACGCTGGGCGGCTTTCTCGCAGCTTCAACAACAGACTTTATCCAGAGCATCGTCATGAGTATCGCGCTCGTCGTTGTCTTCGGATTCGGCATCTACAAAGCAGGCGGCATGGGCGAGGTCATCAACAACGCCAAGACACTCGAGGGCTACCTGAGTGTCACCGCAACACATTCCGCAGACGGTGCTTCCACATACGGCGTCCTCACTACCATATCGACGCTCAGCTGGGGTCTCGGCTACTTCGGTATGCCTCACATCCTCCTGAGATTCATGGCCATCAAGGATCACCATAAGCTTAAGCTTTCCAGAAGGATCGCTTCCATATGGGTCGTCATCGCAATGGGCGCAGCCATCCTCATCGGTATCGTAGGAAGCGCCATGACAAAGGCAGGCGCACTTCCCGCACTTCCCGACGGAGAGACTATCATCGTAGATATCTCCAAGATCATCAGCGAGCACGGAGTCTTCGCAACTATCGTTGCAGGCATTATCCTCGCAGGTATCCTGGCATCAACAATGTCAACTGCCGACTCCCAGCTGCTGGCCGCTTCCTCTTCTGTATCGGAGGATATCCTGAAGCATACTTTCGGGATCAAGCTGTCTGATAAGGCAGGTATCATCCTCGCAAGATGCACTCTGCTGGTGATCGGCATCATCGGAATCATCGTAGCTTGGGATCCGAACAGCTCGGTATTCAGGATCGTTTCTTTCGCGTGGGCAGGATTCGGCGCAGCGTTCGCACCGGCGATCATCTTCGGTATGTTCTGGCGCAAGACAAATAAGTGGGGCGTCCTGGCCGGCATGATCTCAGGCGGCGCCATGGTATTCATCTGGGAATACCTCATCGGTCCCATGTCTCCCTCACTTGCCAAGATCTATGAGCTCGCTCCCGCATTTGCAGTTGCGTGCATCTTCATCGTAGTGGTCAGCCTCATCACGGGCGAGCCCTCCGACGAGGTTACAAAGGAATTCGATAAGTTCACAGAATCGCTCAAGGCGAACTGACCGGGATGTTTTCCGTCAGCCACCTCATCTGGATAGCCGTCTGCACTGCGTTGATCGCGGTGTCGCTGGCGGTGCTCCTTAAGCGCAGACCTCCCCTCGACAGAGTGATGAAAGTCTGCCTTTGTATTGCCGTCGTCTCCGAGTTCATCAAGATCGGCTCGGTCATCGAGATCGTCCCGATGGTGGATCCGGTGATCGAACAGGCACAGGGTACTTACGTCCTGTCGTACATTCCCACCGGGGAATACACCCCCATGATGGGCGTTGAGCACCTGCCGCTGGAGCTGTGCAGCCTGCAGATATTCTTCATCGCCATAGGCTGCTTTACAAAGAGCAAACGCCTGCGTCACTCCATCTATGCCCTCATCTACCCCACCGGCGTCATCGGCGGCGTGCTGGGCATCGTCATGGCCACCGTCACAGCATACATCAGCACACCCAGGGAATACTTCCTGTCCCCCAGGATCTGGCAGTATTTCCTCTACCACGCCATGATCGTAGTCCTGGCCCTCTACATCGGCAGGTCACAGGATGCCGGCCTCGTCTTCAGCGACTGGAAGATCGCAGTAAATGGTCTCATTTTTCTAGACATTCCCACCATCTACCTGAACTCGCTGCTGTCGTCACGCGTATATCAGCATGACCAGCTGGTGGGCGTCACACACCGCATCAACTTCTTCTCATCCTACGTCAACCCCCTTGGCCTCATCCTCACCTCGAAATGGCAGTGGCTCCTCTATCTCCTGATCCGGGCCGTCCTTGCCTTCGGGCTGATGGTCCTGTTCTTCGTCCCCCTGCGCAAACGGGGAGGTTCACGCAATGTCTGACAACTTCGAGAACATCCTCACCGACCTCGACCGCAGATACCGCAGCAAGAAATACCTGAACATCGCCATCTGCGCCGTCATCATCATCCTGGGCATCAGTTCAGTGGTCTATATCTTCATGAGCGACCACGAAGGCATCCTCACCTTCAGATGGATGACCGTCGACGGCACCATATTTACCGTGCTGATGAGCATACTCTTTATCGCGGTCAACATCGTCGAGCTCCGGCATAAGACCGAACTAACCCGTCAGAGCGTTTATTTTACACGGCTGTCATCCGCTGTGGCGGAGTGCCTGATCCTGGTGGTCGTGCTTCTGAGCCAGCTGCCGTGCTTCACCGAGCACATGCACATCTTCAGATATGACATGTTCAATATGCATATCCTGATCCCCCTCCTGACGGTGTGCTCCTTTGTCACCAACGATTCCCCCATCGGCCGGCTCAAATGGTACAAGATCGTTGCCGGCTCCATATTTATCTTTATCTACACCGTCGTCATCCTGACGCTGATCGCCACGGATGTGATCGGACACGAACAGATACCATACTTCTTTCTGGACATCAAAAACATGTCGGTAGCGTTTACCGTGTTCTGCTTCGTATTCATCTACGGGGTGTCGTTCCTCCTGTCGTGGGGCCTGTCCAGGCTAAATATCAGACTGTACTGGCGGTGGTTCAGGAATCTGGGAAGGTAAGCTCGAACGCACGATTTTGTGCTGATTCGGACAGGTCCTCCGCGCTTCGCTTGTGCGGAACTCTCAGCACAAAATGTGCGTTCTCGCTTCAAATGTGAAATAGGGACGGTTCTCAGTTGTCACATTTTCGCGGAAAATGTGACAACTGAACTGCAATCTGCCGGGTTTTACATGTGACAGGGGGACAGGTCTCCTGTAATTAAAATTCCACCATCCGTTCCATTAAAAGACGCTTTCAAACCAAAATAGTGGAATTATTAACAGAATTCCATCAATCGTTCCACTTTAAGGGCATTTCAAATCAAAAAAGTGGAATTCTGATCAGTCAACTGCGATTCTTATGTGACACTTGAGAACCGTCCCCATTTCACATTTACCCCCGAAGCTCAGAAGAACAATTGTCCCGCAGTTATATCCGAAGGGCGAGCGGACTTACCGCAGGAGCGAAGCGACGAGGACTGAAGCGAGCAAGCGGTCGCGAGCCCCTTTACAAATCCCCTCCACACGCATATAATCAACCACGGTTCCAAGGCGGGGTGAGATTCCCCACCGGCGGTTATAGCCCGCAACTCCTGTCAAATCAACAAAGCAAACAGCAAGACAGGACTGACGCAGTGAGATTCTGCGGCCGACGGTAAAGTCCGGATGAAAGGAGTTATATATGTCAGACCTTAATACCAACAGATTCCAGACACCCAACACACGCAGAAAGAGCATGATCCGCCGCATCACGTCGGCCGCTATCCTGACGGCACTTTCCGTGATCCTCATGTACCTGGAGGTAGCGCTGCCGCTGATGCCGCCTTTCCTGAAGTTCGACTTCTCGGAGATACCGGTACTCATCGGGTCTTTCGCGCTGGGGCCGCTTTACGGAGTCATCATCGAGCTTCTGAAAAACCTTATCCATCTGCCGGTATCCGCTACATCGGGCATTGGTGAGATGTCCAATTTCATCACCGGCAGTATCTACGTGGGTATCGCTGGACTCATCTATAACAGGCTCAGAACGCGCAAGGGCGCCATCTTCTCCATGCTGATCGCTACATTATGCCTGACAGCGATCGCTATCCCCCTCAACTACTGGGTTACGCTGCCGCTTTACGCCAGCGTATTAGGATTTTCCACAGAAGCTGTGATCGGCATGTCGGCCGCTGTCAATTCGCTGATCACATCCAAGTGGACGCTGATCTTCTGGGGTTTCGTGCCGTTCAACATGTTCAAGGGAATAGTGGTCGCCATCGTGACATTCTTTATCTACAAGCCGATTTCGAGGCTCATCAACAAAACATACGAAGAGACCAGATAACGCTGATAAAGATCAGGATCCTGACGCCGTCCTCGCAACTATATCAATGACTTTCTGACCCTCCGGCCATTCGGGGTGGGAGATCGGATATACGTGAGTCATCTCGCGGCCGTCGCAGTTGCCGGCATCATAGAAAACGCAGTCACCGCCAAGCAGCCCTGCCAGCGCAATATTGTCTTTGCGGAGGTAGTCCTTCTCGCCGGTAACGACAGACATGCGTTTTCCGCGCAGTTTATCGAAGCCCTTGGACAGATCGTAGTAGAGCCCGTCATCACTGTCGAAGAAATACCCGGGGAACTCATACATATCCAGTTCGTAGAAGCCGCAGATAACAGATACGGACTTGGCTGTTTCATGCCTTATGGCGGTCAGAAGCGCCAGGTATCCGCCGGCGGAGTCACCGGTAACGTGGAAAGACTTGAGCCCTAATCTGGCAGCGGAAAACAGAATTGCATTGTCTATATCAGCAACCTGCCGTTCAATATTGGCATCGGGCATCAAAGTGTAATCGATATTAACCACGGGAATTCCGGATCTAAGCGCCAGGCGCATGCCGAAGTTTTTGTCGTTTTCTTTCGCGCCGTATACAAAGGCCCCGCCGTGAATGAGGATAAAAGCCTCGTCCATAGTCTCAGGGGTATCCTCCCTGCGGTATATATCGAGCTTCAGACCTGGCATGTACTCCAGATCCGCTTCGACCTCGACTCCGTCAGGCAGCACCTCCGCGGCCAGGCGCGGGATGTCGTGTCTCAGGCAGTCCTCCCTGAACATTTCTGCTTTGCGCAGCATATCTTTATTCATAATAAAACAAGCCCCCGGAGTTATTTTAAACTCCGGGGGCCGCATTAGTAAACTGTAAAGTTAACCGTCAGATCAGATCTTGCCGTCAGAACCGAGAACGTACTTGATCTTGTGAGCTACCATCTCCTTAACAGCCTGACGAGCGGGCTTCAGGTACTGGCGGGGATCGAAGTGATCAGGATGCTCAGCGAAATACTTACGGATGTTACCTGTCATTGCAAGACGGATATCGGAATCGATGTTGATCTTGCAGACTGCGAGCTTAGCTGCCTCACGGAGCTGCTCCTCAGGGATACCAACAGCATCAGGCATGTTGCCGCCATACTGGTTAACCATCTTAACGAACTCCTGAGGTACAGAAGAAGAACCGTGGAGAACGATAGGGAAACCGGGCAGTCTCTTGATGCACTCTTCGAGAACGTCGAATCTGAGCGGCGGAGGTACAAGGATGCCGTCAGCATTTCTTGTGCACTGAGCAGCTGTGAACTTGTAAGCACCGTGAGATGTTCCGATAGCGATAGCGAGTGAGTCACAACCTGTTCTTGAAACGAACTCCTCAACCTCTTCAGGTCTTGTGTAAGCTTCCTTACCGGACTCAACAACAACCTCATCCTCGATACCTGCGAGAGTACCGAGCTCAGCCTCTACAACAACGCCGTGATCGTGAGCGTACTCAACAACCTGCTTTGTCAGGGCGATGTTCTCCTCGAAAGACTTGGAAGAAGCGTCGATCATGACAGATGTGAAACCGCCGTCGATACATGACTTACAAAGCTCGAAAGAATCACCGTGGTCAAGGTGCAGAGCGATCGGGATCTGAGGATTCTCGATAACAGCAGCCTCAACGAGCTTTACGAGATATGTGTGGTTAGCATAAGCTCTTGCGCCCTTGGATACCTGAAGGATAACAGGGCTGTTCAGCTCGCCTGCTGCCTCTGTGATACCCTGAACGATCTCCATGTTGTTAACGTTGAAAGCACCGATAGCGTAACCGCCGTCATAAGCCTTCTTGAACATTTCAGTAGTTGTTACTAATGGCATGTTAAAAACTCCTTTGTGTTGTGATGAAATTACGAATTGCCTCGTACCATAGAATGATAATTTGATGAGCGGTTTAAGTCAATAAGGACAATAGGATAAATTGTGTTAATTCTTTATTAATTAGAGCAAATATCGCTAAAATACTGTCTGCTAGGGTTAGCAGCGGCTAATTTGTGGAATGGGGACGTGCCTCGATCGTACAAATCTGTGATGCTTCGAACCGGTCCTCGCCGCTTTGCGGCTGTGGAACTTGTATCACCAAGGCAACCCCATTTCACATTCTTAGATTTCCCAGCTCAATATGCTTCTTTATGATCTCATCTGCCGCGGCATACAGAGCCTCAGATCCGAGTCTGGTCTGCTTATGGCGACCGTAGACCTGAGATGCGGCAACATCGTGCTCGCGCCAGTCACCGCCGTCGTTGGAGTCGTTCAACAACAACGGCTGCATATTATCCATAGAATGGGCAAAGCGGGACTCGGGAGTCCCGCCTGCCTCAAATTCTTCAAACAATGATATAAACTCTGACCTCTGGTCATCCGGCAGCATCCCGAAGATCCTGTCACGCGCCGCGATCTCACGCTCACGCTGGGTAGCGAGAGCCTCGGGATCGTAGCAGTAAGTATCGCCGGCATCTATCTCAACCACGTCGTGGATGAGGCACATGATCATGACTTTGGCTATGTCAATTGGCTCGTTGGAGTACTCGCGGAGGAGGTACGCCATGAGGGCCATGTGCCAGGCGTGTTCCGCGTCGTTTTCGCGACGGCCGTGGGAAGACAGGTGGGTCTGGCGGAGAATGTTTTTCTCCTTGTCCAGCTCCAGGGCGAATTCAAACTGCTGACGGAGCCTGTCCGGGATCATCAGGCCTTCTTGACGAGAAGTGACTCGCCTGTCATCTCTGCGGGCTGGGGCAGACCCATGATCTGAAGCAATGTAGGTGCGATGTCGCACAGACGGCCGCCCTCGCGGAGTGTATAAGAAGGATCGTAGTTATACAGAATGAACGGAACAGGGTTCGTTGTGTGAGCTGTGTGGGGCTCGCCTGTCTCGTAGTTTACCATCTGCTCGGCGTTGCCGTGGTCAGCGCAGATAAAGAGAACGCCGTCCATCTGCTTTACAGCCTCGACAGCTGCGCCGACGCACTGGTCGATACGCTCAACAGCAGTAATAGCAGCGGACAGAACGCCCGTGTGGCCTACCATGTCGGGGTTTGCAAAGTTGATGATGATCACGTCGTACTTGCCTGATGTGATAGCTGCATCGAGCTTCTCGGAGACCTCAGGAGCGCTCATCTCAGGCTGGAGGTCATATGTGGCAACCTTAGGTGAATTTACGAGTGTTCTGTCCTCATCCTTGTTGGGTTCCTCGAGTCCGCCGTTGAAGAAGAACGTAACGTGAGCGTATTTCTCGGTCTCGGCGATACGGAGCTGCTTCAGGCCATTGTTTGCGAGATACTCGCCGAATGTGTTGACGATCTCTTCCTTCTTGAAGGCAACGAACTTGTTGGGGATCGTCTCGTCGTAATCCTTGAAACATACGTATGTCAGGGGCATGAAGCCGTTGTGGCGCTTCAGGAACTTGATGCTCTTGGGATCATCTGCTGATCCGGGCTGAGCCTCGATATCAGAATCTGCAAAGCAGAATGCCTTTGTTATCTCACGTGCACGGTCAGGACGGAAATTGAAGAAGATGATAGAGTCATCAGGCTTTACGAGAGATACGGGTGTGCCGTCCTCATTGACGATAACCGTAGGAAGAACGAACTCGTCCGTAACACCCTCATCGTATGACTTCTGCATAGCCTCCACGGGATCAGTTGCCTTCACGCCCTCGCCGATAACGAGTGAGTCGTAAGCCTTCTGGATCCTGTCCCAGTTATTGTCTCTGTCCATTGCATAGTATCTTCCTGACATGGAAGCCACCTTGCCGCAGCCGATCTCAGCCATCTTGTCAACGAGCTGCTGCAGGTAATCCTTACCGGATGCCGGAGGTGTGTCACGTCCGTCAAAGAAAGGATGGACGTAAACGCGGTCCAGACCGTTCCTTTTGCACATCTCGATGATCGCATAGAGGTGTGTGTTGTGGCTGTGAACGCCGCCGTCGGAGAGGAGACCCCAGATGTGGAGGTCTGAACCCTTCTCCTTGCAGTTGTTGATCGCACGGAGGAGCTCTTCGTTCTCAAAGAAAACTCCGTCCTGAATATACTTTGTGATAAGTGTGAGATCCTGGTAGATAATCCTTCCGGATCCGATATTCATGTGTCCTACCTCGGAGTTGCCCATCTGTCCGTCGGGAAGTCCGACAGCAAGTCCGGAAGCGAAGCCCTTCACGTAGGGGCACTCTGCTCTGAGCTTGTCCATTACGGGGGTGTTTGCCATCGCAATGGCGTTTGCCTCGGGGTTCTCCGATATGCCGTAGCCGTCAAGAACCATAAGAACTACTGGTTTCTGTCTCATATATATTCCTCCAATGTATGTTTTTATCCTCGCCTATTATAATATGCCCGCCCGAAAAATATTACACAAATTTATTCAGTTCTTCGTCATAGGCATAGTTAACTTTGGCTAACTTGTCTTTTATCTCCTCAGGATCCGCACCCAGCGAATCGCACAGCTCGTCCAGAGACGGGTACTCGTCCCTCAGTTTGGTGTTTACAAAGCTCAAGAGCATTATAGGGTCACCAGGCAGAGTCATATTGTGTTCCCTCCTTCAGCAGCACTATCTGTACGGAACCGTCTGCCGTACAGTATGTGCATGATTGTGTTACAGCGATCAGCACCCTGCTCACCAGGAGGTAACTGCCGTCGCTGAATACTATCTTATCATCAGTTACGTTATATGTGAGAGTACTTTGCTCACCGTCAGATACCAGAACACACTCTTTACCGTCCTTGAATTCCACCCTGATCTCATGTTCCTGACCTATGAGCGTCCTCCATGCGGTGCCGGGAAGGCTTTGCTCTATCTCCTCCAAGGACATTGTCATCATCGTCGGAACAGATACTGCCGAAGGAATGGATCTGCTCCCGTATGCATTATTGTCACGGTTGGCCTTGGCACTCAGAAAACCGATGCCGGTGAAGCAGACGATCAACACCAGAGGAATCACAAGCCCCGGGAACGGCTTCCTGCTTATCTCCTTCATCATCAGAGGGGCTTTGAACTCCAGTCTGCCGTCCTTTATCCTGACATATTTCTTTCCGAATCCCTCGACAATAGCATTCTGCGTAGCGCTGTCCAGTTTGAAGGAATGGTTGAATCTCCCGTTCAGTTCCTGCATAAAGAACTCCGCGTGGCTTATGGGCTTCACCAGATTTGAATTGAAGAAAAACCTCCAGAACATGGGATTCCTGATGATCTCCTCCTCAGCCAGCAGCGGCCCGATCAGGTCTCTTACCCGAAGACTGCGGTCGTACTGGTTATAAGGCATCTTAGTCATGAGAGCGTTGTAGATGCCTTTGGCGGAATTGGCCGTCAAAAAACCGACCAGCTCCTCGAACCTGATCCTCGAATCGGGAGTCAGATCACTGAAGATCTCTTCAAGATCCCTGTAACAGCCGTGCACATATCTGAACTCCGGGAAAAGGGCAACCTCAACCGTAAACTTGTTATTGCTGACAGGAAAGAAATTGATCCTCTCCAGAACATCCGCTATCGCCTTGGCACAGTATGGCGCCAGGCCGTACTCATCGACCTTCGCCTGAAACTGCCTGTAAAGATCAACATCCCTCATGTAATATGCGTTGGTCTGGAGAAAGAACATCCTCCACAAAAGCCTGGAGTCAGCCACTTCGTCATCGACAATGATCATCTCAAAGACATCCACCAGATCTGCCTTATCAGGCTTGATGCCTATCCCGTCCAGCAGGATCTCCTTGGCTTTGGTGCAGGCTTCACAGCTGAGAAATTCCTTAACTTTCGCCGCCTGAGGTGTTGCAAGAATGTGCATATCCCCGAAGAAAGGATCGAATTCGCTCTCTTCGTCCCCGTCATCCGCAGTGTTCAGGCTTCCGAAATCAAATTCCCCGCTGCCTGACAACGGATTCTGTACAGGTCCCGCCACTGTGAGCGGCGTGTAACCGTCACCCTGTCCGGCATAGGCAAGCGCCCTTCTGTATGCATCGTGGAGTTTCCCGAAGCCCTCAGGGTCATCCTCGGGATTGTGCTCTTTGGCCGCTGCGGCATATGCCGCCTTGATTACGTCAACATCTCTTGTGGGCTCGATTCCCAGTATCTTCCAAAACATACGCTAATAATAACATTTTTTACACTTTGAGACCGTCATAGTATAAAATATAGGCGAGATTTATTGCGGGGGTAATCAATGACAAGGATCAGCTCACGTTATGTCGTCGACCAGGTAATATCAAAGCTCAGCAGCGAGTACGATCATATGTCCAAGCTGAACATCATGGTGCTCGGCAAGACCGGGGTCGGCAAGAGTACTCTGATTAACAGCATTTTCGAGACGCGTGTGGTGGAAGCAGGCGTAGGAAAGCCCGTCACCAACAACATCTCGAAAGTAGAGCAGCAGGGGTTCCCCCTGGTCCTGTTCGATACACCGGGTCTGGAGCTCACCGGCGCCAACGACTTTGACTCGCTGACGAAGCAGATCACCAGCCTCATCAAACAGTATTTCACAGACAACATCGAAGGCAACGAGATCCACTGCATCCTCTACTGCGTAAGCACCGCTTCCCACAGGTTCGAGGCGGCGGAAGCAGACTTCCTGAAGAGCATACTGGAAGGTGTCAAGGACTATAACGTCCCTGTCATCGTAGTACTGACCCAGTCATTCTCCAGACAGGATGCGGCCGAGCTGAAGGGCGTCATCGAGAACGAGAACCTGCCGATCGCAGCCATCGTGCCCGTACTTGCAGACGAATACGAGGTGGATGAGGATCTGATAATCCCGCCATACGGATTGGACGAACTGACTGAGACAATGTCCGGCATCCTTCCGGATGCGATCCGCAAGACCTTCATCGCCCTCGAGAAAGCAAACTACGATCTCAAGGTCAAGAGATCCAGGGCGGTCATAACATCTGCCTCCCTGACGGCAGCGGCCATCGGCGCTACACCCATCCCCATGGCAGACGCAGCAATCCTCATACCGGATATGATCACCATGCTGGTAGGCATTACGATGGCATTCGGTCTCCCCGTCAACCAAAAATCAACCCAGGATATCATCAACAACACCATCGGCGCCCTGGGCCGCTCGGTCTTCGGAAGGACAGTGAAGAACAGCCTGTTCAAGATGATCCCCGCCGCAGGACTGTTCATATCGGCAGCATCCGCCGCCACACTGACAGAATCCCTGGGCGAGACATATATCAGGATCCTCACCATGATCGGTAAGGGCGAGATAAAGATGGAAGACGTAACCAAACCTGAATACAAGGACATGGTCCGCGCCATGTTCAAGGAAAGAGTGCAGACCAAAAAGCATTCCGAGAAGATAGAGAAAACAACCGGAGAGAATAAGGAGGAAGATCCCAATGGCTGAGATAATGAATAAAGAAGTAGTTGACCGCATAGTCAGCATCGTCAAGAACGAGTTCGAGAAAATGCCGAAGCTGAACATCATGGTGCTCGGCAAGACCGGCGTAGGAAAGAGCACGCTGATCAACAGCATTTTCGGCGACACGCTGGTCCGCACAGGCGTCGGCCGCCCGGTCACCTCCGATATCGTCCGCGTGGAGAAGAAAGACTTCCCTCTCGCGCTCTATGACACTCCTGGCCTGGAGCTCCGCGGCGACAACGATTTCACGCAGTTATCAACACAGGTTACGGATATCATCCGCGACTGTTTCACCGACGACATAGAGGGCAACGAGATCCATCTCCTCCTCTACTGCGTCAACACAGCTTCACATCGCTTTGAGCCGTCAGAAGCGGCATTCCTTCGTCTGATACTTGAGAACACCCGCGGCTACAACGTGCCGGTCATTCTCGCCATGACCCAGTCTTTCTCCAAGAAAGACACCCGCGAGCTCAAGTCCGTCATCGAAAGCGAGAAGCTCCCGCTCTCCGGCATCGTCCCCGTTCTGGCCGCCGACTATTTCATCGACGCAGGCATCTGCAAGCCCGCTTACGGAGTAGAGGAACTCGTCGAGCTCATCTCCGATATGCTCCCCGAGACTATCCAGAACACATTTATCGCTCTCGAGCGTGCAAACCTCGAACTCAAGGTCAAGAAAGCCCGTGCCATCGTCACGGCTTCCGCAGCCGGCGCCGCAGCCACCGGAGCAGTCCCGCTCCCCGTCGCCGACGCCGCAGTCCTCGTCCCCGAGCAGATTGCCATGCTTGCCGGCATCACAGCCGCCTTCGGGTTCCCGGTTGATAAGAGCGTCCTCATGACGATAGTAACCGGCACCATCGGTTCCGCCGGCGCAGTCGCCCTCGGCCGTACTGTCGTATCAACATTGCTCAACATAATCCCCGGAGCCGGCACCGCCGCAGGCGCCGTCATCTCAGGAGGCACCGCCGCTGCCATCACCTACGCCCTCGGCGAGGCATACGTAAAGATCCTCTCCAAGGTTTACCGCGGCGACATGGGCTTCGAAGAACTCAGCACCGATGCAGGCCGCGAGCAGATCAGCAACATCTTCAGAAATCAGCTGAGGCTCAAGAGACTGCCGAACGGCAAACCGGTGGAAGAGATAAAGGAAGTCGGTTCAGACGACTAGGGCTCGGAAGGACAATTTTCCTTCCTCGCTTCGCATTTCCCTGCCGGATCGCTGTTGTATGTCAAAGTTCTAAAAATCGATATTTGACATACAAAAATGGGCCGATTTGTATGTCAAATGTTGGAAAAATGAAATTTGACATACAGATATTAAGATTTTGTATGTCAAACTCTCGAAAATCCAACTTTGACATACATTTTCATGTGATTTTGTATGTCAAACTTCTAAAAATCGACTTTTGACATACAAGCGGCCAACGCGAACGGACTTACCGCAGGAGCGAAGCGACGAGAACTGAAGTGAGCGTTCGGTAGCGATCTGTGGTAGGTTTACACCAAAGTCGTTTTTTCGCGAAATGGAGTAAAAAAGAACGTTAACATACACCGCATGAACTATGGACCTTTATTTGAATAATCTTGATATGAGTCCATCAGCATGGACCCAAATCCAAATAAATGCAGAATAGGTCCATTAAGTTCGACTCATTTTGCAATAATTATAATTTGGGTCCATAAAACATCTCGATAAAGCCCGCCTAAATGTATTGCGCAATCGCAACATTTCCGCCAATATCACAATCTTGTTTATTATTACTAATATTTGCCACCATCATGCTTATACACCGCATGAACCATGGACCTATATTTGAATACTTTTGATTTGAGTCGAATAGCATGGACCCAAATCCAAATAATTGTGAAATGGGTATACTGCATTCGATTTATACTCCAAAATGTGTTTTTTCGGATTTGATGTAAAACAGCAGAACCGCAGTTGTTGGCAAACTCTATCATGAGATCAAGATACAAATCCCGACTGAAACCCCGACCATAGGTCGGGCATTCAGTCGGGATTCCAGTCGATATCTTACCACGTTAACCAACTCCGCAAAAATGTGACAGTGAGAACCGTCCCCATTTCACATTTTTGCGCCACAAGTTCAGCAGTCGCCGAAGGGCGAGCGACCAACGCGAACGGACTTACCGCAGGAGCGCAGCGACGAGGACTGAAGTGAGCATTCGGTCGCGAGCCCCCGAGCACCTATTCGAAGCATCACAAATTCGTGCGTTCAAGCATTAGTGGTGGAACAACCTCACACCTGTAAATGCCATTGCGATACCGTACTTGTCGCAGCAGTCGATTACTTCCTGGTCTCTGATGGATCCGCCGGGTTCTGCAACATACTTGACGCCGCTCATTACGCCGCGCTCGATGCTGTCGGAGAAGGGGAAGAATGCATCGGAACCGAGGACGACTCCGGATACTCCGCGGAGGTACTCTGCCTGCTCAGCCTTGGTAAACGGTGCGGGCTGGGAAGTGAAGTACTTCTGCCATACGCCGTCTGCGCAGACATCTTCTTCTGTCTGGTTGATGAAGCCGTCGATAGCGTTGTCGCGGACGGGACGTGCGATGTCATCTCTGAAAGGAAGAGAGAGAACGCGCTCGCTCTGGCGCAGGAACCATGTATCTGCCTTGCCTGCTGCGAGCCTTGTGCAGTGAACTCTGCTCTGCTGTCCGGCACCAACGCCGATGGCCTGTCCGTCAACTGCGAAGCAGACGGAGTTGGACTGTGTGTATTTCAGTGTAATGAGTGATACGATCATGTCGCGGATCGCAGACTCGGGAATGTCCTTATTCTTTGTAACGATGTTGGTCAGGATATCTCTTGTGATCTGGCACTCGTTGCGGTCCTGCTTGAACGTGACGCCGAAGACCTGTTTTGTCTCGGGAACTGCGGGAACGTAGGAAGGGTCGATCTTGACGATGTTGTAGTTGCCCTTTCGCTTTGCCTTGAGGATCTCCAGGGCCTCGGGTGAGTAGTCGGGAGCGATGACGCCGTCGGATACTTCGCGGGCCAGCATTGTGGCGGTGGTAACGTCACATGTATCGGAGAGGGCCACCCAGTCACCGAAAGAACAGAGACGGTCCGTACCTCTTGCTCTTGCGTATGCACAAGCCATAAGTGAGTCGTCGAGACCCTCGATGTCGTCAACGAAGCAAGCCTTCTTCAGAGCGTCAGACAAAGGAACGCCGACTGCGCCGGAGGTGGGGCTTACGTGCTTGAACGATGCGCATGCGGGCAGGCCTGTTGCCGCCTTGAGCTCCTTGACCAGCTGCCATGAATTCAGCGCGTCCAGAAAGTTGATATATCCGGGTCTTCCGTTAACTACTTCGATGGGCAGATCAGATCCGTCCTCCATGTAAAGCTTTGCGTTGCCCTGGTTGGGGTTACATCCGTACTTCAGTTCGAATTCCTTCATAGTCTTGACCTCTCTGTTTGTTTGATTTTCTTAACCTTCTGGCGCTCCTGTGACAGCGTGAAGAACATTATGACAGGTGTCATTATAACACATATGCCGAGTTGCCACCAAATGCCGATGGACAGCTGAAACACCGTAAAAATCAGGGCAAGGATCGGGAGGAGCTGTATATTCACGTTTTTCGCGAAAATAAATCCCGTGTCCCTCACGACGTTCACCTCCGTCTCCACGTCGTGCACTCCCAGCTGGCGCCTCAATGGACTGGGAATTCCGACCATCGTATCGAAGTCCGCCTCGCTGAACAGGATGTTCTGCTGGCTCATCATCTCCAGGGAATCGATCTCCATGGCGGTGGCGCGGATGGTCATGCCCTTGTAGCTGATCTTGACGCGGTCCGTCTCCTCGATGCCCAGGAGTCTCATATTGTCTCTGGACAGACGCACGATATCACGCTCGTCGTCGACAAAGTACGGCCGCACGGCAGACAGGCACAGGTCGGCATCCCCCACGATCACGCCCAGAAAACTGTCCTTAAGAGTCCTCTTCGGCGCGAAATCCTCGAAGACCGGCAGTATCTGCAGCCTGTTATACTCGTCACTGACCTTGTCTACCCTGATGGACTTTTCTTTGAACACGCCGTCAACAACAACCTCATATTCATCGATCTTATCTGTCTGCCTCACCGACAAGACCCTGTAGCAGTTACCTTCCGTATCCGTGACCACATCGGCCACCTTGATGACCTTGGTCAGCCTCTCGCGGCCCTCTTTCTTCGGTCTGTCATTAATATGCAGCGTAGTCTTGCCGCTTCTGGATGGATCGGCAACCACGTCGTAATCGTAATCGTCAAAGAACGAACTGACCTCATAGTTCACCCTGTCGATCTTGTCGTCGATCCTCATCTCGTTGTTGGGGTTATCGTTCAGGAGATTGAGTGACGCACGCTGGTAATACGTAAGCCTGATGTCCTTATCCTTGATCCTTTCCCCTTTAAGAAAGACTGACCAGGGCTTCAGGAGCGTTGCGCCCGTGGCCAGATGACGGATCTCGATATACTTCGGATGAAGCTTATCAAGTGTATCGTACAGACCGGGACCAAGCGTTATATTGCGTTCCCTTATCTTGACAGCCAGCTGCGGCCTTATGGCACTGCAGGAGTAGAACTGCGGCACGAGCAATAGACATTCACCGCCGCTCTTGAAATTGTCCTTCAGGTGCTTTGACAGATGAATAACACCGGGAATAAAACTCTCATCGTGGACATACTTGTCAGGCACAACGCAGACGGTACATTCGCAGGATATCTTATCATCAGTGTTCACCAGCGTGGCTATCTGGTTATTCACCAATCCCAGCTCCCCAGCACATGTCTCAGTTATCTTGACCAGATTGCTTCTAATGCCCGTAGTAAACCTGTCATTCTTTATGGAACTTGATGCGATCTTAAGCCTCCCCACCCTGCTTATGGTATCAAGACGGCAGGTCCTGCAGGACGCCTTTATCGCACGCCCGGTATCCTCATCCAGTTCAACAATATAATCCGCAGCCATCCTCAGACGCCCTCCTTCGCAGCGATGTATCGCGTAAATAACGCCGCCGCATCCATGTTGTATACTTCGTACATCATCCTTGTCCCGACAACATCCTCTATCTCGTTGAACAGAAGCCTGTCACCGCACAGGAGAAAATCTATCCCCACAAAATCCATCTCCGCCGGAACAGCACCGATTATCTTAGCAACAAGTTCGCGGTCGCTGTCCCTTAATTCATATGCCGTTGCATGACCGCCGAGAGAGTAATTGCTCTTGTAACTGCTGTCAGAAGATCTCAGCGCCGCCGCCAGGATCTTTCCGCCCATCACATATACTCTCACGTCCCTGCCTGCAGGCTCGCACAACGGCTGTTCCACAAACCCGTCACCGCGGATCTGTTCAACAGCGGTTCTGTACTCATCATCGCCGTTCACCAGCAGCACTTCACTGCCACCGTGACCCATGGAGGACTTGACGATTACGGGATATCTTTCTGCCCCGCATTCAGATTCAAATCTCTTATCAAAAACCTTCGTATCTATCGACTGTATCCCGTGCTGTGCCGTGTACAGATATGTCAGTGCCTTGTCGTTGCATATGCGTGACACTTCACTGTTGTTATATACCCTCACTCCGGCCAGCTCCAGCGCCACCGACAGCTGGGGCCAGATCGTCCTCGATATGGCGATGTCCGGTGGCATGGTATTGATGCCGTCATACTTAAAGACGATCCTGCCGTCCTCCGTTCCGAACCTCAGCCGTTCTGTAATTATGAGAACCGCCTCAAAGTACTCCGATCCCGCCTCCACAAGCCGGTCCGCGAACCACTTATTCTTGGCATACTGCGCCGAATCATACAACACCCAGCATCGAAGGCTCATCCGCACATCTCCCCTATGTACTTCATGATGTGGTCACTGACGTCAACGCCTGTGCAGTCGATGGAACTCTTGAAATGCAGGTTCGAATTCACCTCGCATACCATGGGTCCCTTGTCAGACAGCAGCACATCCACCCCCGCGAAATCAAGCCGCAAAGCATCACATGCCCTCACCGCCAGATCCGCGATCTCATCAGTCACTTCAAGCTTCTCCGCGTGTCCGCCGCCGGAGATGTTGGATCTGAAGTCGTTCTCGTTGATGCGCATCATGGCGGACACCACCTTATTACCTACAACGTTGACTCTCACATCGCGGCCAGCCGCAGACTCAATAAACTTCTGCATAAGAAAACCCTTATGCCCGAGTCCCGCGACGATCTCACCGGCCTCGTTGGCATCATGCGCCAGGTACACCTGCTGCCCGAATGAGCCATACAGCTCCTTGATCACCATCGGGAATCCCAGCTTCACTCCCGCATCCAGCAGGAAGTCCATATCGTTATATCCGACCCCCTCGAAAGTCAGCGGCGCCACCACCGTCTCCGGCATCCTCACACCCGCATTGCGGAGCTTAATATACGTCAGTGCCTTGTTGTCGCACTCCTCTATCGCCCTGGCACAGTTAAAGACACGTATCCCCACGTCCTCGATCATCCTTGCCAGCACCACATCCTTGTCCCAGAAGAGCACAAAATCGTAAGCCCCCTTCAGCGGCATCAGCTCACCGTAGTTATGCATCAGTTCTGCGGAACCGCAGTCGATAAGTGTTATGCCGTGGCGGGATGCGCTTCGGGTGAGGTATTGCACTATGTCGGCCATTTTCGAGCCGCCGTAAAAGCTGTTGACCACAAGAAGTCCTGTCATTTATTTCCTCCATTCAAATGAATAGCCGCATCACGCAGCGCCAGATAAACCGTCTCGAAACAGTATTCATCGTACTCCCTGCACAGGAGCCTCGAATTGATCTCCACCTGCAGGCAGCTGATCCCGCACTCCCGCGCGGTAAACGCCGACACGGTGTACCGGTACCCCGCATCGAAAATGTCATCGACGGCAATATGCTCAAATCCGCGTACCTCAAGTTCTCCCTTCACCACATCCAGGATTTCCGGACCGGCCTCGATGTTCCTGCCGTTTCCCGTCCCGAGATCGTACAGGTTCTCCCTCCTCGGGTGCATCTCGTGCAGGTCGATCAGATAGCGTATGCCGCCGCCCTTCTCTGTGATGAACCGCTTCAGCGTTTCCTTATATCCGCAGACCTCATCGTAATTGGCGTCGTCGTTGCAGTTGCAGGTCTTATATATCACAGGGCAGCCCAGCTCATCGTAAAGAAGGCGGGCCAGAACGCCCGTGTCATACTCGCCGAATTTGATACTGCCGTTTCTCATCTGCTCAACGCTGTGGGGCGCGGAGATCATCACGCGCCAGCTGTCACCACCCGACCGTCCGGGCAGCAGCACAAACGGAGCCCTCTTTGCCTTATCGCAAAAGAACTCCAGATACCTGTCTTGAGATGATACGTAATCTTTATGTATGCTCATATCCGTATTATACCACTGGCGAGAGACCAAAAACGCTCACTTCAGTCCTCGTCGCTTCGCTCCTGCGGTAAGTCCGTTCGCGTTGGTCTCTCACCCTTCTGTGAAATTAAGCAATTGTTCTTCCTCACTTCAGATTTTGGTATAATGGGCGCATGAATATAAAGACGACACAGCTTTTCTTATATCTGCATCCAATCTTCAACTGGATCCCCGAGGCGGAGAACGACTGGGACATCACGATAGTCGGTGATACTGATTGGGCCGCGGCATTCGCGGATCTGGTGCTGCAGCTCGGGCAGGTGCCGGACAAGCGGCTTACCATCAGCTGGTACATCAGAAGATCTTCGACAAAGAACGCGTATCTTAAAGAGCGGCCTGCGCTTGGCGATTTTATTGCTATCAACGGAGAGCAGGACGACAAATATGGTATCATCAACTTCTATCCGATCACGAGTCTCTCCGATCAGAACCAGCCTAACCCCAGGAGACGGTATATGATCGTCGCCACGGAGGCTGGTGACTATAACGAACAGACAGCCACGAACCTCGTGAAGAGTTCCAGGGTTAACTGCATCGCTGCTTTCGCGAAGGAGGACAGGCTGAGCTATCTGTTCAGAGGCAAGAACGACCTGATGCACTACGATGCCATCGCGGAGGAGGCCACGAATGCGCTGGAGAGGATGGCGTTCAATACGCACCTCATCTGGGAGGATGACGGCAACCGCGATATGAATTACACAAGGGAGCGCTTCAACGAGCCCTACTACTACAATTCTTCGGTATCGTTTGTTCTCTCCATCCCGTACAAACTGAGAAGCATAGGCGTCATGAACAACGCTGACCTGTTCAGATCGGCCGCCAGGATGGACCGCCTCATCAGGGTGGCGGATGCCAAGCCCGAATCGGCCGTGGCAAAACACCTGGTCAGGATGGCAGTTTACGAGCACAGAAGATGGGTCATGGAGAAAGTAACATCAGGAGTCACGGGGCTCACTGACGAAGACGGCAATATAGATTACGACGGCTGTGTCGAGAGATGCTCATACAAGATCAAAGACAAAAAAGGCAGACTCAGAAAGCACGTTGGCATCGTCAGATGCGACAGCGAGACACTCCTCAAGGACGGTCCGTTTGCAGACCATATCAAGTGGGATAAGACCACTAATATCAAGGCGCTGGATGAGCTTGATCAGGTCTCGATCCTCATGCACCGCGCCATGAACAAAAAGGCGAAGAAAGTCCTCAAGGACCAGAGCGTTCTGAATGAGCTGACAGATAAACTCCAGACCCGCTGCAGCACCATCGGACCGAGGGCTGTCATGCTGGGCGACAGGTTTACATTCGCGATCAAGAACATCATGGACTCGAGCCTTCCCTACTCGGCTCAGTTCGAGACCTACAAGAAAATGCTGCTTCAGTGCGCGCCCAAGCTCGAGCCACTGGTAAACAGCATCTCGGAGATCCTGTACCCCGTCATTGAGGCCAATCAGTACAGGGACTATAAGCTCTACGATTACGAGCTCATCCGCAGCATCCCGTTCATAATAACGGCCCCGGTACAGTCCCACATCTGCATGTCTCTTGGCAGGCTCATCAGCACACAGGCCAATAATATCGACTACTTCAAATGCGTGGCTTCCGCCACCGCTCTCTATGCAGGCAGGATCACATACCTGCTGCTGCCGGACAGCCGTTCCAACATGGACATCCTGGCATCCAAGCTCAAGGCCATCAGCAGTTACTTCGACTACCGCGGCAACGAGTGCGCCATCGATGTAATTGCCGTCATCGACGATGACCTCCCCGGAGAGATCGCCACGAAGATCCAGTCCACACTTGATTCCGCGAGGATCCACGGGCATATCACTTCACACAGCATCAGGCGCATCGAACGCTCCAAGCTGATCCAGACTCTCCAGACGATCGTCACCAGAACCGGCGCCAGCTACTACGACGGCACAGAACTCCTCACGGATTCGGGAATGATCAACGGCAAGGCGGTTGCGGCCATCTCCGAGGTCCTGCCGTACTTCGAATTCGACAGCTACAACAGGGCATTCACCAACTGTGTCGGCTGCGATTATCTGAACTACATCGACATCACATCCTTCATCCAGGTGGAGGACATGTTCGCCCTCATGAACGCCCACGATAAGGAATTCAATTATCCCAATTTCGAGAAGACCTACACCAAGTTCTGGGAGATCTACAACGGCGACGCCATCGAGGAGCGCGACCTGGCCCTCTGCGCCAGAGCCTGGAACAAAGTATCCATAATCATCAGGACTGGCGGCCGCGATAACCTCAGGCTCAAAAACGTCAGTCTCGGCACCACCGACAGTGCAGAACGGCGCGTCATCTTCAAGATGCTCAATGCCCTGTCGGACAGGGGCTATCTGGAGAATCTGTACATCGACCGCGCCAAAAACGCCATGAGTGCTACCATCACCAACCAGACGGTCAAGGACATGTTCGTGGCATCGGGCATGATCCTGGAGATCTACTGCTTCTTCGAGGCCTGCAAGACATGCCTGTTCGACGACGTGCAGACGGGCTACCGCTTCAACTGGGAGTTCGACGATGTCACCAACGAGCTGGACCTGGTCCTCACCAAGGGCTACCGCTCCATCCTTATCGAGTGCAAATCCATCGCATCCGTCGACGAGGGCATCTACCTCACCCTGGACAGCCTCGGCGACCATTTCGGCATCAACTACGCGAAAATCCTGATCCTAGTCACCGACACAACCACCCCCTCCTACGGCCAGTTCGTCTCCCGCGGCAACCAGATGGACATCATCACCATCTCAACAAGGAAAGAACTGGAGAAGATCGGAGAGAGACTGGTGGAGATTATTGGGGAGTAAAATATATCACATTCTAGAGTTGCTTAAGAAACAAGGCAGTTTATTATTATTGCTATTATTGCCATTATCATCACTCATCGTCATTCCCCCATCATAATCCCTTCCGGCACGTGCCGGATATGCCTGCATATGAAGTATTCTACTCTCTCCAAAGTCCGCTTTGTGGGACATTTATACGCGCGCCGCATACTCCTTATACAACGCATACGCAGCAAGCGTATATCCGTCATCAAAATGAGAGTCACCATCACCGCTGTCTCTCTTCTTTGCGATCATCTCCTCAAACTTCTGTTCAGTTATCTCTATTGTGTCAACGATTCCCTCATCACTTGTGGGAACAACTTTATCAACGTTCACAAGATACACATTAGCACTGCCTGATGTCAGCCCGCTGTCAGGATTGATCTTGCCGAGATATACAGGCTTGACCACGGATTCTGCGCCTATCTCTTCATCCACTTCTTTCGCGAGATTATCCAGAGGCATGAGCTTGTTCTCATTGTATCCCCTGGGGAATGCATACTGCATCTTGCGGGGTGCATGCCTGAACTGATCGAGAAGGACAAGTTTACCGTCGTGAACCGTAACTGCAATGGTCCCGTCACCGCCTGTAGGTATTGCTCTCTCATATGTATAGTATGGGCTTGTTTTCTTCTCGTTTTTGGGTTTATTTATTATCGGATCGACGACCCAGGTATTGTATTCGCTCCTGTAGATCACCCCGAAGTGATACCCGTATATTTCCTCCATTCTGAGCATATTCTTTATGGCATCGCGACTGTTCGGATTCTTATTTGTTACTGTCTCGACTTTCATGATCTCCTTGGGGTTAACAAAAAGCTCCGGGCGGTCTTTCTGAAGTCTTATGTACTTCTTGATCGGTTCGGTCAATATGTAGTCAATGTGGGATCCTTGATTGTAACGCTCAGTCATCGACGTATTAACTTTGCAGGTGTTCCTGTATGTGTCCACATTATGAGCCCATGTGATCGCGAAATCCCTGATCAGCTTACGGACATTACCTACCGCGTCAGACAGCGACAGAAATCCGGGAATGAACTTGGACAAAGCCCATGTTATGAACTCGGTAACAACCAGGAAGATCAGCGTCTCCGTGAAGAAGTTCCACGGTATAAATCTCTCGGTAAAAGCCTGCAGATACTGCATCGCAAATTCCAGTCCGCAGGCCACGGCGATACTGGGCAGTGTAAGCAGAAGATTCTTTCCGATACTTGCCTCTATCCTGGTCTTATGCTTACGGCTCTGGGAACGGAGCTCGTGCTCATATCTGTAAACAAATTTCTCCTCTTTGTCCGTGGGCTCCGCTTCCTTTTTGGCATTCATATAGTCGAGCAGTCTCACGGTCTCCGACATGAGTTTTGTGACCTTTTTAAGCTCCCTCTTCAGGTCTTTTCTTATTCTGTCAACCGTTTTATCGACCGCCCCCTCAAAGATCGGAATATACAGACGCCCGGCGATTTTCTCGACCTCGGCCCACTTCTCCTCACCATACTCCAGGAACAGATTAGTCTCGTCAAGAAGATAACGTCTGTCAATGTCCCCCATATCCCATGTCTGTTTCAGCCTCGCGCGAAAATCCTCACGGAATGTAACCCAGCTCTCCGGCTCATCCGCTGCCAAAAACTCATTGATATTGTAGTGCTTAGAAGAATTGCAGATACTGTACTCCAGCTGGTAGTTGTAACACAGATCAACGATCGCCTCCGCATACTGGTAAGGCTCTTTATCAGTATTCTCATCTTCTGCAGCCGCCTGATCGTACTTGCTCCTGATCGCATGGTAATAAACAGAACGGTCGGCAGAGCCACTCGATTCTTCAAAGCAGAACACAGCATCGTCAAGATCATTCAGTACGGCAACAGCCTTGTCCCACAGGGTGTTCCCACCGGAGGACTTAAGTGACAGCGCATTGTGAAGAAACTTCGGAAGATTCATGGCCCTGTCCTGGGTGTCACCCTTTCTTGGATCAATATAGATCGTGTGTATGAAGCTCAATCGCAGGACTGTCTTCAGAAGGTTGTACATCTTCCAGAGAATGAATCTGCACTCATGGTAGTTCTTCATTTCAGGACGAACTTCCTTTCCGTCCTTCACCTCAACAAACAGGTCCAGAAGCTCTTCCTTGCTGTAAACCCCGTTAACGTAATCCGATATCTCCGTAAGATCCGAGTATGTCAGACTGCGCCTGATCAGAGCGATCAGTCTTTTCTGCGTGGATTTAAGCGGCCACCCCGAGTATATGAATTCTCGGTCCTGCGAGAGAGAGTTTAGGAGATACTGTGAGATCGTCCTGTTATCTCCAAACTGGGATATACGGATGACTCCGATCTCGAACAGATGCACAAGATCGCGGGCATATTCCTCATCCGCCAGCAGGCAGAAGAAAGCCCTCGAATCAACGAGCTGATTGAACGTTAGAACAACGGTATTCCCGTTGCCTCTGAGTTCCTCGCAGAGGGCCTTCTGCCCTTCCCATATCTCTTTGTCCGTCTTGCGGACGGAATCGAGCTCGAACAGGTATACAAGCTTATTCATAAATGCCTCCTGACTAAAATGCGAATTGGTGGTACTCAAGCAGTGAGAGATCAGTTAGTCCTGCGCAGACCTTTTACCCATAAAACGGAACATCTTTGTAAAGAACCCTGGAATAACAATTCTCATTCCGGTCACACAACGCTTTTAAGCAAAACAGATCGGATGTTTTCAACGCATGATAATAACTTGAAGCGATAACACCACCACCAATCAAAACACAATTGATCTTTTTATTCTGCACTATATCCATAGTATGTATCCTCCAGCGAAAAGGCAGTGTAGTTCTATCACTTGCATTTACAATATTACCATTAAGAGGCGATGGTTGACACTATGCTTCTAAATTCAAAACTATCATGTTGATTTATCAGTCTTCGCATATTTGCTTTTAATCGTCGTAACTATTGCAATTACATTTGACACTGTCACAGCGGCAACGATTATAATGTGCGGAACTACTATTTCGCTTTGTGCAGTCCCTTTCAGATAATTGTAATCATTATTCATTAAAATGTTTAGTATATATATGCCGGAACCATAAACAACAATCACCATAATGACTGTTATTGCTCTATCAAATGCATAAACGCACAAAAGGAAAATGCTCATCCCTACCAACAGGACCATCACATAAAAATAGATTTCATAATTTCTATACCAGCGGAAAAGCTGAAAAGCATATGATATCACAATATACGAACCATACCAACTATCAAACACAGGATCCGTAAACACAACATTGTATCTATAGACTGATATTGCTATTGGAACTATCCACATCATGGAACTGGCCACACAATTAAACCATAATTCTTTTTGAATAACCAGATGGAACAAGTCCGGACTGAAGATAAATATATTCCAGCAAATACAGGAAACTGCAATGATTACAAGTAATGCATCCATAGCATTTATTTTATTTCCGGCAGACATATTTATATTCCTCACCACAGAGTCTTCACATGATCCCAATACTGAATACCAAGTGCAACAACAGCTATCAAAAGAGCATACCCGTCAATCAGAAGGATAATCCTGGTAACATAAATAATCCATCGGTCAATAATACTGACACTAGGATCATTTTGGGACGGCAATGTCTTTATAAACTGTTTAAACCAAACAGGTCCTGCGCCCTTGATATGGCATATCCTGCTATACTCAATTCTGATACAAATAAAAACACTAACGTAATAGATCATCCAGAACACGATCGCAATAGACATCTTTGTTGAACTAAATGCTACCAGAATAAGGAAAGCAACAGATAACAAATAGGATACAGGGACCGCAAAGGGATCAAATAAAGACAGTCCTTTTTTGTCGCGAAGAACAGCATCAACTCCCGATGCAGCCATAAGGATCCAAAACGAGAATGAGATCATTATGTTATGGAATACACCAAATTGTTCTTTAATAGTGAATAAGTATAATAACTCTCTAAGCACGCTTCCCGGATGGTTTTCCCACAAAAGCATTAATAAAGCTATGCCTATTGCAAAGACGATCATGGAAACTGTGGTTTTGGTCATATTCTTTACAGAAGTCATTTAACATCCTCCTCAACAAAATCAGTCAGGATCCTCATATCGCTTCTGCTTTTGCGGGCTATCCATCCAATTGGAGCAATAACATTCTGTGGATCAAACGATGAACCATCCTCGCAGCTGCCGATAGAACTGACCGGGAAGAATGATACACGTGAAAAAACACTGTCAATATTATTTACGGCATTTCCCATTCCTATATCATAAAGATATTGTCTGCAGATATCATTGCGGCATTCTTCTAAACTGCGATATCTGCTTCTGTTAGAAGCAAATTCGTTTTTTATCCTCACCATACCAATACTTCTTTTGACCGGAGTAAGATCTGTCTTTGTAATCACCACAGCAACAGGAGTCCTGCTCATCTTCTTGGCTTTTCTTCCTATTACTTCAGAATACTTATTTATGAAATGAACTATGATATCCTCAGCAGGGTCATCAGAATAACCCCTGGTGCTTGAGGCTCCAAGTGTTTTCTCGCACTCCTTTCTGACAGAAGCCATGCTCAATGGATCGATCATAAAAACTATTCCATCACAATAAGCAAAATTCAAAGGACTCCTGTCATACTGTTCACTAAGGATTATCTCATCAGGAACATCATATATTACTATCCCATCATCTGTACTTCCTGGTGTGCTGTGAACGATATAATACGCATGAACCTTATCAACAGGAGAACTCACTGTCCTTCCGGTACTATAGATCTTCTCGAGTTCACGAAACTCATCAGCAGGGGATGCAAAAACATCACAGACATTGGAATTCTTGATAGATTGAATATACTGGTGCTGAAACGCTGCAATGTATGAAGTCTTACCTGAGGAATTGCCTCCAACGATCTGTATTGTAAGTGCTTTTATGCTTGCACCCGCCATGGCATGTTTGCATTGGGGGCAATATGATTTCAGTTTTTTGCGTCCCGAAAAAGAAGCACACGGCATAAAAGAACCGCATTTACACCTGGCGAATAGTAAACCCGTTTTCCCCGGGATCAAGTTGGAGTGCTTTGTTTTACATTTGGGACATTCAAATACAGGAAGCTTAAAAGAATTGTAGCATTCAGGGCAGTGCTGCGTTACCAGAGACAGTTTATCAGGGATACTAAAAAGGGGTATCAGAATATAGTTAATGATGCCGGCCAGAAATAAAACGATCATATAGACGAGATTGAAAACAACATAAGATATTAACCCCAAAACAAAGCGGAGTATCATTTCTACGATTCCAAAGACCGCTAATGTCAAATACGCAAATGAACAGAAAAACAGTAATACTCTTGAATTGTTAGTATAGCTTCCAAATCTATATGCCAGGCCGGCAAAACTGAACCAGGACCACTTTCTGTCCAAAAGATATTTCCTGGCATCTTTAAAGATTGATTTGCGCTGATACTGACCGGATCCTGCGCTAAAACTGAGCATTAGATCCGAATATGGTGCTTTCTTCCAGGTCTTTTTATGCTTTATCGCCGCCTTAACGATTGATGCGATCACGTTTGCATATGCAACAAATACAAAGATTAAAATCGCTGCCCGGATACCAAAAGGGATAGAGGTCCAGAATTCATTTATTTTCTCTGACAGTTCCAGGCAGAATAATCGTACCTGCTCAGTAAAAATGATTAATCTATCTGTCATGTTCCCGG
Source organism: Ruminococcaceae bacterium YRB3002 (assembly GCA_900099715.1). Lineage (GTDB taxonomy): Bacteria > Bacillota > Clostridia > Saccharofermentanales > Saccharofermentanaceae > Saccharofermentans. Next base: position 58,639 of record FMTG01000007.1, on the reverse strand, counting down.
CACTTATGTGCTCCCATTACATGTCATCTCCATGATCTTCACCCTGTCCGTCATCCTGTACCTGATTCTGACCATCACTTTGACCTTCAGTCTGTGTCTCAGTTTGGGATTCAGTCTGCCCCTCACTCTGCACCTCAGCAGGCATCTCATGAGCATGTGACCTGTTCTCATGAGGATCTTCGATCTGATAATAGTCAGGATTATTCATACGATCATTAAACTCTTCCTGAGATAAGCCTTCCTTCTCAGCACTCGCTGCTTCACGCCAATGCTCATGTCCGGCTTTGTGTCCTAAGTCATACTTGCCTTCGATCGGCTGATGGGTATTTGCATCAAGAAACTTTCCTTCTTCATTCTTCTCAGCTCTTCTCTCAACTTCTTCCCGAACTTCTTTACGTATATATGGCCTGTGGAGTCCCATGATCAACCCTCCTCACCGTCAGGATTAAAATCAGGAGAAACTATAAATGTAGAGTTCTCATCCTCTCTCTCAAATGCAGTGCCGGTAGCACTGTCAAGATAAGGCAAAATGCTCTTATCGATATCAAGAATCGTATTGATATCATAGATAGCTATATTATCCGGGTTATTTACATATTCATCATCTTCATCACCGCAGAAGAATCTCCACCCGCTGTCCTGTGGATTGTCAGTTTCCTCATGATACATATATCTGACCTTACGTTTACCATCTACAAGCATTTTTGTAGCCAAAACAAATCCAAAATTATTCATAACAACCTCCCAATCAATTCTTATATCCGTATTATACTACGAAGAGGACATTTGTCGTGTTTCATTAACCAGAATACCGGATCCAGTACACCCCACGGTTCATATTGCCCTTCCTCCTGATCGTGACCCATGGCACTCACAGGGAAATACCGCACATCCACAAAACTCGATTCTATCAGGTTAACCGAATTCTCGTATCCATGATCAAGCAGAAACCCCCGGCAAGTATCGTTCTGATGCCGCTCGGCACTTATCTCATAATCCTCTTCTAACTTGATCTTAAACAAGGAACTTATGCGCGGCAATCCGATCTCCTTCTTGTACTTGTCTGCCTTTGTAATGACCACAGCAACAGGAACAGATGATGCCATTGCTGCATTCTTGCCCATTACATCGTTGAGTGTATTAATGAAATTTGTAATTGTTTCAGAAGCATAATCAGGGGTGGATGTCGGATCTATAATGACCAGAAAGCCTTCACAATACCTGAACTGTTGCTGCTGAACCTCGCTTTCAGCAAAATCGAACACTTCACCTGCAATATCGTAGATCGTCATTTGGACCGGTGTATGCTGTTCCTGAGTATGAATAATGCTGTACATTGTTGCATTGGTTTCCAGTGTTGCTTCGGATTCGCCGGAATCAAACCAGTCCACGAGTTTATCAAAAGCTTCCTCCGGCATGGCCTCAACACGGACATCACTGTTATACCTCAGCCATTCAGCATACTCATGCCAGAATGCTGCCAGAAATGTAGTTTTCCCGGTTCCAATTCCCCCAACCAGTTGAATCCCATATTGTTGGGAACTGCTAGAGAACAGCTTTGTATCACAGTACGGGCAATGAGATTCATATTTGGAACGCCCACCTAAGAAAGTCGTAGCAAGGTCCGTTCCACAGGTACACTTGTGCTTCATAATACCGTAAGGGCCGGGGACCAGTTTCTTATGTATTGCTCCGCATGATGGACAAATAAAAACCGGAATAACGGACTTGCGTTTGCATATTGGGCAGCGGTTATGGATCGATCTGCGTATGAGCACTATGCGGTCTGTCAGCCAAAGCAATGAGAAGAAAGAAAAAAAGCCTGTCATGCCGATTATGATCACCGCTGCAAGTAATATGGAGAATGCTGCATTCCAAATAAAACCCAATACCAAAGCGCAGACGATGGCAACAAAATATCCGAGATAGATCCACATATCCCAGAACCACACATACTGCAGTTTTTTATCTTTCCATTCCCTGAGTTTCTTACGTTCTTCACCCAAGTGAGCAAAGGCACCTGCAACTATCTCAAAGATCTGATGAAAACCGGGACCAAAGAAATAATTTCTTCTAATACCGCCGGATATATCAGCATGCTTATCCACGTACGTCTGATATGGGTCAATGTGTTCTTTGATGGATTTTGTGAAGCTCTTCAGAGAAATGATCAAAGCATATCCGGCACTTATGACAACAATAACGGTTACCAGAATAGAGGCAATTGGTGCAAGAACGTATTTTATCAGTAACCACAACAGGTATAAGATTACTGCGATGAGAATAAGTCCGATGATTATTTCCATTTATAAGTTTTCCTTACGTTTTTCAATTCCCCGAATCATCTGTTGGTCTATGAGTAAACAACCTTCCGATCAGGGATGGTCCTTTCTTCTGGTCATGGATAGATCTCGCTTCCCGTTCAACGATGGCAAAGTATTGACGGGCAGGTTCGGATCGAACTGTACCGGAGATGAATATCATTCCCCTGTCGAATTGTTTGATATCAGCACACGCAGATACAAGCGCATCAAAAAGAACCTTGCTGTTTGTTTGAACTGCAATCTCCAGTATCTCACCTATAACACTATCCTGTTTTGACCCGATACTTCTGAATGCTTCATTAACAATTTTCGCGGAATAAAGCGGTGATTGTGACGCTGCTGACATTATTATCCTGAATACTTCCTGTGGAAGCCCCTGACTACATACTTTCTTTGCCAGTCTATCTGCATATGACTCATCTTTGATCGAAGGAAACCATTGTTGTACCAACGAATTGAAAATTGTAGTCCATTCATTAACCCGTCTCCTGTCATCAAGCACATCTATTGCAAAAATATGTGCGGAATTAATACAAATGACACCCTCTGGCCGGCAACTCTGAATCTTTGCAGCCAGACTTCTGAATTCTTTATTGGACAGAACCATTTTAGCGTCAATCGTTTTTACTGTGGATGCCAGGCTGACACCTGCTAATTCCCGGCAGCCAAGGATCCAATCAACAAATCTCTCCATATCCTGGGGACGGCTGAGAGAATCTGCCTTAACCTCAAGAACTACTGAAAACAGATCAGACATATTGTACTTCTGGAGATGTCTGTAAAAGTTCTCCAGATTCTTTGATGAGGCGATCGCATCAGGAGATATTCTGCATATCAGCCGGATAAGAAAAGAAGCGTAGTTTTGATCCGGGGACTTACTTGCCTCCGAGAATAATATATCCAGAACCTGACCCGGATTCACAGAATTGTACAGCAAAGCAACTTTTGCCGCACTCTGCATATCTCCTGAAGCATACAGCGAGTTAATACTTTGCTGGAGAATAATACTAACGGAGCCGATGCTGTTATCCTTAAGAATCTTCTTTGATTCCACAAACAACTCAGAAAATGCTATCCAATCGTTAGCTCTGTATGAGCAAAGAGTATTGTAATATGATGCAACTGTCTTCTGTGAAGTAATATACGCGGCAGTATCATGAACATAAGAACTCTTAACGACCGAATCGTGAAGTGCTCTGGTAGAACCGCTCCCTGGCGAGGTATATACGTTATCCGCATAGGCACGGCAGATGCTTTCTCTGAAGTCATCTCTGATGCTGTTGTCACCAACAATACATGAGATCCGCTCAAGCCAGTTCATTACAACGAATGACTCTACAGGATCTTCCTTCAATAATCCCGGCATTCCCTGTTTGACATCATTATAGAGTTTAACGAGATGGGAAGTTCTGATAAGCTTATACTTGCCAAGAATGGTTATTGCCGGAATGAGATCTCTGATACTCTTACTTGACCTGAATCTGGATATTCCGATAAATGAATTGTAAAGATCAAGCACACCCCCGGACGGTGATGAGATATCAACCATCTGCATGAACTCCCTGCACAAATACTTATGTCCCTCATCATACGATGTTGCATATCGGTAATACGGATTTGAGATATCCATGCTGACAGATAATGTCTTTGTTTTTCCATCCAGAACCACATATGGAGCGTTTGGTATGGGTTTTACCATCGCTGCATTGTTCTTGTCACGCTCATCTACACCGACTATCATCGCACGGAAACGGACCTTCTGATTAGGATTCTGAAGGTTGATCTGGGTCTGATACTGCCCATTGAGATTTACAGTATACTTATTTGCATTTACAAATTTGTCGAGCCTTGTTGCAAAGGAAAGCCCGGACGCCATTCTCGGGGAGAAAGCATTCTCGATCGCAGCGATCCACAATTCTATAAGTCTGCTGTCAGCATCTCTGATAACAAGGTATTTTCTCTCTTCGGGTTTAAGTGAATACTGCGATATGATGAATGCGACAGCACTCATCAGTGCCTCCCTGCGGCCATCGGCAACAAATGAAGCGATTTCCTGATATCCCAAATAACCGGAATCCCGTTCCAGATGATCTCTACGCATCAGTGGGACAGGTGCATTCTCGTAGTAAAATGCCTCTCCGCGCTTCTTGGCATCCCAAACTGACTCACAGCCAAACAATTCGTATGGATAAAAATCATGATAGCTTCCAAGGAAGATCTGATTAATGAAATTGCCGGGGCGATGAGAATAATCTCCGGTCGCATTTCTGTCAAAAGGAATCGGATGAAAATCCAGAAAGCATTTTGCTCCAATATCAGGCACATAGTACAGGTATGCGTCATCCATAAATGAAGGATCTGAATAAGATTCCTTGCTTTGGGCCATCGCAAAAAGGAACTGAATATCGGCAAAACCGTCCTCACTGATCTCCCTTGAACAGGAATACACCTTGAACCCACTGTTCTTTATAGGTGTACCACCCTTTAGGATATCTATTCCTTCACCGCATCTGGTATATATTAATTCAGAATACATTTGGTTACCCCCGGAATCAACACAACTAAAACTAATCAATAAACTTTGCCCTCTTAAACAACCAGAGGATCGGATCAAGAACGCGATGCGGCTTTATCTCATCTGGAAGAGTATAAGCATTGACCGGAGGAGCTCCATAACTCGATACTCCAAAGAAATAGTATTCCTTGAAGTGAGAATCCAGTGCATCAATGAATGCTCCCTCTCCAATCTGCTCTAACCAGTTTCTGATCTCGGAATCAACCTGTTGGATCTCGGATAGATCCACTGAACCATTGCGCACAGTCAGACTGCTTTTCTTGATCAATGCCTGAGGTCCAAATGCAGGATGATCCAGTATGGTATCAAACTTTGTAAGGACTACAGCAACAGGAATATCAAGTACTCTTGAAGAATTGATCCCTCTTGCCGACTTTATATATGCGGCAACACTGTTTATAACATCTTCTGCGTTTTTGGGAGAACCCGTATCACCACCAAGGGAATTACTCATAACATCTGCATCTACAACACCGCCACGTCTTATACTGGATAAAACAAGGGGGTCGATCGCAAGGATAATGGCTTTCGATGCATTTATGTATCTGCAGACCGTTGACGATGGATCCAAATTGTTCTCGTGGTCTTCTCCTGCTCCATCAAAAATAGTAAAAGTATATGTTGGAACCACATTTCCATGCTTCTTTTGAAGATTCTTTATATACCAGATCTGCGGCATGTTTTCTCCCGATGGTGTACTCTCGGGCACAGTGTGCTGCTCATATATGAGATCCACATTGGCATTCTGATGATCACGTGTTGCTTTTGTCTGATGCCCCAATGCCAATCTCAGCCCTGACGAGTGTTCGAGTTCGTGAAGCATAACCGTAATATAATTAGTCTTTCCCGAGTTAGAAACACCCACAATGCTGAAAGGAAGATTCGGTGTCTCAAGTGCTATCTTAGGAATGGTCTCTCCACATAAAGGGCATTTTCTTAATGAAGCAACACGTCCACACTCAGGAACCTTACACTTAACAGCTCCATGAACAAACAGTCCCGGATCAGTCTCAGTTCCACAATCGGGACAAACATAGAGAACCTTGCTCTTACTGTATTTGCGAATACAGAACGGACATGTAAACATAAACATAATTCAGATCACACCTTTCCTTTAAAACCGTTTTCCCATCTGATGGTAATATTATCTCCACTTCCGGGATCATCTTCAAATAGGAAGAACTTGCATTTCTTTATTTGTTTTAAACTCATCTCTGCCTCAACAGTATATGTATTACAGTAATCTGTCACGGGATTATCCAATTCCACTGCCTGTATTGTTTTTATGATCCTCGAATCGGTATCATCCTGTGACAGGATAAACTGATCACTGTCACACACACACAGATATAGCTTCGGGATGTATTCGATCGGTTTATTCCCGCTCATCTCGATGTTAAGTTTAAGACCATCAAATAACCCGTAAGACACCGACCAGAACATATTTGCCAGCAGAGGCCTGTCTATCTTCATTCTCTGAGGCTCAGATATGATTTCTTTGCCGTTAACGGAATAACACGTGAATACGGTAACAAAGAAAGCACTCTCATCCAAAACAGAATCCTGATAAGGAATGCAACCATGCTTCTGATATGTGGAAAGAGATATCTTCTTAATATCATTTGACCTGCCAATATCTCCCTGCTCCGCCCATCTGTTCTCAGTTTTTGATGATCTGACTGTGTAATAGAATGCAGATACATTGGGCGACATATTTGCTGACAAACAGATCCTCAGGTCTATCCTGTAACTGTCACCATTACGACCCGATATCAGTGTTTCTTCCAGACGGGTTGCCTTCCTGTCAAAGCTGCATGCTGTATAGGTATTAATCTCGACAGCATTCTCACTGTTGATCCATTTCCCTTCAGAGTAAGCTGCAACAACTATAGTGCAGAATGTCTCCTTAGGCAAAGTAACCTGAACACTATTGTCATTGGACTTAGCTTCTTTTGCCACGTTTCCGTTAACCATTACCCGAACATCTATACCACGCTGGGCAATTGACCAGGAAACCTTGTAAACATTCTCCTTCACTTGGGAAGCGCTGATCAGGAATGAGTCAACAGTAGGAAGCGGAGTAATGATCTTCTCAACGCCTGCGCTTCTGCTGCTGCCATAATTAGCATACACCTTATACGTATAAGAATTACCATATTTAGTACTGGTATCTTCATAGCTCCCATATGCAGATTCCGTCAAAGTCACTGTTTTACCATTACAACTGCGGGTAACCGTCGTCCCACTGCTGTTGACCGGTGAATCCCATGTGATCCTGACACCCGATCCGCGCTGTACCACGTGACAGTTTCTAACATCAGTATATAACATTCCTGTCTTTGAAACTGGTGAAGAGTACACTTCCCGCCTGACCGTAAATACAGAATAAGTATAGACAACACCCGGTTTTACACTTTCATCTGTATACGAAGTTGCATTGGTATTCTCCAATAATATCTCCCCATCATTTTCCGATGAAGAACCATACTTACCGTTTTTTCTGATAAGTCTGTAACTTACACCCTGCTCTGAAGAGCGTCCCCAGCTGATCTGAATATTACCGGAACTCGATGACTGAGACACAACTATATTATTGACCGGAAGAGGCGGAGTTGACCGCAGGAATGACAATGCTGGCAGATAATCTACACAATTCATCAGGATGCTAATACACACATCTGCCTTCTTTGAAGGAGTATAACTGACCGCAGAAGCGAATAATCTGTCCGCAGCAGAAAGTTCATTGTTGATGACCCGTTCAAATTCCGCGACATTCAATGAAGGGAACTTCTTAATTATAGCCCCGAGTTCAGTCCTTGCAGTGTAATACTTGCGCTCCGCTATAAGCTGTTTGAGCCTGTTAATGGGTTCCCTGAGAACCATTTCTTCCCTTTCTATCTGCTTTGCGAGAGCCTCGATACGTGATTTCTCTCCTGGAGCGGCTGTTTGGGCCTGAAAGAGGAATTGTCTTGCAGCATCAAAATCATTTCCTCTGAAAGCTGCCTCTGCTTTCTGATAGAATTTTGCAAACAAAGCCGCACTCGCAAATACATAATTGCAGTATGGACACGAATCCTTAAAATCGGGAACAGACCTGCCGCATTTATTACATTTCTTAAACAGTGGTTTGTGACAGTTTTTACAGGAGTTTTCTCTAATCGCTGTGGATTCAGAATCAAACTCACACACCACGCCACAATAATTACATTTGATCGTATAAACCCACACTGTCGGGAAATAGTATACATCAGTAAATCCCGCCTCTTTATTATAAATTGCCAATGCAACCTCGTATTGAGGGAAAAATGCGCAGATCTTCTTAATGCACGGATCCGCGAATTTCGGATTCAGAAGCATTGATTTCGGTGCATTTTTCATTGCAGTAAACAGTTTTGTCAGTTCCTCCGAACAATACTTAAGATGCAGGTCATATGCTGCCCGATTCTCCTCGTTATTAAATACAAATGTCTTCGCAGCTGCTGAAAGTGAACCGCACAGTTTGCCAAGGTCATCGTTTCTCTGGGAAAACCTTTGCGATGCGGAATCAAATATGGCAAACAGTGCTTTTGTGTCCATCGCACGATATGTTGCCATATTAGCTATATCATTGGAAATGTATGCCGCAAAAGCATAAAGATCAGTTACTACTGAAGTGTCTGCCCCATTCGGATTCGGGTCTTTCGTTTTGCTGAGAGCATCCAATTCCTGATAAATCCGATCTGCATTTGTAGGGAATTTGGGATATGCCGCCAAAGGATTTATATCGATTATTGTAAAGCCTGCATCTGTAAAGACCTGCTTTACGTGCTCTATCGAGAGGCGGGTCTCTTTTTTGTAATGACGGATCATCGCATCAGTAACTTCATGTTCTCCAGTCTCCTTAAGCAGAGCTATTGATGCAGATAATTTGTGCATTTCATCTTTTGTCTTTTTTTCGGCAAGCGGTTTGAATACAGGAACGTTCAATTTCTTGCCATCCGTCGTGAATAGCTGGGTCAGCATCTTATCAAGAAACTCTTTTTGCGCTTGAATGGCATCTCTTGTTATCTGCTGGCTCTCGCGCCCAAATGCTGAACCAAGTTCCTGTGATTTCTGTTCGATCTTCTTTTTGACTTGTTTGGCATTGGTCTCAGGAGGGTCAAAAGCAAGCCCAACAATCTCGAACAAATCAAAATCTGCCATTTTCTGTTACCTCACCACTATCTGCATTCACGAACATAGCCTCAGTCGTCCCACGGTTCGGTATCAGGACTGTCGTCATCATCCGTCTCTCCTGCGACGGCCTGCATCATAGAAATATCTGTTACATATGCGTGTGAAAGCAAATGACAATAATGTGATCCATGAACAAATCCAAATCTTACATCTACATCATTTGTAGATGCTTTAAACTTACTGCCAACCGTTTTCCCATCTATCTCGACTTCATATTGTCCGCCTTTTGTCAGAGACATCTTGAGGTGAAAACATGGATCAACTGTAGCAACACTGACTCCATCCATCAGAATATCACCGCCGTTTTCAGTTAGCTGCGCAGATATCAGTCCCAAAGATATTTCCAGATAACCTCCGGGATGAGGGCTTATCGTTGATGTGTTTATATCACATTCTATCTCGAAATCATCGAAAGGAGATATTGTGTATTTTACACCTTCATTCATTTCGCTGATGTTGTACCCGTGAAATTCAATATTTTCCTCATTTGCGATTATATGAACCTTGGGTTCATCGAATTCATCTCCGTTTGGATGATCAGAAACGTTATCGTATTTTACCCATTCGACATTGCTGAATGTGATCGGCTTATACTTATGGACTACACTTTGTGTATTTATGACACCAAGCTGAAGTCCCACATTAAAGCCCTGATCTTTATTCTCACTCTTTACCGGCTGACCAAATACCGATATGTCAGCGGGCACATTCTCACGTCTGATCGGCAGATCAACTGTATCATCATCCTGTCTCGCCTGAATATGAATAACACCATTCACATCATAGCTGTATTGAATCTTGATGACCGTACCGGTCTTATGCTTTATCCCCGTAACAACATATTTGTAGGTAATCTGGCAATCCAACGGATTCTCACTGTCTCCCTGAAGAACATAAATAGCTAACTCATTGTTTGCTTTATTTGAAGTATAGAATCTGAATCTCTTGGCAGCACGCACCGGACGGGGATGATTGGCAGGTATAATGATCTCATTGTAATAACGGTTTTCTTCATCATTAATAGCGATAACACCCATTGCATGTGCTGTAGTCTCTCTGAGCGACAGTAAACCGAGACTGTTGAGTTTCTTCTCAGCCTTGACCGACAAATGAGAATTCAGGCCGGTTTTGGACCTGTCAGTTGTTTTCTTCCCGTCAACAACACGAACAGCCAGAGTTGCATAAGATTCATTATCCTTCGAAGACTGGATAGCTGCACCTAGGGCAACTGCCTCATCCGGATTTACATGAGACAGTGGCTTTTTGCCAAACATCTTCTGAAGATAGGCAGGAACCTGCGGCATTCTGGTAGATCCGCCGACCAGCAGTACATCAGTTACATCTCCGATCGCCAGACCTGCCTCATCCAAAACAGCAAGGCACAAAGCGCCTGTTCTGTCGAGCAGGTCTGCCGTGCTGTCTTCAAACTCTTTTCTGGTTACGGTAACTACAGCATTACCATAACCGGGGAATGACACGGAAGCTTTCGCAGCCAGCATATTCTGTGCTGATAATTGTTTCTTAACGCCTTCCGACATACCGTTCACAATTGAGACCAATTCATGATCGTCTCTGATGGAAAGACCGGTCTCATTCTCAAACTTGGCAATAAGGATATCTTCCATCCGTGCATCCCAATCACGTCCGCCAAGCTTATGATTACCTCTTGTGGTAATCGTGGAAAGCTCACCATTCTTACCCATATGGACTAAAGTAACATCGAATGTTCCGCCACCCAGATCGTAAACCATTATACTGGCGTTCTCTCTCCAGTGATTAAGACCATACGCCATTGCAGCCGCATTGGGCTCATCTATTATCTTCTTTACCCTTAGGCCGGCGGCTTCAGCGGCACGAATGGTAGCCTCTCTCTCTCTTGAGTAAAAGTAAGCAGGTACAGTGATGACTGCTTCCTTAATCGTGTCACCAAGCGAAGCCTCGGCATCTTCTTTAAGATGCCGAAGCAGAAGTGATGATAACTCTTCAGAGGTATATGCCTTGCCATCAACAAAGCAATATGGTCTGTCGCTTCCCATCTCTCTCTTGAACGTGGCAACACAGTCATCCTCTCCTGCGTTATATGACTCCTGTGCCTCGCTGCCAAAGATCAGTTCACCATCAAGGAATTGAATAACGGAAGGTGTAAGTTTTCTTCCCTCGCTATTAGGAACGATTTGAGGAAGCTTTGTTTGGGGATCAATATATGCTACAGCTGAGAACGTAGTTCCCAGATCGATACCCACTGATACACTCATAGACAAACCTCCTCAAACATGATTACAAAAACCGGGTCAGATCTGACCGCTGGTCTGTATTCCTTCCATTACAGTTTTTGCCTTCTCAATATCCTCTTCAGAGTAGAGACTCTCTGATCTTATAACTGTTTTTGCAGACTCACCTGTCGTTACATTTGTTGCTGTTACTTCAAGTCCGGTTGTACTTGAGCGGAATACAACACGGATCGGAGAATCCTTAGGTGTATTAGGAGGCAGTTCCAGATGAACCTCACCAATATGCTTTACCTTCAGATCCGGATCAGTGTACTGAGGGTCTCCCTTCTCATCAAAACATGGAATAAGATGCTTGTTAACGCGGTCCTCAGAAACGTTCTCATAAACATGTACGACTATCTCAGGCTGATTATCTGTACGGGTTCCATAAATAGACTCTGCCTCAGCAGGTATCGTATCTCCAACAAACAGGAGATTGTCGATCATATAGCTGTCGTCAGATACAAATACAGCGGGACCAAGTGAACGGGATAATTTATCACTTATTACACCAATATGCCCCGGAACATTGATCATACCTGCATCAGGATCAGCAGGATCTACATTAACTTCACCCGCCAGACCGGGTTTACCATCTGGTATCGGATTCTCTCCATTCAGGATCCTCTCATTCCATTCAAGTGCTGCTGCAAGTGCAGCGCCCTTGGCAACAGCTAGATTAGGCTGCTCAACACGAACCTTCCCGGGGAAGAGTGCCTCGACAGCATTTTTGATCATAGGCATAAAGGTGGATCCACCAACAAGCAGAACAACATCAACATTATCCGGAGTATAATTGCAATCCACAAGAAGCTTATTAACAAAGCTCATTGTACGCTCAACCAGATCCTGCGTGCGCTCCTCAAATTCCTGCCGCGTTAATTCGATCCTCGTTCTGTCGCCATCATACTTGATGGTATAGCTCTTTTTCTCCAACGTTGAGAGATCTCTCTTAGCCTGTTCAACCTGTGCACGGATGGTCGCTCTGAGTTCATCATCCATATCGGATACTTCTGTGCCGTTCTCATAAGCATACTTACTGCACATATAATCGAACATACGGGCATCCCAATCAATACCGCCGAGACGGTCATCGCCACCGATCTTGATAACATCTATATTTGCTTTTCCGCTGTCATCAACACTGAAGTCAAACAGTGTAACATCAAATGTTCCGCCTCCCAGATCATACACCATTATCTTACGGTTCTCTTTATATTCGCGGATGCAGTAATTAATTGCAGCCGCTGTCGGTTCATGAACAATATTCAGAACATTCAGTCCGGCTATTATACCTGCCTGTTCTGTAGCGGCTTTCTCAACGCCTCCAAAATAAGCAGGACACGTAATTACAACATTCTGAACATCATGACCTTGCGCATCTGCATACGCCTTAAGTCTTTTGAGAATAAGAGAAGAGATCGTTATCGGATCATATTTAACTCCGTCGAATTCGTATGTTGGCGCATCAGGTTTTCCAATATATCTTTTTACGAATTCAACAACTCTGTCGGGCTCGATATCTTTCTGATTCTTAGCCACCTCACCTACAACAGGGTCTGCTCCTTCCTGAAAATAAACTGCAGATGCGAGAAGATCGCTGCCTTCATCCTGATTCGCGATAACCTCGGGCATTCCGTTGTCATCGAGTGTAGTAATAACAGAATACGTTGTTCCCAAGTCGATACCATAAACTTTTGCCATTTTGTTTCCTCCTTACTCAACAACCGGTTCATCGCCGGCATCTTTAATAATTTCTTCTGTTTTGTTTTCTGTTTCTTTTCTCTCAAGAACGAATACATCAACCAATTCTTTTATAACAGTACGATTACCGATATAAAACCCGGAATTATAAGATTTCACTACTGTATCGTGCTTGTCCGCATCCTCTGTCGGGATGCGGTTGAGTATCTGACAATGTCTGGGATTCCTTTTGTCTCCCGGATTGCTGCGAATCTTTGTCATCCCGTAGGAACTTAACAATTCCTCCAGATCAAGAAGTAAGTATCTGATGTTCTTTTTTGCCTTAGGATCCTCAACTTCATCAGCCAGAGTCTCATTATTGCCATAGATCTTTGCAATAGCGGCAAGAATATCATCATATATCCTTCCCTTTTCCACACTGCGGTAGTGCTCCAATTCTTCCTGCATTGACTGCAAACGTCCCGCAAACTCAGAGTGATACAGTTTATGCATTTCCTTGATTTCAGATAAAAGGCGCTGTTCAGTACCTGATATCACATCAAGGTGCTCATCTATCCGCTTAATATAATCCACATCTTCATGTGCGGGAACATCCTGTGTATCGGTACCCTGTTGTACTTCATTTTCAAGGGGTTGAACCTCTTCTCCCACAACAGGCTGGGGTTCTGATGCACAGTCAGCATTCTCTTCTGCCTGATCCGATTCAAGTAAGATTTCATCTGAAACCGGTTCTTCAACAGGAACTGTTACATTGTCGGGAATTCTTTCATCATCCAATGATCTGTCCTCCATTCTTAGTTATTTGGATACTTTACTTCTGCAATCAGTATGTAGTCTATGATATGGATACAAGCCAAGCCGCCCGAAAGCTGCTTAATTGTCTGCTCACTTATCCTTGGTTCATCTGTCTCGTCCACAGTCAGGCCTCTTGAATTGCTGGTATTCATGAACGCATCATTTTGCGCAATTGAATATCTGATCCTGATCTTGTGATATTTACCGAAGTAATCAGACCATTTTTGACAACTCAGTCCCGACGAGTGTCTGAAGACTACTGTTGTATTTACGTTACCCATTATTTCCGAGAACAGCTCCTCGCTTTTCCTCTCACCTCCACACAAAGATGATACAAAATCCTGACTGCTGATCGCATATTGATGTCCGCGGATCAGATCACTAATCTTCTCATACTTTGATATGGGAATATTATCCAACAGAAGAGCAAAATCCCTGCCCTGACTCTGAAGTAATTGCAGATGATTGAGCACCAATTCTGTCAGCAGGTCATTCCCGGAATTACCAACATTAATCGCTATCACGCCGTTTTGGTTCAGCATTCTCTTGATATTTGAACTCTTTGAATACGTTTTCCCATATACGGCTTCAAACTGACGGTTTACATTGTTGAGAAAGATCCTTACAGAAGCAGTTTCTGAAGATCCCGCCATACAGTAGTTGTTGATCTCATCATATTCGTCACCTGTCAATTGACCGTTGTTGTTCAGTTCATCAATTTTCTTTTTCAGCGATATTAGCGGAAATGCAGCAAGATTATGCAGAGTAATCTTTCCTTCTGTAATAAGCAATACTTCGATCAGAGCACGCATCAACGACTCAGCTGCAGGTGAAGCAGAATCCTTGGGCATTGTCTCATACAGCAGGTAAGCTATATCATCGGTCGGCATTCCTCTAAAAACATCGTAATAACAAGCGGTACCGGAGATGAATTCATAATCTCTGCTGTTGTCTTCATCCTGAACCATGGTCTCAAGTTCGCTGTTGCCTGTATGCAGCACGATAACCGGTTTGTCCTCTATCTGAGTTTTGCGCACAAACGGCAGCAATGCACATACTCTGTCGTTGTTGCGTCCCCCTGTAATAACAACGCTGTCCAGACTGCCGTCTTCTCCCCATATATGATCCAATGCGGCAGTGTTGCTTTTTGTATCAAGAACATACACATCATTATCGTCCGGCTCTCCGGATGTCAGCAGTAACTGCTGTTTATCAGTTTCCGGGAGAACAGCAACTGCTCTATTAGCCAGATTGGCCTCATAAGCCCGCTGATAAATCTCCTTAACCTGCTTCTTTGTTTTCGCGTTTTGGAGGCCGGTAAAGATCATATTGCAGGTCCATAATGACGCCGACGTTGCACCTCTTGCAAGTCCGCCCATTATTCCAAATGTATCACCCAGCAAACCCACCGTTCAGCCTCCTATACAAATTCATCAAATCTGAAACGGAACGGAGCAACAGAGGGAAGACTTACAATAGCTTCTCCTACTATAAGATCCGTAAGATCCCAATCTTCTACCACGTAACCTTCACGTTTCTCATAATGAATGCTTCCATTAGCCTCAGGGAAGGATTCAAGTATCATGTTCTTACCCATGAGCTGACAGATATATTCCCTTGTAGCATAATCATTCTGATGGAATGCAAATACAGACGAGAATCCGGATACCGCATTCTTGGCCTTTTTCTCATTACTGTAGTTCGCATTCAGCTGATCAATACTCTGAAGTCCTGCAAGGATCTTGACACCCAAACCTCTTCCAAAATTAATACCATCCTCGAGGTGTCTGAGGTTAGGAAGAAGCTTCAGTTCATCTACGATCAGATACACATTACCCTGGGTTGCTGTTCTGCCCAGTGCTTCCTTAAGCGCAAGATCGAATAACAATGTATAGATCGGAGCCAACACATCACCTATTGAGAGATCATACTCAACAAAGGCAATCTTACCGCATTTCTTACGAACAAATTCCCTCATAGAGAAATCACCGGCATCAGCAAATACGCCAGTCAGAACATCCCTTGTTACGGAATACATCTCCGACAACACACCCTGTGACTGTGAACCATTACCTCCAATGTATGATGCAACTGATGCAAGATCAGGAAATTGACCAAGCAATTCACGAAGATCTTCAACCGGTTTGGTATCGATATACCTCTTCAGATCTTCATTGTTAGGAACCACCCCGCTCTTGATCAATGCGATTATGATCGAGGCAAACAGATCTCTGGCCGCCATTGGGAAAAACGGATTACTGCTGTTCCTCTCTACCAGATCAGCAAATAACGATTTGCATATCTCCTGCGTGTTCTGTGTAACCGAAACGGGATCTTTACCATCAGCGATTACCTCTTTATAGATACTCCACCGTTCAGAAGATTTTCTGTACTGAATAGAATTACCTATAACAACATCGCCTTTTGAATAGAACTTTTTATAAAAATCACCCTTGCTGTCAAAAATAAGTACAACATCATTGGGAGTAAGCTTTGCTTTTATCTGCTTAACCATGTGATAAAACAGATTGGTCTTTCCACATCCGGTTCCTCCAACAAGCAGAATATGCTTGCTGAGGATTTCCTCAGTAAGACCAAAAGATGATCTGCTCACATTTGATGTTCTTCTGTCTTTGAATGTTCCGGGAACCTGTATTACAGCTTTAGCAGTATTCTTGGGAGGCGTATTGTTCTCAAGAAGCCCACCATAGACAACTTCATGACTAATCGGCACCTCCCTGCCCCCTTTCCTGAACAACCATTAAAATCGGCAAAATTATTATACATCATTTACAAAGTCTTTTCACTATTTTCTCTATTTCTTCGTCATTTTATCAAGCGTTGCTGCTTCAATAACTTGCTAAAAGTTCTGATCAATGCACCGTATACAGCACCACCTTATCACACTCTCCAAGGCACACTCTCGATGCCGACTGGTCGCCGCTGAAGAGGCAGACGTCGCCGCCTTTCCTGACGTAGCCGATGGCCATGGCGGGGAATGTGTGGGACTCGCCGTCAGCCGTGTAGTTTGTGTTGAGCGATGCCTCCCAGACAGCACGAATGAACTCTTCAACGGTGCACTCTCCGGGGATCTCGTTAAAGTAGGATGAGACCTTCTTCGCGTAGATCTCCTTGCTGTCGAATTCGCCCTCCTCGGTGTCGAAGGTGAGGATGTCCTGGTAGAAGTCGAAGATCGCGTCTTTCTCGCCGATCTGGGTGATCATCTTGCTGATGTATCTGTTGCTGATGACCACGTTCTTGACGCTGTAGCTGTTGACCACATCGTAGTGCTTGGGATCGATGATTTCCACCACGACATCGATGCTTTCCTCGTCAAAATCCGGATCTTCGGCCTTCATGTTGTTGATGATGTCCTGGACATAGACCAGGTTCGTGAGGGCCGTCGCGTCGACGTTCTCGCTGTCCGCGTAGTCGTCGGACAGGATGAGGATGCTGATGTCCTCGTCGTTGTCGGCCACGATCTTCTCGATGGCGCCGTAGATCGTCTCTTTGTCGTAGATGCTGGTCGGCACGGTCTCGATGACGAAATCATACTCATCATAGTTATTCATGCGCTCCAGGCTCTCCGCGTCGTCGATGACGATGATGCTGAGGATCCTGCCCGCGTCGCGGTCCTCCTCCCATTCCGCAGCGAAAGCAGCAAAGCCCTCCATGATCTCGTGACACTTACTGTTGTGTCCCAGGATGATGACGTTTTTCTTTTCGATGCGATAAGAGGGATTAAGGCTTACGGAGTAATTGCCCGAAGATGCGTCGCAGGTACGGAAGATGTCCTGCTCTTCCCCGCAGGTGTAGAAGAAATGCTGCCTGCCGCCTGTCTCGAGGGAGGCCAGGGGGATGGCGTGCCTGTGGGTCTTCAGGTATTCCGTGATGTAATCGTTGTCGTTCTCCGTCTCCACCGCGTGCTCGAAGAAAGTGGTTCCCTTGTTGGACAGCAGCTCGTTATAGACGTTGTTCAGCTCGGGCGTGATGGAGAACTGGGACAGGAGCTGGCCCAGCACCTTGTGGACCTTGATGGGCACGATGTTGCACTTGCTGTCCACCTGCTTGTAGGAGATGATCTTCTCCACCAGTTCCTCCGTCCAGTCGTCGGAGATCTCCACGATTATCTTCTGGTTGTCGTTGGAGTTGGCGGCGGACGTGATCTCGGCCACCTGCATCAGTGTCTTGAGAGTCTGGACGTTGCCCTTGTTCTCCTCCGCGGAACGTGTATTGTCGCTGCCGAGAATTATGACCGATCTGGCGCGGGGCATGGAGATATCGTAGAGCTGCTTGGAAGAATAGATATCACCTTCACGGACTATCGACAGGATGTTGTTGGTCATCTTGCGCGCCCTGTATTCGAAGCGTCTGGAGATGAAGTTCTTCGATGCCAGGCTCTTCTTGAGGCGGCGGTTCTCGGTGTTGATGGTGTCCGCCAGACGCTCGTATATCTCTTTCTCGATGCGCTCCTTGCCCTCCTCGACGAAGACAACCACTTTCTGCCTGCCGGGCATGTACAGCAGGTCGTTGATGATCTCCGATGCCCTGTTGTTCCAGTTGAGGATGATGAAGTGGTTATACAGGTGAAGACGCCTCTTGCCGGAGCCTGCGTTCTCGATGAAGCTTGAGATATAGTTGGACAGGTAACCGATGACGGCGCCGGTGAAGGACACCATGCCCACGATGATTATGAGCA
Source organism: Ruminococcaceae bacterium YRB3002 (assembly GCA_900099715.1). Classification (GTDB taxonomy): domain Bacteria; phylum Bacillota; class Clostridia; order Saccharofermentanales; family Saccharofermentanaceae; genus Saccharofermentans. The sequence goes on along the minus strand of FMTG01000007.1, from coordinate 40,057 downwards.
GGCAGACGATGGCCACCACAGCATTTGTCTGACCGATGTCCTCGATGACGAATGAGACGCACCCGGCATCAAGGATCATGGTGACCGTGTAGTAGGCGGCCTCAATGAAGCTCAGGTGCTCCGTGCCGCTAAGGGACATCCTGCTGATGATGAACGCGGACAACAGGAGAAACACAACGTTGAAGACAAGGATCGTCAGCAGGACGATCTGCCCCGGATTCTTGGCGAGGCGGATGCTGAACCATTCTTTAAGGCGTCGTCTCATCATAGTGGTGCCTCCTGTTTGGTGTTTTTCGAGAGAATCAGCAGCTGATCCCTGAAAAACGTAAAAATCGGGAAAACTGATGACTCACCGGTATCGGGCAATCTGCTCACCGCAAAACGGTGAGTAAACTCCCAAAAACCGGTGAGTCACAAATCTACATTATCTGTCAGATCTCACAGTTTGATCCTCTCACCCAGGAACTCATCGATCTCCTTCTGGTCGAGACACTTCTTCTCCACCAGCAGATCAACGAGCTCGTCGAGGACGCTCCTGTAGTCGCGGATGAACTTTCTGGCGCGTTCGAACTGCTCTTCCATGATGAGCTCGCCTGCTCGCTCGATCCTCGGCTTGAAGAGCTTGTCGCCCATAGCGTAGTCGGTAAGGCACGCTTCAACGGTGCTCCTAGCCTGCTTCAGATCCTGGCTGGCGCCTGTGTTGATTCCAAGCGTATTGCCAAAGACCTCGACCTCGGCCGCACGTCCTGCCAGGCACATGCAGACATAGTTCTTCAGCTCATCGAAAGTCTCGGTACCGCGTTCCTTATTGGAAGGTGCCACATATCCTCCGAACCTGCCTCTGGATACGATAGTCATGTAGAGCGGCTTGTTGCCGGTGAGCCAGCTGACGAGTGCGTGACCGCCCTCGTGGTAAGCCGTCTTGCGGAGCTCATCGAGAGGCGTATCCTTGACTTCGCCGAATCTGTATTCGTCGAGGAAATCCAGGAAGCCCTGACCTGTAGGCTCCTTGTCAACGAGCTTGCGCGCGTAGTTCTCGACGAGCATATCGATGTCGGCGTTGCACATACCGGCGGAACGCTCGCTCATTACCTTGAGAACACTGTCGTGTGATTCGCCGAAATTGATGTTGTGGCGCTTGAGGCATCTCTTGAACAGTTCGAGACGCGCTTCGGTATCGGGAAGCTCAACGAATATCTTGCGGTCGAATCTTCTGACGAATGCAGGATCGAGGACTCTTCCTTCTCCCTGCTCGCCGGAGATCTTGAAGTTGGTGGCAGCCATGATGAATACCGGTCTTCTCTCGTCAACGGTGAAGCCGTCCATCTCAGCCAGGAACGTGTTCAGAGCATCCTCCGAAGTCCTGTTGAACTCGCCGCCTGTCCTCATTCTGGCGATGGCGTCAACCTCATCAACGAAGATGATGGAAGGAGCGTACTTGCGCGCCTTGGCAAAGATCTCGCGGATGTTGCTCTCCGTGCCGCCCACGTACTTATTGAAGAAAGTAGTTGCGGAGATCGGCAGGAACGTGGCGTTGCACTCGTTGGCCATTGCCTTGGCGAGCATTGTCTTACCTGTACCCTGGGGACCATAGAGCAGGATTCCCTTAGGGAGACGGAGACCACCGGACTGGCTTTCGCGAGGGTTGTCGAGGGCATCTCTGAATTCCTTGAGAGCCTCCTTGGCGAGTTTGCAGCCGATGACGTCGTCGAAGGTTATGTCGGTGTTGGAGCCGCCCATGCTGACGTCCTTAAGGTCGGATGAGTCGATGGCCTTCCTGACTTCCAGGTTGCCGAAGCTGATCTCGGCGGCGTCGCCGTCCAGGAAGTACTGGGCGCAGTTGAACGAGAGGTATTTCTTGCCTCTTGCCAGCTGGTAGATGGAGTTGCCGATCATGGAGTTGGTGGAGAACTCGTTGGCGAGGTCCTTTGCCTCCTTGATGTCGCCGCCGACGGACACGAGGCCCATGGCGCCGCGTCTCAGGAAGGAGCTGTAGTCAACGTCCTTGTACTCCTGACTGCTGATGATGTATACTGGCGTCTCCTGGAAGAATTCGCGCATGTAGTTGAACTGTCTGACACCCTCGGAATCGATGTCCTCCACGTCGGACGGAACGCGCTCGCCCTTGACGTAGCCGCAGAACGGATCGATGAGGACGTAATCGACAACGCCTCTGTTGCACTTGTTGTACGTATCGTTGTCAGCGGTCACGGTGAGGTTGACATTGTCGAAGATCTCCTTCACCTGTTCCTCGGGAATGTCGGTAAATGCCAGCACATTGAGTTTCTTGGTAGTGGTGAACAGTTCCCTGATCTTGTCGGAAGCGTGATCGGTATCGATCGTCGCATATATCTTGCTGATCTTGTGATCTGAGCCGCCGCGCTCGAGGCTGTGGCGCCTGATGATATCATAGACCTCCCTGACGATCATGTTGCGGGCCACGCCGCGCAGCGTTCTCGCATCGGACGAATCGCCGCAGTTGTAGAGGACAAGGGCGGGAAGACCCGGATAGTCGTATTCAATATCGATGCCCGTCTTTGCCTTGAAGACCTCGATATTGGTATCGATCTCGTTCTTGACGATCTGCATCAGGGCATAGGGCTCAAGGTAGTTGAACATAATGATGTGGCCGTTCGCCATTCGCGTGGTAATGCCGATAGGGAACAGCAGCTCGTCAGTCCTCTCGTTCCTTGTCTCGGATGTGAGGGTGCTCACGATGGTGTTGCGGGGAATGAGGGACAGGTTGCGCTGGTTCGTCTCCATGTAGAGGCTGGAACCTGCGTTTGTTGTCATGATAACGATCGTGTTCCTGAAAGAGACATCCTCGTGCCACTTGTGGTCGAAGAGAGAACCCTTGTCCAGGATCTGCAGGAACAGGAGGATCGTGTTCTTGTCTGCTTTCTCGATCTCGTCGAAGATCAGGACCGCATTCGGATGCTTCCTGACAAAACCGGTTACCAGGTTGTCGTCGCGGTCACCATTAAATCTTCCCTGAGCGTATGGTGTAGTAAACTCGCTCATCTCAACTCTCAGCACTTCACGGCCGGAGAGTTTACCGAATTCCGTGGCGAGGAATGTCTTACCGACGCCGGAAGGACCCATGAACAGGAACGTTGCCTGGGGACCCTTGCGGTTCTTGTTCGCCTTGGCAAATACCTCCGCCTCGAACGTCCCGAGCACCAGCTCATCAACAGCATACTGCTGTCCCTTGACCACCTTGAGGAGATCTTCCCTGATCTTCTGGATATCTGTCATTACCTCATCAAGAGGCTTGCATTCTGCCTCGCCGTCAACAACCCCGGGCTCGCCCTTCATCCTTGCCAGCTTCGCCTCGAAAGTATCGTCCATAGATTTCTCTTTCTTCGGCTCAGGCTGCTTCGGTTCCTCCGGCTGCTCCGGTTCCTGTGTTTCCGTTTGTGGTTCCTCAGCAGCCTTCCCGCCTCCAAGTATGGCATTGAGTGCTTTTTGCCTTTTCGCTGCAGTTTCAGCCAGAATATCGTTTAGACCCGTGCTTTCTGCCTTTCCGCCCGACAGCCAGCCCTTGGCCTCGACTGCCTCTCTGGCTTCCTTGCCGAGGTTGCCGATATCTTCCTTTGTAAATTCCTTTACGCTCAGCGAGAACTTGACATTCTCACCGACGACCGGCGTGATCAGCTGCTGCATCTCGTCCTTTACGGTCTCACTGTCAGCCTCGATGACGAACCTGCACATGAGCGATCCGTTCTGATCGACGACGACATCCTTGACTGCTGCGTGTGATGAGATCCTCTTGGCTACGTCCTCCCAGTTAACGGTAGAACTGATGGATTTGAGTACAAGGGACATGTAATAGATCATAGGTTGTAATTCTCCTCTTTGTATTGACAACAGCAGCTCCCTCTCACGAAGGGAGCTGCCACTTGCTTACTTAGTCAATTGTTCCTGCAAATATCAGCCGAAGATAGCCTTCATGATGTGAGGTCTTGCATCCTTGATGATATGAGCATTCCTGATAGCCATCTCGAAAACCTCCTCGCCTGCAGAGCTGGGATCCAGGATAGCATCAGCCTCTACAATGAAGTCGTTCTCTTCGCTTACATAGAACTTAACCCATCTGTACTGTGCGTTCAGAAGGTTGCACATCAGAACTGCCTGTCCGTACTTGTCCTCAGCGATACCCTCTTCGATATAGGTACGCATCTGAACGTAGTGGCTGTCACGGTTCTCACCAACGTCCTCAAATACAAATACTGTACGTCTTCCGTCGAAAGGAAGAACAACAACTGTCTTGTTATCCTCGTCCTTAACAACGTCGAAATTCAGTTCCTCAGCTGTCAACTTGTCAGCAAAAGCCTTAGCACATACGATCATAGTGGTGTACCTCCATAATTGTCAATATGCATAATTTATAGCACAACGCATGTGCGTTTTCAATACAAAATATATAAATATGCGGAAAGGGCAGCAGCTCAGTTTGGTGAAAAAGGAACCGTCCCCATTTCACCAGATTTCACAATAACTTAATACTTTTGCAAAACTTACCTGTCATAATATAGAGTGACTTTTTCTGAGGAGACACGGTACGGCGGATGGCTTCAAGTGACAGACAGGACAGGATGATCTTTAAGAGCGGGGCGAGCTTTTTCGCGGGGCTTATCGCGGCATTTGTGCTGTTTATCGTCATGCTGGCGGTCTGCTCGGTGAGCCTGGCGCCGGAGATACGGTTCGCGCTGTGCCTTGCCATGGGTCTCCTGTCGTTTGTGATCAATGTGATATTCGAGAAATACGGATTTTACGTGTCTTTCGTGCTGAGCTTCATGGAGCTTCTGATATTCGCATATGAATTTCTGGTACTCAAGAAGCCGGGGGCATCTGATCTGGCGGTCATAACGCTGATCGTCATGCTCATGAACATCATCCACCGCGTCTATCTGACGAGCGTGCTGAAGCGCATATATGCCAGGAGGAAGGCCGAATCAGCCGAGAGAACGAAGGCGATCAACAAGCAGCTGGAGGAGGATATTTTCGCGAGGACGAAGCTTATCGTGAGTCATGATACGGAGACAAAGAGTCACCGTACGCCTATCTCCGATCTGGTCATTGATACGCTGACGACGCTGCCGGGGCGTGCCATGATCACGGACAGGCTGAACCGTCTGATAGAGGAGGATCTGGTGCGCATGCAGCATGCTCCCGTGCCGGACAGCGTGTGCGGGAAGCTTACAGTGATATATATGTCCCTTGATCCCGAGGCTCTGGCGGGACTGAACGTCGGGCACAAGACCATGGACCTGTTCATACAGAATATGGCTCACAAGCTGAGAGAGGCTGCCAAGGCTGAGGATATGGTGGCGAGGATATACGGCACGGAGTTCGTGGTACTGGCAAAGAGGGCGATCCCCGCAGATGAGTTCGTGCAGTACAAGAGGCGTCTGTCCGATGCCATGACAGCGGCATTCAGGGCGGGTGACGAGCAGATGAAGGTCAGCTTCGAGTTCGGTGTCGCCGTTTACCCGGACGACGGTGTCACGGCTGAGGACCTTATCACAAAAGCAGAGGAGGCCATGACCGGACGCGTCACCTATGGCACGACAGAAGTGCGCCGCTCGGTATTCGAGGGCATGCCCTCCACGGAGATAATCACCATGTTCGAGTCGGCAATGCGCTCGGGCGAATTTCATATGGTATATCAGGGATGCTACGACGAGACGCACACGCTTGTGGGATATGAGGCTTTCATGAGGTGGCAGACAAAGGACGGACGCGATATACCGCCTCCGGATTTCATCCGCGCCGCAGTCAAATGCGGGTATATCCGCCGCATCGGCAACTACAGTCTCGAGCGTGCCCTCAAGACTCTCGACCGCATCAACATGTCACAGCCGACCTTTACGATGAACATCAACATATCCAACGACCAGCTCAGGGATACGGGCTTCATCATGGAGTTCTCCAACGCCCTGTCCAACAGCGGTGCGTCGCTTGATAACGTCATTCTCGATATTAGTGAGGACACACTCTTCACGGAGATCGCAGAGATCAAGACATGCATCGAGAAGCTGTCGGGCATGGGGGTAAAGATGGCGCTTGATAATTTCGGACGGGCATACTCGTCGTTCAACGCGATACCGCTGCTTCCGATCTCACAGCTCAAGCTGGACGGGAATTTCACACGCGACATGCTTACGGATATCAACGTCAGGACACTGACTTCCGCGGCCGTATCGCTGATGCACGACATCGACATCAAGGTCTGCGCTACAGGCGTAGGCGACATGGAGCAGCTTCATCTGCTGAAGACATACGGCTGTGACTTCTTCCAGGGCACAGTGCTGAGCGCGCCCATGACGGAAGACGAGATCCTTGGGAACACCTGACCGGTCTGATTAGCCCAGATAGAATTCAAGCATCCTTTCCCTGTAATCAGGCGCCAGATCGTAGGCGGCGTGGCCATATCCGTCATACATATAGAGTTCACAGTAAGTATGGTCCTTAAGCTTATCGCAGATAGCCCGTAAACTCATCCGTCATCGCCGCATAGTTGATTATGCTGTCAGCGCTGAGTCCGGGCAGGATCACCATAGTCCTGTCACCATGGCCGAACCTGAAGAAATCCATCTCAAGGTCATCTGCGGGAACATCCGGTAAGAAGTACAGCGGCAAATACAGTTGTTATCAGTAAAGTATCTCTCAGTTTCATGACTGCCCCCTTCTCGCATTTCTCAGCAGATCCAGCAGACCCTTTTCCTTAATTATAGCCAACCCCTGGCCTTCGTCGCCCAGCACAAGTAGATTGTCACCAGGGTTGATATCGAAGAGCCGCCGCGCTTTGGCAGGCAGGACGATCTGGCCCTTATCACCCACCTTCACCATCCCGAAAATATGCTTTCCCCTCGGCGGAACACCAAGCCCGAAGTTCTCCGGATCCCCGGCACCGTAGTTCAGAAGATCGTCGATACTGACACCGAAAGTATCCGCGATCAGCTTGCATTTCTCGATGTCAGGCAGTGACTCGCCAGTCTCGTACTTGGACAGGGTCTGGCGTGATACACCGATCTTATCGGCCAGTTCCTCCTGGGACATGTTGTGAAACTTACGAAGCTCGGCAAGATTATCCTTGAACATTTTATCCTCCTCGTTATCAACTCTATATCAACTCATGCCTTACGGTTTTTCTTCTTACTGATACCCAGCACAGCCCATCTGAAGAAGGGCAGTCTCGAGATTACGAGATTAAGCAGATATGCCAGTCCGAATCCTGCAGCTGTGCTCAGCAGATAGCAGGCCCACGCGGGCACAAGCCCCGGCTTCGCGATATAGACAGCCACCGCGGATATCCCGAGATAATGGAATACGTAAAGTCCCCAGCTGCGCGTGCTCATCCACTTTGTGAACTCATTACTGAAGTCAAAGAACCTCGCGAATCCGCCGATCATGGCGAGGCTTCCGAACCATGCATAGAACAGGAACAGCGGTGTGCGGTACACCGGGTTATCAGCGTAGTTCTCACCAAAGTATATGATGCAGAATGCGACGCAAAGACCTGCAGCGATCACGGCAAACAGCCAGAAGAATCTTTTTGTAACTTCGATCACTTCATCGTGTGAGAATACGAAGTACCCCAGAAGGAATCCCAGGAAATATAGTCCGAACCTGTAGCAGACGATGACCGGCGTGTTGAGGATCTGTCCTGCGCCGTAAACCAGCACTCCCATAAGGAGCAGTACCCATACGGGAGTCTTCCTGCACACATTCCACAGGCGGTCCTTATCGATCTTCTTGATCAGCACGATTACAAGCGAGAACAGCCACAGCATCTGCACATACCACAGAACTCCGATACCGCTCAGTATGCTGGCGACGATCTTCCCGATCAGAGGCATATCCGGATTGTCGGTAACACCTGAGAGCTGTATATTGATATATCCCTGAATGAACTGGAAAGCGAACAGTCCGATGGTAACAGGCACGAGCAGTTTTGTCGTCCTGCTCCTGATGAACTCCTTGCCTGTCTGCTTGTCCATAGCATATCTCGCACTCACGCCGGACACTATGAACATAAGCAGCATGAACCAGGGATAGACGATGTACTGGAAGACGTCGTAATACTGAACGTCGAGGTCCGTGATCTTTCCGAGGACACCCTGAACGCCCTCACCGTTATACATGTAGATGACATGGTACAAAACGACCAGTACGACCGTTACCCATTTCAGATTGTCGAGGTATGATTTTCTCATAAATTACCACCTTTGCCATTATTTTTAACACAATTATATTTGGCTGGCAATAATAAAACCACCAACTGCATTTAACAGCCGGTGGCCTTTTGTGTTAAAAATCGTAGCATGTGAAATGGGGACGGTTCCTTTTTCACCAAAATCTTGAATACGGGGAAGCTATCAAACCAAATGCTGCAAAATGCTCGAAAAGGTTTGACGGATGTGATCTGTTTCTGCTGCGGGTTCAAACCAAATCCACGTTATCAGGTGATATGGTTTGATAAAACAGCTGTCATCACAGGTTTGCGACAGGAAAATCCGTCGTTCACATGCTTAGAGAACACATTTTATCAAACCAAATGGTGTCAGATCACCATATTGGTATGAATAGCACCAATGTGGTCTGATCCGGCACTTTGGGGTAATGAGATCCTGCTCCGGAGACTGACGGAGTACCCCAACCATGTCGATATTCACGATATGGGGTACTGCAGTTATCTGATTCTTAGCATTATCTGTCCCTGTGAACTGTGATCGAACCGTTATCGGCGACGATCCGTTACCCCAAATGAACGATTATCAAGGATCTGGTTATATCCGCTGCAATAAACAGCTAACATTCATTACCCCAAGTTGCCGTTAAAACGTGAGTTGGTGCTATGGTAACTTGGCTAGCGCTGCCATTGCGAACGGACTTACCGCAGGAGCAAAGCGACGGGGACTGAAGTGAGCAAGTGGCCGCTGAACCTGCTCTGTTGCCTGACACGCAGAGGCCCTTGATCACAGGACCGTTATCACCTTCATTCATGCTCACAAGTTTTCCCGGCAGAAGCACGATTGCACCGCCGCTATCGTACAGATCAGGCTTATCGAACCTCCGAAGATCAGGGCAACCGGTTGACTGATCAAAATTCCACTTTTTTGATTTGAAATGCCCTTAAAGTGGCACGATTGATGGAATTTTGTTAATAATTCCACTTTTTTGATTTGAAAGAGCCTTTTAGTGGCACGGATAGTGGAATTTTAGATATGGGAGACCTGTCCCCCCTGTCACACCGAAGCATCACAAATTCGTGCGTTCGAGTCTTTCACATTTTCAGATATCTTCTGTCGAACTCATCCATAGGGATAGGCTTGCTGTAGTAATAACCCTGGATCACATCGCATCCCAACGAGCGGAGAAGGTCAACCTGCTCCTTGCGCTCTGCGCCTTCCGCAAGACACAGGAAACCAAGTTCCCTTGCCAATGCAATTATCAGACGGATGACTATTACATCCTGCTCGCGCTCATTTTCCGTACCAAGCTTATCCACGAAGCTCTTATCTATCTTCAGTGTATCGAGCGGCATCTCGGTCAACAGTGACAGCGAGGAATACCCCGTCCCGAAATCATCCATAGATATCTTAAAGCCCTGCTCCCGCAGACTCTCAAGAACCTGGAGCATGTATTCTTTATTGTCATAAGTCGCACTCTCGGTCAGCTCGAAATCAATAAGCTCATGGCTGACTCCGTACCTGTCGACGATCCCGACCAGATGACTGATGATATCCGGATCGTACAGCCGCTTGCGGGACAGGTTAACTGATACGGGATACAGGGGCTTTCCCTCTTCCTTCCAGCGGACGAGCGCCTTGCACACTTTCTCGAGCACTATATCATCAATCTTGCCGATGGAACCGTCCTTCTCGAAGAACGGGATGAAGCGGCCGGGCGTCAGCATTTCCTTACTCTTGTAGTTCCAGCGTATCAGCGCTTCGGAACCTTTGATCACTTCCTGCCTGATGTCAAATTTGGGCTGCAGGAATACGTGAAATTCGTCCCTTGCTATGGCCGTATCCACATATGCTTTGATGAGATCACCCCAGGTGATGTCGTCGTGCATTTTGTCCGTATATATAATGATCTCCGTTTTGTTCTGTTCCACGCCGAGAGCCTGAGCCATCTTGCCGGCATCCGCCACCCTGTTGCCGGAGAGGATCGTCCTCTGCATCGGAACCACGCCGCATCTGAAGTAGATCCTGTAGGACGGATCTTCATCCAGGTGCGACAGCGAATCAAAGAATTCCTCAAGGACGCGGACCGTCTCATCTTCAGGCATATCCCTGATCATCATCGCGAAATTATCATTGTGGCACCTGGCGCTTGCATAGACAAAGTCTGCCTCGTTCATGGCTTTCACGACATTACGCAGCACATCGTTGCCCGTGTTGTGACCGTACACCTCATTGATCACACGGAACTCCTTGATATCAAAGTGAACGAAGGCGTAATCTCTGATCCCGCTGTCAGCCGGAAGTTCGAGAATGGCCACCAGATGGTTCCAGTTGTAATGTCTGGTAAGGGGTTCGGTGAAGGCCATCTCGTATAGAAGTCCTTTGTCGAATCTGTCAGGATCACCGGATATGATGTCCCTGGCGATATCATCATTGAGAGTGCATTCGTACAGGATGCGCATCTTTTTCGAATAGGAAAATACCGATATCACGTCGGATCCGTCGCCGATGGACAGATCGCTGTATAACCTGTGGGCAGCGCGTCCTCCGGCAGCTCTCATAAACATGTCCGCAATGGCTTCACGGCTGATATCTATCTCATCATCCATTTCGACGGAGAAGAAATAAGAACCACTAAGTCTGATATGAGAAAGGCCCTCCGGATAACTGACCCTGTCATCGCCGATCCTGAACTCGATGCCGATCACAGGCTTGTCCAGAGACTTTATCAGGAACACGCCGGGATAATCGTAAGTTCCGAAGGCGTTGGCATATCTGTTGATCTCATCCGGTATGACACCCTCCGGGAACCTTGTCAGATCCTCATCCGATGCATCAATGTAATACAGCAATCTGTCGGGCTTGTACAGCTGGTTCAGTTTGTTCACTGTCATGGCACGCCCCCGTCACTGCTTCTTAGCGATCACGAGAACGCTCCAGTCCTCAGATGACAGGTCGTAAGCCGATCCGCAATAAGGGCACTTTCTGGAGAGCACCGCGTCGAACGATCCGCCGCAGCTTGTGCAGTTGATGTTGTAGGCCGAGAAATCGGGAACCGTCTGAACATTCTTCCGGCGCGCCAGCTCGACAATGAAATTCTCACGGACCACACTGAACTTACCGTCCCTGTAATAGACATTGTCCAGAAAGACTGTCACTACCAAATGCATATAATCGCCGACGGTTACTGCTTTCTCCAGCTTGGTCGCGCCTCTGTATCTGATGTCCACCAGATCGTCCATAAACGAGAGGTCTCCCGTTCCCATATAGATACTGCAGTTCTGCCTGTTATCGGAATATGCCAGCGTCTTGAGATAGGATAATACCTTGCCCTCAAAAAGCTTGAACGAGAAGCCCGGGTCAAGCGGTCTTACGGCCGCTTCCGTTCTGGTCTGGCTTGCCATGGCACCTGTCATATCCATAGTGTTGGCGGCCATAGTCACCAATCCGGCTGTGGCATGCACAGACGTATAGATAGCAACTCCAGCATAGACAATGCAGAAGGTTATCCAGCCCGCCATCAACGCTAAGACGACCGCACCAAAGAGAGCGAAGATAACGCGGCTATCATACGCGAAGAGCAAGCCCAGGAAAGACAGCACCAGGATCGTCCCTGCCGCACCGAGACCTGCCTGCATGGCAATCTTTATTCCGCGGTTGACGAAATCCTTCTTCGGCATTGGCCATATCATTGAATAATATGAATAGACGCACGGGAATACATTATCTATCTCGAACTTTGTGGAACACATGGGGCATCCGTCAACGAAGCCGGCCGCCGGGGCGCGGTGTCCGCAGTTGGGACATATGATGATCTGATCCTCGCTCCTCGTTCCCTTATCGGCGTCTTTACGGTCTATCACCTGGAGATAGACGACATCATCGGTCGTCTCATCACACTTCAGCCCCGTGACACCATCCGAATACTCGAAAACAGAATTGCAGTGCTTGTAGCAGTTGCATGTGATAAAAGACTTAGTATCGAACCTGACCTCGCCCGGTCTCTCATCGATGGTGGAGATAAAACGCGGGCGGTAACTTACGTCCTTTTTCCTGAGCCTGTATGAATGCTCGGTAAGGGCACGCCTCATGTTTACCGAGGCATGCGCAGGCATCTGCCCTGTCGTGTAATAATCGCTCAGTTCATCCAGAAAAGATTCGCGTATCTTCTCGTACATCTCAAGACCTCCCAACCCGTGCCTGTACAAAAGCACCCTGGTTGGATTATATCAGAAATCTGCCACGTTATCTCACCAGGCTTTGTTTACGAAGTCGATAGCTCTCTGCAGATCAGCATCTGTCTGATCAGTAAACTTGGTCTTAAAGTCAGCATCCGTAGCCCAGCTATGTTCTACAGCTCTGATGCAATCCTCTTTACTCTTACCGAGAGCCTTCATCTGATATATCAAAGCTGTCAGCGCAGCATAACCTGACATGTATACTTTTCCGCCACTTACTGCATCGAGGTCGTCTAATGATAATTCTTTATCCATCTCTTCTGCCATGTTGTTATCTCCTTCCGGCTGATCTTTATATCCCGCATTTTCTTTGTTCCCATAAGAGCATATTATCACGATCGACCACGATGCGCAGCTATCATGTATTAACAACTTTTTTTGATGAAATAAAGAATCTGTTAACAAACCATTAAGTCCAACATTTTGCAGAAATACTGTGCTAATATGACGCCATGAGTTAATGCGAAAGCAGTAACCAAGAACAAGAATTCGAGAGGAGAAAAAGAATATGAATATACCTGAGAGTATTTTGAACAAATTGACAGATGAGCAGAAGGCAAAGATCACATCAGCAGGTTCTGTTGAAGATGTGCTTTTCATCATAAAGGAATTCGGCATTGAGCTGACAGATGAGCAGTTGGAAGGTCTTGCAGGCGGCACAGGTCCTCTGGGCTATCCTTACAAAGAGACAGGTCCTCTCGGTGAGACAGGCCCTCTCGGTGAGACAGGTCCTCTTGGTGCTGTAGGTCCTGTGGGGTCATGTGATCCTGCAAATAAGACAGGCCCTCTGAACTCATGTGATCCTGCAGCCAATAAGACAGGTCCTTTGGGCTGGTATGATTAATGACTGATCGCTGATCTTCAGCACAGAATCGTTATAAATACTTCATATAAACGTAACGTTGAACCGACCGCAAGGCCGGTTTAACATTTATAATATAAATATATTATGCGAACAGGATGTAACAATTATGCCGGACCAGATCTTCAGCGATAAGGCAATGCAGAAACTAAAGTCCACAGACGACCTGGAGCAGTATGTGCAGCTCACAAATCCGGGCGTCTGGATCGTTCTTGCTGCATCTGCGTCCTTGCTGATCGGCCTGCTTATATGGGCATTCTGGGGCACTGCAGCCACGACGGTGGAGACACGTGCAGCCATGGTGGACGGAAAGATGCAGTGCTTTCTCCCGGCCGATGAATATCAACTGGTAAGAGTCGGGGATCCGGCATATATCGACCATATGCCGTGGACAGTCTCCGAGTGTTCAGGGGTTCCGCTTTCGAGAGATATGGCATACGGGATCATCGGGAGCGATTTTCTTTATTACGAGCTGATCAATTCAAACAAGAGCTATCAGGTAACGCTTGAACCTGTTCAGAGTGACCCTGCTTCCGGTCAGGGAAGCGGATCAGGTCAGGCTACAGTGGATGTGGTGATCCACACGAGATCAGTGCACCCGATCGATCTGATCCTGAACCCTTAAGCAGATAAGGAAAGTCCGGAAATATGAGTATCAAGATCGCGAGAGTTCCCCAGATCATGCAGATGGAAAGCGTGGAATGCGGGGCTGCCTGCCTGGCGATGATCCTTGCTTATTACGGCAGATGGGTTCCCCTGGAGCAGGTCCGGACGGACTGCGGTGTCAGCCGTGACGGTTCGAAGATCACTAATATACTGAGGGCTGCCCGCTCGTATGGCATGGAAGCCAAGGGCATGTCTGTAAGCCTTGATGCCATGCGGAAACAGGGGCTTTTCCCGTGCATCGTTTACTGGAACTTTAATCATTTCGTTGTAGTTGACGGGGCGCGCGGCAATAAGGTCTGGCTGAATGATCCCGCACGCGGGCATATCGCAGTAAGCCGGAGTGAATTTGATGACTGCTACACGGGCATAGCGCTCGTTTTCAAACTGACGGAGGCATTTACCCCGGGAGGAAGCAAACCTGACCCGGTCAGGTACGTCAGGACGCGCCTCAAAGGAATGGGATCGGCAATACTGCTGGTAACGCTGACAACGGCTGTTACCTCACTGGCGGCGATACTCTTCACGTCATCTGGAACGGTTTTTCTGGACCGTATCCTGTCGGGCTATAACACGGAATGGCTGATCCCGCTTCTGACTATCATGCTGATCCTGGCAGTGATCCAGGGAAGCATCGCGATACTCAACTCAATATATCTCGTCAAGATACAGGGCAAGACGGCGGTTGTCTCGTCATCACGTTTTATGAATCATCTGCTCAGGCTTCCGGTCCGTTTCTATTCCATGAGATCGACAGGTGATCTTCAGATGCGCCAGATAGACAACGAGAGCATTGTCTATGCGATGGTCGTGCAGCTTGCACCTGTTCTGATCAGCGGGATCATGCTGGTCCTGTATCTGATGATCATGCTCCATTACAGTCTGATACTGACATGTGTCGGTGTATGTGCGGTTTTCCTTAATATATTTGTTGCACGCTTCATTTCCCGGAAACGCATCAATGCGACCCGCAGGCTGTCTGCCAACGCAGGAAAGATGTACGCCACCACCGTCAGCGGGATCGATATGATCGAGACAATTCAGGCATCCGGTGCGGAAAACCATTTTTTCAGCCGCTGGGCCGGCTATCAGGCGCTTGTGAGCAATGACAGAACACTGCTGTCCTACATTAACGAATATCTGGGAATGATCCCGAACGTACTGTGTCAGTTTGCCAACATCGCCGTTCTGGTGATCGGCATCCGGCTGATCGTTCAGGGTGATTTTACCCCCGGTGCGCTGCTCGCATTTTGCGGGTTCCTGTCGGCATTCATGACGCCTGTCTCGCAGCTCATCAACCTCGGGCAGACCATTCAGGAAGCGACGACACAGATGGAGCGTATCGAGGATGTAATGCGCTATCCCGAAGATGTTGAGGAGACATCCGGGGAGGATCTGCCGGAGAACATCGATATTCAGAAGAAGCTGCCCGGAAGGCTGGAGATAAAAGATGTGTCCTTTGGCTATTCCCCGCTGGATCCGCCGCTGATCGAAGGTCTGTCGCTCACTTTGGAACCCGGGAAATGGGTTGCTCTGGTGGGCGCAAGCGGATGCGGCAAATCCACCATCGCGAAATTGATCACCGGCCTCTACCCGGCATGGTCCGGTGAGATCTTACTGGACGGAATTCCCATGGAGAAGATCCCGAAGCCTGTGTTCCATAATTCAGTTATGATGGTCGATCAGGATATGGTCTCTTTCGACGATACGGTAGCAAACAACATCAAACTCTGGGATAACTCCATCGAGGATTACGAGATGATCATGGCGTGCATGGATGCGGAAGTGCACGAGGATATCCTGTCCCGTCCATACGGCTATCACGTCATGGTGCAGCCCGGAGGCAAAAACTTCTCCGGCGGACAGCTGCAGCGTATGGAGATAGCCCACGCACTTGCGGCAGATCCGACGCTTCTTATCCTCGACGAGGCAACAAGCGCTCTGGATGCGCAGACGGAAGAACGGGTGATCAGCCATATACGTGACAGGGGGATCAGCTGCGTAGTAATCGCACACCGTCTCAGCACGATTCGTGACTGTGACGAGATCATTGTTCTGGATAAAGGTAAAGTCAGGGAACGCGGAACCCATCAGGAACTGATGAAGCTGGATGGCGCATATGCCGCGCTGGTCAGGAGCAACTGATATGAAGCATTTCGAATCACAGATGGATACCAGATCCCGTCTGGATACGGAGATCACCGAGAAGGCTTATGCGGAGCTTGCCTCCAGCGTCTTGCCGCCCGATGAACGTGTTGTCTATCAGACTGATAATCTGGAGAGGTTCGACAAAACAGTGTCACTGTGTCTTCAGCATTACCGTCTCGAGGCCGGTGAGGTTCACGGCAACGTTCCAAATCCTGAAGAACGCACGGATTACATCTGCAGGCCCAGCGGCGCGATGCACCGCTCCGTAGTACTTACCAAGAACTGGCGCAAAAAGACATTCGGCGCAATGGCGGGACAGCTTAAGGACGGAACACCCGTAGCGATCCTGCCAAGAAAAATGTACGGGTTCGATTATGTTGAACCGGTTACAGGTAAAAGAATCCCGGTCAACAGCAAGACAGAGTCACAGATCGATGACAGAGTCATTCTCTTCTACCCGCCTCTTCCCGCCCGCCCGCTGACGGTGCGTGATATTGTCGGCTTTATCTTCGGTTCCTTCAGCCAGAGGGAATATCTGAAAGTATTCGTTGCAGCACTGGTTGCTTCACTTATCGGACTGATGCCCGCGTGGGTCAACCAGATTGCTTTCGGGATCGTCATTCCCTCCGGCAAGGCCTATCTGATCATGCCTATCGCCGCGCTCCTGCTGGGTGTTACGATATCAACGCTCCTGATAAATACAGGCCGCAGTCTGCTTATCAACCGCGTCACAACACGTTTTCAGGTAAATATGGAGGCGGCGATCTATGCCCGCGTGCTGATGTTTCCGTCGTCCTTCTTCAGAAAGTATTCCTCCGGAAATCTGTCAAACAGGATAATGAAGCTGAGCCAGCTGACGCAGGAACTGACGTCGCTTGTGCTGGGCGTCGGACTGAATGCGCTCCTGTCGATGGTCTATATCGGTCAGATCTTCCACTACACGCCCGAACTGACGGGAACGGCTTTCCTGATCGTTCTTCTGCAGACGGTCTTCATTGTGGCTTCGATCCGCGTGACGGCAAGATTTGAGATGAAGACGATGAACTCCGGCGCGAAGCTGTCCGGTACAGTCACTACGCTGCTTAACGGCATCCAGAAGATCAAACTGTCCGGTGCGGAAAACCGCGCTTTCGCGAAATGGGCTCACGAATATGCCGAATATGCCCACTCCGCATACAACCGTCCCTGGTTCGTGCGCGCCATGCCCGCCTGCATCACGATGATCGGCCTTTTGGGCACGGTCGTCCTCTATTACATCGCAGGAAACGAAGAACTGTCCGTGGCGGATTACATGACCTTCTCCACTGCATACGGAATGATGACGGCAGCAGTAATGTCGCTTTCCGGCCTGATCGCGAGTACTGTGAAGATAAGGCCGCTTCTCGAGATGAGCAGACCGATCCTGGAGACCGTTCCCGAAGTGTCCGGGGATAAGGTCATGGTAACGGATATCAACGGCGGCGTGAAGGTGAATAACGTCTCGTTCCGCTACGAAGAGAACACTCCATGGATACTGGAGGATCTGTCTTTTACGATCAGATCCGGTGAATATGTCGCTTTCGTCGGCCGTTCCGGATGCGGAAAATCCACGATCGTGCGCCTTCTTCTCGGATTTGAGAATCCGGTAAGAGGAAGCGTTTTCTGCGGCCATTACGACGTGGCTAACGTGGATACACACTCACTGCGCCGTCACATCGGTACGGTAATGCAGAACAGCAAGCTCTTTCACGGAGACATCTTCAGCAACATCATTCTGTCGTCGCCGTCCTCAACCGAGGAGGATGCCTGGAAAGCTGCCGAGATGGTCGGAATCGCGGAGGATATACGACAGATGCCGATGGGAATGCACACGATCATTACTGAAGGCGGAGGCGGCATCTCAGGCGGTCAGCGCCAGCGTCTGCTCATCGCCCGAGCCATCTGCGGAGGCCGCAAGATGCTGATCTTTGATGAAGCGACCAGCGCACTGGACAACCTTACCCAGAAGCACGTGGCCGATTCCCTCGCCACGCTGAAAGGAACTACCAGGATCGTGGTGGCGCACCGTCTTTCCACGGTCCAGAACTGTGACAGGATCTTCGTGGTGGACGGCGGTAAGATCGCGGAATCCGGCACCTATGATGAGCTGATGCAGCTGAATGGTGTATTCGCAGAGCTTGTGGCGCGCCAGCAGCTTGATCCGTAACACTGAAGTCCGGGTCTCTTGGGGGAGGGTTTTGAAGAACGTGAAGAACAAAAAACTCTCCTGATTATCTCATTGAATTTCACGATTTCCTCTCATCCAGGACTTTCTGTGCTCTGTCATTAATTATTTTCGCGACGTCATCGAATGATTTCTGCCCTTCGAAATAAGCGGGGATCTCCTCATAGATAATGAGCGAGATGCTGTGGTACACAAAAGCCGACGTTGATGCCGTGGAGAGCTGTTCGATATATCTGTCAGCGAGCGAAGTGTCAATGGCCCTTTCCGTCGTTGCATACATTACACCTTCATTCCCGGTAAACTTATTGTTGAAATCCGCGATCTCCAGAAGAGCGATATCCTTGGCGCACTTCTTATTGACGGGGATATTCATGAACAGTGTCTTCTGGATATCCTCCGACAGAAGTATGTTCAGAAACTGCTTGCAGGAGTTTACATCACTCGCGTGTGAAGAGATCGAGACTGCAATATTCGAGCCGACAGTCGCAGTTCTTCCGTCAACGGAGGGATAGCCGCAGATCACAGGATCATTGAACTTCGTCGCGTACTCTTCAAACTCGTAAAAACCGAATATCTCTGCAGGCTGAACGCGCATATTCTCTTTTGAGGCCATAACATCTTCCCATTCGGAATCGATGTCTCGGCCTTCGTAATATCCATTGGCGGGAAGTCCCTTGCAGTAGTCGAGTATCTCGCGAAAATCGCTGCAATTCACATCGATCTTGCCGTCTTTAATAAAAGCGCCGCTCGTGTTTGCAAAAAGTCTGGTGGCGACCTCGGTTCTCGAGAAGGACAGCTGGTGGTCGTACAAAGGATCGGCACCGTTGCAGACAGTTTTAACCATGGATAAGTATTCTTCGAAAGTAAGTCCGTTCTTAACGCCGGGATCATCGCCGGAAGCCAGAAGACAGTCAACGTAAAAACCAATAGGAAGCTGGTAAAGAGCGCCGTTATATCTCGAAGCCTCAATAGCATTCATGAAATACCCGGATTCATTGATGCCGCTCTCGTTCTTAAGATAGTCAGAGAGATCAATGAAACACTCCTTATTGGAGAGCTGCTCGTTAGCGCCGTCGGTAATGAGTATATCAGGGCCATCCCCTGACAGGATATCCATTCTCAGACGGTCCGAGACAGCCGCATAGGAAGTCAGACGTGAGAGTGCCGCACGGTCTGCGCTGTCGGCATTTGCATAGTCGATCTCGGTATTTGCCTTATAGCGGTTGTCAAACAGCATATATGACGTATCGCTCTCCTGATTAAAGCGCATTATAGCTTCGGAAATGCTGTAATCAAGATCCCCGGTCGATGCCACTTTGATGATATTCTTCCCTGCTGCGGGATATTCGCCTGTCTTAGTAAATGTACAGAGCGCGAAAGGTATCTGGTTCGCACCTACATATCTGGATGAATAGCTGAAAAGGAATCTGTCTTCATCCGCATACTTTAACTCCGCGTTATTGGCAAGGAATCTGTTGCAGACGGAACAGTTGAAAGACAGTGTCATATTGCACGTACCGGCATCAACATCAATGCTGTAAACGCCGCCGTCTGTTACTGTTACGAGCCGGCCGTTGCAGTATGTGAGATTACGGAGCGGCACATTGATATATTCCATCTCATCAAGAGCACTGATCCTGCCTGTCTCGAGGTCAACCAGGCAATACCTCGTCTGGCCGAAATCATAGTTGGAGGATGTACTGCCCCAGACAATGACCTTGTTATCACCGGCACAAATGAGGCCCTCAGGGTATTTGATGTAGAAATCACCTTTGAGATTATCCAGGCTTACATTTTTCTTTACGGTACCGTCAGCCGGATCAACGAGCTCAATGCCGGTGGTATCCTCCTGCTTAAGGACGGCAACATCATTTCCGGCAAATGTGAATCTGCTGGATGCCTCATATCCCGGTGAGCTCTTTGATATAACGATCCTGTTGTCAGGCGATATGCTACCCGTGTTCTCATCTATGGGATAAAGGTATTGTTCGTATGTGAGAAAATCAAAAGCGTCAATATACAGGCGGTCGCCCAGGACCATGCGCTCAAGGCTGATATCATCACCGAATTCATCCTTGATGACATGATCGCTGACCACATTATTATCTTTGTCAAACGACATTATGTGATATACAGGCACCCTGGGCTCAGTCTCAGTGAAGAAGACCCATGTACGGTCAGCAAACCAGGTGACATCCGACAGAAAGTATCCTCCGACAGTCTCTGTCAGATAATCAAAGATCGCAGTATCTTCATTGAAGTCGTACCACGAGAACCCGTCAGGAAGCTTATCCGGCATCCTGTCGCTCAAGAAAAGTTCCGAATCATCCACAAGTGCACTGCTGCTGTTCTTATCAGCACATCCACCCGCGAGAGCAGTAAATAAAACAACTGCTGCCATTACAGAAGCAGTAAAAGTTAAAGAAAGCTTTCTCAATTCCAATCCCCTCTTATTCCAAGAATATCTGTCAGGATAATTGTAAAACTGCGGAAGGATTCATTCAGCATCAAAAAAGGGCAAAATGCAGGTAAAATCTTCGTTAGTTTTTGCTGTCGCAAATGGTATTTTTATTGTCGCGAAATGCAATGAATAACCCCTTTAGGTTCTTATAACGCTCCATGCATCGACTAACCTGTCGATGCTCCATGCTGCATTGGCGGGACTGGTCGACGGCAGGCATATTGCTCCGCGCCCGGTGACCGGCAGAGTGTATCTGCAATAGAGCTGATATGCTTTCCTGCCGTTCACATAGACCTTCCGGATATCAGTCTTCTTCAATATGACATTAAGATCGTTGACTTTAACATCGCGGATGCTGGCATCGGACGACCCGTCTATCTCGCATGAACCGATAACATCCCAGAGTGCAATGTGATTGCGGAGGAGGAAGGCCTTCTTCTCATCGATGGTCTGCGGCGTATCCTCGCCCATGACTTCAGCAGTCACGCGCCAGAAACGGTTCTGCGGATGGCCGTAGAAGAACCCTGCCTCTCTGGACTTGACCGACGGAAAACTGCCGAGGATCAATATCTCGGACTGTCCGTCAAAAACAGGAGGGATGGGGTGGACGATCATGATGTAAATGATCCATATGAGGCGACGGCCTCATCTATGGTCATATCGCCCTTCCCTACTCTGTAGACCGCCTGCCTTACCTGAATGAGTGCATCATCCGATAATCCGATGATCTCAGGAGACAGCATCCTTGATTCCGGAACATTGCCGAATGCCGCATACATGCTGTTGAAGGACAGATTTGTCGTAGGCGGCATGAGTCCCTTGTTCTGTGCCATCTCGTTCAGTTCGCCCGTGGAGATAAGGAAACGCATGAATTCATTTGCCATATCAAGATTTGCACTATTCTTGTTGACTGAGAACTGAAGGTTCGGTATGTCGATGAAGTATGCTCCTTCGTCCGATATCGGGATCGGAATAAACGCATATTCAAACGGACTGGCGATGAATGCTTCGGAACGGCTCTCGCGCTTCTTCGTACCTGATACGGTATCACCGGAGCATGTCATCATGGGCACGTCGCCTTCGAAGAAACGGAGAATGACGGCATCGTAATTGTTCTCTATCTCATTGCAGGCATCGAGATCAACACAGCCGTCATTCATGAACTGCGTTATCTTCTCGAGAGAAGGCCTCATGTATTCGCCTGCAGAAGGAGCAAGAGAGTTCAGCTTGCTGACAGCCTCGGGGTCATTTGCCACGGAACTGCAGAAGAACGGATAGATGGACAAAGTGAATAATGATGTAGTCTCTTCATTGGAGAAGCCCATCATCGGATTGTTATAGTCCTTATCGCGGAATGCATTGCAGACCTCCACCAATTCAGAGTATGTCGTGGGAATGCTCAGACCTTCCTTCTCGAAGAGGCTCTTGTTCACGAGCATGCCGTATGTGTTCGAGAAGACAGGCACCATCGGGAGAGTCCCGTCTTCAGTGTTCAGTATGATGTTGCTCCTGATGCAGCCCAGATCAAGACCGAGTGCGGGGTCGGCCAGATTCTCGGCATAATCGATGGAAGCCTTATACTGGTCTCTGCCGTACATCCATGAGTAGTTAACATAGATGTCAGGCGCATCGTTGCCGCTGAGGACCGTTCCGATCATGTTGTTATAGTCGTCGATCTTGGTGTATTTAAGTTCAACATTGGGATAATAAGTATGGAACCGGTCGAACTCCGACTCCAGCGCTTCGAAATTATCGTAGCCTCCGGCAATGTTGATCTGGCAGCCGGTAGAAGTGTCCAGCGCCGGACGAAAGCCTTCTTCGGCTGCAGGTGCCTTAGCAGCGCATGACACTATGCCAAGGCCCATCGTCAATGTCAAAAGAGTACTTATCGCTTTTCTCATGATTACTCTCTCCCTTCCTTGATCCTGCGGATCTCTTTGATAACAAGTTTGATATCTACCGGTTTTGCAATATGTCCGTTCATTCCGGCATTCATGCATTCCATGATGTTCTCGGAGAATGCATCGGCCGTCATTGCAACGATAGGGATGGAGGATACCCAGGGTATGTCCGATCCCCTGATCGATCTTGTCGCGTCAAGACCGTTCATCTCAGGCATCTGTATATCCATGAAGATCAGTTCATAACTGCCTTCTTCAGCCGCGCTGATCATATCGACACAGACACGTCCGTTCTCGGCGCGTTCAGTAACGATGCCGAACATGGAGAGCATGGCGGATATGATCTCCCAGTTGATGTCATTATCCTCTGCCACAAGTATACGCATCCCCTGAAGATCGGAATAATCATCTTCAGGCTCGATCGAAGCAGACTCTTTGCCGATCAGATCGTTGATCTTGTCGTAGAGTGTCGAACGGAACAGCGGTTTGCTGACAAATCCGTTCGCGCCCGCTGCCTTTGCCTTGTCCTCGATGTCCGACCAGTCATACGCGGATATCAACAGGATCGGTACACGGGCATCTATCTCGGAACGGATGCGGGTGATGGTCTCAAGACCGTCTATCTCCGGCATCTTCCAATCAATGATGATCACGTTGTAATCCCTGCCGGCAAGGTGTCTGTGCTCGATCATTCCGAGGGCTTCCAGTCCGCTGCTTGCCTGCTCCACAGAAGCGCCGAGAGAAGTAAGGGTATCAACTGCAGTCTGAAGCATGATCTCATCGTCATCAACGATCAGGACATCAATGGGTTCGAGCTTCATGTCATCACGCTGCCTGTCAGCAACGGGGATATCAAGAGTGACGGTGAAGGTCGTTCCCTTGCCCTGTTCGCTCTGACAATCTATCGTTCCGCCGATCAGATCGACCATCTGCTTGGTTATGGCCAGACCGAGACCGGTTCCCTGAATGCTGTTAACGCGGCTGTCCACCTGACGGGAGAACGGCTTGTACATGCTGGCCATGAATTCAGGACTCATTCCGATACCCGTATCGGACACGACATAGGTCAGCTTTACGCAGCCGGACTGTGCACTTGGCTCTTCTCTCAGGTCAACACTGACACGGCCGCCGGGTTCGGTATATTTGATGGCGTTGGAGAGGATGTTGATGTAGATCTGATTAAGCCTCAGCTGATCTGCATACAGATATTCCTTCTCGATCTGATTGATGTGGAAACTGAATTCGATGTTCTTCTCCTTGATCATCGGCTGCGAGATATTGACGAGATTCTCGACCGTCTCCACAATGGAGAAAGTCAGCGGGCTCAGCTTCAGATTGCCGCTCTCGACTTTGGATATATCCAGGATATCGTTGATGAGCGTGAGCAGATGATTGCTTGCCAGATTGATCTTCCTGAGGCTCTCCTTGGTCGACTCCACATCACCGGTATTCTTCTCGGCCAGAGCCGTCAGACCGACGATCGCATTCATGGGAGTGCGGATGTCGTGCGACATGGTGGAGAGGAAGTCCGTCTTTGCCTTATTCGCAGATTCAGCCTTCCTTGCAGTGATCTGAAGGTGCTTGTTAAGGTAAAGCACATAGAACATGTCACAGAGGAACAGGATGAGCAGACCTGCTGAGACTACGCCGAACAATACCCAGTTACCGTTCTCGACTTTGAGGTCCTCTGCAGGCACGAGTCCCAGCAATGTCCAGCCTGTCGTGGACGACATGGGAGTATAGGCAAGAACGCATTCCTGTCCATGAGAGTTGAGCATATGAATGGAACCTGTAGTCGAAGTGATCGTGTCGAACAGAGCCTTGGATGATTCGGGATCTGTCTGATTATAGGATTTGTAGAATTCAAAAAAGCTCGAATTCTTATAGTTATATCCTTTGAGGATGTAATCGCCGTTGGAATCGATCATGGACAGTTCGGCATTCACAAGCTCTGTCTGAGGGAAGACCCACTTCTGTTCAAGGGCGGAGATGGGAACCACACGCAACAGGACCGCTGCCTTGTATGAATCACTGTCAGGATCATACAGATCTACGAGGTTGCAGAAAGCAAGCGACTGCTCACCGTTCATCGGGTTGGTATAGGCGCGTGTAATGTTGATAGACTTCCCGATCTCATCGATCCAGTCGGTGTTCTTCAGAAGATCCATTCTCTGATAGGAGATATCATACTCATCGGCCGTGCCGGCCTTCGGACGCGTTGACAGACCTGTGAGAGTATCGAGCAGGACCAGATGTGCGGAAGTATTCTCGAGGACATGAGACGAACGGATGTATTCGACCGCCTCTTCCATGGTCATGTTGCTGCTGTTGATGTACTGCGCCCAAACGTCACAGACCCGCTGTTCGCCTTCCAGATAATTCCCGGTCACGTTTTCCATTGTGACCGTAGTGTTCTCGAAGTATTCTATCTGCCTGCGGTAATAATCCTCGCTCTCGTATCCGGAGTAAAGTACTACGAAGCTCAATATTGCTGCTATTATGACAACATTGACTATAACGATTAAGAACTTTCTCATACTCTGCAACGATACTCCTTGAGGGCACAGGCAACCTTACATATTAACTAACACATATATTATACATTGAGATTCAAATGACTTGATACTCTTTGCAGAATTTTAACGCAATTATTACAATCAATTCGCAGTGAGCTTTCTGTAGTAGTCTTTTTTGAATTTCTGGCGACCGCCGAAAAATACTGATTCTGAATGTGACATTTGATTATAAACCTCAGGGGATACGTGCACTGTACTATGTATCGTAAGTGACCGGTATTTCATACCTGGAATATGTGTTGTATTTTATAATGGAGGTCATTAATTGGCAAGAAGAACCCACAACTATTGTACGGGATGTTATAATAAGCATATCTAAAGCATACCATGACCGCGTCTTGAGGTAGATTATGGCTGTTACCGGATATTTGATTCAAAACTGGGCATTGCTCCTCGTTCTTCTGGGATTTGCAGTATCGCTCATATCGACAGTCTTTCTTGAGAAGAAAGTCATCTTCCGCATGTATGCACTGATCGCCGAGATGTTTTTGTTGTCCATCCTCGTATATGTGGAATTTCAACTTACAGGGCAGCCTGACATCCATTCAGTCCGGAGCCTCCTCATGGCAGTGAGATACAGCGCCACTCCTCTCATCATCGCACAGGTGATCTTTACGATAGTCAATCCACAGAAGTGGTATATATTCATTCCCGCACTGCTGCTGACTGTGATTGACTTCATATCGATCCCTACAGGCATCGTATTCCGCATCGATGATACAGGTGTGATGCAGCGCGGTCCCCTCGGACTGCTGCCCTACATAATGGTCGTGATATACTGTGTGCTGTTAGTCTTGCTCATGATCCGCAACAGTTCAAGACAATCTGCTGAGATAATCCCCATCGTATATTTCTGCTTCGCGTTCCTGACAGGCATCATCATGCCGTTCATCATCGGCAAGGATTATGCGCAGCTGTTCTGCACCACGATAGCCATCTCGGTGTTCATATACTATGTCTTCCTGATACTGAGGGTTACCAAGAAGGATCCTCTCACGGGTCTCCTCAACCGTCAGGCTTATTACTCCGACATCGCAAATGAACCTGAAGAGATAACAGCACTCGTATCGATCGACATGAACGGGCTTAAGTCCATTAATGATACGGAAGGCCATACGGCAGGAGATACTGCGATTTCTACTATCGCCAAATGCTTTCGCCGTGCTTCCAAGCGCAATCAGATGGTCTACAGGGTTGGCGGCGATGAGTTCATCATCGTATGCCGCAAGGCCACGGAAGATGATGTAGCAGCTCTTACCAAACGGATCCATGAGTATGTCAATGCCACCAGATACAGCTGCTCTGTCGGATACAGTTTCTCACCTGACGGCAGGAAGCCGATAGATGAGCTTCTCAGGGAATCAGATGCAGATATGTATGCCAAGAAGCAGCTTTACTACGAAGCTAATAAACAAAAAGGATAATGTCGCCCGGCTTGCCATATACTTGAGTAAGTCTGTCATAATATTCACCCTGAGGGGTAAAAGGCTTTTGGACACTTTTTTGGAAAAGCTTTTCGAAAATGGCTTAGTTGTACACTGCAGTGTACAACTGGAAGCGGTTCTGAGCTTTTTTGAGGGTCAAAAGGAAATAATCAATCTTTCTTTACTCCCCATGTTATAATCCTTGTTGAGGGGTAACCCTTGATAGGAAAATCAGCAGTTGGGAGAAGTGGGATGTATATTGTCAAAGCAGAGGCAGATCAGATAGAAAAAATCGTAGATATATCTGTCAGAGCTTTTGAAACAGATGTAAATGTCGGCGGAGTAAAAGGTGATTGTCCGCCCGGATTTGATTCAGTTGAATGGCATAAACAAATGGCCCGGGAGGGGCATTTGTATCAGGCAATGATAGGAAAAGATCTGGTAGGGGCTGCCATTGTATTTCCAGATGAAACAAATAACAGCGTATACATTGGCAGGATATTTATTGACAGCATCTATCATAGAAAAGGTTACGGAATTCTTTTGATGGAATGCATCGAAAAGGAATTCCCGTGTGCTGCTGAGTTTAATCTGGATACCCCATGCTGGAATGAGCGTACAAATGCTTTTTACAGAAAATTAGGCTATCGTATCATAAAAACTGAAGATGGTTTCGTCTTTTACCGGAAAAGAAAAAGTGAACCCGATTAGGAACGCCGATAGTATATCAAACCAGCAGGTTAATGCACGATGACAAATCGCAGTTTGTGAGGACAAAACGGCAAAAGAAATAAAACCACAGAATATAATGTTAGCGCCCAGCGATTTTAGCCACTCCAGCGCTCATCGATTTTAGGGCACACGAATATAAACGATTACCTGATTTGAATTCTAAGGTTTTGCTTTCTTTCATAATTCCAGCCTCCTTTTAGATTCATCAAACTATTGATGCAACGATAATGTAACGATTTCGTTTTCGTTGCATTTTTGTTGCAACGAAAACTATCAAATATACCCTCTATGTAAACGGAACGCCGTTGTCAGGTACCAATTAATTGTGATTGCTTTCGCAATATTCTCGACTAAGAGCAAGGTCTCGGAGCAGCTTCCGGGACCTACTTTTTCTCCACTGAGAATATTTAATCTTCAGGACTGGTATCTCTTAAGATTATACCTTGTCAACCAGTAGATATGCGATAAATCCTTGATTCTTCCTGTCATTTCATCAAAGTCATTTATCTTCTCCGCCTGTCTATTCCGCTTTCTTTATAGTATCTTGACTTAGCCTCGTACATCATCTTGTCTGCTATAATTACGAGTTCTTCACAATTAGCATCCTTATTCTCTTCGGCCAGTGCAAATCCTATAGCAAGATGCATAGATTCGACCTTGTTGCCGTGCCAAGCCTTTACGCATTTGTTTAAGGATTCGGTGATTGTTTCGGCTTGTTTTCTGTTCATTCTTGAAAGCGCTACGAATTCATCTCCTCCGGTTCTGTAAGCACATCCGGGAAAGAATTTCTCAATACATGAAGATGCACCCTGTATTAATTCATCGCCTGCATCATGGCCGAGATTATCGTTGACTTCTTTCAAGCCGTTTATATCTATTGAGAATGCCACCATATCTTTCGGCATCTCATTATTGAAATTGTTTAATGCCATGGAATATGCATATCTGCTCATTAATCCCGTAAGTGCATCCGTTGTGATCAGTACTTTTTGTTGCTCGATACGCTCGTCAGATTTCTGTTGCGAGAACTCGTTAGTATGGATAAAAAGAAACGCAGCACCAAGAGTCAAGGCCATGTATGAAGTCCTAATACCTCCACCAAATACTTCCTGAAGCGCAATTCCAAGAAGGATGAGAAGCAATATCAAATAAAGTGACAATCTATTCTGTTTGCGAAAATGCCTTCCATATATACCAAATTGTATTATTACTAAAAACACGATTACGAGGTACATTGCCATATACAAGCCATAAAGCGACCCATGAGAATAAGTATTGTCAGATCTGATAACAGTCATCCACCCGGTGAAGAATGAAGTGAGCTGAAATAATGTATTAAAACCTATAACTCCGTACAGAATCTTCGTAATAACATTGCGGGAACTCATCTGCATTACAATCGCAACTCCCGACATCGGAGTAAAAACATAATCGCAACATTTCGCTATCCGAAGAAATATGCTGTTAATCTCAATATTCCCGCTAATAAATATGCTTATCCATTCAGATAATGCAGAAACACCTATCAAAGCGTAAGTCAAATAATATATTGCTTTGTCTCTTTTCCCAAGTCTTTCATTTTCATGAACAAGAACGCATAGCAAAATCAAAGAGAGCATTACGCATATCATTACAGCTGAATAGTAATTCATATTCTTTAATCCGTTAGTTCATTTAGTTAAAATTATCTCGACAAAGGAGTGTTTTCTCTGTCACGGTAATTATACCATGTTCGTGACGAACCTTTGATATCAGTTCTCTAGCGTCGGTTATGCGATGTCCCATTAATGATCGTAATCACAGTTATTTTCCTCAAGGTGTACCCGGGAGGGTGGTTTATCCTCAGAGAATCGCCTTGCACCATATGAATAAAAAAGACATAAAAAAAGGAATGGTCCTACGTTTACCGTACACCCAGCTACAGACCGCCAGGAGGCCAAACCTTTAATCTACAGACATTGTAGCACGCGGGTACTGTAAGGTCAAACCCTCTTTGTATTTTTCGAGATATACTGATACAGAGCTGCCATTTTATCGTTCATTTGGTGGTGACGAACAACGCTGCAAACGTTGTCGGCGAATTGAAGACCAGCTGAACATTGTGAATTCATGGGTTTTACTGCAGTTATGGGATCCAATGCAGATATCTTGTTAACGATCTTGCTTTCAAAATCTCGGTTACCGAAAGAGTCGAATACCACATCAGTCTTTTGATCTAGTACTGAAACGATATTGGTCAATAGATCAATGTATATAGATTCTTTCGTGGTTTGATTGCATAGTTCCAGCTAATACTTCATCTGGTGAAACAACATTTCTGTCGTAATCCCACTCTTTAAGAAGTTTGGGATGAACAGAAGCAAGATCATTGAATCCCTTCTTCAAAACGAATCCTGTGCATACAGGACATGATCTTCCTTTAACTCTAGCCCTTACTACTCCTTGCCATTCATTACCGCATCTTGAACATACCCACCAAACGTTTTGTGTTGATTTAGGACTTATGATTGTAGGACCAGTGTGGTTTTTGTAGGACCATTCAGCAGCAATATCAGGAAATAAAGTGTTCAGATCATTGATACCAGATTTTATAATCTCATGAGTACAACAAGGACATCCGTGGCCTCTTGTTCTGTCTGATATAGGAGCTTCCCACTCATGTCCACACTTATGACACCGCCACCAGAAGCGTTTGTGAGAACAAGTTGTGTACTGGGTCGGCTTATCTGGCAGGTTCCTACGGGCCCACTCTCTGGCAATTCTAGGATATTGGGATTTAAGGTCGTTAAAACCAACTAACACCTTATTTCCTGAACAGTAGGGACAACCATGCCCATTTCCTCGGTTCTTAGGCGTTGCAGTCCAAGTATGACCGCACTTACCATTCCATATGATGGCTTTACCCGAACCATACGATACCATCTGAGGTTTAAGGGCATTTTCATTTGACCACTCGTTGACCAACTCAGGGTGCATTTCTGCAAAACTCTTCATAATCACCTGCTCCTTTGTCCGTTCCAGGAGAAAGTAATAATACACGTCCTGGAAGCACTATGCATTTGCAATCGCATCGGGGGAGCAATTAAAAAGCACTCCCAGGACACGATTATGCATCCTTGGAAGTGCCTAATTTTGCACTATACATGACTATACACGATTACGACAGTACTGGTCGTCAGATTATTGCACTGATTTGCTAGATATTGTGTACCTGGTGTAGGACTTTTGGGGTTCTGTGCCTCGAAAGCCCCGTATTTACTGGGTTTCTCAACTCAATGACTTGAGTGTCGGGATTAGTAATCCGATCTCGTTGTCACTCGTTATTGTCAGTTATTATCGTGTCTTGAGATGAGCGTATCAAGTTGTCTTAACTTGTCTATTCTCATTATCAATTCCACTTCTGTTGTCAATCTGTTGTCATAACACATTTTTGTTGTCATAAGATCATCAGGATCCCTTTTCAAAAAATGTTCAGTTGTGACAGTTTCTCTATCGTTGTCTGCTTGCTTGATTCAGTCGCCTCTGCATATACATCCATTGTTGTTTGAATGTCTTTATGCCCCATGATCGACTGGATCACTTTCAAATTAGTCTCGGTCTCACACAGTCTGGTGCAAAATGTGTGCCTTAGATGATGACAGGAGAAATCCGGAAGTAATATCGGTTTTCTTCTTTCACGTTTTGCGTCAACGAGTTCTTCGGCATTATGAGAATGTATTATCCTCTTAATCGCCCGATTTACTGAGGGTGGATTCAGGACAAGTCCAAATCGGTTTGTGAAAATGAAATCCTTCATTCCGTCTATTTCTGAAACACAAGATCCATTTTCACTCTGCTCGTCTTCTGCAGTCTTAAAGGCATCGTACACGATATCCATCATAGGTATTGTCCTGATACCGGACTGCGTCTTCGGCAATGATACCCTTAGTTCGCTCTTGCGGCTTTCAGCATCCGGATAGTACACAAGACTGTGATTGACACTTATTGTCCTATTATCATAGTCAATGTCTTCCCACCTAAGTCCCAGAGCTTCACCTATTCGGCATCCAGTTCCCAGCAGCACTGTCAGGATAGGCCACCAGTGATAATAGACAGGATGGTTTGCTACATATTCCATCAGCTCACGTTGCTGCTCTCTCGTTAGAGCATGCCTTGGTATGTGACCATCTTTCCAGTTCGCCTTGATTGTTTTCATCACACCATCTGTCGGGTTAACACGTATTATTCCATCTCTTACCGCCAGCTGAAATGTCGGATGAAGCAAAGAATGAATCGCATCCACTGTCCTAAGGGATATTCCCTGTTCCTCAAGCATCGTTCCATAGTACTGAATTACATCCGAATACCTGATATCTTTCATCAGCTTCCTTCCGAAAGTATCTCTTACGAACCTGTCGTACATATAGGTATAGTTGCTTTTGGTTGTGCTCTTCAGGTTATACTTCAATGATATATAGCGATCAAATGTCTCATTAACTGTGGCTTTCCCCGCTACATAAATATCAAGCCCGTCGAGTTGATCCCTCTGTAAATCTTTCTCTTTTTCCCGGAGTGTTACGAGATCATATGCATATACGCTCTTCCTTCTCCCTAACGGATCATTATACGTGTATACATACCGTTTGTCCGAGGCTCTTTGTATTTCCCCCTTTCGTAATATGCGACCTCTTAAGTCCTTACGCACTTTTGCCATCTGCGGCACCTCCTTCCGATCAGGAAGGGATCAGTTTGCGTTGTTTTTCTCCAAAAACTCTTCTAAACCACTTAGTACAGCATCTGACATACTCTTATTGTTCGCAGAAGCGTAATCCTGCAATTTCTTATACGTTTCAGGAGATAAGCGGACAGAGAGCACTTTTCTCTTCGCATCTTCCTTACTCGGTCTTCCGACTTTGCCCATGATTACACCCTCCTTTCAAACAATTATAATTTATGTCATACAGAAATACAACGCCTGCTCCCTGCTTTATGCACGAAAAGTCTCAAGATATCGTTCAAATATCTCACAGTTCACTAAAGCTATCTTATCAATCTTATAGACAGCTCCTGCTTCCTTTGCCAGTTCCTGGAACTTTGACAGGCCGAGGCTGTACTTTTCAGCACCCTCTCTATACCTGACAAACTTCTTAGAATAAGCTCTCGTCTTGTCCACTGTTTCTTTACCGCTTCTCATTCTCATCTTGGCCTCCTTGGTCCATTTTTAGGTTTTCACGAAAATCAATTATCTTTTCCAGGATATCGTCCAGATTATCAAGCCTGACGCTTTCAAGCTTCATCCAGATATCAAGCCAGATTTCATTTACATTCATAAGGGCTACTCTTGTTTCTTTTTTGTATTTGCTCTGATCGCCCTTGTTTCTAATTAGTTCATCGAGGCAGACAAAGGTCAACGCAAAGTCCTCAGCGCGGCTGTCATCTACATAAAGCTGAAATAGCCATGCAGCAACCCTTTCAGGTGTGTATAGTTCTTCTTCAATTTCTTTCATGATACTTCCCCCTTTCTATTACATTATTTATATATACAGACTCCGGGAATCGAACCCGGACAGATCCGCTGTCTGCGTGTTACAGAGTCAGTCTCTTGGGCAGACTGACCCCGTAGATATATGTATCTCTGCATTATTGACTGAAGAAACGGCGTTGTTCTTCATCATAGATCTATTACGAGATTTAATAGCTCTCCGGTTAGTTTGGTCCCCGGCATGCCGTCTATGCGTTATTCCCCTGTGGTTCGGGGGCTAAGACTCGGCAGATGGGTCATTAAGTGTTCCCTTTATCGCTCGTCCCTTATCGTATATGGCATAATTATCCATCCTTGATTTAACCTTTCGGCAGGAAGTCATGGCGATGGTCGAGTGCATACCTTTTGAGTAAGCACAGATCAATAATGCGTTATTTGATTATCAAGGTACTGCTACCACTTTCTTAAAGGAATTGATCTCGCAGAATCCTTTCGGTCTCACGGCTGTAGAACTTGCCGATCATATCCAGAAAGATCTGTTTCTGCTCGTCTGTTGTTACAGGCAGCACTTCAATGATCGTTCTTACTTCTAACAAACTGAAGTGCCTCATATATGCTGTCCAATCTCCGCGTATCATTATGTAACCACCTACTCCCGGCTTGGTTTCGATAGGGACACCCATTGTTTCCTTAAGGAACCGGATGTCTTTACTCAAGGTCACCTTTGATACGCCATAACGCTCTTGGAGCTCAGGATAACTTGTTATCTTTACTTCCGAAAGATAATACTTCAAGTCTTCCTGCCTCTCCCCTTGCGTTAAAAGTTCAAGCATATACCTTTCCTTTCAGCGCCATCATACAGGTAATTGGTAAACACGTCGGTTTACCAATTAAAAAAGTTTTTGAAAATTTTTTCAAAAACACAAAAAAGCCAAGCACCCGAACTTAATCGGTCGCTTGGCTTTTTGGAGCTACCCTATAAGAATTATCTTAATCAGTACCTCATTGTCCTATACTCCTGCGCAAGATATGATCCACCGGGCCCAATATGTTGGTGGTCATCTTCAGTATAGGGAGCAAGGCGGGAGAATAATGGGACAGTATACCTTGCAAACAGATAATCCATGCGAACTGTACATATATACGGACAACAGGCCACATTTTCAGCGCAACAGCAATTATATAATTGTTATTGTACGAAGCGTCATTTCAATCTATATCATCCTCAGTAATAGAGTTTTCATATCCGCAATGCTCACAAATCCATTTATCATTAAGATCACTAAATCCGTCCTGTAAACTCAGACAATCGTCGCATTCATCGCAAAACCAAATCACACCAGGGAATCTTTCTCCATCATATATATCATCCCCATACAAAAGAGTTCCACAGTCTTCGCAGAAGAAATAATTCAAATCCGGATTAAAACCAGGCATATCATTTAGTACAGCTCCGCAATTCGTGCAGAAAAACTCTGCGTCCAATCCAATACAAATCGCACCCTCTTTTTCGACATTTATTGATATATCTTGCGCTGATGAGAGTTTATAGAAAACATCAGACTTCTCAACAATCTCATAAGGAATTGCAGTAACGTTTTCAACAAGCTCAGTAGTTGGCAACGCAACTTCAAAGCCTCCTGCCCCCTTGAAATACATTATAATTCTATTTACCAATCCTTTTAGGATGTTAAATCCCAATGAAGCTAAGATTCCGCCAACAAAACTGCCAATCATATACGATAATGGAAAACCTGGCAATAAGCTTTGCAGAGCAACTCCGCCTGCTACACTACCGATAACTACTACTACATTTTCCGCCATTAGATCTCCATATTCTAGAGCGGTTATTTCGCCCTTTGATAAAGCATATCCATAACGAATAGACTGTATAGTAATTACTACGATAGCTCCAACTTGTTCAGGTGTTGCGCTAGCAAAGGACGTCCCGAGTTTTCCAGATTGACAAGCAGACACGAGAAGACTGCTTGCTGCACCCTCGACAAAACCAGTCGCAGAAGCAAGGAAACCATCAATTCCAACGTCTCGTAACTGTGTAATGTCAAGTTGACCTGTCCTTAATCCCTCTCTTATTACAGAAAACAGATCAGGCCCAATTTGCATAACTGTATTTACCGTTGCAGCCGTAAGCCCTCCCTTAATAGCTTGCTTAACTACATGTTTAGGTGTAATGATTTGAGAAATACTAAAGCCAAAATCCTCAGGATCAAATTCACCTGTCTTTGCCAATTCTGCAACAGCTTGCATTTGCTCGTAAGTAGCAGGTTCCGAACTCGTTCCGTCCGGAGATTCAAGACGACTTCTAAGAGCATTCAAAGTCTCTGCATAAGCATCGTCAACACTATCTGTCTGATGTTTTAAATACTTTATTGCATCATCAATTTGATCAGATGGTATTATTCTCGTTTGACCCTCATAAAGAGGCAACAATTCACTTGTATCAGAGCTGTATCCATTTTGTTCACAATACTGCTGAAAATCCAGAGGAGTTTCAGCAGTCGTGTTGTTTCGATAATCTTGATAAGCCTGAAGTATTGTTGTAGCCTGAGCAGATGCACTACGACTTCCGCTGTTGTAATACTTTAGACTTGCCTCCTGTATTACCTCGTTATTTGTTTCAACAACAACATCTGGAGAACCAAGATCGGTACTACCAACAACCTTTGCTGAATACAAAGATTCATTCAACGCAGAATCGATATTGAATGTTCCTGCTACCCACTTTTCAGCAACAAACCCTGCTTCTTGTGGAATACCTCGATTTGATCCAGCACTTTGGTTAATTAGATCTTTGAATGCACTTATTGCGTTCTCAACTTCAGCAATGTACTCTGATGTACCTGTAGCAGCAGCTTCACTCCCTAGGAATTCGACCGCAGTATTCCAACCATCACTAAAGGCAGTCTCCATCGAAACTGATCCTTCAGATTTTTCATCTGAAAACCACGAACAACCAGTAACGATACCAAAAAGGATTGATACACACAGTAATATGGATATTAGTTTACGAATACGATGCATTTCTTTTCCTCCTTGAAGAATAAATCAAAATGATTGCTAAACACCTTTTATGTACTCCGCATGATGTCTTATTGTGATTGATCATCCCTGGAAACATTTGAAGGAAGGTAATACATTTTTCCATCCTTTGCTATTAAACGCACATCTTCCCTAAACAAATCTGTTTCTTCTGAAACAACAACTTGTTGTCCCGAACTCTGGTTGATTATCATTGCTACCGTACTTTCAGGAACATCCTTATAATGTAGATCATCATCAAACAAAGCCGGGATATTCATCAATAAACCATTTATTCCCTGTCTGCGCCTTCTATTTGATTCAAGATCTATTTTAAACTTCTCCTGATTTTCATTATGCCATGCCTTTACCGAGGATAAAGCTTCATCAGATTGTCTTGCATATGGCAAGAACTTCGCAAAACAATTCTCTCTAGACACATCACCTAAATACAGTGAAAACGTTAATTCTTCTATATTTAACAAAACTTTCAGCAATACTTGTTGGTACTGATACCATTTTTCTGCTTCAATTACTAACTTTTCATATTCAGAATAATCAATATCTGTTTTCTTTTTAAAATCTGTTAATGTTAGATTTGCCTGTCCCAAAAGCTGCGCACACTCATGCTCTAACGATTTAAGATGATCCAATTCTCTCATTCTTAACTCTTCGTTTTCGACGATTTCCAGTCTAAACTGGGAACAAGCTTGTATCTCAGCAATCAATGCGTAAATCTTACTAAGATATTCACGATCTTGAAAGGCAGATAGTTTATTCAATTCAGCACATATATCTGAAAGATGGTTATTAATTTGTGTCATATAATACTGACCAACCACCATCGCAGCAGCTCCCATTGCGGAATTCGCTACATTCATTGCTGCCGCTGCATTACCCATGTTAGGTTCAACGGGAACGAGATTTGCATGTCCCCTTATGCCCTGCTCACCATGATAGATTCCTCTAACTGCACCTTCAATATCTTTTGACTTCGCCAGTTCTGCCCCTTTGGGTATTATTGCCTGGTATATTTGTCCCACATTTTTCGCGGCCTCTTGAATATGCTGTGCATCAGCGACATTCGCAGCGACATTCGCAGCGCCAGGAATAACATTATCTATTCTAGCCAGCAGATTCTTATCTTTAATCTCAACGAGAGAAGCTTCCTCAAGTTCAGTTAAAGCAGCCAATTCTTCAAACTTTACCGAAAGCTCTGAAGTACCACTTGAAATACTCATCAAATCTTTATCATGAGTTTTATTAAAATCTGGAGAGGTCTTAGAATGATCGAATGGGCGGACGATCAACACTATCGTCGCCACTATCGCGGCAATTATTACAATTATTATAGTAATAATCAATATCAATCCGATTTCCATTTTTAGATTATATCATAACACCGCTTCTATATGAATCTAACGGTCTTTTGTGAACTCATCGTTTATTTCATTAATCCGTTTATTTAGCTTTTCTAATTCATCACGAAGGTCTTTACGATCATTTCGCAGTTCTTCTATTTGAGGTACAATCTGTTTTTGAAGTTCCTTTCTTTCTTCCGCTCAGGAAAGTTCAGTCCGAAGAACTTCTTCACGAAGTCAATCGTGTTGCCGCCGACACGTTCGTATTGATGGAACCAGAGATTACCTTTAATGGATACTGTCTGATTACCATCGTACCATTCAACCGACTCTTCTTACTTGCTGACCATGCTGTTGAAGCAGAGCAACGAGGTCAGCATCACCCGCTTGCTTTGTTTGTTCGTCTGTATATCGTGTGTACATGGTTTCCTCCTGTTAGTTTTGTTTCAACAGAAAACCAACCACCGAAGTGATTGGTTTTCTAAGCATTACTGAACTCGAACTATTCAACAGAGTTCTTATGAAATATTACACGAATTGATAGTATACTTATTTGAACTATCGAAAGTGAGTCTAACACTGAAATTACTTCTCAAGTGTGCTCCGAAGGCATTATCTGCATCTACCCAACCACTTACAGACCAAGTGTTTCCGCTATGAGAAATTGTTGCCTCTGATACCGAACAAAAGTCAGCTGTTGAAGGAGCGCGCAACTGACTTTTTACAGCATCCTCAGCTGCTACAAAAGCGTCGAATTTATCATGCCCAAATGCATCTGTATCATTGTTGGTTCTGTTGATTTCGGTTGCCCCATTATTAGACGTGACGTTTAATGTAGTCTGACAAAAGGTGAAGAAAAGTGTACAGAATACAAATACGACAATAGAAGTGAAAATGAAGTTTCTCGTGGAATTCCTTGAGATTGCCTCGCCTTTCTTTTCTCCATAAGACGTTTTGAAGTAGAAACCAGTGGCCAAAGTTGCAGCGAATTCGGTAATAGGATAAATAATTAGCACATTATATCTCCATCCATTACCAAAAAGATTCATAATGCCCAATGTTATATCCTCAGCAAATAAGCTGCCATTTGCAATAAACATACATAAACCAGGAATAAACCAGATGAATTTGATCCGTCTGTTGTTTTTGAGTGTAAATATCGCTGTCAATCCCAACAGTACATAAGCAAGCAAACGGAATATCACTCTAAATGTTGAGTCATATGCAAAACTAAAAAAATAATATGTCATCAGAAGAGCCATGGCGCCTACAAAAACGATAAAGACTTTGAACTTCTTAATTACGAAGGATATGACTACACCAAGTATGAACAAGTATTCCAAATATCTAGCTGGTTCTTCAAAATGAATACCGCCATCAGACCATGTAGTTAATCTTACAAAAATATGAAATAAACAAAATAGAGCAAGCAGTATACAGCATACAAATGCATTTCGAAAACTTTTCTTTGTAGCCTCCATAATAATCCTCCTATCAACTTCCAAATACCTGAATGATACTCCAAAACTGGTGCATCGTTCAACTTAGGACGGCCCTTTTATTCATAGAGTAGAAGCAATCTATTGACTATCAATTCAGATCAGGTGATGCTGTATAGCTTATAATGATCTTCTTGCAGATCCTGCAGTTAGAAGCCTTGACCGCCGAACCAGAGAACATGTCCGTCCCGGACAGTATTACAGAGTCATCATATGAACTTGCTCTTCCCTTGGTCCTCTCAAGTCCTTTCTTCCAGGCTATTTCGTGAGGGCTCTGAATTATGCCTAGTTCCATTTCATTACTGCAATACGGACACTTCATATAGGTTCTCCTAATGTAATTTGCTTTTTCTATTCAATTGCTTACCAGACACAAAAATCTGCAAAACGTGTTCCGTTCTTCTAGTAATTATACCATTCAAACAATGATATATGTTTATATTTCGTCACAAATAACAAAAGACACCCGATAGATGAACAAATCATCCCGGATGTCTTTTGTTATTCTTACGGCTTGACCCTAGTAATGACCCTAAACCAGATAACAATACATGTAAATAAAGACTGATAGTTCTTACTCAAACGCTCTATATACACGTATTTATACGGGTTTTAACTATATATATTGTTTTTAATAAAATAACATGGGTTTCGAATCCCCCCTTCTCCGCCAAAATTACAAACACAGAACGCGGAAAGCCTTTATTTACTGGCCTTCCGCGTTTTTATTTTCTATTTTCTTGTGGATTTACCAAAAATTATCCAAAAATCTTGCAAAATATGTTTTTGGAAACTGCACTTTCCATCGTCTCGGATATAAATAGCAACAACGGCAAACAGAAACAAATAAGCAAAAACAATTATCAGCTGATGTGTTGGTTCTTTTTTACGAACTGAAATTGGTTAAAACCGATGAGCGCTGGAGTGGCTAAAATCGCTGTGTTAGCGTCGGGTGAAAACAACCACTAAGAGTCGGATTAAAAAAGCCACAAATAGTCAAACAATAAAAGCCATTATGGATTGTTTCCTTTATACTGATAAAGTCAACACATCAGCGAAGGAGGAACATGTCACATAATGACTTTAAAAGAACTATAACACAAGCACTAGATGAGATGAAGAAGGAACAAGGCGATTCCTTCGATCTGTCCAAAGTAAACCTTGCTGAACTGGAGCGACGCACCGGAATAAGTCGAGCCAAGCTCCGCAGATTGAAGAAAGATGGATTCGTTTTCAGAGATCACGGAAGAAAGGGACTCAAATCCCCAAGCACTGTACTGACTGGATATGAGTC